>CAYYIW010000022.1:0-56610 GCA_964472085.1 uncultured Rikenellaceae bacterium | reverse complement strand
TCAGTGCAAACATCAGGATCAATTTTATATATATCGCCTTCTGATATAGCTTCAACCGGACATTCATCTATGCATGTTCCGCATGCTGTGCAATCATCATTAATTACGTAAGCCATTTCTATAATTTTTAAGTTGTTAATTACATTGAGACGGCAAAATTACCTTAATTTTTTAATAAATAAAAAATATACAAAAAAAATATAGTTCTAAAGGAAAAATCATCTGATCTTATTATGTTAAGAACCTGTAAACCAGCCAGGAAAGATTTGAAACTCCGGTTTCGAGTCCATCTTCATCTATATCAAATTCTGCCGTATGGAGCTTTTTCATCGGTGAATCTTTTTTCCTGATCCCAAGCCTGTAATACAGTGATGGAGCAATAGCGGAATAAAATGCGAAATCGTCGGAGCTCATCCTTGTATCATACCTTTCGATCTTCTCTTCACCAAGCAGCTCTTCACTCAGGTTCACAGCTTTTCCGGTAAGATCCTCATCGTTAATGAGAACAGGGTATCCCTCCTCGATATTAACATCGATATTTACACTAAAATCAGATGCTGCAGTGGCTGCAATGGATCTAACCAGGTTCAGTCCCTCATCTCTCCATTTTTCATCAAATGTTCTGAAAGTACCGGAGATATAAACATTATCAGGTATAACGTTTGTAGCTCCTTCTCCTGAAATTCTGCCTATGCCAAGCACTGTTGGTATATTCTTCTTCTCTATGGCTTCTTTCATTTTCTCCCTTAGCCTTACAACGAGAGAAGAAGCTATATATATCTGATCTGTGGTCAGGGCAGGCAGTGCTGCATGCCCTCCTTTCCCTGTAACAGTAATATAGATCTCATCGCATGATGCCATGTACCGGCCTGCCCTGTATCCGACTCTGCCTGTTTCCAGCTCAGGCAGTACATGCTGAGCAATTATCATATCGGGAGCCGGATCATTGAGGGCACCTGATTCTATAACCAGTTTTGCACCTCCGGGTGATTTCTCTTCTCCAGGCTGGAAAACCAGCAGAACTGTCCCCCCGAACCTGTCACGGATCCCGTTAAGGATCAGGGCTGTTCCCATCACCATAGCCATGTGTGCATCATGGCCGCAGGCATGCATCCGGCCATTATTGACGCTTGCATATGACAAATTGTTTTTCTCGGTAATGGGAAGTGCATCCATCTCGGCTCTGAGTGCAATTGTTTTCCCTCCCTGTTTATTGCCTTTTATGGTGGCAATCACCCCTGTACCGGCTATACCCTTGCGATACTCTATATTATTGGTCTTCAGCCATTCGCAGATAAAGGCAGCGGTATCGGTCTCCTGATACGACAGTTCAGGGTGCCGGTGAAAATGCCGGCGCAGCTTAATGACTTCATCTTTCAGTCCGGATGATCTTTCAAGGATATATTTTTTCACTTCAAAAGAGATTCTATAAGATGATCAATTAAAAATCGAGACTGAATGACAGGTAAAACATCCTGGGCAGTATATAGTTGTTTTCAATGCCCCATGCCCAGTCTGCCCTTACGAAATAACCAAAAATCTGTGCTCTTGCTCCTGCTCCGAATCCTTCAACAATAGGATTCCTGTTTGAGTCGAGAGTAACTGTCACAGGTCCGTTGACGATAGTCTGGGTGTCGTACCCGTTTTGCCCCGACCATGGAGATTTTCCCGACCATGCCGTGCCTATATCGCCGAAACCCACCACCTGAAGACTGTTAAGAAAATTTGATTTTAATGGATGACCGGCGAAATAGCGTAAGAAAGGCCAGCGTATCTCACTGTTTATAAGAGCAAAGCTATTGCCGTTCCTTATATTCTGTGAGAAGCCTCTCATATTGGTTGCCAGAGCCTGGAATCCGTAGTTAACATTTGGGGTGACAGGTATTGAATTATCAAACATGGGGTATTTGTTGAACAGGTATCCCATCCAGTTATCAACTCCACCAAGGTAATAGATAAGCTTGGTGGGACCGAACGAGGTGCTTGCCGCGAACCTGTTAGCCCAGATCAACTCACGGCTTATCTTGATATATTTCCGGTAATCAATCCCGAGCACTATCATATCCGACTTCTTCTTTTTTATCTCCCTGTAGTATTCCCCGAATATCTTGAATCTTGTACCATAATAGATGTTTATGCTTCTTTTTCGGGTATTATCGTAGATAATCTCACCTTTAAGACTGCCCCAGTTCCTGGTCTGGTTCTTTACATTAAGTGAAGCCATATCGGTAGCCAACAGCACATACTGGTCATTACGGTACGATATTGTCCCCTTAAGAGCCAGAACAGGGGTGATAGGTTTTGCATATGACAACAGGACGGTCTGGGTATGTATCTTGAAAAGTGCGCCGGAGTCATTGGAGCTGAAGAATGACTCCCTGTGATAAACTAACTGCTTGTCAAATTTTCCTTTCAGATTTTCTACGCTGAGAAGGTATTCATTACTGTCGAAGTTTCCTGAGAACCTGAAGCCGCCGGTTATCCTGTAGTTTTCAAACAGGTCTATTGCTCCGATACGTGTCAGTACGTTGATCCCCGGGTTGAAATAGGGCGCTCCTCCGCTGTAAACCTGGTATGAGTTGTTAAGGAAGCTGAAGTCGATCTGTGCGGCTATGTAATTATTATAGAATGATGTCTCGTATATTCTTATCAGCGGTAACTTGAGCCTTCCGGTATCCAGGTCGATATCCATATATTTCTTGCGCCACAGCTGGTCATAGTAATTCTGCTTTTCTTTTTCAAAGATATAATGGGTAATATCAATAGGTTCATTCTTTACATAATACTCGTATAATGGTTTTGTCAATGTGTCCCTTCTTCTTTTGTCCTCCCTGATGAGCCACTGTCTCAACTGTTCTATACTGTCAGCCTTATGAATGAACCTGTTCCTATCATTCCTGTACCTGGTATTGACAAAATCGGATGAAGCAACAGGCCTGGAATTATTCATGGAGCCTTTCCTGAGCTCATATTTACGGTTCCTGAATATAATTTCACTGAAGAGATCGGCGTTGTCCGCGACCGATTGATCCAGGATATTCCTGTCGTAATTGGTTACAGGCAAAGATTTGATAAAATGCCTGTAATGGGTTGTTGTGTCAACAAAGCTGATGGTACTGTCAAACCTTGCTGTGAACCTGTTCATTATACCATTCTGGTCGCCAATGTATACAAGCTTGTTTCTGGTAATTCCATTTGCCTCAAACCGGTCTGCATAATCACCTTCAGACAGCTTCGTGAGTACATTACCTCTTTTGTCAAGATCATAGGTGTACAGCTCGAAGGTCAGGGACAGCCTTGCAAAGGGATCCGCTGTATTTGTCAGGGTATCGGATACCCTGTTGGACGAGAAGATTATTTCATTCTTTGCATTTTTAAGAAAAGAAGGATTAAGATCGTCAGCAACATCCCGGGTGATCTGTTCATTGGTACCCGATGCTATTGTGTGAATAAATATATCTGTTATACCATCTTTTACGGCGGAGAAGACCAGGCGCGATCCCTCAGGTGAATAGGAAAAGTCGAGCACTTTGTCAAAATACAGCAGGTTTCTTTTCTCCCTGGTTCTGTCATTAACCCTGTAGAAGTATATCACCAGTGCAGCTTTTTCATCATTGATGAAAGTAAGTATCTTTCCGCCGGGATGCCAAGCAATGACAGGATAAGTGTTATCTGTTACCTGCTCAAACTTCGGCTCTTTCCTGAAAATGATCTTTTGTTTGCCAGTAGTCTGATCGTACAGCCATATTCTTTTTCTTCCCCAGTCGTTGGTCACATAGGCAATGTACTTTCCATCAGGGCTAACCCTGACCTGCTGTACGATCTGGTCTTTCTTCGATTTCTTTATAACACTGTTGTCATCGGCCGGCCTGTCCTGATCGGCTGAATACTCCTCAGTATAAAACTGTTTCCACTCTTTAAGAAGTTCCTTCAGTTTTTTACCCATTACATACAGAAACCCGTCATTGACATTCTTATATATCTTCGTGAGATAGATGATGTTAGGTATTATGGCGTCGCCATATTTCTTACCTATAAACCTCCAGAATGACTGTCCTGCATCAATGGCATCATTATATTCCAGGTGATTTATGTTTTTGAATTTTCCTGAACGCAGGCCATCCTTAACCCTGTTTTCAGCTTCCATCGACCAGCCATAGCCAACATAACGTATAAGACCCTTTATATACCAGTCAGGCATATATATTACGGATGAACTGGATACCCTGTCCTTCATGTCGGCATTATAGAGCATCTCATTTACAATGACTTCGGCTATGGATGCCGCTATCTGGTGCTCGTAGGCAACATGATCACCCTCATAATAAAGGGATACCTTGTTTTTTATGATCCTGTTGAACCCCCCCGTATTGTAAGTATCATCATCAAAGGTTACCAGGCCGATGTTTGACTGTTTGTATTCAGCATTTTTATTATAAATGATGAAAATAAGCCTTTTCTCAAGAGTGTAATCAAAATAATCCTCAATCTCTGCAAGCTTCTTCTTCGCATAGTTTGCTGTGAACTGGGCAAGATCAGCACCGTACTCATTGAAATAACAATCGAAATCATCAAACCGGTAAAATGACCAGAAATAATCATAATACTGGACACGGTTTTTTCCAAAAGTCATCTGGAGCCCGTTATAAAACTGAGCATTAGCACTGAGAAAGAGCAGGGAGGCTAAAGCGGTTATAGTCAGTTTCTTAATGTTCATTATATCCGAGGTTCCAAAAAGGTATTATCAGGTCTAAAAATAACAAATTATATTCCAGAAATATATGGGTTAAACGACAAAACTAATGATATTATGTCTTAAACTGTATTAAAAATATAAACTTTATTACTTTTACATGTTTTAAAAGTTTTATTGTTCGGTCTGATTTTTGAATCATGTGATGCAACCAAATTCCGGAATATGTTGTTATTGTAAAGAACAAAATAACCGTGATTAAAATTGTATGCTTTTTTAGTTTTTTTAACCTTGCAGTTTTTCTATGGAAATAAAGAAACCTGGTATGTACTGTAATACTGCATTTGTTATGCAGGGCAACCGGGTTCCGTCATATTTTGAATTTTAAAATTATATTATGATGAAAAAGGTACTTTTATTTGTTTCTCTCCTGGTGATCGGTGTGGCTTTAAAAGCCCAGGTTGCGCAGACTACAATGAAGTTATCTGATACTCAGCATGACTTCGGGACTTTCAAGGAAGAGGCAGGAAGACAGACTTATGATTTTACTGTTACAAACACCGGCAGCACTCCTCTGGTGATACAGAATATAGTGGCATCATGTGGCTGCACAACTCCTGAATGGACAAAACAACCAATTCCCCCCGGGGGCAAAGGTAAAATAACTGCAATCTATGATCCAAGAAACAGGCCCGGTAAGTTCAATAAAACTCTTTCAGTTTATTCCAATACAACACCTCAGGTTACTGTACTGGTAATCAAGGGAGAAGTAATTCCTCATGAGAAGACCATGGAGGAGCTGTATACATTCCCTGTCGGCCAGATCAGGTTTGAGAGTAATCATCTTGCGTTCACGACAATAAAGAAGACAGAAAAGAAGATAAGGGTTATGAAGGTGATAAATCCGTCAAAGGAACCTGTGAAGGTTGATTTTGAAGGAGTGCCTGCATATCTCAGCCTTAAATGCAGTCCCGAAACGCTGAAGCCCGGAGGGACAGGCCTTATCGAAGGCACCTATGATGCTACCAAAAATTCCAGTTGGGGTAATGTAAGTAACATGATCAGGATCAAACTGAACGACGTACCTCTTCAGAATGTTTACTATTATGTATCGGCTAACCTGGTTGAGGACTTCTCTTCACTTTCCAAGGAAGATCTTGAAAAGGCACCTGTCTTTAAGCTAGCGACCAATACCGTTGATCTTGGTAAGATAAAGGGAAATACACAGAATGATGTTGAATACAAATTTACCAATGCCGGTAAAAGAGACCTTATGATCAGGTATGTCAGGGCTTCATGCGGATGTACTGCAGTTCAACAGGGCCAGCAGGGAGTCGGGATAAAGCCCGGTGAATCGAGTGCCATTAAGGCTGTCTTCAATTCGGGCAGCTATTCAGGCAAGGTCACAAAGGCAATCTATGTTTATACAAACGATCCGAAGAATTCAGAAGTGGTGCTGATGCTTACGGCTGACGTTGAGCAGCCTTCAGCAGCAAAATAAGTTAGGATATTTTATTTTAATTGTTCCAAAGAGGCTGTAATCAGGCATCCAAGGTAATTATTCTCCTGATACAGCCTCTTTGATTTTTTTTGTGGTAAATTGGCGGTATTATGAACAGGCCAAAAGGATCTAAAAGTGCACTGAATGTTAATGAGGGCGTTACTCAACCCCCCAGTATCAATCCTGATGTGTTGTCAGGGCTTAACAGGAAAGGCCGCAAGAAATACACGGTTGATGAATATGTTGAGGGAATACTTAGCGGTAACAGGACAATCCTGAGCCAGGCAATAACGCTTGTCGAAAGTTCCCTGGCAGAACATTATTCCATGGCCCAGGAGATAATAGAGAAATGTCTGCCTTACAGTTCAAAGTCTGTCAGGATTGGTATTACAGGTGTTCCCGGAGCCGGCAAAAGCACTTTCATTGAAACACTTGGACTATATATTACAGGTCAGGGTCACAGGCTCGCTGTTCTGACAATAGATCCAAGCAGTGAGCAAACGAAAGGAAGCATCCTTGGCGACAAGACCAGGATGGAGAGACTCAGTATCCATCCTTATGCTTTTATCAGGCCTTCTCCAACTTCAGGAACCCTGGGAGGGGTTGCAAGGAAATCAAGAGAGACAATAATACTATGTGAAGCTGCCGGTTTTGATACAATAATGGTGGAAACAGTGGGGGTGGGACAATCTGAAACAGAAGTGGCATCTATGGTCGATTTCTTTCTCCTGCTTATGCTTGCAGGGGCAGGTGATGAGTTGCAGGGAATTAAACGGGGAATTATGGAAATGGCAGACCTCATAACCATAACCAAGGCTGATGGAGACAATAAAACAGTTGCAGAACTTGCACGGTTGTCATACCAGAATGCACTGCACCTGTTACCCGGAAGACCTTCCGGCTGGAAACCAAAGGTACTTACATGTTCGGCATGCGAGAAGACAGGGATAACAGAATTATGGAACGCCATACTTGAATACTTTGACTTTGCCAGGCAATCGGGTTACTTTGAAGAACTTAGGAAACAACAGTCTGTTGCAAGAATGCACAGCACTATAGTGGAGCAACTTCATAATTCATTTTATGATAATTATGACGTCAGACATTACAGGCCCGAAATAGAGGAGCAACTGGCTGAGGGTAAGATCACTTCGTATAAAGCAGCTGCCATGTTGCTTGACAAATACTTTAAAAGGGAAACATGATCTTCATTATTTTGTATCTTTGCACAAATAAATTCTTATATAACAGATACAAAATCAAAAACATTGGAAATGAAAAAGCTAAGTTACATTGTCACTTTTACACTTCTTCTTGCTGCATGTTCTTCCGAACCACATTATGTAATAAATGGAAATATCAAAGGTTCTGATTCTGTCACTTTCTACTTGCAGAAAAGAGAAGCAGGGAAGATAATTACCATCGATTCGGCTGTCTCAAATAAAGATCATTTTACCATGAAAGGCGGATCAATTGACTATCCCCAGATGGTTCAGCTTGTTGCAGGAAATTCAAGAAAGAGAACATCTTTTTACCTCGAGAATTCAGATATTACCATAACGGGTTCTCTCGATTCTTTGTATAAAGCAACTTTTACCGGTTCAAAAACAGAGGATCAGTATATGTCATTTATTGATGCAAACAAACCTCTCACACAGGAATATTCAAATGACTATATCGGATACCAGGCTGCTCATAACAGCGGAGACGAAGCCAAAGCGAATTACTTTGAGAATAAGATTGATTCAATCCAGACCGAGATGACTAAGCTCCAGAAGGAATTTATCAAGAATCACCCGTCTTCATATGTCACACCTTCCCTGGTTGTAAGCCTTAGCTACGAGATGGATGCTCCCGAAATCGATTCAATGATAAACGGACTTGATACCACACTGACTAAACTGCCAATAATAAAGGACCTCAAGAAGAGGGTTGAAATCATGAAGACAGTTGCCGTTGGTCAGAAAGCCCCTGATTTTACTATGAATGATGTCAACGGGAACCCTGTTTCACTCTACTCAAAGGTAGGATCAAAACTTCTGCTGATCGATTTCTGGGCAGCATGGTGTACTCCCTGTCGACAGGAAAACCCGAACGTTGTTAAAGTTTATAATCAGTTCCATAAAAAGGGATTTGACATATTCGGTGTATCACTCGACAGAAACAAAGAGGACTGGATTAGCGCTATAGATCATGATAAGCTTACCTGGACACAGGTTTCGGACCTGAAGTTCTGGAATAATGCCGCCGCAAAGCTCTATGCAGTTAGTGCTATTCCTGCTAATTTTCTACTTAATGACAAGGGTATCATAATAGCAAAGAACCTCAGGGGTGAAGCACTTTATAATAAGGTAAACGAAGTACTGGGAGGCAAATAATAGGCCTTACTATATTAAGGGAACTGTCTCAGGTACTATGAATTAAAAGGAGTCCAATTGCAAAAAAAGCACTAGCCACGGAGCCCGCCCGAACGAAGTTAAGTCGGGCGGGCTTTGCAGTTAAAATGCCTTTTGGACACCATTTATAATTGTTGGATTTCAAAATATCCTAATTCTTGATTTTATCATTACCGGACTTCAAACATGTAAGTTTTTGTATTATAGATTCTCTTAATAACAGCATGTTTTTCGTTCTGGAATCCTATTTCGATCCTGTCATTATCAATGAACCTTGTTCCGGCATTCCACCATATAGATGACAGGGAGGTGAAGTAATCATTCAGTGGATAAGGAGTTATTTCTTCTAGCTTATATGTTCTTTTGGCATCCCCTTTTTCATTATAAACAACCATTACATTCACCCCGTACCCGTTGGAATACCAATTGTCGAAGGTGACGACTGAGGATCCGTTGTTGGAGACATTGGCTGTTACCGGGCACACTGAATTCAGGAGCTTCCTTTCCCATATCCTTACCGTATCATTCCCGGACACGTGGTAGAGTATTCCTGTACAGGGTATCAAGACCGTGTCACTGGCTGTCAGGCTGCTTAAGAAGCGTTCTTTTTTCTTCTGTTCCGATTTACTTAATTGAGTGTCCAGATTCCTGTAATTGTTCCATTCAGCATATTTTTCCGGTGTAATTGTCGGATAGACAACAAGCTTGTAGTTCCTGTTCTGTGAGTAGTATTCCTTTACAGAGGGTTTGGACCATACATCCGCTTTCCCTGTAAATGGGATGATCAGAAAAGGAAAGAGTAAGAGCATTGTTTTTCTTTTCATGTCTGTAGCAATTTTTACTATTTACTATTTAATCTTAACGCAGGTTATTTTGTATTTTTTTTGATGCCCTGCCAATTGCTACTAAAGTTACATAATATTTCCTTTTTTTAATTAACTTTAACAAACGAAACCTGGTTCTTAGAAATATCATACTAACCTAACTAAGGGAATACAATATGGTAAAAAATCGCAGCAAATTTTTAACCGGATCTGTGCTGTTATTGGCAATGGTCTTTCTTAGCAGCTGCAGCAAGCTGGTTATCCTGGATCCCAAGGGCCCGATAGGTTCAGAGGAGGCTTTACTGATAAAGATAGCCTTTATACTTATGTTGATAGTGGTCCTTCCCGTTTTTGTTTTGGTCATCTGGTTTACAGTGCATTACCGTGCTTCAAACAAGAAGGCGACTTACAGGCCGGAGTGGGCTCATTCCTACAAACTTGAATGGATTATCTGGCTGGTGCCTCTTGCCATTGTGACATCACTTTCCTGGCTGACATGGGTTAAGACACATGAGCTGGATCCCTATAAACCTCTGAAATCAGAAGTGAAGCCTGTAAATATTGAAGTAGTATCTACTGACTGGAACTGGTTATTCATCTATCCCGATTATAACATTGCCGTGGTAAATCACCTGGTGTTACCGGTAAATACGCCTCTAAGCTTCAAACTGACCTCGGCATCGGTGATGACTTCATTTTTTATTCCACAGCTGGGAAGCCAGATCTATGTGATGGCGGGTATGAGAACGAGGCTTAATCTGCTTGCTGAACATGAAGGAACTTACCTCGGTCAGAATATGGAGTTTAGTGGAAACGGATATGTGACCATGCATTTCGATGCGGTGGTCACATCTCAGGAAAAATTCAAGGAATGGGTTGATGAGGCCGACAGGTCACCAAAAGTTATGAACCTGGCCACGTTTCAGGAGTTCAGCGAACCCAATATAAATTATCCTGTAACACTTTATTCGTCAGTAGCTCCCGGTCTTTTTAACCATATTATGATGCAGTTTATGGGCTGGATGGGTGGTACCGATCAGAAAATGGGGATGACAGGTGATATGGATGATATGCACCATGGGCACAGAATGCAGGATTCTACCCGCATGAATGAAGATGATGATCAGGTGATGATGAAGTCCGATTCGGGACATGTACAAACTAAAACAATGGAGGAGAAATAATATGTTTGGAAAGTTGACCTTATCGGATCTCCCATTTGATGATCCTATCATAATGGGGGCTGTGGTTAGTGCCACTTTAGCTGGCCTTATTGTTCTGGGTCTTATAACCTATTTCAAGAAGTGGTCTTATCTCTGGCATGAATGGCTTACAAGTGTCGATCATAAGCGTATCGGTGTAATGTACATCGTTCTGGGATTTATTATGTTGCTTCGTGGCTTTGCAGATGCAATAATGATGCGTTCACAACAGGCATTGGCTGCTGGCGCGAGTGAAGGATACCTTTCGCCTCATCATTATGACATGATATTTGGATCTCATGGTACCATCATGATCATTTTTGCGGCTATGCCCTTTGTGGTAGGACTTATGAACCTTGTCATCCCTCACCAGATTGGTGCTCGCGATGTGGCCTTCCCTGTTCTTAATTCAATAAGTTTCTGGCTCACTGCTGCAGGAGCAGGATTGATCATGATCTCGCTTGGAGTCGGTGAATTCAGTAATACGGGATGGTCGGGGCTGGCACCTCTGTTTGAAAAAATATATAATCCCGGTGTGGGAGTGGACTACTGGATGTGGGCCTTCCAGATTGCGGGAGTAGGATCACTGTTAACTGCAATTAACTTCCTGGTTACCATTGTGAAGATGCGTGCTCCGGGTATGACATTTATGAAAATGCCGTTGTTTACCTGGACAACCCTCACAACCAATGTATTGATGATACTTTCTTTTCCAGTAATTACCGGTGCACTGTTCCTGCTTACCCTCGACCGTTACCTTGGAATGCACTTCTTTACCAACGAATTGGGTGGCAATATGATGATGTGGAACAACCTCTTCTGGATGTGGGGACATCCTGAAGTATATATAGTTATTCTGCCTGCATTTGGTATTTTCTCAGAGGTGGTCGCTACATTTTCGAGAAAGAAACTGTTTGGGTACGTTTCACTGGTATGGGCAACAGCAGCGATAATGATCCTGTCATTTACCGTATGGCTACACCATTTCTTTACCATGGGTAATACTGTGGATGTGAATATTTTCTTCGGCATTGCCACCATGCTTATTGCGATACCAACAGGGGTGAAGATATATGACTGGCTCTTTACCATGTACAGGGGGCGAATCTCATTCAAAACACCCATGTACTGGACCCTGGGTTTTCTTTCCATATTCGTTATCGGGGGAATGACAGGTGTCCTTATGGCCATACCACCGGCCGATTATGTGGTACATAACAGCCTGTTCCTTATTGCTCATTTTCATAATATGCTTATCCCTGGGGCCCTGTTCGGCTATTTCGCGGGATTATCATACTGGTTCCCGAAAGTATTTGGTTTCCGGCTTGACGAAAAATGGGGGAAAAGAGCTTTCTGGGGCTGGGCAATAGGTTTTATGGTTGCTTTTATGCCATTGTATGTACTTGGATTCATGGGAATGCCTCGTCGTTTGGAACATTATGTTAACATGGCATGGCAGCCCTGGTTAATAGTAGCAGTATTCGGTGCTTTGATAATCGGCGCCGGTGTCCTGGCACAGATCATTCAGTTCTATATAAGTATTCGCGATCGTAAGAAAAATATTGATAGGACAGGCGATCCGTGGGACGGACGTACACTGGAATGGATGAGCTCTTCTCCGCCCCCTGTGTATAATTTTGCTGTTATTCCGAAAGTTGATGATAGGGATGAGTGGTGGGCCATGAAAGAGAGTGGAACGGCATATAAGCAACCGGATGAATATCACGATATTATCATGCCGAAAAATGTGATCCGTGGACCAGTTATCGGCGGGTTTGTTCTGGTCTTTGGTTTTGCTATGGTATGGGATATTTGGTGGCTCGCCATTGCCGGTATCCTCGGTGTAATCACAACAGTGATTATCGGCTCGGCTCATGACGATGAAGAATACGTGATACCGGCTGCCGAGGTTAAAAGAATTGAAGATGAGCGGTTCAAGGCTCTGGCACTTGTTAATGAAGAAAAGAAAGAATAATTAAAAATATACAGTAATGAATACTAACATTTCACAGAATGCTTCAGTACATGCCGTAGATCCGGAACATCTCGATCATGCTGAGATCAGGACCTTCGGTTTCTGGATATATCTCATGAGCGACCTTGTACTGTTCTCTGTACTGTTTGCAACATACGCGGTAATAGGCTTTAACACAGCCGGGGGACCTGCGCCAAAGGATATCTTTGATCTTCCTTACCTGTTTCTAGAGACAATGTTCCTTTTGATAAGCAGCTTTACCTTTGGCCTTACAATTATTGCCCTGCACAATGGAAAACAGAAACAGGTTATTGCCGGACTGATTATAACAGCCCTGCTGGGACTGGGATTTATAAGTATGGAGATAAACGAATTTGCCGGTTTGATCGCAGAAGGTGCCGGTCCCGACAGAAGTGGGTTCCTGTCAGCTTTCTTTACTCTTGTGGGTACTCACGGGACACATGTTTTCTTCGGCCTGGTCTGGATCTTCGTAATGATGGGTCAGGTTATGAAAGCCGGCATCACAGAGGGAATAAGATCGCGTATGATGCGACTGAGCCTATTCTGGCATTTCCTCGACATTGTATGGATAGGTGTATTCAGCTTTGTTTACCTGATGAGACTTATCTGAGTTTACCTGATGCGACTTATCTGAAAAGGTTGCAGAAATATTAACTGAATTTAAAAAGATCTACAATGAATCAGTCACATAACGAAGAGATGGGAGCAAGGATAACTAAAAAAGCCTATATAACTGGCATTATCCTGGCACTTCTGCTAACTGTCATATCATTCGGAATGGTCATAAGTCATACCTTCAGTCGTAAAGCCGTTATGGCAGGTCTGTTCGTGGCAGCTTTTGCCCAGATGCTCGTCCATCTTCATTACTTCCTGCACCTCGACAAATCATCGGCACAACGATGGAACGTGATAGCACTTCTGTTTACAGCACTCCTGTTGTTTATATTCGTGGGAGGGACCCTCTGGGTTATGTACACACTCAATTCGAGGATGATGTAACCAGAATTGTTACGGTAAATTGGCGGGGCAGGTTGTATTTATGATTCCGGGGCCGGGTCAAGCAATAATAATCCTTTAACCTCGTCCGGGTAGTTACCTGCAAAATAGCGTGCAGTAAGACCTACCAGAGAATGCCCCACCAGGACATAAGGGAGATTTATATTTTGATCCTCTAAGATTGTTCTTAGTTCATTTACCATATTGGGTATCGTTCTTTTCTCCAGTGAGGGGCCGGATTTACCGATATCTGCCCTGTCATATAAGAGAACATGAGCAAATAATGAAACGCTGTCCGGCATTGATTGCCAGACCTCGAGACTGTCTGACATACCGTTTTCAATTATTACAGTTATTGGTCCGGCACCCAGCTCTTTAATAGGGAATTTTTGTCCATTTATAGCCACAAATCGATCCTGTCCTTCAAGAACCAGGCAGCAACTGCACAGAAGAATAAAAGTAAGGAAGGTTTTCATGAGGAGGGAGATTTACATGCATAGTGGTATGCGGTATGAGGTATGCGGTATGAGATAAGTGCGACGAATTTTAGTATTTGTTCCTGGCAATAAAATCCCGGATTACCGGCTCTGCCTTCTCAAAGTCAGATTGCCGGATATATATATCCACAGCGGACATAACACTTCCTATATATCCTATCTCAACCCCGGATTTATGGTTATTCTGGATTGTCGATGGCACACCTATTTCTTCAAGCAGACCTTTTAGAAGCAACACTGTCATTTCCGTCCCGGTGTAGATCTTCACCAGTCTGTCTCTTTCTTTCATTTTATTCGGATTTTGACGTTTTTGAAATGGTGCAAGTCATGTTCAATTTCATTCTATTAATTTAAGTTCTTTAAGTATCTCTTTTGTTATATCGTATCGTGCCTGGCTGGTATTTGTAAAATCATTGGTCCTGAAGTTCATTGCATAAAAATAAGGCTTTGAGTTTTTCTCCACGTATCCGACCAGCCACATTATATAATCTGTGTCCGATAACATTCCGCCGCCTGTTTTACCGCTTAATGTGTAGTTCCCTGTTCTTTCCAGCACAATGATATTTTTGACTATATCGGTTGACCGATGGGATATTTCCGGCAATTGATAATTGTAGAATTTTCTCAGGAAATCAATCTGCTGATCAGCACTTACCCTGAATAATCCGGCTAACCAGAACCTTGTTGGCGGCCCGGTAAGGTTTTTATTTCCATAGTTAAACGAATTAATATAATCCTGGTATTTCACAATTCCTATTTGCTTTGCAAATCCCTCGTAGACCCATACGCAGGAATATTTTATTGCTGATTTTAAGGTCTGGTCCCGGTTCCAGGATTTACTTGGCCATTCATGTCCGTCCCAACTGATAATTTGATTTGTATCTTTTACTACACCTTCTTCCAGTGCAATCAACGAGTTGGGTATCTTAAAGGTGGATGCCGGGATATATCCTGTATCACACAGGGCAGGATTATATTTTATATATTCGTTATCTGCCTGGTCGAATAATACAAAACAACCCTTAACTCCATATTTATCAAAGATTTGCCTGAAGGCTCTTTCTGTGACCTTCTGGGAGAAAGCTGATTGTGAGAATATTCCGAATATTATGGATATGATCAAATTTTTCATTTAAATATCTTTTCCGGTATCAAATAATATTTATTTTTGATCAGGATAATCTTCAGTGGCTTTTCTGATCATTGCAGGTGAATTATCTGCTCCGGTAATTTCTGCCTAAGTCCACTTTTTGTAAAGGTTCTTTGTGTTGTTGCCGGGCCCACAGACGATATCAATAATTCTTTCGGGATTCGGATAATCAATCCTTACAGCCAGGTCTATCGATGGCTGTATACATTCCTTATCGAATTTTTGATACAAATCAGGATTCCAGTCGTGTATTTGCATACAGATGTTTATATCATCAGATCAATCTTTTATATCGCCATTGCCCGGTGTCTTTTGCCCAATGCCCGTTGACTTACACCTTTTCCCCAAGCAGGATGAGGTCGTTAATTTCCAGGAGATGCAGTTTAAAGTGTTTTAAATACTCAATAATCATTTCTTCCAAAGAAATCAGCCTGTCAGGTCCGGCAATCCACCTGTTTTCAAGTTTGGTGTTATCTACATTCTTTATAATATGACAAAGATGAAGATTCGAATACTTCCAGAGTTGAATCATGTTATGCCAGTCTTCATCCTGGTAATTTTGAATAGCAATCCACCTGTCATTGTTTCCATAGGAAGCATAATTCGGAAAGGTAAGTGGATCCGGGAGATTCTGCAGATGAATTATTCTATGGGTGTTATTTGATGCAGAGTCAATTAAATGTCCAAGGATCATTTTTATGGATCTGTTTTGATTGTTTTTAAGACCGGAAATAGCGATATCGGACAATGATTCAAGTTTGGGTTCCCAATGTTTAATAAGATCCAGAATTTCTGTTGTGATTTCTGATGCTTCTTTCATAATAACTGTATTATCCTAATGTTCTGTTTACCTGTCTTCTCAAAGCTCCGCCCTGTCAGTCACACAGGAATAATAGACTTATTTCCCGAGCCAACTATCAACCTTCACAAAATCAATACAAGTTAAAGAAATTAGGGGAAATTGGAAATATATTGTGGTTGTTTTGCTTTTTATCGTTAAACAGAGTTTTATCAGGTACTTAATTGTTCATTGAAAGTTTTTAAACTAACATTAGTTGAGCAGGTTTCCGAATTTTATTCCAAGATATACGGTTCGTGGCGAAACCGGTCCGTAAATATAACCCGGGTCGCGGTTTATTCCGGAATCGAAATCCGACTGGTATGAATTGAAAATATTCTTTAAACCAACATACAACTGTATTCCTGCTCCATTCAGTTTTATATTGTACGAAAGTCTTGTCCCAAGATCCAGAAAAGGATTTGATTCACGCAGTTCACCTGCATCGGAATCGGCCCGTGGACCAAAATAGGGGACAAGCATTTTCCCGGTATAAGTTCCGGTAGCGGAAAGACACAGACTTTTTGCAAAATCCCAGTCTGCAGCGAAAAATCCGTAGTTCCCGGGAGTCCTGAAAAAGCTATTGTGGTCAAATTGCTGGATAGCATCATAATTACTTGTCTGAAAGGTAAATCCTGAAACAAAAGAGAAATTCTCCAGGGTTTTTATCTTCATCTCCATATTAATGCCTTTTACAGTGGCCCCGTTTGATGCATTGCTACGTGTGTAAAAAACATCCCCGTTTTCATCAGCCATTCCTATTTGATTCACAAACGGGTTGGTCAGCCTCGTGTAGAAACCTTCTATAAGGAAGCCGGTGTTAACTGTACCTATAAGTTTGTTAAAGTCGAGGGAGACCATGGCACTGTGACTTGTTTCCTGTCTAAGGTCGGGATTATTTATATGGTGTACCCGCCGCGATCCCGATGTTTCTGTATGCAGATCCTCATCAAAGATCTGCGGGGCCCGGTAGCCCTGAGAATAACTTATTCTTGCCTGCAGCGATTCCACGACCTTGTACATGATGTTAACACGCGGACTGAATACATTTCCTTCATTTGCATTTCCTTCGTCAGTGTTATCCGAAATCTTATAATGATCATAACGTCCTCCAAGCCCGATCCTTAACCTTGACAACTTTATCTCGTACTGCACAAAACATCCTGAAGTAACAGATGACTGGTCAGCAACAAGAATGTTTTCAGTATGCTGTATACTTATAACCGAATCATTAATTAAAACAGCAGAAGAATAATCGGGGTAGCCCAGTTTTTTATCAACCAGGTAATCATCTGTTCTTTCAGCACTTGCCATCACTGTCGAATTCTCAAAAACTGCCTTATACAAAATTCCTAGGTTACAAGTCAGGTTTTTTGTCTTGCCATAATCTTTCAGGGACCTGTTTGCTCCATAGTAGGAATCACGGTCAATTTGCTGAACCGACAGGAAGACCGATAAGAGGTCATACCTTCTGAAGTACTGTTCAAATGTAACTGAACCGGTTTTCAGGTCATGCTTAACGGATTCTGCAATATCTCTCTCATGTAACGGGAAATCCAATTTATTACCTCCTTCCCGTTCTTCCATTATATTAAAAAAATCCATATCCATTTTTCCGCGGATGCCAAACCTGTGAAAAATTCTTGAGCCAAAAGTCAGGTTATTCATTTTTGGAATCTCCGAAAAGTCGTCATTATTAGCGTCAAAGGATGACCGTTCCCTGGAAAATCCATATAATGCAAAACCTGTTTTATTATCGGCAGAGACAAGCGAAGTATTGAAATCGGCTGAATAGTCAGGAGCTGCTCCTTCTGATCCCTCAACTGACACACCTGTTAACCCGGTGTTGATTACCACCTCATAGGAATCTGATTTCGGTTCTTTCAGTATTATATTTATTGTACCCGCAATTGCATTGCCCCCGTAAAGAGCGGAACCACCCCCTCGTACAACTTCTATACGTTCTATCATATTTGATGGAATTAGTTCCAGCCCGTAAATCCGGGCCAGTCCGCTAAATATGGGATGACTGTTGATCAGTATTTGCGAATACGGCCCTTCCATACCATTCATCCTGACCTGGGAGAAGCCGCAGTTCTGGCAATTATTTTCGACACGTAATCCCGGTGTAAAATTCAAAGTCTGGCTCAGGGTTACTGATTGTGTTGATTCAAAAAGCCCTGGAGAGAGGGTGTTTACGATGGAGGGTGATTCCACCCTTTTCATTTCATCCCTGTCAGCTGTAATTACAACCTCCTCAAGGCCAAGCACATCAGGTTCAAGATCAAAATTCACCTCTGTTGTAACCCCGATCCTTGCTTTAATCTCTTTCTCCGAAGGTTTAAAACCTACCGACTGAGCTCTTAGGGTATAAGTGCCCAGCGGAAGGTTTACAAGATGATAGTGTCCCGTTTCATCAGTACTGATACCTATCGTGGTTCCGGCCACACTGATCGTTGCAAATGGTATATGTACTCCGTTGCTTGTTACATGACCGATTATATTGGCATCTGTTTTTTCCTGCGAATAAAGAACAGATGTATAGATAATGTAAATGATTGATATGATAATATTTCGTTTCATGAAATTGCATATTTAAATATCAGAATTACAATACGGCATATATTGCCTGTATTGTAAAGAAAAGAATGACTTTATTTCCTGTGTGGGAATTGTTATTTGTACTGGCAGGCAGGAGGAGCCCGTAGCAGATTTGAGCAGTAACAGGGGGCCTTGATGAATATATTCTCATCTTTCGGTATTGAAAGATATTGTTCTGCTTTCCTGGTAATAAATATTCCTGATATTACCGCTGAGGTAATTACAAGTATATGTGAAATGAAATGAATGATCAAAAAGCCTGTTTGTGAGTGCTGGTGATTAACAGGGGTATCCCCGGAATGAGAATGGAATGGATGTGAATGGACAATAGTGACACCGTCAACTATATGTTTATGAGGGAAAAAGGTTATGGAAATGAAATATCCCAGGAAGAGTATTAAGAAGAAACAGCTTCTCAGTTTTCTATTTCTTGTAAGTTTCATATTTCCCCTATTATCTGATGCCTGTATAAAGGTATGCATATATTTCTAAACAAAAAATGGGAGAGGGGAAGAAAAGGCGCAAAAGTGCAAAGGCGCAAGACCGGAGTATTATTCTTTAATTTCTTCCAGTATGAAGCCTGTACCCCTGACAGTACGGATATCGATATTTTTATCTTCTCCGATATACTTTCTCAGCCGGCTGATGAACACATCCATGCTTCTGCCGAGGAAATAGTCATCTTCGCCCCATATCTCCGTAAGGATATCCTCCCTGGCCAGCACCTTGTTCTTATTGACAATAAGGAATTTGAGCAACTGGGCTTCCTTGAGTGTAAGTTTTTCTTTCACACCTCCGCTTTCGAGCTCCAGGGTATTGTAATTCAGAACTGTATCGGAGATCTTGTATTCATCGTTAGAGGAGGAATAGGCTCTTTTCAGAATATTATTTATCCTGAGGATGAGCACTTCCGGATCGAAGGGTTTTGTTATATAGTCATCGGCACCTATTTTAAGTCCCCTGACTATGTCTTCTTTAAGACTTTTAGCAGTAAGGAATATAACCGGTATATCAGGCTGGGCATCTTTTATTTTCTCGGCAAGAGTAAAACCGTCCATTTCAGGCATCATGACATCCAGAACACATAAGTCGGGATTGACCTTTCCAAACAGTTCCCATGCCTCCTGGCCGTTGCGCCCAAGAGTTACATCGAAACCACTTATGGTCACATACTGGGTTAAAATGTTTCCAAAATCCCTGTCGTCTTCAGCTATCAAAACTTTCATATTCCTTGCATTTATATTGAATGACAAACCTAAAAGTAAATATACAACATTTTCTGTGCCTGAACATAATGTTAGCTGTTTGGCAGCGTAATGGTGAAGGTGCTTCCTTTACCGGGCCTGCTGGTTACAGTAACATCTCCGCCATGAGCTTCAGCAATTTTTTTGACATAGTATAATCCGAGTCCCAGGCCTTTATATTTATGTATGTTACCTGTTGATGCACGATAGAACTTATCAAAGATATGTTTCTGGTCGCTCTTGCCAATACCTATTCCGTTATCGGCAATAAGTATCGACACATTATTCTCGTCAGTAAAACCTTCTATATTTATCACAGGATCCTTATCGGAGTATTTAACTGCGTTGGAGAGGAGGTTGTTGATCAGGGTGGTGAAATAAACAATATCGAGATCAATTTTTTTGCCATTGAAATTGTATTTCTCTATGATCCTGGCACCATTACCACCTCCCGTTTTAAAGCTTTCCACAACATCATTCATAAACTCCCCAATGTCCACGGTTTTCTTGTCAAGCTGGAACTGTGTCCTTTCCCACATACTAATCTCCAGTATCATATTTATGAGCTGGTTGAGGTGAACGCTCTGCTTCCCGATAAGCTTAGCCGTCTCAAGTATTTTAGCATCATCAGCTCTTATCAGCGGTATCTCGAGTGTCTTCCCTGCCACTGTTATAGTCGACAGAGGTGTCTTTAGCTCATGCGTCATATTATTTATGAAATCGGTTTTGAGGTTTGATAGTCTCTTTTCTTCAATCAGGTTCCTGTATGTTATCATAAACATGATACCCACAAGGAGCACACTCAGTGTGCTAAGGCCCAGTGAGCCGGATATCTCTTTAAGTATCACCATCTTCTTGTTGGAAAAATCGATGTAATAGTCGAATACCAACCTGTAGTTATTATCTTCCTGCACGTAATAGTTGACCCATATGCTCGACCTGGAAACCGAGGGGTTAGGTGACCTGTCACCTCCTGAAGGTCCTCTTCTGGCAGGGAAATCGGGACTTCTGTATACTACAATGGTGTCGTTCTTGAACATTTCAAGGTTGACTATCACTATTTTCGCTTTAAAGTTCTTATCAAATCCCCGTCTATCGAAATAAGATGATAACAGGCCCGACAGGTCCTCTTCCTTGTTAAGGACTCCCGAGAAAAAATCGAGTATCTCCGTCTTCTTAGCTGCAAGTTGCTGGGGATCTTTAATTTCGTGGAGTTCATTATTAGCCTGTACGGCATACCTGCGCAGAATGTAGGTTGCAGTATCAAATCCGTTTGTGTTAAGTCTCCTGTTAATGAAGTTAAGGGCTTCCTGGGATCCGAGTGTATAGCGCAATGAAAACATTTCATTTCTTTGCTTCCAGATTCCTGTAATCAGGAATACCTGCACGGAAATCACTATCAGTATTGATAATATACCAAGCAACAGGACCGTGTTTTTCTTTTGCATAATAAATGATTTTCTTGTTCAAATGTATTCAATTTATTAATAACCTGTTTAATCCGTTAAAACATTAACCCTGCATTAACCGGGTGTTAACAAAATATCTCATTTTCCGGGTGTATCTTTACACTATCAAACTTATAAACAGGCAGTCATGAAAAAGATTAAAGTGTTTCTGGTAATGCTGATACTCATTTACAGCGGTTGTTTGTGCCAGCCGTTACTGGCCCAGGAGCTGAGTAAAGAACAACAGAAAGAACAACAGGAAAAGCAGGCTAAGCTTCAACAGCTGATTGAAGCACAGAAGAAATCGATGATTGATCAGAAGAAAGCTCAGGACGAGGCAACAGAGCAGTACAGAATGCAATCCCAGGAACTCAATGAGTTAATGGAAGATGCGAACAACCAGGTTAATGCTGCGAACAGGGAAAGGCCTATCAGGATCTATACTCCAAACATAAGGGGTGACAGGTATGAACCTTTCATTATGAGCACTGACGGCGACCATTTCTACGGTCATATGTTCGGAGGCGATGCCGAGAGGACGACATGGGACTTTTCGAAGTCGGTGAAGGAGAGTACCTTCCAGAAAGAATATTCCTTTGATGTTGAGAAAACAGCAAAAACGGTGATCATGTCAGTCATGGGCGATTGTAAATCGGGCGATATTGATATTAAGATCATTATGCCCAGTGGTAAAAGCTATTCCGATATAATTATCGATCAGAATGGAAACCTTAACTGGAGAAAATCGTTCGGTATTTCTGAGACTGAGAACCAGGACAAGACCGGTGAGTGGAAGTTCCAGATCAACTCAAACAAGGCAACAGGATACTTCAAAATATCTCTTCAGACGTTTTAGTTTTGTTTTTCATTCCTTGCAGGGGGAGGCGATCACAGGGGGTGTGTGCCTCCCTTTTTTTTATTCCGCCAGGGCAGTCGCAATACCTCCCTTAACGCTTTTAACATTAATATTGTATTTGGTTCCTCCTTTGACGATCCATCTTACGGTTACTCTTTCATAACCTGCTATATTATCAACCTCCAGGCGTGACGGATCCTTTTTTTGCTCTGTTGCCGTGTTGAGATCGATGTTCTTCACGATCATCCCGGCAATTACCTTCCCGCCTTCAATAGATATATAATCAGGCGGATCGATCCTGAATTTCAGGTTGCTGGCAGAATGAGTGGGAAGCAGTCTTTTGTTTTCCACCGTAGCTGTTACCTCCTTTAGCCCGCCCTTCATGTCCTTTACCTTCATGTCTGTTATCTCCAGCCTGGGAGACTGGTAGGCATTATAGATACAGAATGCTGCATTGCGATGGGCATCTGTCTCAATCATGAAGCCCGGGTGGAGCCTTCCGAAATTCTTATTAAAGCCACCCACCTCTATCTCTCCGTAAACAGGATGGTTCACTTTCTGCCAGGGGATGAAAGCATCTTTAAAGAGAAGGAGCCTGTCAAACTCGTAAGGATCGGTATTTGTTGAATCATAAAACATAAGGTAAGGTGTCCATAGCTCATTTGAGAAAACAAAACATCCCATTTCACCGTGCCACCAGTCGAGTTCACCCCCATATACGGTATACATGTCCTTCCAAATCGTAACAAGCTTATATCCCGGCAACATAAGCTCACCTTTTTTACCTATGACATCCAGTACATAGTCATCTGACCGGCTGTAGGCTTCATCTCCACCTTCTTTAATGGAGGGTCCCCTCAGTATCATTCCGCCCGAGTTATGGAAAGACTGGGCTCCAGTTATATTCCTGTGTTTCAGGCTGAAGTCGCGGACTGCCTGGTTCTCGGGAAATGTAAATGGATATTTGTCTGCCCCGTACTGTACATTGTTTGGCTCCCAGTTGAATCCCCAGTCGCGGTTGCCGTCATATCCGCCAGGTCCGTCTTCATTAACAAGCCCGTCTCCGTCATTATCTATTCCTTCATAACCCAGGAGTTCATAATCACCCTTTTCTCCTGGCTCCACCCTGATCATTTTCCGTGGATCCCTGGGATCCACCTTATACCGGCCGTTGGGATTCTTTCTTCTCATCTGGCTGATATTCTTGTCGTTGTTCAGATCATCATACCCGTCTTCATCATATTTACCATCACGATCGTTATCCCTGGGAGCCAGTCCGGACCTAGGAGGCAGACCTACGCCGGTAAAGTATTCACGTGCGTCAGGATTTATAGTGGGCGCTATATAAAAGGTTTTATCTTTCAGAAGCTGCCTGATAAAGTCATTTTCATTACGCATTTCGCAAAGATACCAGGCCGTATACAGTGCAAATTCTGTTCCCTGCAGTTCAACTGAATGTATATTGCCATCTATCCAGAAACCAGGCTTGTCTTCCGGATTCCTGAAATTCTTGTCAGTGATTGTCAGTACAATGATATCCCGGCCCTGATAGGATTTTCCTATCGATTCCATGGTGACAAGATCGGGATAGGCCTTTGCAAGACGTTTACAGAGGTCTACCACTCCACTATAGGTATAATATTTATTCCATGAAACCTCCACCCTGGGATTCTCAGGCGATCCGGCGGCATGGAAGAAAAGATCTTCTTTCTGTCCATCTGCTGTACGTGATACAAGTAACAACAGTGATGCAAGAAATATATATATGATTTGTTTTTTCATGATCGGTATCTCTTTTGATTTTATTTAAGTTCTATATCTGTTGTGATGGTACCTGTATTGAGGGCACCGGCTTTAATTTTTACCTGACCCTTACCACTTACCAGCCAGCTGTATGAAGCAGACCGGTCACCTTCCAGCCTTTCTATCCTTGCCACCCTGTCGCCACTAAGCAACACCTGCCCTTTTCCTGTTTCGATACTGATCCTCATTATCCTGGTCCAGATATTCCTGTCACCGGCTTCAGTACATGTGGCAAAGATGCCTTTGTTATGTACATCGAGTGAAACGCGGAAAATATTTTCACCGGCATCTTCAATCTTTGTGTTTAAAAATTCCAGTTCAGGATGCATGGCAGCAACGGTGGTTATAAATCTGTATGTTTTTTCAATCAGGACAGGTACGGTATCGGCCGGTGGATTGATCATGGCAAAAGGCTTTATCCCTCCAACCTCAACTTTTTCCCCCGGAAAGTCGGGATGACCTGTTTCAGTCCATGGCACAAAGACATCATTCATATTATGTGATGCTGCATATTTAAGAAATGCTGCTTCCCGGGTCTCTCCCTTACCGACAGGAAACCACCATCCGGGGGTGCTGAAACTGTACCTTCCGTAATGATAATATGCCCAGTCCATAAAGTCACCGTGTCCCATGATCGCTGGCGGAGCACCTTTTGCCCCCGTTATATCATGATATTTTTCCGAGACAAGCTTGTTTATGACTTCGTCAGATTTCAGTATTGATGTTATACGCCTGCCGGAGCGGGAATTGTCGGATGCTTTGAGAGGGTGACCCAGATTATCCTGAGGACCAAAGGCAAAGACAGCATATACATTAAACCTGTCGTAAAGGAAATCGGCAACGGCTTTTACCTCCGGTTCAGAAACCGGGTACAGACCTGCATTGAGACCGTATTGTTCATAATCGAATGTGAAGTTTCGGTTAAAGTCGACACCTCCTTCCCCGTCTTCATTGAATTTACCATCATGGTCATTATCTATACCTTCCGAAAATACCTTATAGTCTCCTGTTTCACCTTTTGAAAGATCAGCAGGCACCATGACCCTGTTATCTTCTTTGCTAATTACCCAGGAGCCTTCGGGGTCCCTTACCCGTATCTGCGTTATTAACCCGTCATGATTAAGATCCTCGTAGGGATCCTCACCGGTAAGAAAATCACGGTCGTTATCGGTAGATTTTTCATTAATGTTCCTCTCATATCTGAGCCCGGCAAAGAACTGTTCAGTAGCGTCAGGGCTAACGTTGGGTAGAATATAGAAGGTAACTTTATCCAGAAGTTCTTTAGTCCCGTTATTAGCGGCGGCGTGAAGCAGCGATGAAGCAAAGCCGAAGGCAAGTTCCGGTCCGAGGACATAGCTTCCTTCTACACCACCCAAAACGGCTATGGCAGGTTTGTTGTCCTTGTCTCCGGTACCTATTGTGATGGCCTGTATGTCTTTTCCTCCGTCTGTTTTTACAAGGGTTTTAACGGAGCATAGCGACGGGTATTCTTTGCCTAACGAGATGACTTTTTGTGACAGGGTCAGGTAATCTGAATACTGGGCCTGTGTCAGGGCCGTGGAAAATGTAAAAAACAAAGACGTAAAGATGATCAGGTGTTTCAAAGGGTTTTTCATGTGAATAATAATTGGTAAGTACTTTCCGGATGATGTATGTTATATTTTTACTGATTTCTTGTATGCTTTTCAAGGTGGTTATTGAAGAAGGGATCCCACTTGCTGTTCTGAAGGAATTTTGAAGTGGTGTAATTATAATATCCAAGGACATGCCGCGGTGATATTGTATAGACCAGTTCATCATTTTCACCGTATTGCGGAGTTGTGGTACTCATAATCTCTTCAATTCCTGCCTTTCTGCGATTGGATATGCCTGAATACTGATCATAGGTAATTTTTGGTATGGCAATAATTACTGTGTAATTGCCGTATTCCTTTCTCTGCAGCAGGAAGTAGGCTATCTCGACCGGTTCTGAGGGATTGATGCGGTCGGTAGAGTGCTCAAGCTGCCTCTCAAAGACAAATCCTTCATCCATGATCTTTTCTGCTATATCCGTTTCCTTGGTATTATGAAAAAAGAAATAACAGTCTCTGAATTTTTTTAAAATTTCCGAAAGAATTTCTCCTTTGTTGTTCATCTCTGGCAAGAAGTGGTATCAGTTGTAAACATATTCAAAAATAGCTTATATTATTTTATTTGCAACACTTTACCCATTTGTTCTGTTATATGTTAAATTTGTAAACTGCATTGAATATTTATTTAATGAAAAGAGTTGTTTTCGTTCTGCTCATAGCTGCAACAATATCATGCGGCAGGCATGATACCAGGCCGGGAGAGAAGATCATAACCGTAAGTATTGCGCCTTTTCGCTATTTTGTTGAAGCAATCGGGGGTAATGATTTTACAGTTAATGTTATGGTTCCTCCTGGTGCCAACCCTCATGTATATGAGCCATACCCTGAACAGGTGACCAGGTTAAGCAGATCATCGGGTTATATAAGCGATGGTTATTTGGATTTCGAAATAACCTGGCTGGAACGTTTTTATGAGATCAACAGCACAATGAAGCGGTTGTCCCTGGCAGATAGTATTAACCTGATATCATCATCCCATGGCCGTGGTGATGATGAGGAAGGTGTAGATCCCCATTTCTGGGTTTCACCCAAGTCCGGTCTTATAATAGCCTCAGAAGTAAAAAATTTCCTTACGAGACTCAGTCCTACCCACAGCGATATGTACCAGGCTAAGTATGATTCTCTTTACAGTAGGATAGACTCACTTGACAAAAAGGCAGAAAGGCTTTTCTCATCAGTAAGCAGCAGGGCATTCATGATATTTCATCCTAATCTTACTTACCTGGCACGTGATTATGATCTTAAACAGATACCGGTGGAATATGAAGGTAAGGAACCGTCGCCATCGAAAATGAAGGATATTATCGATTCAGGCAGGAAGTATAATATTAAAGAAGTTTTTATTCAGCGTGAGTTTGATGAGAGGCAGGCTAAGACAGTTGCCAGGCAATTAGGGGCAAGCCTGGTTACTATTGATCCGTTATCGGGCGACTGGTTAAAGTCGACATCATATTTGATAAATGCCGTATACAGCAGCCTGGAAAAAAGTTCAAAAAGACCCTGATTATGGCATATCTGTTTGAAATGAAATCAGTATCAGCTTCGTACGGTAGCAGTATAGTACTGAAGGATGTTAACCTGAGGGTTGTCGAGAACGACTTTATCGGGGTTATTGGTCCCAATGGCGGCGGAAAAACTACACTTCTGAAGGTCATCCTGGGTTTGCTCAAACCGGTCAGCGGCAATATCATGTTCAACACTGTACTCATCAATGACAGGAGGACCGGGTACCTGCCCCAGATTTCCACCGGGGATTCCAACTATCCTGTAACCGTCAGGGATATTGTGCTTTCGGGTCTGATGATACAGAAAGGCCTGGCTGGTCGGATGTCAGTCCATGACAAAAAAAAGGCCGAAATGGTAATGGAAGAACTGGGTCTGTCAGGAATATCAGAAGCAATGTTGAATGAGATCTCCGGAGGACAGGCGCAAAGAGTGTTACTGGGGCGTGCCATTATCGGAGATCCTAAGTTACTATTGCTCGATGAACCCGGAAATTTTGTTGATTCAACCTTTGAGATTGATTTTTACGAAAAACTGAGAATACTGAATAACAGGATGGCCATACTCATGGTATCGCATGATGTGGGTACCATATCACAGCATATCAAGTCCTTTGCCTGTGTAAACAGGACATTGCACTATCATCCGTCGCAGGAGATCACAAGCCAGGATCTTCTTGCCTACGGATGTCCGATACAACTTGTTACACACGGACAGGTGCCACATACTGTACTTAAATTTCATAATGGTGGGAAGTAGCATTTTTCAATACGATTTTATTTTAAAGGGATTGCTGGGGGCTGTATTCGCCAGCATCACTGCCGGACTGGCCGGTACATACATTGTCTCGAGGAAGATGGTTTTCCTGAGCGGCGGTATCACACATGCCTCTTTCGGAGGTATAGGCATAGGTTATTTTGCCGGCATCAATCCTATTTTAGGGGCAGCTGTCTTTGGTATCCTTTCAGCCCTGGGTGTGGAATATCTTTCTGTACGGCAAAAAATACGGGAAGATTCGGCAATAGGTATACTATGGGCATTCGGGATGGCGACAGGTATAATATTCATCTACCTGACACCGGGATATTCACCCGACCTTATGGGCTACCTTTTCGGAAGTATTCTAACAGTAACTAATGCTGATATTATTGCCCTGGGAGTCATGTCTGTGGTATTGATTTTATATTTCACTGTCTTTTACCGGACTATTCTCTATATATCTTTCGACGAGATGTTTGCCAGGACATACTCCTCATATGTTGATATACTCAAGTATATAACAACATCGCTCATAGCACTTACGATAGTGCTTAATATAAGGATGGCAGGGGTGATACTGGTTTTGTCTCTTCTTACCATTCCGCCTAATATAGCCTTGCTTTTTACAAGATCATATTTTAAAATTGTACTATGGTCGGTTATTGCAGGTTTTGCCGGAACATCAGCGGGATATGCAATATCGTTTTTTGCAGGTATTCCCGTCGGGGCGACCATTATTTTTACCCTTGTGATAATATGGATAGCAGCAAAAATTGTTCAGAGAATTACAAGGAAAGAGCTTGTTGTAAAAGCTGACATTGTTTAATGCACCTTAAGATATAGCGAACTTTTTGGTGTCGGGGAGGTTTTAATATTCAGAGAGATTTTAAAATTTAAACAATATACAATGGATTACGATCTTTTAGTTATTGGCAGCGGACCAGGAGGTTATGTAGCTGCCATCAGGGCATCGCAATTGAAAATGAAAGTAGGTGTGGTCGAAAAGGCAGAGCTTGGTGGTATATGTCTCAACTGGGGATGCATACCTACCAAATCGCTTCTTAAAAGTGCACAGGTCTTCGACTATTTCAGCCATGCCTCTGAATACGGCATAACCGTCAGTGGAGATATTAAACCCGATTTCAGTGCTATGATATCGAGAAGCCGTAGTGTGGCCGAAGGTATGAGCAAGGGGATACAGTTCCTTTTCAGGAAAAACAACATAGAACATATTAAAGGATACGGACGTCTTACAGGTAAAAGTACTGCAGAAGTGGAGGATGAGACGGGCAACAAAAAAACATATACTGCAAAGAATATAATTCTTGCCACGGGGGCGAGGTCAAAAGAGCTTCCCAATCTTAAACAGGACGGAGTAAAAATTATCGGTTACCGTGAAGCAATGACACTCACCGAACAACCGGCCTCGATGGTTGTGGTTGGATCCGGTGCAATTGGCAGCGAGTTTGCCAGCTTCTACCGGTCGATTGGAACAAATGTCACTCTTGTTGAGTTCATGCCTCGACTCGTGCCGAATGAGGACGAGGAGGTATCGAAACAGCTCGAGAGATCGTTCAGGAAGATTAAGATGAACATCATGACAGACTCATCAGTGGAATCGGTTGATACCTCGGGGGGAAAATGCCTTGTAAGTATAAAAACTCCAAAAGGCACTGAGGTAGTGGAAACGGATATTGTCTTATCCGCAGTAGGCGTTACATCTAACCTTGAAGGAATAGGTCTTGAAACAGCAGGAGTAAAGGCAGAAAAGGGGAAAGTAGTTGTTGATGATTATTACAGGACGTCTGTCCCTGGAATCCACGCGATAGGAGATATTGTGCATGGTCCGGCCCTGGCGCACGTGGCATCACAGGAAGGGATAATATGTGTTGAAAAGATAGCCGGGCTTGATGTGGAACCACTCGATTACGGTAATATACCAGGATGTACCTATACCAATCCTGAAATAGCTTCCTGCGGTATGACGGAAGAAGCTGCAAAGCAGGCGGGTTATGATATTAAAGTGGGCAAATTCCCGTTTACAGCATCGGGGAAGGCCAGTGCTGCAGGAGCAAAAGATGGTTTTGTCAAGCTGGTCTTTGAATCAAAGTATGGGGAGCTGCTGGGAGCTCATATGATAGGAGCCAATGTTACCGAGATGATCTCGGAAATAGTTGTGGCAAGAAAACTTGAAACAACGGGTCATGAGATCATTAAAGCAGTCCATCCACATCCTACTATGTCTGAAGCTATTATGGAAGCAGCTGCTGCGGCTTATGGAGAAGTAATCCACCTGTAGTATGAATTTTCAGATCCAACGCAACCTATTACATGATATTTTCATCAATATTTCTGGAAAGATCGCTGGTATTTGAGATAATTATTTAATATTTTTATCTTCTCAATCTGGGGTATACCTTGTCGGAGATAAGAAAAATAATAAATGGTTGTCTTGCCGGCGACAGAAGAGATCAGGAGCTTCTGTACAGGAGGCATGCGCCCAGGTTATTCGCTGTTTGCCTGCAGTATTCTGGGAATGATGAGGAAGCCCGTGATATTCTTCAGGAAGGATTCATTAAGATCTATGAGAATCTTAAGAATTACAAACATGAAGGTTCTTTCGAAGGATGGATGCGCAGGATAACTGTTAATACGGCGCTTGAAAAGTACAGGAACAGGCATAGTCTTTACCGTGTCGACGATATTGATACTATTCCTGAGACTGAAGCTGACCCGGATAATCACGATTATGCCGGGCTGGAAGCAAATGACCTTCTAGCTATTATCAGGGAACTGCCACCCAAGTACAGGATGGTCTTTAATCTTTATGCTATAGAAGGTTATAGTCATAAAGAGATAGGCAGGATGATGAACATCTCGGAAGGGACATCAAAGTCGAACCTGGCCAGGGCAAGAACGATCCTCCAGAGAAGAGTCGGACCATATACCGGACTTAAGAAGCAGGTAGTGAATGGATGAACGTGGTGCAAATATTGATGTGATCTTCAGGAATGGGCTTAAGGATATGGAGGCCCTTCCACCTCCCGAAGTATGGGAGAATATAAAGCCTTTGATAATGAAGAAACAGAAGCCTTATATTCTGCTTGGCACGGCTGCCATGATAGCCATACTTTTGTCTCTCAGCGTGCTTGCCTACAGATGGAGCAGGCAGGTTACGCCTGTAACCACTTCATCACAGACAGGCTTTATGGTACCAACTTCATCACCTGTTTATGCACCCGTGACAGCAGAAAAGGCAACTCCCGCAGTTAGTCATTATCCTATAATCAAGGATTCCCCTGTAACTCCCGGAGGAAATATAAACCTTATTGCTTCAGCAGGCCAGAGTCGCAATGATCATATATCCGCTGCCTTATATTCAGGACCCGGGGTTGATCTTTTTGGCAATACAGGTAAGGTGACAGGCAACACCCTAATGAAAGTGCGGGAGCCCGTGACAGAACATTCACCAGGATTCGAGAATCCCGGGAAGGATTTCATACCCGAAATTAATAGTGCCAAAACATCAAGCCGCTGGTCCATCGCTGCTATGGCTTCACCAACATACTATTCCAGGCTTGGAAGCAGCACTGATGAACTCGCACAGCAGATTAGCGCATCGGAAGAAACGATGTTGTCCTATTCAGGTGGACTGGCACTGTCATATAAGATCAATAAAAGACTATCCGTACAGACCGGCCTCTATTATTCTTCTATAGGTCAGAAAGTAGATGGCATTGTATCTTATGGTGGATTCGCACCTTTCAGTAATTCAAAAGGAGGTCATAATTTTGCAGTTCTTACCTCAAGCGGAACTATTTATACAGATAATTCCGATATATTCCTGATGTCAAGCACCGGGAACAGGGTTGTGACTGCATATAGCAGTGATATTTTTGATCCTCAGAAAAAAAACCTGCAGTATATTAATAATACCCTGCGACAGGATTTCAGCTATCTTGAACTGCCTGTTGTGCTGAGGTACAAGCTGGTTGACAAAACCATTGGCTTTAACCTGATAGGGGGTATTTCATATAACTTCCTGGTTTCCAATAATGTTTATACAACATATAATGGCGGTCAATATGAAGTGGGTACGACACAGGGACTTAATCCGTTTACCCTGAGCAGTTCCCTTGGCATGGGAATGGAATACAACCTGTCAAAAAATCTGTCCCTCAATCTTGAACCAACATTCAGGTATTATATAAATCCGTTCTCATCATCCACGGGACTAAGTGGCCATCCCTATTCATTCGGCCTTTTCTCGGGCGTATCATTTAAATTCTGATAATCATTTCCTGACGCTAAAATCGAGCTGAACACTTCTGCAATTAATGCCGGCATGTACCGTTATTATTGAATAAGGTCTCTCTTGCACGTGGCTGTTTTAGAAGTCCCTTTTACCGCTAAGTACTCTAAGAAGGCGCAAAGCACGCAAAGGTATAACCACAGAATTCTTCCTCTGCGATCTTTGCACAATATCTTCGCGACCTCTGCGGTTACGGTTTTTAGGACTGTTGTCAGTTTTTTTAATAGATTTCAGAGAGCAAGTATAATGTCATATTTGGTATTGCTATACCATGGTAAAGGGATCAAAAATTATTACCTTTGCCAATTATTTCAGAAAGGAGTTTTTTATGATGGTTAACCCTGGCAGGAAAACAATATGGACGGCATTTATATCGGTAACACTGTTTATTATATTTCTATCATTTACACCGGGCTTTTCTGGTTTTGGGAGTAATTCTGCTACAGCCGGGGAAATACCCGATTCAGCATATACCATTAAGTCGTTCAGACTGCCTGATCTGGTGACATTTGCAGGTGAAAGGATGCCACTTGAGAATTTTGACACACGTGAGAGCCTTGAGCGTGAGATACTTGTTAGTGCCTACAGGCATTCTTCCACTATACTGATAATCAAAAGAGCCAACCGCTATCTTCCTGTAATTGAGAAGATACTCAAAAAGAACAGTATACCGGACGATTTCAAATACCTGGCTGCTGCCGAAAGTGAATTCAGCAATATGATCTCCCCGGCAGGAGCAACAGGCTTCTGGCAGATAATGCCAAGGACCGGAAGGGAAGATGGTATGGAGATTGACCAGGATGTTGACGAAAGATATGATGTTGAAAAATCCACGCAGTTTGCCTGCGACTATTTCAGGAAGTCATATGAGAAATATGGTAACTGGACACTGGCCGCAGCTTCCTATAATGGTGGCCGTGCAGGTATTGACAGGCAGATAGAGATACAAAAGCAGAATGACTACTATGATTTGCTGCTTAATGAGGAGACTGCCCGTTATATTTTCAGGGCTGTGGCCTATAAGCTTATTATTTCTGACCCTCAGCGATACGGGTTTAATATTAACAAGGAAGACCTCTATCCGGTGCTCGACTATTACGAGGTCAAGGTTGATTCTACGGTGCATGATTTCTCCGCATTTGCTGACAGGTTCGGCACCAACTATAAGCTATTGAAATTTCTTAATCCCTGGCTGAGAAAACCTTACCTTACACCCAGACCAGGCAAGGTCTATGTAATCAAAATACCTGCCGCCGGTATGAGAAGTATTGAGAATCCGGAGAGTGAATACGAATTTGACGATTCAAAATGAGCGAGGTAATTAATGTCCTTGGTGCAAGGGTCCATAACCTTCAGAATATTGATGTGTCCATTCCGCGTAATAAGCTGGTGGTGATAACCGGCCTTAGCGGTAGTGGTAAATCCTCACTGGCATTCGATACTATTTATGCAGAAGGACAGAGAAGGTATATGGAAACTCTTTCGGCATATGCACGGCAGTTCCTGGGAGGAATGGAACGCCCTGATGTGGATAAGATTACAGGTCTGAGTCCGGTTATTTCAATAGAACAAAAAACAACTAACAAGAATCCCAGGTCAACAGTAGGTACCATAACAGAGATATATGATTTCCTGAGGCTGTTGTACGCAAGGGCAGGTGAGGCCTATTCTTATGCCTCGGGAGAGAAGATGGTTAAATATACCGATGAACAGATCCTCGAATTGGTAAAAGAGAGATTTGCCGGGAAGAAGGTTTATTTTCTTGCTCCAGTTGTAAAGGGCAGGAAGGGTCATTATAAGGAGCTTTTTGAGCAGCTGAGACGCAAAGGGTTCCTGAGTGTAAGGATAAACAACGAAATACGGGAACTGGTACCCGGTATGAAGCTCGACCGGTACAAGACACATTTTATAGAACTTGTTATTGATAAGTTCAGAATGGGGGATACTACCGACAAGAGACTGCACGACTCTATCATTATTTCACTTGACCAGGGTGATGGAATTATGATGGTTCTTGATGCAGAAAAGGATGAGCCAAGGTTTTTCAGCCGTCACCTGATGTGTCCGGTAACAGGCATTTCATATAATGAACCGGCACCACATACCTTCTCATTCAACTCCCCACAGGGAGCATGCCCCCACTGTAATGGTCTGGGTGAGGTATCAAGCATTGATGAGAAGAAACTGATACCCGATCCTGCTTTGAGCATCAGGAAAGGAGGCATCGAACCTCTGGGAAAATATAGAAATATCTGGATCTTCTGGCAGATAGAGGCTATAGCCGAAAAGAACGGTTTTACCCTTGATACACCCATCAGGGACATAGCACCTGAAGCGCTGAATAAGGTACTTTATGGTTCCGATGAGGTGCTTAAACTTTCAAATACTCCACTGGGAATGACTTCAAATTATTTTATGACATTTGAGGGAGTGGTCAACTTTGTCGGTAACCAGGAAACAATTAACGGAAATAAGAATGGGTGGAACGGGGGCAAGATAAAGAATCAGTATGTACAGTACAATGTGTGCCCGGAATGTAACGGTACAAGACTTAAAAAAGAAGCCTTATGGTTCAGGATAGGTGAGCGGAATATCGGAGAACTGGCTGCCATGGACATAAGAGACCTTTCGGATTTTCTCAGTAATGTTGAGGAGAAAATGACAGGTAAGCAGAAGATAATAGCTGCAGAGATACTGAAAGAGATAAGGGCAAGGTTGGGTTTTCTCCTTGAAGTTGGACTCGATTACCTGTCACTGAACCGTGGTGCACGAACCCTTTCAGGAGGTGAAAGCCAGAGAATAAGACTTGCCACCCAGATCGGCTCAAGACTGGTGAATGTTCTGTATATCCTGGATGAACCAAGTATCGGGCTTCATCAGCGTGATAACAGGAGGCTGATAGAGGCTCTGAAACAACTGAGGGATTCCGGGAACTCGGTTATCGTGGTTGAACATGACAGGGAGATGATCATGTCTGCCGATTATATTGTCGATATGGGACCAGGTGCCGGACTGCACGGTGGGCTGGTGGTTGCATCGGGCGATCCCGGTGAACTCATGAAGAAGAACACAATTACTGCTGAATACCTGAGCAGCAGGAAGCGATTCAGCATTCCTGGAAAGCGAAGGAAAGGCAACGGTAAGCAGCTGGTACTTACAGGAGCCACAGGACATAATCTCAATAATGTGGAAATTGCCCTTCCGCTGGGTACTTTAATTTGTGTTACCGGTGTCTCCGGCAGTGGCAAGTCATCTCTTATCAACCAGACACTCCAGCCAGCCCTGGCAAAGAAATTTCATCATGCAGGTAAAACGCCTTTGCCTTACAATGAGATAAAAGGACTGGAAAATCTGGATAAGGTTATTGAGGTCAACCAGTCTCCCATTGGAAAGACCCCACGCTCCAATCCTGCCACCTATACCGGTGTATTTACAGATATCAGGAAGCTCTTCGAACAAACTACCGAGGCAAAAATAAGGGGCTTTACCGCCGGGAGATTCTCCTTTAATGTTAAGGGTGGACGATGTGAAGGCTGTGAGGGAGCAGGAGTGAAAACAATCGAGATGAATTTTCTTCCCGATGTATACGTACACTGCACTGAATGTAATGGTAAACGCTATAATCGTGAGACCCTGGAAGTGAAATATAAAGGTAAGTCAATAAGTGATGTGCTGGAGATGACCGTCGATATGGGCGTTGAGTTCTTTTCTAATGTGCCATCCATATACCATAAAATAAAAACCCTGCAGGATGTCGGGTTGGGATATATCAAACTGGGACAACAGTCGACCACCTTGTCTGGAGGAGAAGCCCAGCGTGTTAAGCTAGCGACCGAGCTGGCACGCCGTGATACCGGTAAAACGATATATGTTCTTGATGAACCAACCACGGGATTGCATTTTGAGGACGTGAGGGTATTGCTGGATGTGCTTAACAAACTGGTAGACAGGGGGAATACAGTAGTCATCATAGAACATAACCTGGATGTGGTCAAGATGGCAGATCATGTAATAGACCTGGGAAAGGAAGGGGGAAAGATGGGAGGGAATATAATTTTTACAGGCACCCCTGAACAGCTTGCAGGATACAGTGAAAGTTATACAGGAAAATTCCTGGCATCGGAATTAAAAGGTTGACGGAAAAGTTTTAATATATATATTTGAAATAAAAAATTACATACTGGAATATTATGGAGAAAACGGCTGATCTCATAAAGGAAGCTTTTACGCAAAAGACATGGAATGAAATTCATATTACAGATTCATGGAGGGTCTTCAAGATACTTTCCGAACTTGTGGAAGGTTTTGAAAAGCTCGCACGTATAGGTCCGTGTGTTTCTGTATTTGGTTCAGCCCGGACTCATTATAATGATAAATATTATAAGATGGCTGAAGAGATAGCCTTCAAACTAACCCAGAATGGGTATGGTGTGATTACAGGTGGAGGTCCCGGAATTATGGAAGCTGCCAACAAGGGAGCCAACAGGGGCAAGGGGAAATCAGTAGGGATCAACATTGATCTTCCTTTTGAACAGACACCCAATCCTTATATCGATCCTGACAAGCTTATCACATTCGATCATTTCTTCGTACGAAAGGTTATGTTCATGAAATATGCACAGGGATTCATTGTCCTGCCGGGAGGCTTCGGAACATTTGATGAACTCTTTGAGGCGATCACTCTAATTCAGACAAGGAAAATCGGAAAGTTCCCGATTATACTTGTCGGGAAGAAATACTGGAGCGGTCTTGTAGAATGGATCAAGGAAGAGATGCTTGCCGAAGAACATAATATTCATCCCGACGATCTTAATATATTCACCCTGGTTGATACTGCTGATGAGGCTGTGGAGAATATAGTGAAGTTCTATTCAAGATATCTTCTCAGCCCGAACTTCTGATCATAATTTTCTCATGCGGTCCATCTCCCTGCTCGCATCTTTGCGTTTCAGGGTCTCCCGCTTATCATATTCTTTTTTACCCTTAGCTATGGCTATCTCAGCCTTGGCAAGGCCTCTATCGTTGATGAATACCTTAATTGCGATTATGGTAAGCCCGCTTTCTTTTACTTTCCTTTCTATCTTTTTCAATTCGCGGGCTGTAAGAAGAAGTTTCCTCTCCCGCAGGGGATCATGGTTGTTCAGGTTACCCCACCAGTATTCAGAAATATGCATTCCTCTTATAAAGAGTTCACCATTACTGAAAAAACAATATGAATCGGCAAGTGTTGCCTTCCCAAGCCTTATCGACTTTATCTCAGTCCCGGAAAGCTTGATCCCTGCAATGAATTTTTCGAGGAACTCATAGTCATGAGATGCTTTTTTGTTCCTTATTACGATGTTGTCCCTTTTACCTTTCATAAGGTATTATAATGTATTTTTTATAATATTCAGCATCTTCCGGCAAGATCTGCCCCGTGTGCCCGGCAAAATTAAAGAAATTTATGGTATCTTGCTTAACCATTCCGGATCATTAACCATCTTACCGTGAAACAGATCTCAGATTTTGATTTGCTAGTAATTACAGGACCTACAGCTTCCGGCAAGACTTCCCTGGCGGTAGCCCTTGCAAATGAGCTCGGCGGAGAGGTGATTAGTGCAGATTCAAGGCAGGTCTACAGGGGAATGGATCTTGGTACAGGAAAGGATTTTAATGAGTATGAAATAAACGGGGAAAAAATACCGCATCACCTGATCGATATAGTTGATCCCGGATATAAATACAATGTATTTGAATACCAGCGTGATTTTTTCAGGGTATTTGCCGAGATGAAGGAACGTAATTCTTTTCCTGTTGTGTGCGGTGGGTCCGGTATGTATGCCGACAGTATCATCTCGGGATATAAGATGTACGAGGTGCCGCCCGACACCGGGCTGAGAGCAGAGCTGACAAAAAAAAGCATGGCTGAGTTGAAAGGTATCCTTATTACTTATAAGAATATTCATAATATCACCGATTTTGATACAAGGAAAAGGCTTATCAGGGCCATCGAAATTGAACATTTCAGTAAGAACAGGAAGAAGGCTAAAGGTGTATACCCCAGGCTTGAGCCGCTGATAGTTGGTATTAATATCGACAGGGAGACAAGGAGGATGAGGATCTCCGAAAGGCTTAAGGCAAGAATGGATGCAGGAATGATAGATGAGGTAAAGGGTCTTATTGAAAAGGGTGTGCGCTCTGAGACTCTGATCTATTACGGCCTTGAGTATAAATTTATCACTCTGTACCTGCTTGGCAGAATGACTTATGATGAGATGTTCAGTGGACTGGAGATTGCCATACACCAGTTCTCAAAGCGGCAGATGACTTGGTTCCGGGGGATGGAGAAGAAAGGCACAAAGATCAACTGGATAGACGGGATGCTTCCCCAGCAGGAAAAAGTTAATATTGTTCTGGAAATGCTTAACTGTATAGAATAGCATAATATTAGCAACTATTGTTACTCTGGGTATACTTAAACACACTGATAAAGAAAAGAGGCTGTCTCAAGATACAAAAATTTTTAACCACGAAGGACACTAAGGTCTCGATAGCTATCGGGATTCACAAAGGACACAAAGTATTAAGCTGCTATAACTTACCTTTGTGTCCTTTGTGTAACCTTTGAGTACTTTGTGGTTAATAATAAATTTCGGGATATCCTCCCGGATAAATTTCTACTGATTCACTTCAGGTATGAATCAAGCCATTTGAAGAACTCCTTTTGCCAGATGACGGAGTTCTGTGGTTTTGTTACCCAGTGACATTCGTCTTCAAAATAAAGCAACCTGCTGGGTATTCCCCTGAGTTGTGCAGCCTGGAAGGCTTCAAGGCTCTGTGTATAGGGAATCCTGAAGTCATTGGCTCCTGTTATTATCAGTATGGGAGTGTCCCATTTTTTTACCATAAGATGGGGAGAGAACTTATAGCTTGGTGTATTATCCCAGTATGGTCCACCGTATTCAAAATCGGGGAACCAGAGTTCATCTGTGGATCCATATTCACTGATGAAATCAAAGACACCGGCATGAGCGATAAATGTTTTAAATCGTCCGTTTTGCACTCCCTCGAGATAGAATATTGAGAATCCACCGTAAGAAGCTCCAACGGCACCCATCCTGTCTGCATCAACATATGATTCCTTTGCCATAAAATCGGTAGCATCGAGGTAATCCTGGATGTTCTTACCTCCCCAGTCCCCTGATATCTCTTCCTTCCATGCCTGACCGAAACCTGCCACACCCCGTCTGTTGGGAGCAAAAACAATATATCCTTTGGCAGCCATCATCTGGAAGTTCCACCTGTACGACCAGAACTGGTCAAGGTCTGACTGGGGTCCTCCTTCACAGAAAAGAAGTGCCGGGTATTTCTTTGAAGGATCAAAACCGGGAGGATATATGACCCACATCTGCAGGTCCTTGTTGTCTTTTGTCTTAGTATACTTTTCCTCGACTTTTCCCATCCGGATTGATTCATAGATATCCTTATTGATAGAGCTTATCTGTTTTACCTCACCGTTATTTACATCTACAAGGGCTATCTCCGGAGCCATCGACATAGAGACAAGTCCTGATGCCATTATACCGGAGTTAAAGGAAAGCGGGCCCAGGTTATGCACTCCTTCTGTGACCTGTGCGACTCCACCACCAGAAAGGTTGGTCCTAAATACCTGTGAAGTGCCGAGGTGGGAACATACGAAATACATGGTTTCGTTATTGATCCAGGTAATGTCAGACACATCAAAATCCCAGTCTTTGGTAATCCATGTCCTCCTGTCTTCTTTGATATTATAAACAAACAAACGGTTGAGGTCAGACTCGTAGCCGTCCCGCTCCATACTCTGGTAAGCAATCTTTGTACCATCGGGAGAAAAGACAGGATATTTATCATAACCCATGTTGCCTTTGGTGATATTGATCTCCTTGCCGTTCGTCACATCATGGAGGAAGATGTCGCTGTTGGTACTTGTTGCATAAGCCATACCGTTAAGTCTCTTCGATGTGTAGGCGATAAACTTACCATTGGGACTCCAGGCAATCTCAGTCTCATCGAAAAATGGTGCCATGGGAGACTCAAAACGTTGTCCCTCCATTATGTCCTTTTCATCTGATACTGTCCTCCCGTTAAATGAGGCGACAAATATATGGCTGTAGGAATAATCACTCCAGTAGTTCCAGTGACGATACATGAGGTCATTGATGATCCTGACCTTTGCCCTGGGGAGCTTGTACTCCTCATTGGCAGTCTGGTCAAGCTTTACCCTCCTGGTAAAATATATCTTATCGCCTGTGGGAGAGATGTTATAATATTCAAAATCGGATATTCCCGAGACTACTCTCTGGTCCGATCCGTCAGCATTCATAGTATACAGGTTGCCGTTGTCAATATAAGCTATTGATTTGCCGCCGTTAAACCACCTCGGGGAACTTCCCCCGCTGGTCGTCATCTGGATGGGATCCCCGCCTGCAGTTGACAGTTTGTAGATATTTGTCTGCCTGGCCTCGGTCTGAAGATCAATATCTGTGGCATCGTAAACCACATATGATCCATCGGGAGAAAGCTCGAAGCTTCCAAGGCGCCTGAATTTCCACATGATCTCCGGCGTCATGACCCCTCCTGCTTTTTCTTCCGGTGTCAGCTGGTTGTTAATGCGGGTTAGTGCATCTGTGTTAATACTGGCTTTTTGTTTACATGATGACGGAAACAAAAGCACAAGAAGAAATACCGGTAATAGATATTTTTTCATAACAGGTTAATATTGGTTAGAGAATTATTGTTTTTTCAGGGCATCTGTCACCTTTGCCTTTAGTTCATCATACAATTCAGGGTTGTCTTTGAGTATCTGTTTCACGGCATCGCGTCCCTGTCCCAGTTTTGTTTCGCCATAGCTGAACCATGAACCGCTCTTTTTGACAATATTGAAATCCACTCCCAGGTCTATCATCTCACCTACCTGTGAAATTCCTTCCCCGTACATAATATCGAAATCGGCTTTTCTGAATGGTGGTGCCAGTTTGTTTTTGACGATCTTGACCCTTGTCCTGCTGCCCACAATCTCTTCTCCTTCCTTTATCTGGCTTGTCCTGCGGATATCGAGCCTTACCGATGCATAGAATTTAAGCGCATTGCCACCCGTGGTTGTCTCCGGGTTCCCGAACATGACACCTATCTTGTCCCTCAACTGGTTTATGAATACGCATGAGGTGTTTGTCTTGTTTATGTTGGCGGTAAGCTTCCTGAGTGCCTGTGACATAAGCCTGGCCTGCAGCCCCATCTTGGAATCTCCCATTTCACCTTCTATCTCTGCTTTGGGAGTAAGAGCTGCCACGGAATCTATCACAACAATGTCGATGGCTCCTGATCTTATCAGGTTATCAGTTATCTCCAGGGCCTGTTCCCCGTTATCGGGCTGCGATATGAGCAGGTTCTCAATATCTACTCCAAGCTTCTCGGCATAGGTTCTGTCAAAAGTATGTTCCGCATCTATTATAGCTGCTATACCACCGTTTTTCTGTGCCTCGGCTATGGCATGTATTGCCAGTGTAGTTTTTCCCGAAGCCTCAGGTCCGTATATCTCTATCACCCTTCCTCTTGGCAGCCCTCCTATTCCCAGGGCTGCATCAAGACCAATGGATCCTGTGGATATCACCTGTATGTTCTCAACTGCATGATCACCTAGTTTCATGATCGTTCCCTTACCGAAATCCTTTTCTATCTTTCCGAGAGTTACTTCCAGTGCTTTTAGCTTCTCTTTATTTATTTCTTTTCTTTCGTTGCTCATGTTATTGTGTTTACTGATTATATATGCTGTATATCTGTTCGGTATGACCTTTTGTGTCAACTTTGGATATTATTTTCTCAATTATTCCTTTCCCATCTATGATAAAAGTGGTTCTCAGGACACCAAAATAGGATTTCCCATACATTTTCTTTTCTCCCCATACCCCGTAAAGTGTGAGTATCTTTTTATCGCTGTCAGCTATAAGCGGAAACGGTAAAGAATATTTTCCTGCAAATCCCTTATGCGACTTTTCACTGTCGGGACTGACGCCTACAACAGCAAATCCCTTTTTGATCAGGTCCTCATAGTTGTCTCTCAGGTTACATGCTTCTGCGGTACAACCTGATGTATTGTCTTTAGGATAGAAGTACAAAACCAGCTTTTTACCGGAAAAATCACTCAGCCTGACTGTATTGCCATCCTGATCGATACCTTCGAAAACGGGTGCTTTATCACCTTCCTGTAGTCGTATCATATTTATTTATTTTGTTATTATGGGTAAATTTACGAAGTTTGAATCGTAATCAGCAAAAAATAAAGTAATTGTTATTAACATAAATAAACAGTTGCTGATATCCGGATTGTTAATTAACTAATTGACAAAAAGGCGCTTATGAAACGAAGTTTTAGAAATTATAGGATCCCGGCCGGGCATATTATTGCCCTGATGCTGATATTTGTGTTCAGCTCTTTTACCAATGTAATGATGTCGCAGGATACCAAAAATAAGCCTACCCGGCAGTCTTCTCTTGAAGCATTTTCAAACGGAGACTATGAAAAGGCTTATAACGAATTCAAAGAGCTTCTTGTGACCTATCCCAAGGATCCTTTATACAAATATTATTCGGGTGTTTGCCTGGTGAAAATGAGTAAGGATCCTGCGGAGGCTGAGTCGCTACTCAGGGATGCTCTCAATGGCGCTTCAGTACTCAAGACATTGCCTCCGGATGCCTTCCTGTACCTTGGCAATTCGCAGCAGATGCAGGGTAAATTTGATGAGGCGGTCAGTACTTATAATCACTTTACCCGCGAAGCCGGAAGGAAGAGGGCAAAGGAGAAGGATGTTCCAGCCCTGATTCAACAATGTAAGAATAAAGAGGGCAGGCTGGCTAACAGTGAACCTGCAGTTGTTGCTGCAGAAAATAAGGAAAAGGAACCGGTTGTACCTGAGGAAGAACCGGCAATGCCTGTTAAAAAGGAAATACATGAGAAAGCAGGGGAACCGGCAGCTGCTAAAAATGTTCCTGCTGTAAAAGGACTTCCTTCTGGATATGAAAAGATACTTGATGATGCGGTTGTCCTGCAGTCAAAAGCTGATTCACTAAATGATATGGCGGCCAGGCAAAGGAAAGAGGCTGCCGGATTGACGGGAAGTGAAAAGAGCAGGCTGATGGCAGCAGCAGCTTCTAATGAAGCGCAGGCACAGGATCTGCAGAAATCGGCAGATCAGAAATACAGCCAGGCACAGTCGTCAATGAATCCGGTAAGGGATACTGCCGCTATAGAGTCTGTCAAGAAGAAGACTACACCAGCAGGGAAAGAGGTGAAGGACTCGCTGGCGCAGACTGCAGAAAAGCAACCGATTAAGCCAGGTACGCAGACTGCCAAAAATGTCGAAATACCCGCCGTACAGCTCGATGCAAAGAATGTTGCAGTAGGAGAGCCATCAGTACCGGTGGAAGCATATTCTGATTTTGAGGTCATTCCTGGTCCATCAATTTTTGATGATACGGCGATAAAAATAAATCCTGATGTGCCGGATGGACTGATCTACAGGATACAGGTTGCCGTATTCCGTAACCCGGTCAATGTCTCTCACTTTAAGGGCCTGAAACCCATATATGGTTTCAGAGGCTCAAACGGACTGACTACATATTATGCCGGTATGTTCCGGAGATCAGCCGATGCTCATGATGCCCTGTCTGTGGTAAGGGGAAAAGGGTTCCGCGATGCCTTTGTTGTTGCTTTTTCCGGCAGTAAACGTGTATCAGGTGCCAGGGCAAGGGAAATGGAGAAAGAGTGGGGCAATAAACCATTTATCAATCTCGTACCAAAAGAGCAGCCGGTGAAGACTGATACTGTTCCACCGACACTTTCTTACAGAGTGGAAGTGGCAAGGTCGGCGAAGCCACTGAGCGATAATCTTACTACATCTCTTATAAAAATATCAACTAGCAGGGGCCTTGATGTATTTAAACTTGACGACGGAACTCTTGTATATTTAATCGGGAATTTTATTACTTTTGAAAGTGCATCGGAATATTCAGATCTGCTTAAAAGGAACGGCTATCAGGATGCGAAAGTTACAGCATGGCTGGGGAAAAAGGAGATTCCGGTGGATACAGCACGAAAACTCTTTGACAGTTTGAAATGAAAGAAAAAGCATTACCTGAGGACGGAAAATTCAGCAGCGGGGGAGAATCGGCTTCACTTATCCTGTATAACGATGATTTTAATACTTTTGATCACGTAATAAAATCACTGGTAGAAGTATGCGGCCATGATTCTGTTCAGGCTGAGCAGTGTGCGCTCATTGTTCATTTTAAAGGAAGCTGCGAAGTTAAGATTGGTCTGCCGGAAGTCTTGACTGCCATGAGCAGGTCACTTAATGCTAAAGGACTTGATTCAAAGGTGGTAACCGTCGAAAGCATCTGAGTTTAACGTATTCTTTTAGTATTATCCATACAAAGTACATGTCATCCTGAGCGTTAGCGAAGGATCTCCCAATCACTTTACAGAGGTTGATCAAAAATGGGGAATAAAAATATGCTTGGATGTTTTCTTTTTTAACCCACGCCAACCCTCCAGAGAGGGGAGTTATGAGCGTGTGTCTCATTTTTACCTTTATTTGTCCCTGTGAAAGAATACATTCAGAACTCTGTCGAAGAATGAAAGCATAAACACTGCCACAGAAATATATACGAACGTAACAGGGATATTAAATTTTATATGTGAGGAGATATCGACAGAAGTAAGATGAAGATAAATATTCTTCATGAAATCAGAAATTGTACCTGATGTTGATGCACTGCTTTTATCAGGCAGGAAAACAGCTGCTGCAACAAGTATCAGGGTTATCGCCACAGAAATTAACGGAACAAGCCTTAATCTGCCTGCTCTCTCCCTGGTTTTCACTGTTACAGGCTCCAGTTGTATCCTTAACATTATTTTAGCGGTGAATCCTTCAGGAGCCTTTTCAATACCTTCCGGATAAATATAATCCTTAAGTCTGTCCTCATTATATTCCTGGCTGGTTTTCATGTCTTGATAATTTTAATTTTGTTGGTCACACAAAACCCGCTTGCTTTAATAGATATAACCTCTCTATTTAAGTTTTGTAAGAATTCGGGTTTCATATAGCATTGTTTTCTTCTTTTCCTCCCTCTGAATGATCTCAGACAGCTTTTGTCTTGCACGGAAAAGCCTGACTTTAATATTGGCCTTGCTGATTCCCGTGACATCTGAAATCTCTTCGGTGGACATTTCATCATAGTAAAAGAGACTTATCAGTCCCCTTTCCTCGTCGCTGATCTTCTGAAGAGCAAAATTAAGTAAAGAACTTCTGTATTCCCTGTCCGCTTCTTCCTCAACGGGATTATTTCCAATGAAATCCGTTGCATCAGCAGGAAATTCCTCAAGCGAAAGTATACCTTTCTTCCTGGTCCTCACGGATGATATGGCTGTATTATATATTATACGATACAGCCAGGTCGAAAAACTGCTTTTCATCCGGAAATTATTCAGAGAACGGTAGGCTTTTAGAAAAGCATCCTGGGCAACTTCCTCAGCCTCTTCATGATTGCCACATATTCTTAATGCAAGGTTAAAGGCCCGGTCCTTGTGCCTGTCCACAATATAACTGAATGCATTCACCCTTCCGGACAAAACCTGTGCTATATAGAATATATCGCCTTTATAATCCATTTCGGACATTTGACGAGTAAAGTTATGAATAGGTTACGGGATCGGACAGAATATTTTTCATTTTTTTTGTAACCACCATTTAAATCATGTTGTCTAAAGGTGCAAAAAGAGTTCATTAATTAATTTAATATTTAGAGCCATGGGAGTATTAATCGGTTTTATTGCAGCTTTTGCAACAATTTTTGGCATATTCTATGTCTTTTATGTCACAAGAAATAAAGAAAGACTTGCTCTTATCGACAAAGGTGCAGATGCAAGTCTGTTTGATACCGGGAAAGAGAAATCAAAATCCATGATAAGCTGGAACAAGGTTACTCTTAAAGTAGGTATGTTCTTTATGGGTATTGCACTGGGTATTATAGCAGGGGCTATACTGGATTACAATAATGTCCTGTACGGCGGTGCTGCTTACACTTCAATGATTTTCTTTTTTGGCGGTCTGAGTCTTGTTATTTACTATCTTATTGAAAGAAAATCCTTTTAGTTAATTTTTTACATCTTCCATTTTTACCATGCACCTCTCTGTGTGGCCCTGATAAGATAAAATCACGCAGAGGGTGTATGTTATTTATATTTATTTCAGGTAGAACTCGATCATTTTTCTGACTGCCCGCCGGCACACAGAGCAGTAGCCATCAGGGCCATTGCTTTTCATCCTGCAGTCTATCTGTGCACGGTAAATACCTTTGGCAGAATATCCTGCTCCTTCAAACAACCCGGTAACATCTTTATACTTTGCAATCGGCGGGGTAGGGATGGGGGTATCCTTTGAGATCATCTTCTTCCACTTTGAATCAAAATCAACAAGGGTGGTAATATTAGGTTCCCATGGTTCAACATCAAGGGGATAAAAATCATTATATGCCACTGCGGATGTATAGTATTCATCAGCCAGACCTGCAAATCCGTGACCAAATTCATGGATAAAGGTTTTTGGGGACAATGAATTATCTACAGTAGTGCCTGTATAATAATTATATACACCTCCGCCACCATATCTTTTGCTGTTGATCAGTATGATTATATTATCATGTGGAACTACAGCAGCATAATCATTCACTGTTTTTAAATCCCGGGTGGTGAGATACCTGTCGAGGTCAAATGTATAGTAACTGGTATTTAAAGCTGTGTTTACATATATATGTTCACCAGGGACATCAGTTCCGGATTCCCGGGATACTGCTTCCACCGCCCAGATATTTATCCTGTCCTTGTAATCGTTGAAAGGAGGTTCGGCGAATAATATGTCTGCCATCTTTTTAACATCGGCCCTGAATTTGGGCATCTCATCAGCGGTATAACCTTCGGCAATAAAAGCAAGATCCACACTTTTATGAGGATCACCTGCATCGTATATTTTTGTTACGCCGACCTTAACAGGTTTTTCTTTCCTAATAAAGTAATTGTCAGGATCGATAACCGTGTTGTATATCTTTTCGAAAGTACCATTTCGCTGTCTTTTGCTCAGTACGAACCTGACCCTGTTCCTTGGATAAGGCATTGTTACCACTTCGTAATAGCTGCGGTCAGTTTTTTTGGCTTCATCTGTTGTTTGCCATTCCTGGAAAAGAGTACAGAAGCCCTTCGAGTACAACAATGTACTTGTCGAATCGTCTAAGATCTCATATTTAAAGTTGCCGTAATCAAACGGGTCTGTCAGATCAGTAACCGATCCTGCCCAGAAAGGTTCTTCCTTAAATCCAACCGGATATACGTGTGTTTCTTCGGCATTACCGGCAAACATAAAGTCGAACCTCAACACTTTATCGTAGAAATACCTGCTGAAGTCTGTCTGTGCTGATGCGGCAAGGGAAAGCACAGATAAAATAAAGATCAAAATAGTTCTCATAACAGTTTATTTTATTGCTGACACATACAAAGCTAAAAATAATCATTAACACGGATTGATAATTTATATAATTTTGCGACTAGTTGATAATATTGTGACCTATGCAGGTGATAAATGATCAATAATAAAAATATTCACTGACAAAAAATTAAAGCCATGGCCGATTTAGTTACCAGAATTAGCGATTTTGTTTGGAAGAACCTTAATGAAAAACACGTTACAGGAAAGGAGGATCCTTTCTGGGATGCTCTCCGGCAGACAGGAACAGAACTATGGCTTGATACTGGCGATATGGATGAGGCAGAGTCTAACTGGTCGGCAGAGATGAGTGCCCTGACCACGAATAACACCCTGCTTAATAAAGAAATACAAAAAGGCATATATGATATTTTCATTACCGAGGCGAAAGGGGTGGTAAGGGAGCTGCCTCCTGAAGAAAGGATAAGGGAGATCTCGTTTATACTGAATGCACGTCATGCTTTAAGGCTGGCAACACGTTTCGGGGGGTACGTGAGCGTGGAACTGCATACCGAGACTGCACATGATATACAGGCCATTCAATATTATGGTAAACGCTTTCACGATATGTGTCCCGAACAATTTATCATTAAGGTTCCCTACACAGCTGAAGGGTTGATCGGAGCAAGACTGTTGAAGGATTCCGGGGTAAGGGTTAATTTTACCCTGGGGTTCAGTGCCAGGCAGAATGTGCTTGTGACCCGCATCGCACGGCCGGATTATGTAAATGTATTCCTTGGAAGGATTGGTGCCTTTATGCTTGATAATGAACTGGGTGATGGTTCAGGAGCTGGGGAAAAAGCCCTGATAGCCTCGCAGAACTGGGTCACCGGATTGTCGGCTGAGAATCCATGGCAGACACACCAGATTGCAGCAAGTCTCAGAAGTTACAGGCAGCTGGATCTCCTGGCCGGGACAGATGTGTTTACCATGCCACCAAAAGTGGCGGCTGAAGGGCATAAGGAGCTGAACGGTAAATTTTCATCACATACTCATGAAAACTTCGAGGCAAGTATATTCGATTCTGCAGCCGAAGCCCATATTGAGAAATTCTGGGAGGTTGATAATAAAGTGCTTAACCTTGCTACCAGGCTGTCAGAAAAGCTGCCCTCATCGGGTATGGAACTGGTACGCATTGCCCATGAAGAAGGATGCGAAGATATGTTCCCTTCACTGTCACGTGAGGAGAAAGGTTTTTTAGCTTCCGACGGCAAGATCCCGGTCTATAAACACTGGGAAAAGAAGATAGTCGATGGGAAGATAGCTCCCGATACATTACTTACACTGGCCGGCCTTGCATCATTTACTGCCGACCAGCAGGCACTCGATGAAAGGATAAGGAATATCGTGGAATAGAATCAGGCCGATCGCTGCCTGATGATCTCATAAAGAAGTATTCCGGTTGCAACCGATACATTCAGGGAACTTATATTTCCTGACAGAGGTATCCGTATCCTGAAATCGGACAGATCAAGCAACTCCCTGCTTATCCCTTTGTCTTCCGATCCCATGATTAGTGCAGATGGCCCGGTCAGTGGTTCTTCAGATGCAGCAATATCTGTTCTCTCGGTCGCGGAGATGATCTTCAGCCCCGATTCTTTCAGGTAACTGACAGCCCTTACAATGCTTTTTTCCCTGCATACCGGTAAGGTATGAAGGGCACCGGCTGATGTCTTGATAGCATCAGGGGTTATCCTGGCCGAACCCTTTTCAGGTATGATCACCGCATGAGCACCCATGCACTCGGCAGTCCTGACTATTGCCCCGAAATTTCTTACATCCGACACACCATCAAGTACTATAACCAGGGGGTCTTCTCCTTTTTCATAAATCATGGGAAGAAGGTTGGAGATATGCTGGTATTCTATCAGTGACAGCCATGCCAGCACACCCTGATGGTTTTTCCTTGTTACCAGCTCAATACGTTCAACGGGTACAATCTGCCAGGCAATACCATGCAGCTTTACCTCTTTCATCAGCTCATGGAAAAGAGGACCCTGTAAACCATGCTTTATCAATAACCTGTCAATTTGTTTTCCAGCCTTTATGGCTTCAATAACCGGTCTTATGCCGAAGATACACTCTTTCTCCTTTTGCATGGCTTTTACCTTGTATTATATTCCTTCAGGATTGTCGAGCCTGAAAACGATGCCTTTTCTCCAGCTTAAAATAGCTTTATCCCAGTTTGTTACAAGCGATTCGCTTCGGCTTAGATAGAAATCATTGTCTGTGAAAACACTATTGCGATGTTTGAATGTGAAGTACACGTATTCCTGTTTGACGTTATACCTTCCTCCCCATGAGGACTTGATGACAGGTTTTTTATATCCCCATATTTCTTCCTCGTCGGATTTATAAATCTTGTCGGGAGGCCCGTAGATAACGTATATCATCCCCCTTTCCGTCATCCAGCCCTGCTTATAAGAGGTGAAGTAATAATTGGAATAGAGAACACGGGTGTAGTAGATACGAATGAGTTCCCTGGCCTTTTCAACATTACCTCCGATTTTGATCCAGAACTCATCAAGTGCAAGCTTCGGATTCTGGGCTGATCGCAGTTCCGCCATCTCATCCTGGTTTGCCAGGTAGGCGAGAGGCTCTATCATCACCTCCGGGGTCGTCAGGGTGGGGTAATCATCCCCCATATTGTAGATTGTGTAACCGTCTTTTAATCCCCTCTTTACAGAACACAGGTAAATACCCTGTTTCGGAAACATCATAGGCAAGGTATCAGAGTAGGCGATGGCCACGATCCTCTCAGGCTCATAATCCAGAGTTTTTTCGGGAAGTATCATCGAGGGCGGGTCGGGTATCTCGGTGAAAGGCCTGTAATAGGATATATACAGGCTGTCGACAGGCTCTCTTCTGTAGATGAGATTAATAAAGTCATTGACCCTCAGTACGGGATTGAAAATTTTTGCCTTGCTGAAATGGGATACAACCGTAAAATTATACCTGTTATATACTGATAGTGTGTTAAATGGCACAAATGCATGAATGACCAGCAGACGCAGCTTGTCAAATGTCCTTATTTCAACCATATACTCATTCCCTTTCTCCACATCAACAGGAATATTATAGATATAATCCGGCTTACCTTGTATCCTGATAATGTTAAGATCAAGCGATGCTGTATCTGTGAGTACCTTACCCTGGCTGATATTATAAACCCTTACGGTTATCTTCATGGCAGCTGAAGGCACTCCCTGTGGATTTGCTTCCGTGAAGTAGAGGTCCGAAGCAAAGAACTTTATTGACAGAACCGATCTCGTATCAGATTGATTTGTAATATTATATCTCGGATTAATACGGCTCTTTGTCGGATTATAGATATATGATACGTCCTTGGTGTCTACTGCAGGCTTTGTTGTTTTACATGAAAACAAAGCTACAGCTGCAATCAGAAAAATACATGCGTTGATATATATAACCCTGTGATTAATCTTCATACTCAAAATTAATGAACTTAATTTAATTTTCTACATTCGGCTGCCACTCAATTCTTATCCTGCAAAGCTCCCTGCTATCATCAGAACGTACGACAGAGTGATTTTGATATGTCTGATCATCAATATCAGGTGAAGTTTTTAAAATTATTTCATTATCGTATACCGATTCTGCAAGATAATTTATTTCAGCCGACCGGGGACTATTGTTTACCAGGAATTGAAGATCATATGAGTCATATATCCAGTTAAGATAACGTGTATTATTCGTATGAAAGTTGACATCGAGGTCGCCGGCCTTTACCCTGAAAGGTGCAGATGATTTCCAGTCATCGGATTTAAAATCCAGTTTTGTTGCATTTCTGACAGGAGATTCATTTGGCTTAAGGTCGCGATAGAACTTCTCAAGAATAGCATCTGGTCGCTGTATCTTTCTTGTGGTTTGATCCAGTATAAGCCATGAAGATGTTCCCGAAGCAATATGCCTTCCATCGGGAAAGATCACCTCATAATTCCTGAGTGCGAACAGCTTGTCGGTACCGTTTGGCCAGGTTCTGACTATTATAGTATCTCCCCATAACGGCCACATGGTGAATTCCGTGTACATTCGTGACAAGACCCAGAAACGGTTTTCCTTCAGGAGATCATCTCTCCCGAATCCCAGCTTTATAGCATGTTCAGAAGCTATATCCTGCATGTAATTGAATAAGGAATGAATTGTAAGCCGTTCATCGGGACCGGTCTCGTAGACATGTATCCGGTATTCTTTTTCAATCTGTATTAACTCCATAATTATGATCCGCTCTGTATATATTCTTCTACCTGTTCGCTGTATTCAGCCCATTTTTCCATTTCTTCATTAAGCTTATCCCTGAGTTCCTGGTACCGGGTAAAGTTTAGCTGGTCCGCTTCGGAATAATTGCCGGGTTCCATGAAAGTCATGTCAATAGCATTTATCTCATTTTCCAGCTTCTCTATCTCAGTCTCTGATTCTTCCAGTCTCTTACGAAGCTTCCTCAGAGTTTTCTCATACTCTTTTTTCTCCAGGTACCGTTGCTTGTTTGCTGAAACGGTAGGTTCGCTATTTGCAGTTGACCGGGTATCTTTTTTCTCTATCTCTTTCAGGTTTGCGATCTTTTTCTTCCTGAGGAAATCGTAAATACCCCCGATATTCTCCTTTATGTGGTTGTCTCTGAATTCATATACTTTTCCAACTATACCGTCAAGAAAATCCCTGTCATGTGATACCACTATCAGGGTACCGTCGAATTTCATCAGGGCTTTTTTCAGAATGTCTTTTGAGCGCATATCAAGATGGTTTGTTGGCTCGTCCAGTACAAGCAGGTTATACGGTTCAAGGAGCAGTTTTACTAGTGCAAGTCTCGATCTCTCACCACCCGAGAGCACCCTGACCTTTTTCTCCACATCGTCACCCCTGAAAAGAAATGCACCAAGGATATCCCTTATCCTGGACCTTATATCTCCCTTGGCCACATCATCAATGGTCTTAAGAACAGTTATATTCTCATCAAGCAGCTCATCCTGGTTCTGTGCAAAATAACCGGTTTTTACATTGTGGCCAAGTTTTAGTGTGCCTGTATGATCCAGTTCACCGATGATTATCCTTGAAAATGTTGTTTTCCCTTCACCATTTCTCCCTACGAAAGCTACCTTCTCACCCCTTGATATCCTGAAGTCTATTTTTTTCAGGACTCTCAGATCGCCATAGCTCTTTGAAAGGTTCTTTGCCTCCACAACAACAGTGCCCGACCTAGGTGCAGGAGGAAACCGGAGGTTGATTGCACTTGTATCCTCATCATCAACTTCAATTCTGTCAATCTTGTCGAGCTGTTTGATCTTTGACTGTACCTGGACTGCCTTGGTAGCCTTATAGCGGAAACGTTCGATGAATTTTTCCGTATCCTCTATCATTTTCTGCTGGTTCCTGTATGATGCAAGCTGCTGTTCTCTCCTTTCTGCCCTTAAAATGAGATATTTCGACCAGGGTGCCCTGTAGTCGTATATTTTACCCAGGGAAATCTCTATTGTCCGCCTGGTTAGATTATCAAGGAATGCCCTGTCGTGTGATACAAGAACCACTGCTCCCGGATAGGTGGAAAGAAAAGATTCAAGCCATTGAATAGATTCAATGTCGAGGTGGTTCGTAGGTTCATCCAGGAGGAATAATGACGGTTTTCTCAATATTATTTTGGCCAGCTCAATCCTCATCCTCCATCCGCCACTGAGTTCCCTGGTATATCTGTCAAAATCTTTCCGCTCAAACCCAAGTCCGAGTAATGTCTGTTCTGCTTCAGCCAGGTAACTGGTCCCTCCAAGCATACGGAATCTCTCCTCAATGATTGTGAGATGATCACATAACCTCAGGTAATCCTGCGATTCATAATCATCGCGTATTGCGATCTCATTGCTGCATGTCTCTATCTCATCCGAGATACTGAGCAGTTCCGAGAAAGCTTTCAGTGTCTCATTCATGATTGTTGTGGAATCATCCACTTTCATCTGCTGCGGCAGGTAGCCTATGGTAACATCCCTGGACATATCAACCTTACCTGAAGAAGGATTCTGTAATCCTGATATTATCTTCAGAAGGGTAGATTTGCCGGCTCCGTTTTTCCCTGCAAGCCCGATGCGGTCCTGGTCGTCGATAAGGAAAGACACATTGGTAAGGAGGTCAAAGCTGCCGAATGAAACTGATATATCCTGCACCGAAACCATCTGTCCGTTAATTAGTCTGCAAATATAGGAAAAGTAAGTAAAATAACGGGTGAATCTGCCTGGTGTGCTCAGTGTGGATCCCCTGGCTGCAGTTAACGGCTTGTCCGGTCAGTGATACAATTTATAAACACTAAGGTGCCCTCTTGAGAAATTTGCTGTATGTGATCTTTCCGGATGTATGAATTATAACAGTGTAGAAACCGTTGCGGAGATGTCCGACAGGTATGGTTATTTCTGTTTGCCCGTTATACCCGGAATCCAAGGTTTTAATACCTGTATAGCTGAATATTTCAATGCGACAGATGTTATTAATACCTCTGATGTGAAGAAACTCTGTCACGGGATTTGGGTAAAGGACAGGAATCTTTTCCCCTGTGACTTCAATTTTTGTTGCTTCAGACTCGGTAAAGCTGAATTCATCCCAGTATGCTACACTGTTTGGATATGTCCTTACTTCAAGATATAATGCAACAGCTCCCTCAGGTGCTGTCACCGAAATGCTGAATTGCTCCCAATCGTCGCTTTTCAGGTACTGTGATGGTCTCAGGATATCATCAGTTGCCGGGTCATAGAGGCTGGTCCCGTCTGAATCTTTCCAGTAGCACCATATCCTGCAGCCGTTACCGTTATCTGTTATCTGAGTCATGTAGTAAAATGACAGACAATATGTATTGCCGGCCGTTACCTGGATGACCTGGCCCAGGTATTTTGAGGAACTGCTGCCAGCCTGGCGGCAGGAATAACTTCCCGCCCAGATAACTGTGGCTTCTGCCTGGCAATTCTGGGCAGTAGTCCATCCGGTGGGTCTTGTGTCACTATCCCATAATTCAAAGCCCGGGTTGGCAATAAGATTCTGGCCATACCCGGAGATTGTCATAGCTAAAAATAGCACGAAGAGTAGATGTCTTTTCATAAAAATCGGTATTAGAGTTAGATAAATAATTGAAAATTCGCTGCGAGACAAATTCAAATGCTAATTTCGATCAAAAATATCAGAAAGTCAAGCCAGCAGATGCAGGTATTATGAATCATTTACCGTCAGCAAACATTTTCATCAGTAATATGTTGATCATATAATCTATATTTGCATGATCATCAGGCATGAGTCCTGTGGTTGGAATCACCAATATTTAATAATATGAGGCTAAAGTATAAGATATGGAAACCGGCAGTTGCTGTAATATTGATAATAGTATCTGTCTCCTCCTGTAAGAAGGACAATTTAACAAATAACTATAATTATTATGTGTCGAAGGAGAGTTCGGTATCATATACCATGGACTATGTCAATACACTCCTTAATGCAGCTTCCATTACCATGCCGGAATTCACTAATTTGAAGTCTTATGTTTCGAGCGGGGTAAACTGTTACAAAATAGTGTATAAGACAACAGTTGACGGACAGGATATTAATGCTTCAGGCCTTGTATGTGTTCCATCCGATCCGGGTGAATATCCTGTGTTATCGTTTCAGAACGGGACCAACACCGTTAATTCTCTTGCTCCTACAGAAGCTCCTTCATCATATACTTACCAGATGATAGAAATGGTAGCCTCTATGGGATATGTGGTGGTAATCGCTGATTATCCTGGTTTCGGTGAATCATCGCAAATACCACATCCCTACCTTATAAAGGAACCAACAGTACAGTCGCTGGTCGATCTTCTTTTTGCAGTAAAGGAAATGGCATCAGATGATCTTTCGGGAATAAGTCTGAAGAATGACTATTCCCTGATAGGATATTCACAGGGAGGATGGGCCACACTGGCTCTTGACAATGCCATGGAAACTGAATACAGCAACGATTTTAATCTTACCGGTAGTGTTTGTGGCGCAGGACCCTATGATCTTTCACTCTTACTTACCGGTATGTTTTCAAGGACTTTGTATTCCATGCCGGTATATATAGGCTATATAGTAAATGCATATTCTGCATACCACCAGTTCACTAATCCTGTTACGGATATTCTTAATCAGCCCTATGCTGACCGGCTCAGCTCTCTATTTGACGGCACTATGTCGTCCGATCAGATCAACAGCCAGCTTAATGACACTCTTAGTGTATTGTTAAATCCTACTTTCCTGGCAGGTTTTACCAGCTCAAATGAATATTCGTCCATAAGGGAGGCTCTTGTCACTAACAGTGTTTCAGCCTGGCAAACCTTTGTCCCGCTGCTTCTTATTCACGGAGAGGCTGATAGTACTGTCAGTCCTGTTTCCACCACTACCATGTATGAAGACATGGTACAGGCAGGAACCTCCCCTGATCTTCTTGAGTTGATCATGATCCCGGGGGTAGGTCATAGTGACGGCGCAGTACCGGCTATGACGCAAGGTATCCAATACCTGCTAAATCTGAAGAACAAAAGGTAATAGTAACAATTTAATAAATAATTTGGTATAAGTAATTTTTAAGATTCAGCACAGGATGGTTATGTGTACTTAATTAGTAACATTTTTCTGTAAGTAATAAAGCCCCTTTCCCGTTTCCCCCACGCCTTCGCATAAACGCTTCGGTCGTGCAGGCAAGGGGGAAAGGCCAAAAATGAAGCGTCGATAACTCCTTCCCCCATGGGGGAAGGCTGGGATGGGGGTGAAAATTTCTTAAAAATGAATACATCCTCAT
>CAYYIW010000021.1:55319-57281 GCA_964472085.1 uncultured Rikenellaceae bacterium | reverse complement strand
GATTATCAAGACTAACAAAGTAAGTATAAAGAAAACAGGGACTATTGTCTTAGCATAATAAGATCCACCATTGTCTCTCCTTACGGGTGTAGTAAAATCACTCAAAACAGTCACAATATCCGGGTACAGGTCTTTTTCTGCTTCTAACTTTTGCCTTTGTGAATAAAGATTATATATTTCAGGATATAACAATTGTGTTTTCTGTTCCTGCAAAAAGATCATCTGTCCGCCGGTTTTAGGATACTGGTTTCTGGTCTCTTCGAAGTATTTAACCTTTTGCAGGCTGTCAAGCTGTGATATATCGTAGTTGCTTCTTGTTATAAGTTCCTGATTCTGTATCATCCGGACCCTGTTTCTTTGCTGGAAAAGCGAGTCACTGTTAATATATCGGATCAGACCTGCTTTGATAACAGCCAATTCCCGGGGAGAGGTTAATAACACCCGTATATCAAACCTTCCCTGCATTCTCACATTTACCGTATCATATATATTATGATTGTTTTTATAATCGACAAAATCAGGAATACCATCCCGGTTTTTGTCAATGATCCAGAATGCACTTATGTCATTTACATTGTCAATATCCTTTTGATTCAGATTTAATGATCTTGCCAATGCTTCGTGATTGCTGTCTTCACAATATTGATGCAGTTTATCTATGTAAGATATCATATCAGTATTTGATATAATATTGTTCTTAAGTACCATATCAGATGAATAAGTAGGACGTGTTACTACTCGCAGTAAATAGGATATGCCAAGACCAGCTATTACGCTTAATCCTAATGGCAACCATCTTCTCAGCATAAAAACCAGAGATATCATGAATGCCCTTCCAAGGGCTCTGCCCCAGTTTGCCAAAGTATTACCTATTCTCCTGAATAGTTCCAGAAGATCTATTTCGTCATCATTTGATGATTTGTTGGTGCGATTATTTTCAGACATTTTATTTTTACATTATAGTAGATTGTTGCAAATATATTTAATTTTCCGTTGATAAAATCCTAACTACTTTAAATCTGCCTGAATACCTTAATTGCAAGTTCCTTCATCAGCGGTTTGTAATCATTAATGAATTCACCGGTTACCCTGTTGCCAATAACCAGGCATATGGTAACAGCTTTATGCCCCAGCAATCCTGACAGGGCATATATTGCAGAACACTCCATTTCATAATTGCTTAGGGTCCTTCCCCTGTATGAGAACTCTGATAGCCTCTTGTTGATTTCGTTGTCAAATGTTTCAAGCCGGAGTCTCCTGCCCTGAGGGGCATAAAATCCAGGGGCGGAAACAGTAATCCCCTTGATGAACTTTTCCCTGCTGAATCGCTCAACCATCTCTTTGTCAGCATTGACTGCATAAGGGTAGGAGAGAGTATCAGGCCATTCAAGATATTCCGTAAGGTAGTCAGCAAGACCTGTATCAAGTAACCAGTCATATCCCTCGTAAAAATGCAACAGACCGTCCAGCCCGATTGCTGTTTCGGCCAGAACATAAGACCCTGCAGGTATATCTGCACGTAAGCCGCCGGATGTTCCGAGGCGCACTATAGTAAGAGACACGGGATCATTTGTGGGTACCCCGGTCTTAAGATCAATATTTGCAAGAGCATCGAGTTCATTTATTAATATATCAATATTATCTGTTCCTATACCCGACGAAATAACGGTTATCTCTGTATTTTCAAAAGAACCTGTTACCGTTTTGAATTCCCTGTTTTCTTTCCTTACCCTGATATTTTCCATCAGGGAGGCGAACATATCCACTCTTCCCGGATCACCTACAATAACTATTCTGTGTGAAATATCTTCAGGATGAAGATGTAGGTGAAAAATACTGCCGTCTTCGTTTGTGATTAATTCTGTTTGTTTTTCCATACCAAAATAAATTGAGGCTCAAATTTACAATAATCTGAGAATTTAGCTTGGTCGGATGCAACAAAAATAAGTTTCCCTCCTTACG
>CAYYIW010000021.1:0-55219 GCA_964472085.1 uncultured Rikenellaceae bacterium | reverse complement strand
AGCATCAGCGATATCTCGGCTATCTTAGCCTGATATTGTATTGAGAGTAGACTCTCCCTGGCATCCAGGAGGCTTTTCTGGACCTCTCTCAGGTCGATACCGGACAAACTGCCGAGTTTGTACCTCTCAAGTGCTATATCGAGGTTTTCTGACGCTGTGCTGAGATTTTGCTTTTCAAGTGTGATGAGTCTCAGGTTATTGTTATAGGCATTGAAGATAGTTATAAGGTCAGCCCGGATTCCCTGTTCCAGCTGCTGGTATAATAGTACCTTATTCTGCATGTCTATGGTAGCATTTCTTATACTACGGCGCTGTGTAAAACCATCAAACAGATTGAAACCCAGGGTCAGTCCGTAGTTCATGCCCTTTGAAGCGGAACTTTTTGTTGAGCTGCTGGAGTAATTATACATATTATAACTGTAGCCCGATGACAAGTTAAGATACGGATATGTTCGTGATGAAATGATCTTGTAATCATATTCCGAGAGTGTCCTGTTCCCTGTTGCAATAAGCAGGCTGGTATTGTCGGAAAGAGTCTCATCCAGCAGATTTTCATACAGGAGATCGGGATTGACCTGTATTGCAGTATCTTTTGTTACAAAATTGGCTCCAACATCATCTGCAGCCATCAACTCATTTAGCTTTACCTGGGCTGTACGTACTACTTCACTCTGTTTCGAAAGTCTCGAACTGTCTGCATTAAGATATACCCTCGACTGAAGCACTTCCAGCTTGGAACCCGAACCAAGCAGGTACCTGTCCTCATCAATCCTGAGTCTTTCCTTTGACAGTGCAACAGCATATTTCATATTATTTAGAAGCTGTACTTGCTGAATGTAGCTATAATACCCGGATATTATTTCAGAAACAAGATTTTCAGCAGTAAGCCGTGTATTAAGTTCTCCCTGCCTTTTGAGTTCTCCGAGTTTCTTATATGTTGTCCTTACATTGAAACCGCTAAACAGAGTCCATCCCAGGGAAACTGAATTTGCAGATGCTGTATTATAGACTCCGTTTGATGAATTCGTGGTTCCGTCTGTCATTTTTTGTCTGGTATCGGTAAGTGATCCGCTATAGCTGCTGTTAAGGCCAAGAGAAGGCAGGTAACCGGCATTACCAGGTGTGTAATTATTCCTTGCTATGGATTCATTATTCCTGGCTATCAGCAGTGAGAAATTCCTTTCAAGCCCAATACCTATACATTCCTTCAGACCGTACACAGACTGGCTGAATGCATCAGGCAGGATTGCCAGCAGGACCAGGCTGAGATACAGGTACTTCATTTTCAGGTTCATTTTCAGTGTTTTTAGATTCGCTGGATATAAAGGTATAGATAGCCGGTACAACAAACAGGGTAAGGAAAGTGGAAAACAACATCCCACCGATAACTGCCACGCCCATTGATATCCTGCTCTGTGCACCTTCACCAATACCAAGCGCCAGCGGCAATATTCCAAGTATCGTGGCCAGACTTGTCATCAGGATAGGTCTGAAACGTGCTGCAGCTGCATATTTTATAGCCTCTGACCGGGATGAACCCAGGTTTTTTCTCTGGTTGGCAAATTCCACTATTAATATACCATTTTTTGTTACCAGTCCGATCAGCATTATAATACCTATCTGGCTGAATATGTTCATGGTAATATTAAAATACCACATGAACAGAAAAGCTCCCGTTAAGGCCAATGGCACTGTCATCATCACTATTAAGGGATCCTTAAAACTCTCGAATTGTGCTGAGAGAACCAGGAAGATAAGGACGATTGCAAGGACAAAGGCAAACATAAGGCTTGATGAACTCTCCCTGAAATCCTTTGAGTCGCCTGCCAGAGCCGTACGGAATGTATCATCAAGCGTTTCCTTAGCGATCTTATCCATCTCATCCAGGCCCTGGCTTATCGATTTTCCTTTGGCCAGACCTGCTGATATTGTTGCAGCTACAAACCTGTTATACCTGTAAAGCTGTGGGGGAGCGGTCTCCTCAGTGAGGGTGACCAGGTTATCGAACTGGATCATCTGTCCCGCATTGTTCCTTACATACAGTGATTTTAGATCGAGTGGTTTGTTGCGATCCTGTCTTGCAAGGTCCCCCAGGATCTGGTATTGCTTACCATTCATGAAGAAATAACCAAACCTCTGACCGCTTAAGGCGAGCTGAAGGGTCTGGCCTATATTCTGAGTGGTTACTCCCAGTGCGCTGGCTTTGTCTCTGTCTATATGTATCCTGAGTTCCGGTTTTGTGAACTTAAGGTTTACATCAGCCATCTGGAATGTAGGATCATCCATCACCTTTGCCATGAAAACAGGTAATATTTCTCTAAGCTTATCTATGGTCGTGGCCTGCAGAACATATTGTATTGGCATCCCTGCACGGCGGCCACCGAAAGTTGACTGCTGCATCACCATGGCCCTGGCCCTGGTTTTTTTCCTCAGAACCGTACTTAGTTCATCCGCAATATCCTGTTGCGAACGGTTCCTCTTATCCGGTTTTACAAGGGTCATTCTCACAAATCCTCCACTGCTTCTGACCATTGAAATAATACTGTTTTGTTCAGGTATGGTTTCTTCTACGGTCTTTGCAAGATCATCTATATATGCAAGGTTGAATTCATATGTTGATCCTTCCTGCGATACTGTATTAATATTTACCTGGGACCTGTCTTCAAGTGGAGCCATTTCAGCCGGGATTGATTTCCACAGAAGGAATATAAGTCCAAAAGCCAAAATGAGTATTAAAAACGTTATTTTCCTGTGATCCAGGAAATTATCCAATAGTCTGCGATAGCCTTCATTAAGGTTTGCAAAGAATTTTTCAGTTTTCCTGAAGAACCAGCTGTGTTTAGCCTCATGTCTAAGCAGTTTTGTTGATACCATCGGGGTGAGTGAAAGAGCAAGGAAGGCTGATATGCCCACAGTCCCTGCCATGACAACGGCAAACTCCCGGAAGAGTCTTCCTGTAATACCCTGCAGGAATACAATTGGGAAAAATACGGATATAAGTGTTATGGTAGTTGAGATAATCGCAAAATAAATTTCCCTGGATCCCTCAAGACCCGCCTTTATTGGCGGCATACCTTTTTCCACCTTTACGTAAATATTTTCCATTACAACAATAGCGTCATCGACCACAATTCCAATGGCCAGCACTATGGCCAGTAAAGTCAGGACATTGATGGAATAATCGGCCAGGTACATAATGAAGAATGATCCGATCAATGAGACCGGAATAACCATAATAGGTATTAAAGTGGCACGCCAGCTTCGGAGGAAGAAATAAATTATAACAACCACCAGGAAGAATGCAATGTATATCGTATTCTTGACTTCCTTTATTGATGAACGTATATATTGGGTATTATCAAAACCAACCTTAATTACAACATCATCAGGAATATCCTTCCTGATATAATTCAGTCGGCGGTATACCTCATCCACAATATCTATCTGGTTGGATCCGGGCTGTGGCACGACCGCTGTACCAACCATAGGCACACCGTCGCGTTTAAGAATTCCCCTGATGTCCTCAGGCCCAAGCTCTGCTCTGCCAATATCCTTGAATCTTACTATCTGGTTTCCTGACTGTTTGATAATAAGATCGTTGAATTCTTTTGGCGTACTCATAAGTCCAAGAGTTCTTATGGTAAGTTCAGTATTGTCACCTTCAATGGAACCCGATGGCAGTTCTATATTCTCCCGAGAAATAGCATTCCTGACATCCATTGGGGTCAGTTTATACCCTGCAAGTTTTACGGGATCAAGCCATAAGCGCATTGCATACCTTTTCTGACCCCATATCATCACTGCGCTGACTCCAGAAATGGTCTGAAGCTGCTCTTTAATCGTCAGTTCTGCAATTTCTGATATCTCCAGAAGTGATCTTTTTTTGCTCTCAACAGTGAGAAACATAATCGGACTTGCATCAGCATCCGCTTTTGCTACAACCGGAGGATCACAGTCACGTGGAAGCATTCTCATCGCCTGGGATACTTTATCCCTTGTATCATTGGCAGCTGTCTCCATATCTACCGACAGTTCAAATTCAACAGTAATGGTACTGCTGCCCTGACGGCTGACACTGGTCAGGGACCGGATACCGGGGATACCATTGATAGACTGTTCGAGAGGTTCGGTTATCTGCGTTTCAATAACATCTGAATTGGCTCCCGGATAGGAGGTGCGTACGGATATTATAGGTGGATCGACACTTGGAAACTCACGTATCCCAAGGTAGGAGATACCCACGGCTCCAAGGAGAAGGATCACAATGGCAAATACTGTTGCCAGTACCGGCCTGTTTATGCTAACTGATGATAAACTCATTTTCTGGCCCTTCTTAATTATTTAAAATCACACTGTCCAGTACCACGGGTATATTTTCCCTTAATTGCATGATGCCTGAAGTAATCAGTGTATCTCCAAACTTAAGTCCGTCCGTGATCTGTACATTGGCTTCAGTCCTTAATCCTGTCTTGATTTTTACTGAATGTGCTTTCCCGTTGTTGTATACAAAAACCTTCTCCCCATCCATTTCAGGAATGAGAGCCTCTGACGGTACTGATATTGCATCATCAATTTTCGACATCTGAAGGGTAATTCCTGCATAACTTCCCGGCTTAAGTTCTTCGTTAGTATTAGCATACAATGCACGAAGCACAATATTCCTTGTTTCCGGGTCGATTTTGGGATCTATAGCGTATACACTCGCTTTAAATACATTGTCATTACCATCTATTTTAAATGTTACCGGGTAACCTTTTTTTATCTCCTGTGCATACTTTTCCGGTATTGTAAATTCAATTTTTATAGGACTGGTCTTGATCAGTTTAGCTATTTTGGTAGTTGAATTGGTAAAGCTTCCTTCACTGACATAGCGTAACCCAATGATACCATCGAAAGGAGCTCTGAGTTCAGTTTCTGCTATGCGGGCCTTTATAAGATCAATATCGGCATTAATGCTCTGCACATCAGTGACAATCTGGTCATAACTTTCCTGGCTTATTGCATCCTTGTCGAGAAGGCTTCGCTGCCTGAATTCTTTTGCCTGTGCAAGTTTCAACTGGGCTTCAAGTTTCTCAAGCTGAGCCTGCAACGGACGATCATTGATCTTAGCCAGCAAGTCTCCTTTTTTTACATGCGTACCTTCTGTGAAATTTATACCGACAATCTTGCCTGAGGTCTCAAATGCTAAGTCTACTTCCTCATCTGGCTTAAGGGTTCCTGTAGAATTTACAAGCTCGCTCATGAATGTGGGCCTTATAATATAACCTATAGCATTTAGGGGCTGCTGGCTTCGTCGTACAAAGGAAGCTGCATTATCCTGTCCGGAAAGACTCTTTACCAGAAATGGTTTGTATTTCGGATAAAAAATTATACCGGCAAAGAATATCACTATTATGAAAGTGATTGTAAGCCTGAGTTTTTTATTCATGTAGAGTATTTTGAGTTACCGAAGTACTGTATTACAAACTATAACTAAATTAGATCTATGCTTTATCTAAGATCCTGCTAATGATCCAGGTTTATCTTAAGCGCAAAAGTATATAATTAATGAGACAGACTTTTTATACATTTTCTAAATTAATGTTAAATAATCATAAAAAACATTAATCGACAGGCATGTTTTTTATATATTTTTATGAGCTAAATTTGGTCCGTAATGTTTTTATACTATATGATATGATTCAACGAATTCAGACAATGTACCTGTCACTGGTTACAATTCTCTCACTTCTTTTAGTTAAGGGAGAATTCATGAAATTTACAGATGATACCGGATCTGTAATTACCATAACCTTTAATAGTATGATGAAAGGTAATGGTAATTCGGATACAGAATTAATTCAATCCCTTCCGGCAATATCTGTTTTGATTATTTTACTTTTAGCAGTTCCTTTTATTACAGTGTTCCTGTTTAAAAAAAGGAAAATCCAGCTTGCATTGTCAAAAATAATAATTGTTGCAGCAGTGGTGTTGGTTCTGACATGCTGTTATTATGCATTTTATGTGATTTCAACATATAATGCACAGTTGCTTCCTGTTCTCAAAACAGTTTTGCCATTGTTTATTCTTGTATTTTCTTTCCTGGCTTACAGGGGGATTAAAAAGGATGATGACCTTGTAAAGTCATACGACAGGCTACGTTAGGTGATCCGTAATAGACACACAGGAGACCTTTTTGAACAGTCTTAAAAGTCAGATGATCTGAAGGTTTTCCTGGTTGGTGATCTTTTCACAATAATGACATTTCAACGCAACATTTTTCTTTGAAACAACCTTGAACCTTGTAATTACGGATTCATAGTTGGTTATACAGTTTGGATTCATACATCTGGCAATACCGACAATATTGTCAGGAACAACTACCAATTTCTTTTCAATAACCTCATAATCCCTGATTATGTTAAGCTTGGCATCTGGTGCTACAAGAGCTATCCTGTTAATATCCTCATCCTGGAAAAATACTTCTGAAATTTTTATTATTGCTTTTTTACCAAGCTTCTTACTCTCCAGGTTGGTTCCGAATGTAATCTGGTTATCAATACGATCCAGGCCGAGTATCTGTATTACTTTAAACAGGTTACTTGCCGGTATATGATCAATGACAGTACCATTCTGTATGGCGCTGACGCTAAGTTGCTTTGGTTCCTTCATATGTTATTTAATTCCAAGTAATGAACATAAAATTGCCTGCCTGGTATAAACACCGTTCAGGGCCTGGTCAAAATAATATGCTTTTGAATTTTTGTCTACATCCTGGTGTATTTCATTAACTCTGGGCAAGGGGTGAAGTATCTTCAGATTTGATTTTGTATTTTTAAGCATAGACTCACGCAATACATAGATGTTTTTGACTTTTTCATATTCAATGGGATCTGAAAATCTTTCTTTTTGTACTCTCGTCATATAAATAATATCAGCCCTTGAAATGATATCGGTGAAGTCATTGTGTTCATAATATTTAAGGCCCAGATTTTCAAGGTACAGTTTGAATTCATCGGGCATTTTTAATTCTTCAGGGGCAATGAAATTGAAAGTGGTATTCCATCTCGACATAGCCATCATAAGCGAATGAACAGTTCTTCCGTATTTTAGATCGCCAACCATAAAAATATTCAGGTTATCCAATGTATTTTGAGTTTTTCTGATCGAAAAAAGGTCGAGCAGGGTTTGTGACGGGTGTTGATTTGCGCCGTCACCGGCATTGATAACGGGCACGCTTGCTATTTCGCTGGCAAACCTTGCGCTTCCTTCACTCGGATGCCTCATTACAATAAGGTCACAATAGTTACTGACAGTTCTGATTGTATCATTCAGAGTTTCACCTTTGGTAACACTGGAACTGGAAGCATCGGTAAACCCGATAATTTTACCTCCGAGCCTGCTAATTGCACTTTCAAAACTTAACCTGGTGCGTGTGGATGGTTCGAAAAACAATGTTGCTATTACTTTGCCTTCAAGACATTTACTTGTTGGTTCTTTTTCAAATTCAGCTGCAAGATCAAGGATTTTCAGGATTTCTTCCGTGGAAAAATCATCTATCGAAACTAAGCTTTTGCTTTTCATTATTTTGGAATATTATCCGTTATGAAAATTTATTACATCAAATTTAGTTAAGATATAGCTAAACGCAGTCAGATGTTGATAATTTCCTAACAACTTTCGGCAACCAGAACACTGTTTTTATGTAATCATGTTTCTGGTTATAATTTGAAGGATGAGCTTTATTAATCTGTTATAACATTTTATTTCAATGTTTTCCAAGGTACTCATATTTAAGTCCTTCAATACGATCGAGCCTGCCAAGTATTTTTTCATGCAACGATTCTCTGAAGCTTATATTGATCCTGCAGTTAATATCAAAAGACTGATCGGACTGATCGACATGCTCTTCCTTAAGGACTTTCATTACATCGTTCATAGAATCATAGGTGAAGAATATCTGAAAATATTCCTTTACAGTACGTTCTATTATGACAGCATTGTTCAATGAATCGTTGGCAGCTGTCTTATATGCATTTATAAGTCCGCTCACGCCCAGCAATGTACCTCCGAAATACCTGCTGACCACTATCAGGACGTTAGTGATATCAAAGGAATTGATCTGGCCCAGTATTGGACGACCGGCAGTACCTGAAGGTTCCCCGTCGTCATTCATCCTCCACGTATCTTTCTGATGTCCTAACATATAGGCATAACAATGATGCCTGGCATCATGAAGCTCCTTCCTTACATTGTCCAGTATGTTCTTAATTTCATCGGTGTCTGATACAGGATAGGCTGTTGCAATAAAACGACTCCCTTTTTCCTTATATATCCCACCGGATATATCTTTGATTGTTTTATAAGTGTCGGATATCATTGAATACGCATGTGATTTTCCTGTTGAATATTCTTCTTATAAAGACCGAAATTAATTATTTCCTGCAATTTAAAAATTGGGAGCGGAGCCATGTTAAGTAAAATTTGGTATTTTTGTCAGTAATTGGAGGAAGTTATGAGTGTTTTATTTGACGAGAAAGATCTGGAGAAACTTATAGTAATAGGTGACAGGATACTGATTAAACCAAAAGTGCCTCAGTCCAAAACAAAAAGTGGCTTACTGCTTCCTCCCGGTGTTAATGAAAATGAAAAAGTACAGGTTGGTTATGTCGTAAAGGTTGGTCCCGGGTATCCCATTCCTTCCGTAAACGATATCGATGAACCATGGAAAAACAGTACTGATGAGCCTAAATATGTCCCTCTTCAACCAAAGGAAGGTGATCAGGCTGTATATTTGCAGAACAGTGCTATAGAGGTGGAGTTTAATAAGGAGAAATATGTTGTTGTGCCACATTCAGCCATTCTGCTGCTTTTAAGAGACGATGGACTATTTGGATGAAACAGGAAATATGAAGGATTCTATACTGAAAGGCCATAAGATACTTATAGTTGAGGATGACATGTCAAGCCGTCTATACCTGAATAAGATACTCGAAAAAACCGGGGCTAAAATATTTAATGCAGGCGACGGGGAAATGGCGTTGAATATCGTAAAACAGCAACCTGATATAGATGTTGTTCTTATGGATATCCAGCTTCCGGTAATGGATGGTTACCAGTCTGCTAAAAAAATCTGGGAGATTAAAGAAGATATGGTTATTATAGCTCAGACAGCTTATGGTCTTATAAGCGATACGGAAAAAATTATAAGTGCAGGATTTAATGACTATATTATTAAGCCTATCATGTCCAGGAACCTTATTGGCAAGATAATAGCATGTATAGAAGCCGGAAAGTAGCTGATATGCTGGTCTTTTATTATTCCGGATAAGCCGATATTTCGCGAAATTCCTTCAAAAATTCCCCTGTCTCATATTCCCATCTTTCCTTTTCTTCTTTCAGGTTCCCCCTGTTAAGGATGGTATGCCGCATACCCGGGTCACCTGAAAGAATATCAAAAGGCATATGATCATATTCATATTCGTAGGGTGGTTGTTTAAAAACAAGAGAGTCCACAGGAGAGGTCTCCACTATTGCATCAAAAATATGAAGAGCTGTTTCAACGGGCTTGAAGACTGAAATATCGGTTACATGCAACTGTAACCCGTTGCAATATTTTCCTGCAAATTTATGGAATGTAGGTATATAGCCGTGTTCCCTGAATGCGCATCCCTTAAGTTGCCTGGAAACGAGATTTTTTTTAAGTTTCACAGCATTGATAAAAGGAGCTCCGAAGAGCTCGAAAGGTATTGTGGTTCCTCGTCCTTCCGACAGGTTAAGTGCCTCAATCAGAACTGTACCCGGATACACTACCGCAGTATTTTCTGTTGGCATGTTGGGTGAAGGAAGTACCCATGGGAGACCTGTCTGGCTGAACAGAGAATTTCGTTTCCATCCTTCCATCCAAACAATATGCAGATCACATGAAGGGTAATACCTGTCTTTTATCCACATTGCCATTTCTCCCATTGTCATCCTGTGACACATAGGAATTGAGGCACCCCCCACAAAAGTAAAATATTCTTCTTTAAGTACAGGTCCGTCGTGACGTACAGCACCAATAGGATTGGGTCTGTCAAGGATCCAGACTGGTATACCGGCTGCTGTACATGCCTCGATACAAAGCTTCACAGTCCATACATAGGTGTATAACCTGGCGCCAACATCCTGAAGATCAATGATCATTGCTTCAGTATTCTCAAGCATTTCGGGCGTGGGTTTCCGACTTTCGCCATAAAGACTGTATATCGGGATACCTAATAAGGGATGTATGTGACTGTTCCATTCTATCATATTATCCTGTGTCTGTCCGTACAGACCATGCTGAGGTCCGAATATTGCAGATAACCTGCAATCGTTGCGCTTACTTAAGATCTCTGTTATATGTGTGAAGTCTGTATCTATACTTGGGGCATGACAAACCAATCCAAGGTTTTTACCTTTTAATGACCTGGGAAAATCACGAAGAAGGGCTTTTAGTCCTGTTATTACCATTTAATGTGTTTTTCACAAATATATAACTATCAATTTTTAAATGATCTATAACATAAAATTAATTCTTCGTAAGTGATAATTCTTTTCTAAGTTTGAAATTCTATCAATATTAACATGACATGAAAAAAGTAAAACTTCTTTCCATTGTTCTCTTTTTGATTTCAGTTGGCTTATATGCACAAAAGGCCCCTCTTGATAAAAATGTATATGATTCATGGAAAAGCCTGTCTGCTGCTAAAATATCAGATGACGGTCAGTGGATCAGTTATGATATTCTTCCTCAGCAGGGAGACGGATGGCTCTATATCTATAATGTTAAAACCGGGAAAAAGGACTCAGTGGCAAGGGGTAAGAATGCGTCCTTTTCACCAAATTCAGAATATATTGCATACCTGGTTATCCCGGAATACCTGGTTACGAGACAGGCGAAGAAGAAAAAGCTTAAGGAAGATAAGATGCCGAAAAACAACCTGGAGATACGTTTGTTAGAGAATGGTCATGTATATAAAGCAGAACGAGTTAAATCATTCTCTGTGTCGTCGGAGAAATCTCCCTGGATGGCTTATCTCCATGAGAAGAAACTTACAGGGAAACCGGATGATAACCATGATGCTGATTCTTCAGCTACTTCTAACCAAAACACAAAAAATAAAAAGGAAGAATCAAAAACTAAAGGGACTGAGTTTGTTATATTCAATCCGGTTACTGACAGGGAATACAAATATCAGGATGTTACCGAATATTCTGTGTCAGAGGAAGGGAATACTATAAGCTTTATACAGAGTATCCCGGATTCATCTAAATTAATTAATTCGGTGGTAAATATCTTTGACACAGGAAAAGAAACTGTTAACAGGGTGTTTGAAGGCAAAGGTAATTCTGAAAAAGTCACAATAGATAAATCCGGGGATAAGATCGGATTTTTATATTCACCAGATACAGCAAAGGTTAAAGTCTATGATCTTTATTTTTCTGATAAAGGGAAGGAAGCCGGTAAAGTTGTTGACATGGAAAATAGGAATATGCCGCGGGGGTGGTCTGTAAGTGTTAATGGCAGCCTCTCCTTTTCGGAAGACGGATCAAGATTATTCTTTGGTACTGCAGTAAAGCCGGAAAAGGAACCGGAAGATACACTGATCGCTGACGAGAAATATCATGTGGATATCTGGTCATGGAGCGATGATATTATTCAGCCCATGCAAAAGAAACAACTTGAGAGAGAAAAGAAGAGAACATGGCTCGCTGTCTATCATATAAAAGAAGGAAAGATGGTACAACTTGGCGACTCTCTTGTTCCGGATGTCAGGACCGTGAATAAAGGTCAGGGAGACCTGGCCCTGGGATCCTCTGATCTTAAATACATCAGAGAATTTTCCTGGGAAGGGAGAATAAATAATGATTATTACCTCGTTAATATTTCAGATGGGAACAAAACCCTGGTTCTTGAGAATTGCCCGGTCAGAGCCTGGCTTTCGCCTGCATGTAATTACATAGTCTACTGGGATCAAAAGGCAAGAGCATGGATGTCACTCGATGTTTCTGACAGAACAACCAGGAATCTGACTTCCTCTTTGAATGTTGCGTTTTACAATGTTCTAAATGATGTCCCGGCTGAACCGTCGTCGTATGGGATTGCAGGATGGCTCAATGATAAACGACATATACTTGTATATGATCGTTTCGATATATGGTCCCTTGATCTGGAGGGTAAAGAAGCACCTGTAAACCTTACGGAAGGGGAAGGTCGTAAAAACGATATCATTTTCCGGTATGTAAAACTCGATCCGGATGAGGAGTATATTCCGGCAAATAAAACAATGATGGTTTCAGCTTTTAACATCGATAACAAACAATCAGGATTTTCTTCCCTGCCAGGGGTAAGGGCAGCAGATCCCAATGAACTGGCAATGGAGAAAGCCTCTTTCCCGGGTAATCCGGTAAAGGCAAAAAATGCGGATGTCCTTATCTGGCGAAAAGGATCATTTGAGAATTATCCTGAGCTATATGTAAGTAATTCAGGATTCAGCGGATCAAAAAAAATATCACTTACTAATCCGCAACAGGCTGAATATAATTGGGGTAGCGCTGAACTTGTTGAGTGGATGTCTTTTGATCATCAGAAGTTACAGGGGATACTTTATAAGCCTGAAGATTTTGATCCATCGAAAAAGTATCCTATGATAGTATATTTTTACGAAAGGAGTTCAGACGGTCTGTATAACTATGTGACACCAGCTCCTTCTGCTTCCATTATTAACAAGACCTTTGCAGTAAGCAATGGCTACCTGATATTTGTTCCTGATATTACATATGTGACAGGTTATCCCGGACAAAGCTGCTATAACGCCGTTGTCAGTGGAACTCATGCCCTGCTGGAACGATACAGCTTTATAGATAAGGACAGGCTCGGACTTGACGGCCAGAGCTGGGGCGGTTACCAGATCGCATACCTGGTTACACAGACCGATCTTTATAAATGTGCCTTTTCAGGTGCTCCGGTTAGCGATATGATCAGTGCATACGGTGGAATTAGATGGGGTACAGGAATGTCAAGGGAGTTTCAGTATGAGAAGACTCAGAGCCGCATTGGGGGAACCCTTTGGGAAAAGCCGATGCAATATATTGAGAATTCACCTGTTTACTGGGTGCCTAAAATTCATACACCATTGCTGATCATGCATAATGATGCTGACGGAGCCGTTCCCTGGTACCAGGGAATTGAATTTATAATGGCACTGAGGCGACTGAACAAACCGGCCTGGATGCTGTCTTATAACGATGAGGATCACAACCTGGTCAGGAGAGCAGACAGAAAAGATCTTTCAATAAGAAAGATGCAGTTCTTTGACCATTATCTGAAAGATGCTCCTATGCCATTCTGGATGAAAAATGGTATAACACAGCTTCAGAAAGGAAAGATAGATGGTTATAACCTTGTGGATAAATAATATTAGTATAAGCCTGTATGAAAACATTCCAACATACGTCACTAACAGCTAAATTATTACTGTTATTATTACTGACCTCTTGTTCCGTAAACAGGGAGGTCAATCTGTCAATACTTGAGACAACAGACATTCACGGTGTTATACTTCCTTATGATTTTATAGAAAAGAAAGAACTTGATGTCTCACAGGCAGCTACATTTACGTATGTACAGAAGATACGTAAAGAAAAAGACGTTACTGTTCTTCTTGATGACGGTGATAATCTGCAGGGTCAGCCTGAGGTCTATTACTATAATTTCATTGATACAGTCACTCCTCATTTAGTGCCGGAAGTGATGAATTATATGGAATATGATGCCGCAACTGCAGGTAACCATGATATTGAAACAGGACATGCTGTCTATGACAGGCTTGTGAAAATGTATGATTTCCCGTTACTTGCTGCAAATGCTGTTGATATAAAAACCGGGAAACCTTATTTCAAACCTTATTGTATCATAAAAAGGAAAGGGATTAAAATTGCTGTTCTGGGAATGGTTACACCTGCTATTCCAAACTGGTTGCCTGAGGAGTTGTACAAGGGCATTGAGTTTAAGGACATGGTTACTACGGCAGGGAAATGGATGCCGGAAATACTGGCACAAAAACCGGATCTTGTGGTGGGACTTTTTCATTCAGGCTGGGATAAATCGGATGAAGAATTACATGGTGACAAGCAGATGCTGGAGAACGGCTCAGCTGCCGTAGCCTATAATGTACCGGGGTTTGATATCATCCTGGCTGGTCATGATCACAGGCTGGCAAATGAAAAGTTTGTAAACAGGGAAGGAGATACTATCCTGGTTCTTGATGGTGGCAGTCATTCTCAAAAAGTTGCAGAGGCTGATATCTTTTTCTCCGGTAAGAAAATTAACGGGAGAAGGGTCAGAAGAATATCAGGCAAACTTATAGATGTTGCTGATTATAAGCCTGATGAAGGTTTTATGGACAAATTTGAACCTCAATTTGATACTATATCTGAGTATGTTAACCGGGTCATAGGAACTTCCGATGAAACCATTTCTTCAAGAGATGCCTATTTCGGCCCCTCAGCCTTTGTAGGTATGATACATTCGGTCCAGCTGGCGATTACAGGGGCCGATATATCATTTGCAGCTCCCTTATCGTTTGATGTTCAGATATCAAAAGGACCGGTGACTGTTGGTGATATGTTTAAGTTGTACAGGTTTGAGAATATGTTGTATACTATGACCATGTCCGGTGAAGAGATCCGGAAATATCTCGAATATTCCTACGCTGAATGGTTGAATACTATGAAGAAGCCGGGAGATCTCTTACTCAAACTTCGTCTGGGAAGAGACGGAAGACCGCTCCTGATCAACGGAAGGGCCAGGTTCAGGTATCAGCCTTATAATTTTGATTCAGCCGCAGGTATTGATTATACTGTTGATGTGACTAAGCCTGCCGGTTCCAGAGTTCATATAACAGGTATGTCTGATGGAAAACCCTTCCTGAAAAATAAAATATACAAGGTTGCCGTTAATTCATATCGGGGGAATGGGGGAGGAGGCCATTTCGTGATGGGAGCAGGAATCTCCAAAGACGAATTGCGGTCAAGGGTAATAGCCTCAACTGACAGGGATTTGCGATATTACATAATGAAATATATAGAAGAAAAGAAGACAATCAAACCGGAACCTGGTAATAACTGGAAGATCATACCTGAAAAATGGGTACAGAAAGAGATTCCCGTGGAATATGCATTGTTATTTGGTAAGAAGTGAACCTTATATAATCCTGTGATGAAGAATGGAAGGGTATGATAATGACAGCGGAAGGAAATTACCCCTGGTGGAAGAGTTTTTTACTTTACAGGGGGAAGGCTTTCAAACAGGTCGGGCTGCTTATTTCATAAGGCTGGGAGGCTGTGATGTGGGTTGCAGTTGGTGTGATACGAGATTTTCATGGAATCCGGATATTCATCCTCTTGTTGATGCTGATACTATTGTTGATCATGTTCTGGACTCAGGAGCAGATTCAGTTGTGGTAACGGGTGGTGAACCGCTTATGTGGAATCTCGATTATTTATGCAACGGACTGAAGAAAATTAATATTCGTACCTTTATAGAAACGTCGGGCGCATACCCTTTGAGCGGGGCATGGGACTGGATATGCCTTTCTCCAAAAAAGAATATGCCACCTGCTGGCAATATCTGCAACCTGGCTGATGAATTGAAAGTTATAATTCAAAAAACAGACGACTTTGAATGGGCTGAGAAATACCGTGAACAGGTGAATGTTAATTGCAGGTTATTTCTTCAGCCTGAATGGAGCAGGTTTAATATTATTGTCCCTGAGATAGTTGATTATATTAAGAAGAATCCGGTATGGAGAATTTCACTTCAGGCACATAAATTTTTGCATATACCATAAGTCTTTGATGAAGAATACATTACAGATATTTCTTTTACTGGCCTTTGGACTTTTGCCGTCAACGGTTCCTGCACAATCGTTCCATACAGCGAGCAGTAAAGCAATGAAGCAGTATACTGAAGGTGTAAAATCGTTTGATTATTTCTATTTTGATGACGCAGAAAAATTCCTGAAGGATGCCATTTCTATTGATAAGAATTTTTATGAAGCATATGTGGCCCTGGGAGATCTTCTCCTTAAACAGCGGAGGTTTGCTGAAGCAGCTTCCGATTACAGTGCTGCTGTTAAATTAGATTCCTTATATTACAAACCGTTGTTTTTCAATTATGCCAGGGCAGAGATGATGTCCGGAGATTATGCCGGAGCGCTGGTACATTATAAAGTTTATCTTGCACAAAACGGTATGTCTGAAAAGAACAGGGGCCAGGCAGCTGTAAATATTAAGAATTGTGAATTTGCCATTAAGGCCGTTCAGAATCCTGTACCATTCAGTGCATTCAGTGTGGGAGAAGGAATAAATACTCCTGACGATGAGTATTGGCCTTCCATAACTGCTGATGGGCAGACTATGATGTTTACCCGGCAGGCTAATCCTCGTAATTCATCCGGTTTCGCAGCTTTGGCACAGGAAGATTTTTATATCAGCCAGTATTCAGACAATTTCTGGCACCATGCTTATAATGCCGGAGCACCACTTAATACAGTTCATAACGAAGGGGCACAATCGTTATCTTCAGACGGAACCTATATGTATTTTGCTGCCTGCGACCGGTCGGAGGGACTGGGCAGCTGTGATATCTATTATTCAAAACTTACTGGAAACAGGTGGTCGCAACCGCTTAATCTCCAGTTTCCTGTGAATACTTCCAGGTGGGAGTCGCAGCCATCTATCAGTGCTGATGGCAAAACCCTTTTCTTTTCGAGTAACCGTCCGGGAGGTGTGGGAGGCAAAGATATATGGTATTCCAGGCTAAATGATCAGAATAAGTGGAAGGAACCGGTAAACATGGGTGATATTGTTAATACAAGTGGTGATGAGATGTCTCCATTTATTCATTTTGATGGCAGAACACTTTATTTCGCCTCCGATGGAAGAGTAGGGATGGGAGGATTTGATATTTTCGTTACCAGGTTGCAAAAGGACAGTACCTGGTCGGAGCCTGAAAACCTGGGATACCCTATTAATACATATAATGATGAAATGGGCCTTGTAATTGAGGCGCAGGGTAAGAAGGCATATTTCTCAACCATAAGGGATAAGGCCAACGGAAAGGATATTTACTATTTTGACCTTTACGAATCAGCAAGACCGTTCCCTGTATCATATCTTAAGGGAAAAGTATTTGACAAAGAGACTGGCATGATGCTGAAAGCAGGATATGAGCTGATTAACCTCACAACAGGAAAGATTATTATTAAAAATTCTACGGATGAGAATGGTAATTTCCTTGTTTGCCTGCCATCAGGCTATAACTACGGTATCAACATCAGCAAATCAGGTTACCTTTTTTACTCAGAGAGCTTTATGTTTGAAGGTGTCCATTCTGAAGCCGAACCATATATAAAAAGGATAAATCTTAGTCCTATAAAAGTGGGAGAGACAATGTTACTGGCAAATGTTTTCTATGAAATAGACTCATGGGAGTTAAAAAAGGAATCAATTGCCGAACTTAATAACCTGGTTAGCCTGCTTAACGACAATAAAAATCTTATTCTTGAGATTGGAGGGTATACAGATTCCACAGGTACCGATGAACATAATCTGGTTTTATCTTCAAAAAGAGCTCTTTCTGTGGTTAATTATCTTGAAAGCAAGGGAATATCAGCAAACAGGCTCAGATATAAGGGTTACGGAAATACTTCACCGCTAGGGAGTAATGTTACAGCGGAAGGAAGGAGGCTTAACAGGCGAACTGAAGCCAAGGTCATTGAACTAAAGAAATAAAAAAAATGGCCGTCTTTGTTGAAGACGGCCACCGCCATTGGCTGATTGAATTCAGACATCGAAAAATAACATTCGCACTTATCAGATGGTGATCATGGTATTTATAATTTGATTGTTTTTGCCTCCCCTGTTACCGGTTCTTTTAAGAGGAAGAGAAAAACTGATTGCTGACCCTGATGAGCCGTTTTTCTCTATCAGTAATGTTCCTCCAAGGAGACCGACGACCTTTTTAGCGAGACTGATATTTAATGCGGTGTAGGTATCATTATACAACGAGAGGGATTCACTCATATCATTGGAGTTGATAAACTCTTTTGTCTTAAAATATCCCTCGCCAGAATCAATTACGTAGAATTTAATTACTTCATTTATAATATGATAACCTACTTTAATATATCCGGAACCTGTGCTTCTAAGTGAGTTCTGAAACAGGCTCCGAATTACCCTGAAAAGCTTGTTTCTGTCAAGTAAAACTTCTGTTGAACCGGAAAAATCATTGCCAGTTTTCAGCTCGATATCTTTTTGATCTTCATCTTTTATGGCATCCCTGAACTCTGCCAGCAGATCATCAAGAAGAGTATCGAGTCTGTACGCCTTGTTTTCAGTTTTTGAATTAGCCGTATCAAGAATAGCTGAATCAAGGAAACTGTCAAATAGTACTACGAGCTGTTCACATGAATAGAGGATCTGGTTGCTGAATTCTTCACGGTCAGAATAACTGCATCCCTCGTCTTTCATGAGAAATGAGAATGCTACTATAGCATTCATATGGGTTCTCATCTCATGCGACATGCCTGTAAGGACAGTCGGACAGTTCAGAGCGTTATTCTTAACTGGATTCATCTCCTTGTCTTTTTTTGTTTCCCTGCGAAGAGAATCTCCTGCTGCGTATGAATCACCTGGTGAAATATTAAACATGGCCTTAGTATTTTCAATATCTACTTAAGTTTTCTGATGATGTTTTTTGCATCATCTTTATAAATTCCGTTCTCACTCTTTATTTGTTCAAGTAAACTTATAGCCTTATCAGTTTCATCCGTATTAATGTAACAAAGCGCCAGGTACCATTCTGCCTGATCAATGTACAGGTTATTCCTGTCATCAATTACCTTACCGAAAGACTGTTTTGCTTCAGGAAACTGGTGATCCTCAAATTTTGATATTCCAAACAGCAAAGTCGAGTACATATCTTTCGGCTTTTCCTGTATCACTTTGTTAAAATAGACTGCTGCATTCTTGAAATCATTGGTCCTGTAGAATTCAAGAGCCTGGTTGAAATTATCATTTACTGTTACTTCTGCCGACCTCTGGGTGGTAGGAGGCTCGTAAATATGATAATACCTGCTCATTATTTCATTACTGCTTAGTTTTTTACCAGGAAGAAGCAAGAATACACCTATTATTATAACAGCACCTAAAGCAGCAGCATACTTCAGGTAACCTGTTGCATGCCTCTTCTTATTAGGCGACTTTTCACTTCTTTGTTTTTCTATTGCCGACAGCTTGTTCCTGAGCGATATGATATCCTTGTTTCTAAGGATATCTTCGGCATGTCTTCTGAGGTCAACCTCCTTCCTCAGTTTTTCATTCCCCTGAAGTTCCTTTTCGAACCATAGCTTTTCAGCCTCGCTCATTTCATCAGCAATATACCGCTCAATGAAATATGAAAAATCAATAGTCTTCATAGATATATAGTTTAAATTTATACTCATACCAGGTCGTCTCGACACCAGCAGTAAAACCATACAACGGTTTTGCAACAGGTACCTCAACCTTGCCGTATATCTTTACATCCGGAGATTATCCTTCGAATGCAAAATTAACCTCTGGGAAACAATAACAAACATTTGCTTATTACTGACCACATAATATGTCAAAAAAACTATGTAAAATCTTCAAAATAACAAAACATTATTTTCAGAGTTTAATAGGAGGCTCCGTAGGATTAATTATCGGATCACCGTCACCACCACGTACACAAATCATTTCTTCAGTTGTAAGAGCGAACTCATTTAATATACCATTTGCCAGTTCATCGTTCAGGGTTTTCATAATTTCTAGTTTTAAAATTGATACTAATCAGGGTAATTCATTTAATACTAATTCTGTTTCCTGTACATGTCGCAGGCGAGCATTTTGTGACACAAAAAATCCCTTTTTTTTTGAATTTTTTAATATGTTCTCACAAAATCAGATAGTTATAAATGCTAAATTTCTAATAATGAAGAATAATTAATTCAGCTTTTGCTATATTTGGAACTTTGAATATCTTTATTTCTACTCCATGGACTGATTTAAATCGATAATGACTGACAAGCATACAGGACTAATTACATTTTTGCTTTTTATTGTCGGATGTCTTATAGCTTCTCCGGTTTTTAGTGACGGAACATCAGAAGTTAATTCATCTGAAAGTCATTATTATACTTCTGATCCTGATACAAAGTATGCTGATGATACTGAAATAAGCCGGCTCAACGATTCACTGAAATCAGCCCTTACACAAAAGGACTTTACAAGGAGCGGTATTTTGACTGACAGGATACTGGATGTTATATATAAAGAAAATGAAAGCGACAGTATTCTGGCTGAATCATATTATTATATCGGTGTTTATTATCTTTATATATCCAGGTTTTTTGAGGCCGTAAGGTATTTAAACCAGTCGGTAAGTCTCAAGGAAAAATTGCATCAAAATGATGAATCTTTGATCAAAGGTTATTATAATCTGGGTGTGGTCTATAATCGTATCGGTGACGTCAGACACCATGAAGAATGTACTTCAAAATCACTCAGCATTGAAAAGAAACTGTACGGAGATGAAAGTCATGAATTAATCGACAGTTATTCAAGCCTGATAGTTGCCTCCATCCAGCTCAAGGAATATGACCAGGCCATATCATTATTGAATATTGCTCTTAAGATTGCAACCGATAATCCGGATTCAGTCAGTTATAAGGTGCTGGCTGACCTTTACAGTAATTTTGGCGCCGTTTATGGGAGGCTGGCTGATTATTCAAAGGCAAAAATGTATTTTGATAAATGTGAACAGATTTGTAATGAGCATAATCTTAACCGGGACGAGAATTATATAAATCTTATTAACAGCCTGGCAGTTATAAACGGAATCCTTCATCTTGCTGACAAGTCATCACAATATTATGAAAAGGGGATATCTCTTGCACAGACCAACAATTCATTTTCTTCTTATAATCTGGTGAACAGTTATGCTATTATACTGGCCAAAGAGGGAAAAACAGGCAGGGGAGAAAAGATTTTGAAAGATGCTCTTTCCAGAGCTGAACAAAATCTGGGCAGAGATTCCAGGATATATAATTATGTTGTCAGTTACTATGCGAATTACGAGATGGAGTACTGCCATGATTATTCCGCTGCATTGAATGCTTTTAATCAATGTATGAACTACCTGGACTCTAACGGCGTGGATATTAATCTTAAAACATCTGTTTATTCCGGTTATTCCTTGTGTCTGGCCAATAAGGGTGACACATCTGCTGCGGTTGATGTGATACAGACACTTCTATTTTCCCAGGCTCCCGACATTAAACCCGTAGGAGAATTTGATAATCCTCCGATTTCGTATATTAAACCCGATAAGAATTCTCTCAGTCTCCTGAAAACCAAGTATAAAATACTCAGCGACATCTACAGCAAATCGTCAGACAGGAAAGTTCTTCTCGCTGCTGCCAACACGGCCGAACTTATTATTTCCCTACTTGAGAAAATACGAATAAACATTAGCGAAGAAGAGAGCCGGCTTATACTTGGTGACCGGTACCGAAGCCTGTATTTTAATGCTATCAGTGATTTTGATCTTTTATACGATCAAACAAAGAATAGTCTTTACCTTGACAAAGCATTTGAATACTGCGAAAAGAGCAAGGTGGCAGGATTGCTTACATCCACAAGAGAACTCAAGGCTGTTCAGGTTCAGATACCTCCGGAAGTTGCTGAATATGAACGAAAGTTGCAGCAATATATAAGTCTCTATAATGCTCTTATAGGGAAGGAGAATATAAAGGATCTGCCGGACCAGGTCCGGCTGGGGGAACTTAATGATCACCTGCTGGAAAACACAAGGCTCAGAGATTCACTGGTTCTGATCTTTGAAAAAAAATATCCTGAGTATTATGCAATAAAATACGATACGCGGACTGCCGCGATCAGGGATATTCCATCCATATTTGGACGTAATGGTAATTATATCAATTATGTTCTCTCTGATTCGTTGCTATATATTTTTGTTGCAAACAGAGAGAAACAACATATTCTTGCCTTACATGTTGATTCCGGCTTCTTTGATAAAATTGAAAAGTTCAGGAATCTTCTGAAGATGCCTTCCCCTACTGATGATGCAGTGAAAAAGTTTAAAGAATACCAGTCTGCAGGTCTCGATCTTTACAGGCTGCTGATAAAGCCTGTGAAGCCATACTTTATCTCCGACAAAATAATCATCTCACCGGATAACCTGTTATCATATATTCCTTTTGAAACAATACCGGTATCAAAAGATACTATTGATAAGGCAGATTACCGGGATCTTCGTTACCTGATGGACGATTATGATATATCCTATACATATTCTGCAACATTCACATGGGAAATGGGAACGCGGTCGACCAGCATGACAAACAGGTTGCTGGCATTTGCACCTGTATATACAGACCCTATTAATATCCAGTCAGTTCTTTCGAGCAGGCAGGCAGCAGAGGGAACATTGCAGGACCTGCCTTATGCAAGACAGGAAGCAGAATTTGTTAGCGGCTTAACTGGCGGTAAACTATATGAAAATAGCGATGCCAGTGAAACTGATTTTAAAAAACAGGCCGGGAAGTATGACATTATACACCTGGCCATGCATACTCTGGTAAATGACAGGGATCCAATGAATTCAAAACTGATCTTCAGTCTTGATAGTGATACAGCAAACGATGGCTATCTGAATACTTACGAGGTTTATAGTATACCTCTGAAGGCAAAAATGGTGGTTCTGAGCTCCTGTAATACAGGTAACGGCGTAATGTATACCGGGGAAGGTATCTTAAGTCTGGCAAGAGGTTTCATATATTCCGGCAGTAAGTCTGTTGTTATGTCAATGTGGGAGATTGAGGATAAATCCGGTACAGATATTGTAGAGATGTTTTATAAAAACCTGAAAAAAGGAAATTCAAAAAGTATAGCATTGAAAAAAGCAAGACTGTCATACCTGGGGAAAGCCGATCAGCTCAGGGCACATCCATATTTCTGGTCTTCGCTGATAATATACGGGGATAATGCACCATTATACAGTGTCCGCTCACTTGTTACTGGTTCTGCTGTTGCGGTAATTGCTGTTTTGATAATCCTGTTTTTCTATTTCAGAAAACGCAGGTACTCCTGATATTCGGGATCCTTCCGGACAAGCTCAAGCAATGATTCTTTGGAGAGATATTTTTTCCTGCGGGCGTATACTTCGCTTTTCAGGTCCATACGTAAAGCTATCTCCTCATATGATACACCTTCTGAGTAGAGATTCAGTATCTCCTGCTGGTCAGGCTTAAGTTTCAGAAATGCCCTGCTGATTATTTTCTCAAGGAGGGGACCGTCTGGTTCATCATCTTCTTCTTCAGGAGGATCTGTTTCAATTTCAGTCATTCTTGCTTTTCTTCTTAACTGCGCATTCCATATATTTCTGGCAACGCCAAAAAAATATCCTTTCAGCTCAGAGGTCAGAGTAAGCTTATTTTCAGTGATCTGCTTATAGAGTACAATTATTGCATCCTGGAAAACATCAGACACATCCTCGGCGGACCCGCTGTTTTTAAAAACATAATCCCTCACCGGTTGCAGATAGTTATCGTAAAGCCAGTTAAGGATTTTATCATCCTGTTTTCGAAGTCCTTCTATGATGTTAGTATCTGAATATTTCTTAAACAACTTTTTGTGTTTAGAATTTTCTTATGGCAAATATACTATTTATGATATCTAAAATCATCACAACAACCAGGCTTGATTGATTTTGTAAGAAACCCTGACATGTGTTGGGCAAAATATATATCTTTACTTACCGATAACCCTAATTTCTATATCTGCTGATGTCTTTCCCTTTTGTAAAACAGCCGGATGCAATGGACTGCGGACCATCTTGTCTGAAAATGGTAGCTGCATTCTATGGGAAGAATTTTTCACTTGAATCACTCAGGAAGAAATGTTACATAACAAGGGAAGGTGTATCTTTTCTTGGATTATCGGAAGCTGCCGATGCTATAGGATTTAAGACAATAGGTGTCAAAATACCATTCGATATGCTTCGTGATAATGTTCCTCTTCCATGTATTGTTCACTGGAGGCAGAAACATTTTGTTGTTGTTTACAGGATCAGGAAAGGTAAGGTTTGGGTTGCAGATCCTGCAGTGGGACTTGTTACCTATAGTGAAGAAGAATTTATAAAAAATTGGGGTTCAACTGTTTCGGATGGAAAAACAGCCGGACTTGTATTGATAACCGAACCTACACCTGCACTTTATGAAACCGCTGATGAACGTGAAAGTACAACAGGATTCAGGTTTCTCCTGAAATACTTCAGACTGTACCGGAGGTATGTTTTCCAGCTTGTGCTGGGCCTTATAATAGGAAGCGGTATTCAACTTATAATACCTTTTCTTACTCAGTCAATTATTGATATCGGGCTGAACAATAATGACCTCGGGTTCATATACCTTATTTTATTTGCCCAGCTGGCTCTTGTGATCGGTCGGATGTCGGTTGAATTTATAAGAGGCTGGCTGTTGCTTCATATTGGTTCAAGGGTAAATGTTGCTGTCATATCAGGATTCCTTCAAAAGCTTATGTCGCTGCCGGTTGCGTTTTTCGACACAAAGCTAACCGGTGATATACTTCAGCGGATCGAAGATAATAACAGGATTGAAGAGTTTCTTACTTCTGCCAGTCTTAACATACTGTTCTCCTTTTTTAATCTCTTTGTCTTTGGTATTGTACTGGCCATTTACAGCATAAAGATCCTTTTGATATTTATCACGGGATCGTTGCTTTATATAATATGGGTCTCACTGTTTATGAAATCAAGGGCAAGGCTTGATCACCAGAGATTCAAACAGATGTCAGAATCGGGCAGTAAACTGATAAACATTGTGAATGGCATGCAGGAGATAAAGCTTACTCAGAGTGAGCTTAGCATGAGGTGGGATTGGGAGACATTACAGGCTAAGCTTTTTGGTCTGAAGGTGAAAGGTCTGAGTCTTATTCAATACCAGTCGGCCGGAGCAACCTTTATCAATGAAGTAACAAATATTCTTATAACTGTAGTTGCTGCCACTGCTGTTCTCAAGGGAAATATAACCCTTGGTATGATGCTGGCTGTTCAGTTTATCATTGGACAGCTAAACGTACCTGTGAGCCAGATCATTGGTTTTTTCAGGATGTCGCAGGACGCCAGGATGAGCCTTAACCGGCTAGCTGAGGTTCATCATATGGAAAATGAGGAGCCGGACCCCGAGATAAAAGTCAGGAAGCTTCCGGATAAAAAAGATATTTACATAAATAACCTCTCATATCAGTATGAAGGACCGCATTCGCCCTTCGCACTTAAAGATGTGGACCTTTTTATTGCGGAAAATAAGATAACGGCTGTTGTAGGTACAAGCGGAAGCGGAAAAACCACACTGCTTAAACTGATTCTGGGCTTCTATAAACCAGTTACCGGGGAAATTCTTATAGGTGATACACGCCTGGCAAACCTGAGTCTGCATACCTGGAGAGAGAAAGTTGGGGCAGTGATGCAGGACGGATTTCTCTTTCCTTCAACAATAGCATCTAACATAGCGCCCGGGGCGGAGGATATCAGCGAGGAAAAGATGTTTCGCGCTGTTGAAATTGCAAATATTAAAGGATTTATTGAATCCTTGCCACTGGGATACAACACCAAAATTGGAGCTAATGGTCATGGCCTGAGCGAAGGACAGAAACAGAGATTACTTATCTCAAGGGTAGTATATAAAGATCCCGATATCATCATCTTTGACGAAGCCACAAATTCGCTTGATGCAAATAATGAGAAAGTTATTGTGGAGAATCTTGCAGGTTTTTTTGAAGGTAAAACCGTTATTATCGTGGCCCACAGGCTTAGTACTGTTCGAAATGCCGATAAGATCATAGTTCTCGATAATGGCAGGGTGGCAGAAACAGGAAACCATGAATCGTTGATTGAAAAAAGAGGTGCATACTTTAACCTTGTTAAAAACCAGCTTGAACTGGGTAATTGACTGTACTGATGAAAGAACAAAAGCCTGAAATAATATATTCCGATCCTGTCAGGGAAATAATGGGAAACCCTCCGCGGAAAATTGTAAGGTGGGGTACAACCATAATATTTCTTGTACTTGTTCTGTTCATCTTTTTTGCCTGGATCATAAGATACCCTGATACAATACCTGCACCTGTTGAGATAACAACAACAAATCCACCTGTACCACTAGTATCAAAAATAACAGGTCATATACAGTATCTCTATGTTCATGAGCGGGAAAAAGTAAGCACGGGACAGCTGGTTGCTGTCATGGAAACTACAGCTTCAATAGACGAAGTAGACAGGCTTAAAGAAACAATAGATACTATCCGGGATCCTGAAAAACTTGTATACAAGAGCCTTCCCTTTTTTGCCAGTCTGGGTGAATTGCAGTCAAATTATTCTACTTTCCTGAAGACTCTTGCAGATCTGTACAACTATGACAAGAATGATTTTTATGGTAATAAAATTGAATCCACAAAGTCTGAAATACAGGCTATCAGGGTGTATATTGACCGGCTTATTATTAAGGAGAAGCTTTATACGGAGAATCAGAAGCTCGAAGCCAGCAAATACAACCGTGATTCCTCGCTTTATGCAAGTATGGTGATCCCGCAGAGTCAGCTGGAAGATTCCCATCAGTCGCTTATACGCATCAATATAGATCTTCAGCAGGCCAGACTCGACCATGCGGCCAAATTAATAGAGCTTGCCGAAAAGCAGCAGCTGCTTAATGATTACATCATTAACAGGGATGAGGAGCGAGAAAAGCTTGTAGCTCTCGTGGTTGAGTCTTTCCTCAACCTGAAAGCACAGGTGAATATATGGGAGAATAATTACCTTCTCGTGTCACCAATCAATGGAGTTGTTACATTTACCAAATTCTGGAGCGTAAACCAGTCGGTGGTAAAAGATGAACCTGTTATTAATATTGTTCCACTGGAACCTGGTGCCTTTGTAGGCAGGATTACGCTTAAAATGCAACGTTCGGGAAAAGTAAAGCAGGGTCAGCTGGTGAATATTAAGCTTAGCGGGTACCCGTATCTTGATTATGGAATGGTAAGAGGTGTTGTGAAATCAATCTCAATGGTTCCCAGTGGAGATACCTATATTGTTGAGATTTCTCTTCCCAATGGCCTGAAAACACTGTATGGAAAAAAACTTGAATTTACACAGAATATGCAGGGTACAGCTGAAATAATAACCGATGACTTCCGCCTGATTCAAAAAATAATCAATCCGTTCAGGTATCTGATATCAAAGAATAAAAGGCAGAAATAGCTTATTTCCCGGAATAGGGTTCGTAATCGTCATCATCTGATACTGCACTTTCAGTTGTATGATTCTGGCTTTTACCCGGAGCCTTGTTTGTCTGTTTTTTTGCGTATTTGGTATATAATCTGAAAGCAAGAACGGCAACAACAAGGGCAATAATAATTATATTCGATTTATCCATGATAAATTGTATAATTGAATGTAAGTGTAATAAACACTTTCCAAATATAATTATTCTGCTTAACATCTTAAATTCGTTGTAAGTAAAATTAAAAACACCAGTGTAATCTGCACGTTTGTTTGGGATAAGCCTGAGCTTAATATCTGATTCTCACATTTATTTGTATCAAAACTTTGAGTTTTATTAAATATTTCGATATTTTCGTACTCTGAAAATTCCATGAAATGCCATGGTGCAGAATTCTGACAAAGAGCTGAATTATAAAAGGATTGATTATGACCGTTAAAAATCCGGATGACTCTGTTCATGATGAACAATTCGGGGCTGATAAAAAGGCTGCTGAAACTGAGAATGCCAAGAAAACTGAAAATGCAGGTGAAACAAACGATGCGGAAGACAGTGCTGAAGAGAAGGATGAAGTCGTTGAAGTTGATCCGGTAAATAAAGAGGACAGTTCCCAGGTCCCCGATGAAGATAATATACCGGAGGATGACTCATCCGGGGAACCCGAATCGGTGGAAGATACCGGGGAAAGAATAGCTGCTCCTCCTGAAGAAAAAATACCCGACGAAACCAAAAAAGCGGAAGAACTTAAGACCGGGGAGGTGTCTGAAGAAAGCACTTCCGGGGCAAAAACTTCTGAAGAAGCCGCCGCAGAAGATGATAAGCAGGATACAGAACATGACAGTGGGCCAAAGGATGCTGAAGACAACAAACAGGAAGAGGTTTCTGAGGAAGTAAAGCCTGGTGATAGTGACATCACGGAGGCTGTTTCTGTGAAAGAGGATGTTGAAAAGAAAACTTCTGAGGATCACGATGAGGGCGAAGATGATCAGGGGTCAGATTTTGATGGAAAAGCAGAAGATATTGAACTGCCACCTGTTGATTATTCCGGCTTCAGCAAGAATGAGCTGATAGATACCCTGGCTTTACTGATAGAAAACAGACCCCCGGCTGAGATAAAAAATGATGTTGAACGGATAAAAGCCTTGTTTTACAGGAAACTAAAAGTTGAATCTGATGAAAGAAGGGCTAAATTCCTTCAGGAAGGTGGAAAGATCGAAGATTACCGGGTATGGGTCGATCCTGATGAAGCAAGGGTAAAAGAGCTGCTTGAAAAATACCGTGAGAGAAAGACCGATTTTACGCGGGTTCAGGAAGCCGAAAAATATGACAACCTGAAAAAGAAATATGAAATTATTGATAAGATCAAAGATCTTGTCAACAGGGAAGAATCAATAAACAAGACCTTTCACGATTTCAGGTCACTTCAGAATGAATGGCATTCAATAGGGGTTGTTCCACAGTCGTCTCTAAAAGATCTGTGGGAAAACTATCATCACAGTGTTGAAATATTCTACGATTATATTAAAATAAACAAAGAGCTCCGGGACCTGGACCTTAAGAAGAATCTTGAAGCGAAAGTTATTCTTTGCGAAAAAGCTGAAGAGCTTCTTCTTGAACCGAATCCGGTTAATGCCTTCAGGGAATTGCAGGAATATCATAACCGGTGGCGTGAGATAGGCCCCGTACCTGCAGAATCAAAAAATGAAATATGGGAACGTTTCAAGGAGGCAACCTCCAAAATCAATAAAAGACATCACGAGTATTTTGAGAAGCAAAAGGAAGAGCAGAAAAAGAATCTTGATGCAAAAGTCGCATTGTGTGAAGAGGTGGAGGCTATTAATCATCTGGAGCTGAACAGCTTTAAAGAATTTGATGAAAATGCTGATAAAGTTGTCAAACTCCAGAAGATTTGGCGTACCATAGGTTTTGCCCCTAAAAAACAAAACAATAAAGTATACCAGCGTTTCAGGGAAGCCTGCGATACATTTTTTGAAAGGAAAAGAGGCTTCTATGCAGATAATAAGGAGATCCAGCTAAACAACCTGCAGCTTAAAACAGAATTATGTATTCAGGCAGAAACTCTGCAGGACAGCACAGACTGGAAAGCTACTTCCGATGCGCTTATAAGGTTGCAGAAGGAGTGGAAGGAGATCGGACCTGTGCCTCGTAAACAATCCGAAAAGTGCTGGAAGAGATTTCGTAAAGCGTGTGACACTTTCTTTAACAGGAAAGCTGAGTTTTTTGCTCAGCTTGATAACTCATATGAAGATAACCTTAAAGCTAAGGTTGCAATCATTGAGGAACTTGAAGGTTTTGAACCTGGATCAGATGTTCAGGCTGCTTTTGAAAAACTGAAGGAAATACAGAAGAGGTGGACGGATATAGGTTTTGTCCCTTTTAATATGAAGGATGAGATAAACAACAGATACCGGAATGCACTAAACAAAGAATTCGATAAGCTTAAAATAGGTGATGAGGATAAAAGTATTCTTAAGTATAAGACCAAACTTGATAATCTAAAAACAAATCCAAAAGCATCAAGGAAGGTTCGTAATGAAAGAGAGAAGTTCTTTACCAAGATCAAACAGCTTGAGAGCGATATTGTGTTGTGGGAAAATAATATAGGTTTCTTTGCTAAATCGTCTAATGCCGAGACTATGATAAAGGAAGTTGAGGAAAAGATAGAAAATGCAAAGAAACTCATTAAAACACTTGAGGAAAAAGTCAAGATGATCGACCAGTCCGGACTTGATGAGTAGCTAGTATGTATCCAGATAGTTAAACTTTTAAAATTACTTGCTTTGGCAGATGTTAAATTCGTATTTGTTACAGGGGGAGTGACATCCTCATTGGGAAAAGGTATTATCTCAGCATCCCTTGCAAAACTATTGCAGGCAAGAGGTTACTCTGTAACAATTCAGAAACTGGACCCTTATATTAATGTTGATCCTGGGACACTGAATCCCTATGAACACGGAGAATGTTATGTTACACTTGACGGTGCCGAGACTGATCTTGACCTCGGTCATTATGAAAGATTCCTGAATGTGCCGACCAGCCAGGCCAATAATGTTACAACCGGCAGAATATATCAAACAGTAATTAATAAGGAGAGAAAAGGAGACTACCTGGGAAAAACAGTGCAGGTAATCCCTCACATCACTGATGAGATCAAAAGACGTATCAAGCTTGTGAGTTCAGGAAAAAAGTTTGATATAGTTATTACTGAAATAGGTGGTACAGTGGGTGACATAGAATCATTGCCCTATATAGAATCAGTCCGCCAGCTCAGGTGGGAACTGGGTGCTCAGAATTGCCTTGTGATTCATCTTACGCTGGTGCCCTTTTTATCCTCAACAGGAGAGTCAAAGACAAAACCAACACAGCATTCGGTAAAGGAACTGCTTGAAACAGGGATCCAGCCTGACGTATTGGTACTCAGAGCTGAACGTCATCTTAATGAGGATATTAAAAGAAAGGTGGCACTTTTTTGTAACGTTGCTGAAAATGCTGTAATTGAGTCAGTTGATGTATCAACAATATATGAAGTGCCAATTAAAATGCTGGAACAGGAACTTGATAAAACAGTATTAAGAAAACTGGATCTTTCATCAGAAACGGAACCGGCACTCAATGAATGGAATGAGTTCCTGAAGAAACTGAAAAATCCGAAACATTCGGTAACGGTTGGACTTGTGGGTAAATATGTTGAGTTGCCGGATGCCTATAAATCAATAGCAGAATCGTTTATTCATTCAGGAGCAATGAATGAATGTACAGTTAATGTTGAATATATTCATTCAGAAGAAATTACTGAAGATAACGTGGAAAGTAAACTATCAGGCCTTGATGGTATCGTGGTTGCTCCGGGGTTCGGATCCAGGGGTATTGACGGAAAGATATTTACTTCCAGATATGCCAGGGAGAACAACATCCCTTTCCTGGGTATTTGCCTTGGAATGCAATGTGCTGTTATCGAATTTGCACGTAATATCCTTAACCTTGACGGTGCCCATTCTACTGAGATCAATCATAAGACAAAATTTGCTGTTATTGATCTTATGGAGGAGCAGAAAAGTATAATAGACAAGGGGGGTACAATGCGTCTGGGAGGATATAAATGTATAATAAGCAAGGATTCAAAGGCTTTTCAGGCATACGGTAAGACTGAAGTTGTAGAACGTCACAGGCACAGGTACGAGTTTAATGATAAATATTTTGAGGACTTTAAACAGGCAGGAATGATACCTGTTGGAATTAATCCTGAATCAAACCTTGTGGAAATAATGGAAATACCAGAACACAAATGGTTTATTGGTGTACAGTTCCACCCGGAATACAGCTCAACTGTTCTGAATCCTCACCCTTTGTTTGTTAATTTCATTAAAGCCTGCATCGGATAAATCAGTTTAATAAAAATTATACTAAAAGAAAGTCAAATAATCAAAGTAAAAGGATGGATAAAAATACTATAACGGGGCTTGTTTTGATCTTTGCCATATTCATCGGATTCAGTATCTACAATAGTAAAAAGCTGGATAAGAAATTCAAGGAGGCTGTGGAGATTGCGGAGGCAGAGTATGCCAGAGGAGATCTGGAAAATGCACGTACAGAATATTTGGATGCCCTGAAATTAAAACCAAATGAACCGGATGTCTTAGCTAAAATAAATGAAATCAACAGCAAGCTTGGAATAGTACCGGAAGAAAAACAGAAAGTCCAGGCAGATACCGTTTCTCCGGAAAAATCTAAAACGGAAGTTCCTGCTCAGCCTGAAACCAGAACAGAAACAGCTACGGAAACCAGGACTGAACCTCAGGAACAGGATGCCGGGAAATACGGGGCCTTTGCCGGCGATGTTAAGGGTAAGGAGGAATTTATAACACTTGAAAATAACAGGGTCTCACTGAAGATCGCGCTTAAGGGAGGCCGTGTCTATTCTGCCAGGTTAAAAGACTACAGGAGGTATGACTCCCTCCCTCTGATATTGTTTTCCGGGGATTCAACTGTTTTCGGTTTTAATTTCTATACTGTCGACAATAAGGCTATAAAGACTAATAACCTGTATTTTGAACCTGTTGACAGCCAGAAAACATATCTTGTTGATTCTGTGCCTAAAAGTGTGGTCCTCAGGTTAATGGCAGGTGAGGGTAAATATATCGAATACAAGTACACCCTTCTTCCCGATGAATATATGGTGAATTTTGATGTTACATTCAAATCTATGGATGGGGTGATTGCTTCCAACCAGAGCAGCCTGACTTTCGACTGGAAAATGTATATTCCTCAACAGGAAAGAGGAAAGACGAATGAAGAAAACTATTCAACAATTAAGTATAAGTTTTACCAGGATGATGTAGATGGACTGAGGCTTAGGCAATCGAAAGAGACCGAGGAAAAAGACATACCTACCAGAATCAGGTGGATTTCTTTCCAGGATCAGTTTTTTTCTTCCATACTGATCGCAGATAACTTTTTTCTGAATGCTACAGTGCAGTCTGATAAAACCCCTGCTTCGGATAAGTACATAAGATATTATACGTCCGAGGTTGGCATACCATTTACCCCGGGTGACTCGTCGACGATTGGACTGAAATTGTATTACGGGCCTAATTCTATAACTACATTGCGGAAGGAGGGTAAAAGTCTCCAGCTGGAAAAGATAATATTCCTTGGCAAGAATATAATAGGCTGGATAAGCAGGTTTGTCATAATACCAATTTTCAACTGGCTTGATAATTATATAAGAAGTTATGGTTTAATAATCCTGATACTGACTATAATAATCAAAGTAGTCCTTTTCCCGCTTACCTACAAATCGATGCAGTCGCAGGCTAAAATGCAGGTCCTGAAGCCCCTGGTCGATGAGCTTGGCAAAAAATTCCCCAAAAAGGAAGATGCCATGAAAAAGCAACAGGCAACAATGGATCTGTACAAGAGAGCCGGTGTTAATCCAATGGGAGGGTGTCTTCCAATGCTTTTGCAGATGCCTATTCTTTTTGCCATGTTCAGGTTCTTCCCTGTATCTATTGAGCTTAGGCAGCAACACTTTCTGTGGGCAACAGACCTTTCAACCTATGACTCAATTATGACTCTGCCTTTTACAATACCGATTTACGGGAATCATGTCAGCCTGTTTACCCTGCTGATGACCGTATCAACCCTTCTTACGATGAAGATGTCCGGAACATCTGCCGGATCAGATCAGCCGGGTATGAAAGCCATGATGTATGTTATGCCGGTAATGTTCATGCTTATCCTTAATAATTTTTCAGCAGGTCTGACTTATTACTATTTCCTTGCTAACATGATAACCTTCGGACAGAACATGATTGCAAAGAGATTAATAAATGCGGATGCGGTTCTGGCCAAACTTGAGGAAAATAAAAAGAAACCGATGAAGAAATCCAGGTGGCAGCAACGTCTTGAACAGGCTGCCAAGCAGAGAGGCTATAATGCACCAAAGAGAAAGTAATTTAGGATTTTCCAGAAAAATTTAACAAATGAGGGTGTCTCAAAAGTCAGTTTTGACTATGGAGACACCTTCATTTTTTCATATTTTAATAGTTAAAAAATATTAAAATGTCTAAAATATTTATCCCTGAAGGAAAAAATAATTAAATTTATTTCATCCAAATTTTTAGTGGGAATGGGTAAAAAATTTAAAAACAAAGATTTAGCCGCCAGGCTTGGTGTATCAGGTACATTGGTATCACTTGTATTAAATAACAAAGCTGATCAGCAGGGTATCAGAAAAGACACTCAGGAAAAAGTACTTGCCCTGGCAAGAGCAATGGGGTATTTTGACAAGACACCGGAAAAGGGTGAACACCATCCTGTGGAAGAAAAACCCGGTGTTTTAGGAATGATTGTTCCTTCAATGAATGATCCCTTCGTTGTACAGATAACACCCTTTTTGCATAAGGCTTTTTTAAGTATGGGGGTGGGTTTTTCTATTGTAACAAAGGATCCTGATGATAACCGGTACGACAGACTGGTAAGCGCTTTCAGAAAATTTTACAGTGGACTTATTCTCTTTGGGGATGCTGCCGATGACAGTACAATACGATCTCTGAAAAACGCAGATTATCCTTTTGTATTGCTTGAGAAATCTGTTAAATCTCAACATCTGAATACAATACGTACGGATACAGCCGCAGGTGCCAGGTTAGTTATATCCCATATTGGTAACCTTGGATACAAAAATATTCTTATTATCGCAGACCGTAAGGCAAGCGAGGAAAGGACTTCTGCAATAAATGACGTATTGTTCGCAATTGACCAGGAGTCAGGTCTGAACAAACCTGTAATCATTGAAGTTGACAGGCCAACAGGAGATGATGAGATAGATTCATCACTGCTTGAGAAATTTCTTAGGCCTCCATACAGAGCTGATGCTATGATAGTGATGAATGCCTGTCTTGTTTACCCGGTAATGACTTTGCTGAGAAACAAGAATCTCAGGGTGCCCCAGGATATTGCCCTGTTATCAATGGAAGAAGGTACGGGATTTGACCTTATGTTCTCACCTGTAACCTGTCTGAGAAAGCCACTGTCTGGCTTATCCATTAAGGTGGCTAATATGATATGGTCGGAAGTAAAGAACTCAGGAAAAGGAAAGTATAAAAGACAAGTCAATATCTCTCCGGAGCTTGTAGTGAGAAGTTCCTGCGGGACAATTTAGAACAAAACTGAAATGAGATATAACCTGTTATCCCTGGCAGTGCTTGTTATCGCACTGGCATCAGGATGTTCCGGTAGGCATCTGATCAGAAATAATGAATACATGAGCACTGTTGAGAAATCATTTGAGGCAAGAAAATCATTGTGTTCAGGCCGGTATGATACCCTTTTCGGAGTTTTTAAAAAGGATCTTACTGTTGAGCAATCCGAAGCCCTGAAGTTCTTATATGCCTTTATGCCTCTAAATGATCTTGCCGACTATAATGGTGATTTTTTCCTGGCTAATGTAAAAGCCTCTCTGCGGGCCAGGGATGAGACACCCTGGGGTGAATCTGTTCCGGAGGATATATTTCTTCATTATGTCCTTCCTGTGAGGGTCAACAATGAGAATCTCGATTCATTCAGAATTGCCTATTATGATGAGATAATGAACCGTATAACAGGCATGGATCTCCATGATGCGGCTATTGAGATAAATCACTGGTGTCATGAAAAAGTTGAGTACCAGCCAGCAGATGAAAGAACTTCTGCCCCTGTTTCAACAATTCTGTCAGCAAGAGGAAGGTGCGGGGAAGAATCAACTTTCACAGTAGCGGCTCTCAGGACTGCCGGTATTCCCGCTCGACAGGTCTATACACCACGATGGGCTCATTGCGATGATAATCATGCATGGGTAGAGATATGGGATAACGGCAGCTGGTATTACACTGGTGCCTGCGAGCCTGAACCGGTACTCGACCTGGGATGGTTCACAGAACCGGCACGCAGAGCCATGCTGGTACATACAAAATCATTCGGGGCCCCTCTGGGGAGCGAAAATACTATTGTCAAAAAGAACGACTACTCCGTGGTTAATAACCTGTCAAAATATGCAGTAACTAAATCTGTTTTTGTTAAGGTCCTGAATATGGAGGGAGAACCGGTTCCTGATGCTGATGTTGAATATCAGTTATACAATTATGCGGAATTTTATCCCCTGGCAGTTGTACCTTCCGATAAAAACGGGATGAGTCATTTCGAAACCGGACTTGGGGACCTGCTTATATGGGCTCATAAAAATAATGCATTCAATTACAGTAAAATATCTGTAATTGACACTGATACACTGACGCTGGTCCTTGACAGAGATCCTGCAGATGAATATAAGGTTAATTTTGACCTGAATGTTCCTGCAGTACGTACTCCTCTCCCCGGACCATCATCTGACATGGTGGATGAAAATGCAAGACGTATCGAGCAGGAAAATAAAATTCGCCAGCACTACATAAATACATGGATGAAACCGGGAGAGGCAGGTAAACTGGCTGAAAAGATGGGTCTTGACCGTGAGCAGGTTGTTATGGAAATAAAAAGGAGTATGGGAAATTACATTGAAATATGTGATTTTATTACTGATTCTCCAGATTCTTTGAGGGAGCTTGCAATGGAAATGCTTAAGATTCTTCCTGATAAGGATCTCAGGGATACCAAAAGCAGTACCCTGACGGATCACCTTGTTAACAGTATTGATAAAACAGGTCCTAAAAGCGGAAAACCTGACGAAATGTTTATCAATTATGTTCTTAATCCCAGGGTGGCCAATGAAATAATTGCACCATGGAGACACTATTTCCTGACTAACCTGCCATCTGAACTGCTTAACGGGGGATACTCAAATCCGGATCTTATAGTTGAATATCTTAACAATGATATTAAAATAGCAGATGCTGAAAATTATTATGGTACTCCTATAACTCCGGAAGGAGTTAATGAACTGCGTGTTTCTGACAGGAGGTCAAGGGCTATATGTTTTGTTGCTATATGCCGTAGTCTTGGAGTCCCTTCCCGCCTTGAACCGGGAACTAAAATGCCTCAGTTTTACAAAAATGACAGGTGGAACGATGTTTGGTTTTCAGATCAGAAACAGCCCGATGAAAATAAAGGATATATCAGGCTGAGATCAGATGAAACCAATCCTGTTCCGGAATATTATATTCAGTTTACTCTTGCAAGGTTTGAAAATGGTCGCTATAATACCCTTGAATATGATTATAATCGTAAAATCTCCAGCTTCAGGGATGAACTGGCGTTACCTCCGGGCAGCTATATGCTGGTAACAGGGAACAGGCTCAGCAATGGTAATGTGCTGTCTCAACTTTCATTTTTTAACCTTTCGGAAAATGAACATAAAACATTGAATATTAAGCTTAGAAAAGAAACAGTGAAAAGACATCCTTCAGGAAAGGTGGACCTGCAAAAGATACTTGGACTGCTGGATTCCCCTGATAGTATCAATCAAAATGGTACCGTAATTATCTGGATGGATCCTGACAGGGAACCTGCCAAACACATTTTCACTGATCTTGCCCAGTTTAAGACTGAATTTGATAATTGGGGAGGTGATTTTATTTTTTTCCCCGATCCTTCAGCAACACGAACGGAATTTAATCCTGAAGATCACCCGGAATTTCCTGCCAGGTCAAGATTCGGGGTTGACAATAACCTGTCTGCATTCCATGACTTCGTAAAACCTGTTTCGTCAGGCACTATAAATTTACCGCTTGTTATACTTTGCGATGGGAAAGGTAATATTTTTTACCGTTCTGAAGGATATAAAATAGGGATTGGCGAAGATATACTGAAGAATATAAACTGAATTCCAACAATTGATGGTTGTTAATAACTGTTAATATTTGTGCTGTAAAAGCAGTTACCATCACATGAAATTATCATATATTTGTTACGTTTTGGTGTTGCAATGATTTTGTTCATTGTACTTAATAGGGAATGCGGTCAGAATCCGCAACAGTCCCCGCTGCTGTGATGCCCGATCGGTATACGATGAGGGTCTGATGAAACACCTGCCACTGTAGTCTGTAATACTATGGGAAGGCTTCATCAGAACGGGATAAGTCAGAAGACCTGCCATAAACACACGAAGTTCAGAGCTTTCGGGAGGTAAAGCAAAGAATCAATGCGATTCTTACCCTGATTTTCCCATAGCTGAGAGAAATATTTGAGACCGGGAACCGGGTTTCATGGAAAATATCGAAGGTTGAATATATTATTGAACAGGACCTTGCGAAAAATTATATTTTATATTGTTTTTTTTGTATCCTGTAACCTGAACGGACAAATGATATCCCAAAAAGACACTATCAGGATAGGAGAAGTAATTATACAGCGTTCAAAATACAGTTCAGACCTGCCCGGGTATAAGACAGAAAGGCTTGATTCATCAATATTGGAGAGCTACAGTCAGCTTAGTATTGCTGAAGTACTGGAAGAAAACCTTAATATATCTGTTAGGAGTTATGGTATGGGAGGTACTGCAACGGCTACTTTCAGGGGAACAGCAGCAGGGCATACAAAAGTTGAATGGAATGGCATTGACCTGGGTAACCCGATGCTGGGACAATCTGACCTTTCACTTATTACCACAGGGATGACAGATGGAATAACAGTATATTACGGTAGTGCATCCATGCCTCTCGTTAATGGCGGAATCGGTGGTGCAATTAACCTTACCACAGGTCCGGACTGGGAACAGCGGTCCAAGATATCAGTGAGTACCGGAACAGGCAGTTTCGGTCATTATTCAGGTCTTCTGAAATTCATAAAGAGCACACGCACATTTCAGTCTTCAACCAAAGTTTTTACACAAACATCAGAGAACGACTTCAGGTATCTTGATGACTATACGGGTCCTGAACCGGTATGGCAGACCAGGACTCATAACCAGGTGAACCATAAATCTTTGATTCAGGAGTTCTATTTGAAAGGACCAGGGAGCGTGACTTCTGCCCGTATCTGGTACCAGTTAACGGATCGTAACCTTCCTTCATCGCTGCTTACACAACAGCCAGGATCCGACGAAAAACAATATGATGAAGCATTGAGATCAATGATCAGTTACCATTTTACAGGTGATAGGTCGGATTATTTGATCACGGGAGCCTGGGTGCGTAACAGGCTTAATTATACCAACAGGCTTGCCTCGGTTAACTCACATAACCTGTCTGATGCTTCCACGGTTAAAATGAACTGGTTCGGGACTATCTCAGGATCATCCAGACTTGGTTTTACAATCGAAGATGACCTCGATATTATTCATACAAATAATTACAGGAGTGCAGCCCGGCGAAACAAGATGTCAATGACAGCCTTACTTGACAGTAAGTTTTCTCCGTCAGTAAGTTCCGTGATACTTATCCGTGAGATAATGGACAGGGACAGGTTTCTTGTTCCGGATTTCTCAACTGCGCTGGAATTGAAATTACTACCATCAAGAGATTATTTCATCAAGGCAAGTATCTCGAAAAACTCAAAATTGCCCGGGATGAATGATCTGTACTGGTACCCGGGTGGTAATCCTGATCTTAAAAATGAGTATTCCTTCAATTATGAGATGTCATATAGTATGAAGGAAAATATCACCCCCATTCTTGGTTTGAGTTATGAACTTACCGGATACAGGAACAACATCAGGGATATGATACAGTGGCTTCCGGGAGAATTTTCATACTGGACAGCTGATAATATAGGAAAAGTTAATTCATATGGATTGGAAACATCATTGTCGCTAAGATATGTGATCGGTAGCATTTCGACAGAACTTAAATCAGGTTATGCACTGACCAGAGCTGAAAATAAAGTAAATGATCAGGGTGAAGAATTTATGGCCGGGAAACAGCTTATATATATTCCTGTCAATAAAGCTAACGTGGCATTGAAGCTTACTTATGACAATCTGTTTGCTACCTGGACATCCTGTTTTACCGGGAAACGCTACATAACATCTGATAATTCCAGATACCTGCCTGAATATTTTATAAATAATTTTTATGGTGGGATCAGATACCGTCGGAAAAATATCTCCGTTTTAACAGAGCTGGGGGTTGACAATATTTTTAACGTCTATTATCAGACAATTGCCTATTACCCGTTACCAGGGCGTTTCTGTACTCTGAAAATATTACTGCAAATAGTTAAAAAACAATAACATGAAACATATATAATTTCCCGATGAAGATAAAAATTAATATATTAACTGCCTGTTGGTTCCACCTGGGTCATTAAATCAACTTTATTTACTTATGAAAAACTTAATACTATTTCTGCTTTCTGCCTTTATTTTACAGGCCTGTACCAAAGATCTTGAAATACCTAGTGCTGATTTTATCCTTGGCGGTGGCGTTTTGGTGTTGAACGAAGGTAATTTTAACTCAGGGAATGGCTCCTTGTCGTTTTTCTCCTATGATTCAATGAAGATCAGTAATGACCTGTATTACAGTGTCAATTCAAAGCCGTTGGGAGATGTTCCTAATTCTATGATTATTAAAGAAGACAAAGCATATATTGTTGTTAATAATTCAGGGAAGATTGAAGTTCTTGATCAATCAACTCTTGAGCACAGATCAACAATAAGCGGACTGATCTCGCCCCGATACATGGCTATAGTTGGTAGCAATAAAGCTTATGTGACAAGTCTTTATTCCGATTCAGTTGCTATAATAAACCTTTTGTCAAACTCGGTATCGGGCTACATAAATATAAGGCGAACCTCAGAATCAATTGTGGTATGCAATAATAAGGCATACGTTGCAAACTGGGTCGGAGGCCATGAGATAATGGTTATTGACGGCCTTGTTGATAAGGTAGTTGATTCTATCAGTGTGGGAATGGAGCCGGAAAGTATGGTTCTGGACCGTTACCAGGCCCTGTGGGTCCTGTGTAACGGTGGCTGGGCAAGAGAGAACTATGCAGAACTGGACAGGATAAGTACAATCACAAATACCGTGGCAAAACAATACAAATTTTCTACATTGGAAGCATCCCCGACCAGTCTTTGCATTGATGGTTTCGGGCAGACCTTATATTATCTTGAAAATGGAGTAAGACAGATGGATATAAATGCTGAAAAGATTCCTGCATCAATTCTTATCCCTGAATCAGGATCTCCTTATTACAAGCTTGCCATAAACCCGGTTAACAGCGATATTTTTGTGACTGATCCTGTCGATTACGTTCAGGATGGATATCTCCTTTACCATAAGAATGACGGAACCTTTGTTGCAAAGTTCCGGGCCGGGGTAATCCCCGGATCAATGTGTTTCAGGCTAAGATTCTAAATGATGCGTTGATATGCCAATCCTCAAATCCCCGGTATATACATCTTTCTTCCTGATTTTTATATTTTTACAGGGTTGTCATGGTGTCGGACAGCCTGAGAGTGAAATTGTTGACGACGCTGATGCGAAACCACAATATGCCAGTTTGTTTTCTGTTGATCACACTGATTCATGTACGGTTATTTCTATTAGTAATCCATGGCAGGGGGCGGAGAATGTCAGGTTTAATTATTACCTGGTCAGGCAGGGAATGAGACTGCCGGGCGGTCTTGATTCATCGGATGTTATCTTTACCCCTGTAAAGAGAATAATATGTATGTCCACCACTCATCTGGCAATGATATCTGCCCTGGATGAAGAGAATACCCTTGTTGGTATTTCGGGAAAAAACTACATCTATTCCGCCGGCATCAGAAGAAAAGTAACCGCCGATTCTATAAAAGATGTTGGCTATAACACAAACCTGAATAAGGAAATGATTCTTAACCTGTCTCCGGATCTTGTGATAATGTATGGTGTGGGTAGTGAATCAGCAGGCTATGTCAGCAGGATAAGGGAACTTGGCATAAAGATTTTTTTTGATGCTGAATATCTCGAGAATGATCCTTTGGCCCGGGCAGAATGGATAAAGGTATTTGGAGCATTATATTGCAGGGAAAAGATGGCTGACAGCATATTCAGATACGAAGTTAAAGCATACAATGATCTGAAATTGTTTGTTAATAAAAGAATTAAAAAAAGGCCATCAGTATTATTGGGACTCCCGTTTAAAGATACATGGTATATATCCCCGGGTAACTCATTTATGAGTAAATTGATATATGACGCTGGCGGCAATTATCTTTGGGCGGATAACCGGTCAAAAGTAGCGGTGCCAATGGGAATTGAAAATGTCTATGTAAAAGCAATGCTGGCCGATTACTGGCTGAACACGGGAAATGCCACATCACTAAAGGAGATATCCATTGTGGATAACAGGCTTGAAGATCTTCCATGTTTCAGGAATGATAACATTTATAATAATGACAGAAGAATAACAGGGGATGGAGGTAATGACTACTGGGAGAGCGGAATTATACATCCCCACATAATTTTAAAGGATATAGCTTCGATCCTGCATCCAGGCATGTTCGCAAATTACATCCTGGTCTATTACAGAAGAATAAAGTAATCATCTGTAATCCATTTTATAAATGTATAGTGAAAAATTTTAGCCAGAAATCCAGTAAGAAATGGTCAAGTAGCCGCACTGCAGGTATATTTATACTGTTAACAGTACTTCTTTTATTATTATTTCTTGCTGATATTTTTTTCGGTTCTGTAACTATTAGTTTTTCAGAGGTGATCAGGGCGCTCTTTTCCGATTCCTCCGGCAAGATGGCGACTATTATCATAAAATTTCGTGTACCCAAGGCACTAACTGCCTTATTAGTAGGTGTTGCACTGGCGGTCAGCGGACTACAGATGCAGACTGTTTTCAGAAATCCTATGGCAGGACCCTATGTTTTGGGCATTAGTTCAGGTGCGAGCCTGGGAGTGGCTTTTGTTATACTTGGCTTCGCATCCGGCATCTCGATCCAGGCCATAAGTACATTGGGAAACTGGATACTTGCAGGGGCAGCATGGGCAGGAGCCGGATTAGTTATTCTCCTTGTTATGGCTCTTTCCGCACGTATAAAAGATGTTATGACTATACTTATCATCGGTATAATGCTTTCGAGTGGAATCTCTGCAGTGGTCACCATAATGCAGTACTTCAGCAACGAATCTGTTTTGAAAGCTTATGTTATCTGGACAATGGGAAGCCTTGGTAATCTGACATCAGGTCAGCTTAATGTGCTGATGATCTCAGTTCTGGCTGGACTGACTGTAAGTTTTTTTTCCACTAAAATATTAAATGCTTTGCTGATAGGGGAAAGTTATGCCGGCAGCATCGGACTTAATGTGAAGCATGCCAGGATCATTATTTTTACAAGTACCAGCATTCTTGCAGGTAGTGTAACAGCCTTTTGTGGTCCTGTGGGTTTTATTGGTATTGCCGTGCCCCATATTGCAAGAATATTGTTCAGGAGATCTGACCATAAGATTCTGATCCCGGGTACAGTGCTTACCGGAGGAGCGGTTCTCCTTCTGAGTGATATTATTTCACAACTGCCGGGTTCGGAGAGTATATTACCGGTAAATGCCGTTACATCTCTTATTGGTATTCCGGTAGTAATATGGGTCATTATGAAAAAACGAAGATATTCCGATTTATTCTGATGGATAATTATAAGAATAAGATACTGACTGTCGATTGCCTCGAAATAGGGTACTTTTCGGGAAGAAGCAGCAATTCACTCCTGTTGCCTGTAACGGCCAGCGCAGGGGAGGGCGAGGTAATTGCTGTTATAGGAAGGAATGGTGCCGGGAAGAGCACGTTCTTAAGGACTCTGGCCGGACTTCAGCCTCCTCTGGATGGAGAGATTTATTTCAGGGGACAAAGACTTGCAGAATACTCGCGCCGGGAGCTGGCCAGGAATATAGGATATGTGTCCACTGAACCTGTCGTGGTTGCAAACATGACTGCCTATGACCTTGTGGCTCTTGGCAGGTTCCCTCATACAAACTGGATAGGCAGGATTTCTGAAGAAGATAACAGGATGATAATGGATTCACTGGCACTGACCTCAATGGCTGCTGAAAAGAATAAGTATTTATCAGAAATGTCAGACGGTGAAAGGCAAAAGGTTATGATAGCCAGGGTATTGTCACAGGATGCAGGACTGATGATCCTCGATGAGCCATCTGCTTTTCTTGATGCAGGAAGCCGTTATGAGATCCTTAATATCCTTCACAGACTTTCAGAGGACAGGGGAAAGACAATAATCTATTCCACACATGATCTTCAGATGGCTTTGACTCAGTCAGACAAGATATGGCTCATCACAGAAGGGAAATTCGTGGAAGGTGCCCCGGAAGACCTGATGCTTGGCGGATCGCTAAGCGTATTGTTTGAATCACCGGAAGTGCAGTTCAATCCTGTTGACGGAACATTTTCAGTTAAAAGGAAAAACAGGGGATACGTTAATATTAAAGGACAGGGACAAAGCAGGCATTGGACATGTAAAGCCATTGAGCGTGCTGGATATACCGTTACAGGGGAGATGGACTATCCGTTAATAAAACTTCCTGATTCAAGTGATGATATGTGGCATTTTATTTCAGAAAATAGATCGGTAGCCTTTAGTTCCCTGTATGATCTTGTAAATCATCTCCATAGAATAGCCAGGTAGTTATGGCTTCTGTTTATTGTATTTCCTGTAATTATCAATGAAACTACTTATTTCCTCAACAGGAAGCTTTTTGGCAATTATTTTTTTGTTTTTGTCAAGAATATATACTGTAGGTGTTGCCTGTACATTATAATAATAATCAAAATGCGAATTACGCTGCGGATCCCAACCGTTGATCCAGGTAAGCTTGTTGTCTTCAATATACTTTTCCCATTTGCCTCTGTCATCTGTGGTACAGACTGCAAAAACCTCTGCTGAGTAGTCCTTCGGTTTATCATAATATGCTTTGAGCTTTGGAGTTTCAGCCTGGCAGTGGCCACAGTCGGGTTCCCAGAAATACAGAATCGTAAAGTCCTTGTCAATATCATACAACGATACGAAAATGCCTCTGTACGAATTCATTACAAGATTTGTAGCTTTTTTCCCGATGAGATTGGGACGTATCAGGTCTATCTGTTTCTTAAGGTCTCTCTTGAATTCATCAGATACCCAGTCAGCTTTTCCTGAAAGATAGATATCATCAGCAATCTTTACCATAACAGCATCCTGACCCATTATCTGGCTTTCCCTGAAATGATTAAACAGGTAAACCGCAACAAACTGGAATATCTTGTAATCTCCTTCAACCTTATTAATCAGTTTATCTATCTCTTTGTTGATCGTATCAGGCGACTGAATCAGAACATTGGTAAAATAAGAATTAAGCCGGGAATACAATAATGGAGTTCTTAGAAGCCTCTCATCAGTCAGGTCAATATTGTCAAAATAATGATCAGCATTATAATTGTAAGACCATACCCATTTGACAGAATCAGGATTGGCCGTTCCCGGTGGAGGAGTGTATTCGGGTATGTCCACCGGTAGCAGTGCTTTCACCAGCTCAGCCAGAAGCGTATTCGGGTTGGCACTTATGATGCTTTTAAGGTAATTCTTCATTTTATCTTCCTGGTTCTTCTGCATGGATCTCAACATCATGAGCGAGTCAGGATTCTGCCTGTTGTTCTGCATCCTTTTAGCTATATATGATGCTTTTTTCTGCAGTCCAGCCCAGTTTTTCTGGTAATTAAGAAAGGCCGTGTTATCATCTGATCCACTATATTTAAGGGTATTGATAAAATCAACGTAATTACACTCCAGCCCGAAATCCTGGTCGTCGGGCATAATCATTTCAAAGTACTTTTTCCCCGGAAGCACCAGCATATAAATGCCTTCCGGCAACGTGTCTCTGCCTTCAAAGATCCCGTGTCCTTTGTTATCAAGCTTAAGTGTGTCTTTTATATATTGCTTGTCTCCAAAATGATAGGCAAGGTAAACAGTGGAATCTCCAATACCGTTGACGGTGATATCAATTTTATACCCGTTGGATGGCTGACCCGTCAGACAGAACGGAATCAGCAGTAAATAAAGGAATAAATATTTTCTCATTCAGAAGTCAGAATAATTTGACATGTGCAAAATTAACCAATGCTTTATCTTTGTCAAATAATGTTAACTTAATATTAGGAAAATATATTGTACATTTGAGTTAATAACCCTGAAGAATATGGAGATATCTTTACTCATTCCTGTTTTTAATTATGATCTTATCGCATTGGTTCATAGTATGAAAAGTGCCCTGGGGAAGGTGCCGGAACTAAAAGAGATCATTATTGGAGACGATGGATCATCCGCTGAATTTAAGGAAAAATATCATTCACTTGAAGGGGATGGCGTCAGGGTAATATCCTTTGAGAAGAATATTGGTCGTGCAGCAATACGTAACAGGTTGGGACTTGAGGCCAGCGGAGATTACCTGCTGTTCATTGATGCCGATACTATGATGACAGGGACAGCTGAAGCATATTTCCTTAAGTGGCTTCCGTATTTGAAAGAAGCACAAGTAATATGTGGGGGATCTGTTTATCATGAAAGCCCTCCCGGTGACCCGGATAAGCTTCTGCGCTGGAAATACGGCAGACACAGGGAACAGCGAACAGCCGCTGAATGGAATAAGGATCCCCATTCAGGATTTTCCACCTTCAACGTGATGATCGAGAAATCTGTTTTTTCAAAAATTCGGTTTGATGAAGAACTGAAGCAGTACGGGCATGAAGATACTCTTATGGGCTACCAGCTGAAAAAGGCAGGCATTGATATTCTTCATATAGACAACGGATTGCTGCATGAAGGACTGGAATCAAACAGGGATTTCCTTAATAAGACAAAGCTGGGAATTGAAAACCTCAGTATGCTGTATGATAAGGTGACAGATAAAAGAACATTTGCCCAGACAGTTAAAATAATAAGAATATATAACAGGCTGCATTTCTTAAATCTTGCATTTGTTCTTGCAGGTATTTTCATTAAATACAGGGACAGGATGGAGATCAGGCTTGATTCAAAAAAGACATCACTGAGACTGTTTAGTTTTTACAAGTTATGCATGTTCTGCACATACAGAGCAATCCACAGGAAAAAGAACATTTTACCCGTCTTTTAATGCTTCTGGCAGTAATTACCTTACGAATTATATAATAAGAGCATATATTGATGACTGTTAAATGTCTATCCGCAACAGTTCAATATTTCCGTCAGGTCTTTTCTCTGCCTTAAGAACAAAATTGAATTTGTCAATCATTGTACAGAGGAAGAAATCAGTAGGAGGAGAGAAGTCTATATTTTCAGGTCTGAAAAAGCGACTGCCGTCTTCCTCCCTTAATCGCTCAATCCTGTCTGAAATATCAGGTTTCTCATTATTTAAATTTCTGGTGATATATTCAGCACATAAAAGATCTTCACCTGCTGATTGTTTTGCCCGGTATCCCATTGCAACAAGAGATACCTTCCCGGGATTTATATGGCGGATATACCTGGCTATAGCACCACTGTTAACAAGGCTGCCGGTAATTATATGATCGGCTCCGGTTGCATTTACAAGGCCCCGGGTGCCTGCACTGGTCGTATGAATAAATGTTTTACCTCTTAAGTCCGACTTAATGATCTCAGTGGGACTGTTACCGAAATCAAATCCATCAATCCTTTTTTCATTTCTTTCCCCTGCAAGTACAGCGTCTTTGTATAAGTTCTTAAGGGCAAAAGCAGCCTCAGTACTTGCTGTTGCAATAATTCGTGATGCACCTGAATCAAAAGCATAGCATTCCACGGAGAATGCCCTGAATACATCTATTATGACCGCTAGGCCGCGTGCTTTTTTTGCACCTTCTACAAATTCGAGTATTTCCACATTCATTATGATGAATTTTAAAAGTGTGAAAATAGCAATAAATTTTATTTAAGGTATTTTGTATATTTGATACTAAGTAATCCCTGTTTGTATATTTTATTGAAAATAAAATAAATATATCATCATGTCAAACCCTGTCCTCTGGGCTCTTGAAAAGATTAAAAACTTTAATGAGTTAATATGGCGTACTCCAATGTCGGAGATATCGAAAGGTAAGGTCTTTTTATTCAGACAATTGAGGATCATTGTCCTTGCAGCCAAGGGCTTTGCCAACGATAAGGTGCAGTTAAGGGCTTCGGCACTTACCTTTTATTCCCTCCTTTCCGTGGTGCCTCTTGCGGCTATTGCCTTTGCCATAGCAAAGGGATTTGGCCTTGATCAGAATCTTGAACAACTGATATACAGTAAATTTCAGGCTCACCAGGAAGTACTTAAATGGCTGTTGCAAAATGCAAGGAATGCTATAGAAGAAACCAGAGGAGGATATATTGCCGGTGTAGGTATGATAATACTCTTCTGGTCAGCAATGTCCCTGCTTAACCGTATTGAGAGCTCTTTCAATTATATCTGGCAGATAAGATCATCACGTCCCTGGTACAGGAAATTTACAGATTACCTTACAATAATGCTAATAGCTCCTGTTATTCTGATACTATCAGGAAGTATAACAGTATTCATAAATACTACTCTTACAGAATACATCAGTACGGCGCTTATACTTGAAAAACTGAAACCGCTGATCGGATTGTTGATCAAGTTTACTCCTTACCTGTTAAGCTGGATAACACTTACTGTACTTTTTATTATTATGCCTAATGCAAAGGTCAAGTTTGTTCCTGCCCTTATTTCAGGGATAATAGCAGGAAGCATTTTGCAGGTTATTCAATGGCTATATATTGATCTTCAGTTCGGTATTACAAAACTTAGTGCCATTTATGGTAGCTTTGCCGCTATTCCCCTGTTCATACTGTGGTTGCAGAGCAGCTGGTTAGTTGTACTCCTGGGAGCTGAACTGTCATTTGCTAACCAGAATGTTTCGAGATATGAGTTTGAATCGGAAGCTCTTACCGTCAGTAATTACCAGAAAAGGCTTCTTGTCATCATGATACTAAACCTGGTGATCCATAACTTTGCTGAAGGAGAAAAACCTATCGGTTCAGAAACAATAAGCAGTATGCTTAAGATACCGGTGCGGCTCGTCAGAGAAATACTGCAGGACATGAATGCCGCAAACCTCGTTACTGTTGTTCATGAAAAAGAACAGAAACAGCGCCTTTATCAGCCGGCCCTTGATATTAACAAGATGTCGATAAGCTTTGTGTTTGATCGTCTTGATAAGAAAGGGAATGAACATATCCTCGTCAATAAGACCAAAGATTATGATAAAGTAGCAGCTATTCTTGATAAATTTGACAGCATGATTGCGGGCTCTGATTCCAATATACTGATCAAAGATCTTTAAGTTGTTCAAGGGTGCTGCTCCTCTTGTCGGGCGAGAGATTATAAAAGCTCTCCACAAAACCGATAAAGTCGGTGAATGATGACCATTTATGAAAGAAATAGTGGGGAAGTGGTACTACAATATGTTTTGTTTCCGGTAGTGTGTTCCAGTATGCTTCCAGGTTTTCTGAAGGAAATACCCTGTCCACTTCACTGCTGACCGCATAATCCCATCTGAACCCCGGTTCACCCTGTTCCATGATCCTGTTATACAGCCATCTCAATTCGTCATGTAACGATTTCAGAGTCCTGTGAGGGATCCGGTCCCGGTTTCTCAGGTAGTTGGATTTGTCACCAAACATCCTGAAATAGAACTTCTCTATATTTTCTTCAGTAATGTTGTTGAGTGTTCCTTCAAATATTTTGAGAGGTATACCGTATTTATTATCGGCCGGTATGGGTGTGCCATTTATTGCAATGGTAACATCGGGATTTATACCTGTTTTGGGAAGTAGATATTCTGCAGCCCATACACCAAGTGACCAACCCATCAGAGTGATCTTTTCATAGACTTTCATCTCGGGTAATAGAAGAGGATCATCAGCAGAATAGTTATAGAACAGAATAAAATCAAATTCATCATTACAGAGCGGTGCAAAAACATTCTCATCTGTTCCCCAGGCTCCAAAAAATATTACCAGCTCATTGTTCTTTTCTCTTCTTCGTATATAGGTCTTCATCTTACTTTACTGAAGTCGTTACATGTGTTTTCTAACTTAATACAGGTCACATGTCGTAAATGCAAATAATTATCGGGCATTTATAATAAACGCCTGCAGACTGTATATCATATGCCGGTGTTGCCGGTCAATTCCCCTGCGAGTTCGGGGGCAAAGATAGAGTAATTTTTAATAACATGTTACCAAAGGAGTCATTAAGGTATTATTATGAAAGCAGACCGGAGGAGGAATAAAAAAAAGAGGAGAAAGGGTCTTTGTGAAAATCAGGAGCGGGTTTTATTAATGAGATAATTCCCGTGTCTACTGTCTGATAAAAGGATGGAACCATGGTAAGCTGGCGCTATTCCTAAGGTTCCTGATGTGAAAGTCAATGTCTGCAATACAATCCTGTTGATTTTCACTTCCAACCCTCGCTCATCTCCTCTTAATACCAATAGCATGAGCTGCTTACAAATCTAGTGAAAAAAAACTTAGAAATCAAATAATATGTTATAAAAAATGTAAAAACGTAATAATGCAAAATGCCAAAATATTGCTTAAATTTGATTGATACCTGACAAAAAGTAAAATAAGCTATGGTAGCAGAACTTGAGAAGATACAGTTTGATAACGGAGGTGGTTTCAGGGCTTCCTATATAAATGATCCAGGCGGTATCTGGCATTTTCATCCTGAGTATGAACTGGTCCTTAATCTTAGAAGTAATGGTACAAGGATCATTGGTGACAGTGTGGAACTGTTTGACAAATACGATATGGTGTTGATTGCGGGTAATATACCACACTGCTGGAACTATTATAAACAGAATAATTCTCTTCCGGAAAAACACGGAATAATGTTGCACTTTAAGCTGGAATCGTTGGGAGAGGCTCTGCTGTCACAGTTTGAGATGGCACCGGTTAAGAAGCTTCTCATGGATGCTGAAAGGGGACTGGCTTTTCCTGTGGAAGATTCAAAAACCGCTTCAGAACATCTTATACAGATGGTAAATGCAAAAGGAGTTGATAAGATGGTCTGTTTTTTTAATACACTTAAGGTTTTATGCACATCGGAAAAGAAGAGTTATATCTGTTCTGAAAATTACAGGCTCGATTATGATGAGAGCAGAAATAAAAGGATGACCAATGTATATTCTTTTATCAGGGATAACTATTTCAAACAGATTACTTTAACAAAGGTGGCAAAGGTAGCCAGGATGAGTCCGATAGCCTTTAGCAGGTTCTTTAAGAAAAACAGTGGCGCCGGGTTTGTCGAATACCTGAACAGGGTTAGGACCAACAAGGCATGCTATCTTCTCAGGGAGACCGAATATCATGTTCATGATATAGCAATGGAGTGCGGTTTTACAAGTATCTCCAACTTCAATAAACAATTCAGGAAAGCTGAGGGGATCGCTCCCAGGGATTACAGGGCACAATTCAAATAGGAAAATCATACTTTTTAATGTTTTTTTGAGTTTTCTACTAAATCATACCATATGGCAATGACATTGCTTGAAAAGATACTTGCTTCACATTCAGGGTCAGAAAAAGTAGTGCCCGGTGATATAATTGACATTGAAATAGATGCCCGGGCAGCCCGTGATTTCGGAGGAGCCAATGTAGTAAAGAATCTTAGGGATTACGGGCTGCAGGTGGCAGATCCCGACAGGACACTCTTTACCTTTGATTGTAATCCGACCGGATCAGATCAGAAATATGCTGTGAATCAACATATATGCAGGATTTTTGCCAGGGAGAACAACATCAGGATATATGATATAGATGCCGGTATCGGGACCCACATACTTATTGAAAAGGGATTCGTATATCCTGGAGCCACAGCCGTATCAACTGATTCTCATGCCAACATACTTGGTGCTGTAGGAGCATTTGGACAGGGAATGGGAGATATGGACATAGCAGCAGCCTGGCATAGCGGGAAGATCTGGTTTAAAGTACCTCCTTCAGTCAGGATCAATTTTATCGGAGATGTTCCAAAAGGTATCAGTTCAAAAGATATTGTTCTTAATATGCTGGGTATTTACGGAGCTAACTCACTCCTGGGATCTTCTGTTGAGATATATGGCAGAGCGGCTGATAAGCTCACCCTTGATGAAAGGATCACTATATCTTCCATGGCAACGGAAATGGGTGCAATAATAATACTTTTCCCACCTTCACAAGAAATAATTGATTATTGTTCAGCTCATTCTGCGCATAAATTCACTCCTGTATACGCGGATGATAATGCTGTGTATGATAAGACATTTGACCTTGATGTATCAGACTTTAAACTCATGATATCCCTGCCCGGAAAACCGCATGATGCGGTTGCAGTGTCTGATGTATTCGGCAGGAAGATCGATTCAGCATTCATCGGCAGTTGCACTAACGGCAGGATGGAAGATATGCGACAGGTAGGCATGATTTTGAAAGACAGGAAAATTGCTCCGGGAGTCGTCCTGAAGATTGTGCCTGCCACTGATGATATATGGATGCAATGTCTTGAGGAAGGATTGATAGAGATCTTTAAAAAAGCAGGAGCCCTGGTCTCCAATGCAGGGTGTGCCGGATGTGCAGCAGGACAGGTCGGACAAAATGGCCCCGGTGAAGTGACCGTAAGCACGGGAAACAGGAATTTCCCCGGGAAACAGGGCAAGGGTCAGGTGTATCTTGCATCCCCTGAGGTAGTTGCAGCATCTGCGGTGGCTGGCTTTATTACAACTTCATCGGATATACCCGCTAAACCGGCTTTGTTCAGTCCCGGTAATAATAAGATACCTTCGGCCAGGGAATCAATTGTAATAAAAGATCATCCGGAACCTCCGTCTGTACTTAATGGAAGGATATGGGTTATTGACAGGGACAATGTTGATACAGACATGATATTTCATAACAGGTACCTGACAATAACCGATATTAATGATATGGGAAGGTGCACTTTTGATAACCTGCAGGGATATGAGGATTTTTCAAAAAGAGCACAAAAAGGTGATCTCGTTGTAGCCGGTAAAAATTTTGGCAGCGGCAGCTCCAGGCAACAGGCTGTTGACTGTTTTGTTTCACTCGGCATCCAGGCGATAATAGCGGAATCTTTCGGCGCTATTTATGAGCGAAATGCAATAAATGCGGCATTTCCTGTTTTAACATGTAAGGATATTGGAGAAGCTGATCTGAAAACCGGTGATCACCTGGAAGTTAACCTGAATACAGGGGAAATTAAAATTTCGGGAACAGGACATGTTGTACATGCTAATCCTTTTTCCCCGGTCCAGTATGCTATATACCGCAGGGGAGGTTTGCTTGGTGCCTGAACTCATTATTTTATATTGAAAATTAATGCTATGGATCCAAAAACATTTGCAGAAAAGATATTCAGGGCCCCGGCAGGCACAATAGTCTTTGCTCGTCCTGATATTATACTTACTCATGATAATACTTCAAGTATTTTTAAGACATTCCGGAAGATGGGAGGGACAAGGGTCGCAGATCCCGGGCAAATGCTGGTTGTTCTTGATCATAACGCTCCTCCTTCGGATGCCGGTCTTGCAACACAGTATCAGGATATCAGGGATATAGTCAGCAGCCAGGGTATAGGCAAATTCTATGATGCAGGAAAAGGTATCTGTCACCAGATAATGTCATATCATGCCAGGCCCGGTATGCTTATTGTCGGCAGCGACAGCCACACATCCACGGCTGGTGCTTTCAATGCTTTTGCTGCCGGCATTGACAGGACAGAATCAGCGGGTATCTGGAAAAGAGGGGAAACATGGTTCAGGGTTCCGGAATCGCTTAAGATAAATATTACAGGAAAGCTGAGAGTTAACGTCACAGCAAAGGACCTGGCTCTGTGGATAATAGGAATGAAAGGTGCCGATGGAGCTAACTATCTGTCAGTTGAATATCACGGTGAAGGTATTAAAGGACTGACAATTTCAGACAGGATGACACTGGCTAATATGGCATCTGAAATGGGTGCCAAGAATGCAGTTTTTCCGCCTGATACTGTGCTGGAGAAATATTACGGAGAAGAAATAGAAGGAGTGTGGGCAGATGAAGGAGCAAAATATATTGATGAGATAAATATTGATCTCGATGCCATTTTCCCTGTTGTCTCAGTGCCGCATAACGTGGATAAGGTAAAAGCTGTCAGCGAGGTAGCCGGTACTATTGTGCATGAAGGCCTGATAGGGACCTGTACCAACGGAAGGCTGGAAGACCTAAGGGCTGCATCTGAAATATTGAGAGGCAAGGTGATTAAGGATGGCTTCCAGCTGAATATTATACCGGCTTCAAGGAAGATCTTGCTGAAAGCTATTGATGAGGGACTTATTTCTGTTTTTATCAGGTCGGGAGCCAATGTGCTTTCTCCTTCATGCGGACCATGCCTTGGGACTGGCCAGGGTATCCCTGCAAGCGGCCATACAGTAATATCCACAGCTAACAGGAACTTTCTTGGCAGGATGGGAAACAAAGAGGCCTCAATATATCTTGCTTCACCTGATACAGTGGCTGTCTCTGCCCTTAAGGGGACGATCACTGATCCGCGGGCAGATCCCGGAAAAGATATCTATCCTTATTCAGTGCGGCAAAGCATTACTGTCACTATCAAGGAGGGCGAAAACAGGAGATATGGTAATGTATGGAATTATTCTGATGTCGATAATCTCAATACTGACCAGATGTTTGCAGGTAAGCACACATATAAAGTGTTGAGTTCCGATCCCGATTCAATCATCCCATTGCTGATGGCTGATTTTGATCCGGCTTTCAGCAAAAATGTGAAAAATGGAGATATTATAATAGCAGGAGATAACTTCGGTTGCGGCAGTTCCAGGGAGCATCCGGCAGTGGGCCTGGCTCATGCCGGAATAAAAGCCATCCTTGTAAAATCAGTAAATCGGATATTTTACAGATCATCAATCAATCAGGGATTGCTCCTGATTGTCCACAGGGAGGCTGTGGAAGCTTACAGGCCAGGTGACAATGTGGATATTGACTTTGGTAAAGGCACTATAAAAATTAATGATCAGGGTTTTCGTTTTGAACCTCTGCCGGATAAACTGCAGCAGATAATCGAAAAGAAAGGTCTTGTCAATTATATGCAGTCAGTCTGAACCTGACAGTACTGAATGCCCGTGGAATACATCAAGGATGACACTTGCTTCTGTTGCAATATAACATCATTCCCCATATTATTACACATTGGATAAATTGAAAAAAGATGTATTTTTGCAGCCAGAATCGGTTCCGTAGCTCAGCTGGATAGAGCAACAGCCTTCTAAGCTGTGGGTCGCGCGTTCGAATCGCGCCGGAATCACGAAAAGGTGCCGAAATGCACCTTTTTTAGTGATGACTA
>CAYYIW010000020.1:33675-63370 GCA_964472085.1 uncultured Rikenellaceae bacterium | reverse complement strand
TGTCTGCTTTATTAATAGTAATAGCCCTGCCATTCATGAGAACCAGTATAACAGGTTTTCCTGTCTCGCATATTTTATCAAGAAGGTACTGCTGATGCCCTGCGAGGTTAAGATCGGTTCTCGATTTTGATTCTCCGACAATGCTGTTATCCTCGCCGAGTACCATAACAACCACATCGGCCTTACCGGCCTTTTCCACGGCATCATCTATACCTTCCATTTCCTTTTTATCCGGTTCGGATGGTATGATCTCACTTTCAGGCCAGCTTTTGTCTTTTATATCACAACCCTTCGAGTACAATATATTGACACTGTCCCCCAGCCTGGATCTGAAAGCTTCAAGAACAGATTTATAGACTATATTTTTTGGTCCGTACCGCGACGATGATAATTCCTTATTATCTGCATCGGGCCCGGCTATCAGGATAGTCTTTACATGATCTTTGCTCAGCGGCAGGAAGTTATCCTCGTTTTTCAGAAGGACCATAGCCTCATAAGATGCCCTTCGGGAAACCCTGTCATATTCAGGATTGGCAAATAGCCTGTCCGATTCATCCGGGTTGTCAATATAAGGCCTGTCAAATAAGCCCAGCCAGAATTTAACCCATAGCACATCCCTTACCCTGCTGTTAAGCAATTCCATCGATATGGATCCTTCCTTTACCAGTTCCCGTAACGGGATCAGGTACGACTCCGGGCTCCTGAATGTTGTTCTGACGTCAAGGCCGGCCTCCAGAGCCTGTCTGACTGCATCCTTATAGTCGGGAGCGACATGGTGCTTAGACCAAAGAAATTCCAGGGCCTCACTGTCTGATACTACGTAACCTTTAAATCCCCATTTCTGCCGCAGAAGTCCTGTAAGAAAGCTCCATGATCCGGCTATCGGCACACCGTCATAATCGTTATACGATGCCATTGTTCCGTGTGCATGTCCTTTTGTAAAAGCTACCCTGAATGGCTGAAGGAGGAGAGTGTGCATCTCATGTGGTGCTATCTGGGGATCGGTCCTTGTACTTCCGTCCCTTCCCCCGATGGGAATACTGTACGCGGCGAAATGCTTGGGTGTTGATATTACAGTATGATCTCTTTGGATGGCAAGAACCTGTTGAAGACCAAGCTGTGAAACAAGGTATGGGTCTTCACCGTAGCTCTCAACAACACGTCCCCATCTCGGGTCACGGGCTACATCAAGGATGGGGGAGTAGACATTCGTAAAACCGGCAGCCTTTGTCTCAGCCGAGGTAATGGCTCCTATCAGGGATACAAGCTCCCTGTCCCATGAAGATCCCACGCCTACCTGTGCAGGAAAAAGTGTGGCCCCGGGGAAACATGCTCCATATATTCCTTCGTTTGTGAAGTCAACGGGAATGCCCAGCCTGGTTTCCTCTATAAACCAGCGCTGGACTTTATTTATAGCTCTGGCATGAAGACTTGGCGGTGAAGACATGGCTGGCGACCTGTAACCGTTAAGATGCTCGTCAATATTGGCAATGCCGTCTTTCCATACCCTGTTCTTCCATTCAGGAGTGGGTAATGAATCCATGAGTACTTTGGGATAACCGTACAGGGTAGCCAGCTGGCACGTTTTTTCATCAACATTCATACGTCCCAGGAGATCGTTTATTCTTGTATCAATATCAAGTGCCTGGTTTTCGTACGGATCCATCTTCCCATTTTTGTTGAAATCGATCCATCCCTTTTTATAGATGTTTTTATTGGAGTACGGGTTGTATTTGTTTTTTCCCTGTCCATTTGTGGCTGCCGGAGATAGCATATAAATGAAATATATTACCAGCAGAGTTCTTAATAATTTCTTCATAATTAATTATTTATGAATAAGAAATATGTCTTATATATAGCCATACGGGTGGAAATTCTTTTATCCGGTAAAGTTCTGCAGGATGGCATCTCCAGAATGAATGCTATGTTCCTGCTGTCTGTCTCTTTCAAAAGTATACAAATCTTTCTTTTCAGCAAAACCTGGACTGAAGCAAGATATTAATACTGTTTTATTTAATATGTCAGCAATTATTTAGTATCTTGGTACTAAATATAGCAATTTTCATAATATAATGAAAATGAGAGCATTATTCTTGTCGAGTCTGCTGATTTTTTCAGTCTCTAACCTCAGCGGACAAATAAATTCAGAAGAAATACATGAAAACCAGGATGTTGAGAAGAACATAAATTCGCAATGGACATTTAACTATTTTCCAAGTGAATCGGCTGATAAGGGTTACGAATCAGCTGCTTTTGACGATTCGGGATGGCCCATAGTAAGTATACCACATACATGGAATACATATGAAACAACAGGTATCCTGCATCCGTTCATCAGTGGTTCATCTGAAAAGGACAACCCTTACTGGTGGATAGGATGGGGATGGTACAGGAAACACTTTTCAATAAAAAATGACATTTCTGACAGTAAGGTTTTTGTAAGGTTTGAAGGAGTACAGAAATATTGTAAGGTATGGATCAATGGGAAATACCTCGGGGACCATAAAGGAGGATACGGTTCATTTGATTTTGATCTTTCAGGTTCCATAAGAGTGGGAGCCGATAATGTCCTTGCAGTTGCAGTCAGTAATGTCCAGGCTGACAAAAACAAGATACCTCCAATGGTGCCGCGTAATTTCGATGTATACGGGGGGATCTTCCGTGATGTAAGCATCGTCATAAAAGGTAAGATCTATATACCCATGCAGGGATCAGCAGAACATGAAGGAGGAACGTTTATTACAACTCCCGAAGTTTCGCAAAAAGAAGGTGTCGTCAGAGTAAAGACATGGGTTAAAAATGATTACAGTGATACACGAACATGCACATTGCAGACAACTATATCAGATGCAGATGGTAATACAGTTCAGGTACTGAAAACTGATATGGATATTAAACCTGGAGAGGTATATGAATTTGACCAGTTGACAAAGCCGGTAAAGAGACCCAGGCTATGGTCACCAGGGAATCCATATCTGTATTCCGTATTATCTGAAGTAATAAGTGATAAAACAATTGTTGACAGTTTTAACAGTTCTTTCGGATTCAGGTGGTTTCACTGGGATTTCAAAGAAAACAGGCTGTGGCTTAACGGAAAAGAGATCGTACTGCATGGGGGAGGGCTTGTTGCAGAGTTTCCATGGATTGGAGGGGCTATTCCGGGGTGGATCCCTGAAAAGGATATAAACAATATGAAAGACAGCCTGAATTTTAATTTTTTAAGGACAGCTTTTTATCCTGAAAGCCAGGATGTTTATGACATGGCTGACCGAAAAGGTCTTATTGTGGCAGAGGAAACTCCCAGTATTAATAATCAGGATTTTAACCCCGTTGTCCAGGAACAGCAAATGAAGGAGATGATCAGGCGCGACAGGAATCACCCATCAATAATTTTCTGGAGCATGGGTAATGAAACAGATCATCCGGTGAATTCGAAGATGGCAGAAAATGAAGATACAACAAGGATATTATCATCCATGATGGTATCTGACGAGTTTGCCGGAAATGGTGTAAGACTTTCCGAAAAGAACTTTTCTTTTGCCGGCCTTCAGGTACAGGCAGTAAGGGGATGGTACGACAACGATTCTACAGTTATTGCATCTGATGATTTCCAGCGATGCGTACCGGAAAATGAACAGGTAAAGGAGCTCGATGAGAATGTCCTGCCGGAGAATGATAATATAAGTGCCGGTATATATAACGATTTTGGAACAGGCAGGATATTTCAGGATGCCCCGGTACGGTATACAGATCTGTCGGGAATGGTTGATATGTACAGGATACCAAAGTATGCATATTATTTCTGGAAGGCTTATTATTCATCCGGTCCGGTAGTTTTTATCGAGCGTAATAAATGGCTGGCACAATACACAGGCAGAGAAGCTGATATTGTGGTTATTACGAACTGCGACAGGCTGGAGCTAAAAGTAAATGGTGTAAGCAAAGGAATTCAAACACCGGCGGATCCTGATCATCATATTGTTACATTTAAAGGTATCACCGTTGAAAAAGGTACTCTTTCAGTGACAGGTACGAAAAATGGCTCAGAAGTGGTTTCTACCTTTAATATGCCTGGAGAAGCAGCAGGCATTGAGCTCAAAACGTCATCAGATTCTGTTGTTGCGGACCCCGGCTCTGTTGCAGTGATAACAGCCAATGTTGTGGATGAAAACGGCAACCAGGTTTTTGGAGCTGCAAATGCTCTGAAATGGTCGGTCACCGGTCCTGCAACCCTTGCAGGTCCTTCATTCTATGAATCAGAGGCAGGAAAAAGAGACAAGGAAGAAGGCATTGGCTATATTGAAATGCCTGTTTCCAATGTTATAAGGTCGTCAGGACAACCCGGAGATATAAAAATTACTGTATTTTCCAGTGGCCTTGCTTCAGGTTCTGTAATAATTAAGGCAGTGAAAGCGAAAACAGACGACAATCTTATAACTGAACCGCTTCTTGATCCGATAGGACGCAACAAGGTCACCAGGCCCGGTATCATCTATGACAGGGTGAGAGAACAAAGAAAGGAAATAGAATACACAACAAAAGATTTTAACCTGGGGATAACAGATCTGAATAATTACAAAAAGAGCATTACTGACTTCATCATTGAAAACAATAAGGATGTGGATACAACGACAGTTGAATTCAGATCACTGGTGGATATTATTGGCAGACAGCTTCTCAATAATAAAGGGATAATGAAAGCTGATGATTATAATTATAATGTAGGTCATTATAACAAATGCCGTATAATTCTTGGCTACATAAAAAGTACAAAGCTGCCCGATCTGTTTAAGGAAGGCCTGAGAAACTATTATGCCGGGGAAATAATAATGTACGGAATTGAGAAAGATGCCGAAGATGAGATGAACTGGATGAACTGGATACCATCCGGGGGGACAGTTGTATATTCTGTTGGCAGGGATACTTCCGGTTATCCTGAGGGAATAAAAACCTCTGAGAGCACCGATCTTTCTGATCTTATTGAACTGGTATATCCTGTTTACAGTAAATTCTCCGATGTGGCAAAATCAAGGGCATTGTCTTTTATAAGCAGAATGAATCCTTATGTCAGGCAGGTTTACAATGATAGTAAATCCTCAGGAGAAGATAAGAATGAGGCTTCATTCACTTATAAAGCTGCAAAGGGAAAACCTGTACTGATACCGGAACTTAAATTCATAGCAGAATAAAAGTTGTTTATTTATCCCTGGTAAGGGCCCGTAATTATGTACACGGCTTTACTGTTACCTTGTAACCCTGAATCCCGGCTGTTTATCATAGGTCATCAGCTATTCCTTTTTACTTTTCATACTAACACCATCACCATTAATTTCCTGACCGGCAGAAGTGAATTTTGTGCCGTTAAGTATATTGTTTGTGACTGGGCTGCTATTCCCAGGGGTATATATAATAATAACAGGATTAGAAGTCGTCTGAACGCTGACCTGTAGTTACTTGTTGCAAAGGTGTTCATATGCGGTTGTTCGCACTTTGTTCCGGGTATCCTGGATCAATTTATGGATATCCCGGTTTTTTTTAAGATCCACAGGTTATTATTATGAACAATACTAATATGCGACTGAAACTTGGATAGGCACTGTTTTTCTTATAATGCTTAAAGATTTTAATCAGATTATATAAATGGGCAATTATTTAAGAAGTAAAAGAACCAATCTTTTGGATGAATTGAAATTATTATTATTTTTACCTCTAAGGCTTAAGCGGGGAATGGAACCTGGTAATTAAAAAAATAAGAGCACTCTTTATCATAATTACATAATTTAAACCTGATCAAAAATGAAAAAAAGAAGCATTATTTCTATTGTTCTGTTGTTTGTCGTTGCAGGATTTTTATCGACGACGTTCTATTCCTGCAAGCCATCTAAGCCTGCCGGTAAGTATATCGGATTACAGCTCTATTCAATTCGTGATTCCATTATGAGAGACGTACCTGCTGCGATAGACAGTGTAAGTGCGATGGGATACAAATTTGTTGAACCAGCCGGTTATAATAATGGGAAATTCTATGGTATGGCGCCTGCTGATTTTAAAGCTGTTCTCGATAAAAACAATCTGCCTATGATAAGTTCGCATACAGGACAGGCACTCCCTGATTCTGCGCACTGGGATCAGGTAATGGCATGGTGGGATACATGTATTGATGCCCATGTACAGATGGGGGCCAAATACATTATACAGCCATTTATGGGGCCTGAGGCTTACAGAAGCCTGGATACGCTCAAAATGTATTGTGACTATTTTGATGCTATCGGAGATAAATGTAAAGCCAAAGGTATTCGTTTCGGATATCATAATCACGACAGGGAGTTCTCAACCCAGCTGGATAGCCAGACCGTATATGACTTTATGCTTCAAAATACAGACTCTTCAAAGGTTGTATTTGAAATGGATCTTTACTGGACTGTTATGGGTGGGGCTGATCCTCTGGCCTATTTTGATAAATACCCCGGTCGTTTTCAACTCTGGCATATAAAGGACAAATACGAAGTTGGAGGCCAGGGAACAATGATGGATTGGGAAAAGATCTGGTCAGGAGCAAAAATGTCTGGCTTGAAATATGGAATTGTGGAGGTTGAGGAATACAACTATGATGAATTCACAAGCTGCCGGAAAAGCCTTGAGTTCCTGAATAACGCCCCGTATGTCATAATGCCACCACATTAGTAAGTAATATCCATAAAGATATTTTTATTATAAAGAAGGTGTCTTAAAAGTAAAAAACCCTTAACCGCAGAGGACGCTAAGACAATACGCAAAGAACGTAAAAGACTGAATTTAAAGACCTTGCCTTTGTGTCCTTTGCGCCTTCTTTGTGTTCTTAGCGGTTACACATAACTTTTAAGACATCCTCATCTTTTTTATGGTAATTTTATAATCCCTAACCAAAAGACCGGCATGATTAAGAGATTTATAATATTGATACTTGTTCTTCTTGCTGTTACTGGTTGCAGGAAGAGTTATTATACATTGGCTGATTTCGGATCGGTACCAAAGATTGATGCACATGTTCATATAAATAATGACAGGGGTTATTTTGAGAACCAGGCTGAGAAAGACAATTTCAGACTAATAACTCTTAATGTTGATCATTCCGATTCAGCTGCGGTGGAACAGCAACTGGCATGGTCGCTTCAATCCGCGAAGAAATTTCCCGGCAGGGTGTTTTATGGTGCTACATTCTGGTTTGATACTGCAGGGTGGGGAACACCCGGATGGAGTGAAAAAGTCATTTCAGGTCTGCGGCAAGCCATTTCAGGCGGAGCGGTTACAGTTAAGATATGGAAGAATATAGGGATGACTGTAAGAGACAGAAATGGCAGGTTTATAATGGCCGATGATCCCGGTCTTGATCCGGTATTTGATTTTATAATAAGTGAGGGACTCCCGGTAACAGGGCATCTGGGTGAGCCCCGTAACTGCTGGCTTCCGCTTTCTGATATGACCGTAAGGGGTGACAGCAGCTATTTTGCTGAGCATCCACAATATCATATGTACCTTCATCCGGATTTTCCTTCCTACGAGGACCAGATCAGAGCCCGTGATCACTTGCTTGAAAGACATCCGGATCTTGTTTTCATAGGCTGCCATCTCGGCAGCCTCGAATGGAATGTGGATTCACTGGCCGACCGTCTTGACAGGTTTCCTGAAATGTCGGTGGATATGGCGGCCCGTATATGCCACCTGGAGTACCAGTCGGCCAGGGACCGTGAGAGGGTTCGTAATTTCTGTATCAAATACCAGGACAGGCTACTTTACGGTACGGATCTGAGTGCTGGTGAACAGGGTGATCCCGCAGCATCTGCAGATTATATCCATAACACATGGCTGGACGACTGGAAATATTTCACCGGTGATGAAATGATGACCTCTGATGCCTTCAGGGGCAGCTTCCAGGGACTGAAACTTCCCAGGGAAGTAGTGGATAAAATTTACTTTAAAAATGCCGTAAACTGGTATAAGATACCGGAATAACAATCAATCAGGTCTTTTATATGGCTGCTGTCATAAGGATGGCCATGGCTTAAATTTTAGGTTCGCCCTTATGTCATGATGTGTTTTGCCGGGTTGTGACAGCTTTACATTGTCATTGTCCGCCTCTGAGCCTGCGAAGCTCATTAAAATGATCCATCGACATCTTTTCTCGTGCTTCACGCGATGTCTTTCGATACACTTCAAACTCTTCCTTAAGTTCTTCGAGATCCTTTTTTGTTCTTTTCATTAACTGCACTGTTCCCCTGAATGCAAGGAATCCGATAGCCAGCAGGACCAGCAATCCTGCAATTATAGTCCACATGATACTGTTATATAAGACTTTGTTGACTGTCATCCCCAGCATCTTAATACTGTTTTTTGTGGTCGTCATTTCATACAGTATCACCTTTGTAGAATCGAGGTTTTGTCCCAGGGAATCTATCTTTCTGTTCAGGTTTCTTACCGTATTATTCAGGGAGGCTATGGTTTTTCTGTCGAAGGCTACTGAATCATTGACATTCTGCTTTAGCCGCTGGAACATATCTTCCCTGATAGCCCTGTAGTTCTCATAGATCCTGGTACGACGTTCAAGGTAGTTCAACTGATCTTCCAGTGGTTTACTTATCAGGTCTTCAGGCAATGATGACTGACCGAATATTACCGGCAAAATCATTACCACCAATAACAGTGTCAAACTAATTTTCTTTACTGATATTTGCATAGTTACTTTGTGGTTTGATGAAGTTAATACAGGCTTTTCAGTTAATAAACGAATCAACTTACCTTATATTATATATCAAAAAAGAGTAAATTTATGCTTTCAGTTTACCAGCGATCCTGAAGCCTGTAAAATGCCCTGCAGGAAATGCAGGGAACAGTTTTTTATGAACGATAGAACACACTGCTGACAATGAAAGTACGTTATTTTCACTTTATATTGATTGGTTGCTTCACATTATCCCTTTCATCCTGTAATTACAAGGGGAAAGGACCGGTTGCAAAAATAGACTTCATAAATCATACGTCTGAAAAGAGACTCGATGTCATGATTGACGGAAAGTTATTCACATCTTTCATCTGGCCGGATAGTATTTATAAACCAATACTATATCCTGTTCTTACATCTGAAGGCAATACTATAACAAGAGGATTCCCCCTGAAGCCGAGGCAGGGAGAGCGCAATGACCATAATCACCAGGCAGGCGTATGGCTGAGCTATGGAAATGTTAACGGAACAGATTTCTGGAAGAACAGCTACGGGAATATAAAAGAGCCTGATAAGGGTGTGATAAAGCATATAAAGATTGAACGTCTTTCAAGCAATAATGGTGAAGGTAATTTTGTGTCGGCGGAAAAATGGCTGGGACCCACAGGGTACAGGATACTTGATGAAAGATCGGAATATCATTTTACAGCGAGCGGACCTGTCAGGATTATTGACCGTATAACCACGCTCATTGCAGGCGATACAGCTGTGCTTTTTAAGGATACAAAAGAAGGATTTTTTGCCATCAGGGTGGCAAGACAACTTGAATTGCCTTCAAAGGAAGAGGTTCCCCTCATAGATTCTCCTGGAAAGCCTACGGAAAGAAAAGATACTTTGAATACAGGTGTTTCCGGTAATTATGTGAGCAGTGAAGGCGTAAGCGGTGAGAGTGTTTGGGGGACACGAGCAAAATGGATGAGCCTGACAGGTATTATTGGCGTCGAACCTGTATCTGTTGTTATCTGCGATCATCCAAAAAATCCTGGTTACCCGACATACTGGATGGCTCGCGGGTATGGACTTTTTGCTGCCAATCCCCTGGGATGGCATGATTTTACCGGCGGCGGGAAGAACTTTGATTTTACTATTGCACCAGGTAAATCTGCAACATTCAGGTACAGGTTAATTATAAACTCAGGCTCCTTTCTGACTCCTGCCGAAATTAACATGTATGCCGATGAATTCAGTAAGAAGTACAAATAGAATTTAAAATCCTTACCATGATAACTTTTTCAGTTTCTGTTCTGTTCCTGTTACTTGGTTATTTTGTCTATTCACGGTTTATTGAACGTATAGAAGGGGTGGATCCCGAACGTCAGACCCCTGCATTCAGGATGAATGATGGGGTTGACTATGTACCTATGCATTGGGGGAAAGTATTCCTTATCCAGTTTCTTAATATAGCCGGACTGGGACCAATTTTTGGAGCAATTGCCGGCGCTATGTGGGGACCGGTTGCCTTTTTGTGGATTGTACTGGGTTCAGTTTTTGCCGGAGCAGTTCACGATTATTTTTCCGGGATGTTGTCCATAAGGCATAATGGTCTTAGCATCACAGAGATAGTTGGTATTTACCTGGGGAAAGGAGCCAAACAGTTCATGAGGGGATTTACAGTGCTGCTTATGGTGATTGTGGGGGCAGTCTTTATTATGGGTCCGGCAAAGATACTGGAGGGAATGACACCTGATTTTGCATCTATGACTTTCTGGGTATGGGTGGTTTTTGGTTATTATATACTGGCTACTATGCTGCCTATTGATAAAATTATTGGAAGATTATACCCGATCTTCGGTCTTGCTCTTTTCTTTATGGCAATAGGACTTATTACCGCCTTAATTGTAAAAGGTTATCATATCCCTGAGTTGAATGCTGCAACCTTCAGGAACTTTCATTCAGACAGTTCACAGTTTCCTGTCTTCCCGATGTTGTTTATAACAATTGCCTGTGGCGCCATTTCAGGTTTTCATTCAACACAATCGCCAATGATGGCCCGTTGCATAACGAATGAGAGGCTGGGCAGGAGGGTGTTTTATGGTGCAATGATAACTGAAGGGGTGGTAGCCCTGGTATGGGCTGCCATTGGGATGAGTTTTTACGGCGGGATGAAAGAGCTTAATGATGTAATGAACGCCAACCAGGGGAATGCGGCGTATATAGTAAATGAGATCTCCAACTCCCTTCTTGGAAAGATTGGAGGAGCTCTGGCCCTGCTGGGAGTGGTGGCGGCACCTATAACCTCGGGCGATACTGCATTCAGAAGCGGACGGCTTATCGTGGCCGATTTCCTGAATTATAAACAGGGCCCGGTAAAGAACCGGCTTATGATAAGCATCCCCCTGTTTGTTGTCGGGTACCTTCTGACACGAATCGATTTCAGTATAATCTGGAGGTACTTTGCCTGGGCAAACCAGACACTGGCAATGGTTGTGCTCTGGGCTGTTACCTTTTATCTTACCAGGGAGCGAAAACTTTACTGGATAACACTTATCCCGGCTGTTTTCATGACTGCCGTAACAATAACCTATATCCTTATTGCACCGGAAGGATTCTCGCTGCCAGATGCTGTTTCATATCCTGCCGGGATAAGCACTGCCGTCATTTCTTTTGCAATGTTTCTTATTTACAGGAAACGCATTGCCGCAGAACCTGCTGTATTCCCCGGAATGTTGGCTGACTGATCCCGAACGAAACATCCCTCCTCATTCCTGTAACTTACTTATTTGCAGTGTTATCCTGCTTTGTCCACCGTAGCGGCAGCAAAGGTGGAAACGGAGCGCAGCGCAGTGAAGGATCTCCCCGAATCTGAAGGATGCTGATAAAATTATTTTTGTTGTTACAGTCAGACATATTGGCATGATTGTTGATCTTAAACAGCTTATCCTTATTACCTGAACCTATGAAACATTCATTTCGTATTTCATTGATTTTGCTGTTGATACACAGCAGTATCACTGGTTTTTCCCAGCATTTTACAGCCGGTCTTTACAGCGGCCTGAATATTTCAGATATACACGGACAGGATCTTAATGGAAAATGGAGCCATAAACCGGGACCATCGGAAGGATTTTCCCTTGGTTATTCATTCAACAGGTCCCTCGGATTTGAAACCGGACTTGAATATTCTACCGTTTATTATGAATATTATTATTATTACCAATACTATTATCCTTACCCGATATATTATATTAACCAGTCCATCATTGCCCCGGTATATAATAATTATGTGAACAACATGAACCTGGGTTATTTAAGACTACCCCTGATGCTGACACTTACTGTTCCGTCGTCAGTGGATCTTAACCTCAGGGCAGGGATATATTATTCTTTTCTTACAGGTAACCGGACCATGGATCCACAATACAGTTTAAATGCAAAGCCTGTTAAAACGGATTTTGGATATATATTTTCAGCTGGTATCTCATGCCCCGTCAGTGATAAAGTGAAAGCGGTATTTAATGTTAATTATATTACAGGCAGGAAGCAGTTTTTGAACGATTACAGGTACAGGAACGGGATGACTGAATTTGTTGCAGGTATAAATTACACTTTTACCGGCAAACCGGTTGATAAGACTGCCGGTTGTCAGCGGAGTGACACTTCATCCGGTATCACTGTTACCTATAGGGCAGGTGCTTCAGTATCGTGGATACCTCAACCGGTTATGAACGGGAGATTTTACCCTGTTACGGGACAGATACTGGGATTCTCAGTCAATGTACCACTTGCCCGCGGTATGGAGTTCATTACAGGTGCAGCATTCGAAAGAAAAGGTTATGCTCTAAAGGATTCCAGTAATGTTTTCTATCGCCTTGCCTATAGCAGTGATCCTGATTATTATGTGCACACAAAGGTGCAGACCGATTATGCCGTGATACCATTTTTAATTGGCCTGCCTCTTGACAGATCGCAGAGGATCTTTATCAGGAGCGGACCATGGCTGGGATTTAAACTCTCATCAAGAACCGTTGGAACAGCTTTTAACACGATCAGGTCATATTCGGGCTATACAAGTCAGAAGATATACGTTAATGATGATATCACAAGGATAATTAAGGGAGCAGATTCAGGCTGGCTTTTTGGGGCCGGTTTTAAGGTACCCTTGAAAAATCGGTCAGGACTGGAATTTGACCTGCATTATTCGGTGGGTTTTGGGAATGTTTTTGACGATCCTGAAACATCAGGTACGGAGAGCGCCTCTTATGTTAAACACGAGATCAGGAACAGGACTGTATCTTTTACTATCGGGTATTCAATTCTTCCTTCCGGTCATTAGTTACTTTTGTGATGAAAAAAATATTTATTCTGGTTATGCTTGCGGGTTTATGCATTTCGTGCGTAAAATACCATGATCCTGCCTATGAAACGCTCGATAACTATTCATTTGGTTTCCAGGTGATGCAGGGTCAAAAATATAAGGCAGGAGATACTGTGGGTGACAGCATACAGTTTTATGTTGTTCATAATACCGGTATGACCGGTAATACGGCAACGATTGCTTTTGAAGTTTTAAGCGGAGGGGGGAGTCTGACTGTTACTGAAACAAAGACCAATAGCAACGGAATTGCCTACACCGGCTGGAAGCTGGGTTATGATTCTCCTTTGCAGAAGATCCGTGCTAAAGTATATGACAATGACGGGAATTATCTTTCTTATACAGACCTCTTTGAATACGGATTCAGGAAGAACCGCTGGGATGAGATTTCAGAAAGTCCCGACGGAGGAATAATAGATATGGCAGCCGATACGGTCAATAATATTACCCTGATGGTTTCCGGTGGCCAGGTATACCGGCAGGGTGATGAATATTTTGACTGGCAGGTGCTGACAGTGATTAATAATTTATCTTTCAGTTCGGTAGAGATAGACAGGTCAGGTATCTTTTATCTCAGTACATGGGATGGCAGTATACTTAAAAGCACTGATGGAGGAAATACCTGGCTCACATGTACAAAGCCATATCCGGACCTCAGTATATCGACAAATACATATGTTGCAAATGACAATTCCGTATGGGTCTTTGCATATAACTATCCGACAAAGTATTCGTATGATGGTGGTATGACATGGAATATTGCCGGGAGTAACCTGTCTCAATGGGGCTACGGTGATATTTTCAGGATGAAGGACGGATCACTTCTGTTTCACGGTTCAAACTGCTGCAGTCTTAACAGGTCGACCGACAACGGGGCTACATGGACGCCGGTTGCCACACCCGGTTTATCAATCAAACTCTACGTGGATGATGATGATAATATATATATCGTTACACAGGAAAACGGGTTGTCGATTTACAGGTCATCAGATGGAGGGGGTACGTTTGATAAAGTATATTCCATTTTTCCTCAATGGGGCACAAGCATGCAAAACACCTTTAATAAGTGGCATAATACCTATTATATTCTCATTCCCGGATACGGGATACTCAAATCTGAGGATCTTATTCATTATACTGTTTTCTGGGCCAATGACAATCTTTCTGAAATGTTCATTGATGATAAAGGAACCCTGATAGCCAGGGATCATTTTATGCACGATATTTATTACTATTCTGCTGACCCACAGTAATATTAAATACATATAATCCTTTAATTTATTTACTCTCTTCTCCTGAAGGGAGTGAAGGATATTCCCGTGTTTGCAGTCTTGTATTTACTTGTTTACCCTTCAAACATTTTTTCTTTTTTTGTGTTATTCTACCGTAAATCAGAGAAATACTATTTCTACCCAGTATGGCCGGTCATTTTGTTAATTTCATTTATCCTTAAAAAAGCATGATTCGTCGACAGAACCATACTGATCTTCTATTAATTTATAAAATGAATGTTTGATCTGCTATATTTAAAGGTTCCCATAAAGGGAATATTTTTTTCCGGAACCGGGAATAATGAATTTTTATTCATATCACGGCTTATTAAATGGGTTTTTAACAACTCTTAACTTAGTATTATAGTACCTTTAAGCACATGTTTTAAAAGGTTTTCTTAACAACTGTTTTATTAATTTATAATTTCTATTATATGAAACCCGCATGATTTCTCAAACAAAGGTAAGAATGTAATTAGCCTCAGATCTTGCGTGTTCCATGTTACCATTAAAAACAAAATTATTTAAACATGAAAAAAGTCTTGTTAATTTCTGTGATGTCAGTTTCCCTGTGTCTAACAGGGATCTCTCAAAAGGCTGCCGGCCCTAAGCTGGGGAAAGACCCGGTATCAAAGGTAGTTGCTGCAATGACTCTGCAAGAGAAAGCCAGTCTTGTTGTTGGTACCGGGATGAGAATGATGGGTATGCCACGTCGTGATTCAACTAATCGTAATCGCCGGGGAAATGCCAATCAGGGTCCTGAGGCAAACCGACCTCCTGTACTGGTACAGGGTGCTGCAGGAACAACTTACTCATTGCCAGGTCTGGGTATAACACCTATGGTTTACACTGACGGGCCAGCAGGAGTAAGGATAAGTCCTACCAGGCCCAATGATGATAACACCTACTATTGCACAGCTTTTCCTGTGGGTACACTTCTTGCATCCACATGGGATGTCGACCTGGTAAAAAAGGTTGGTCAGGCCATGGGAAATGAAGTACTTGAATACGGATGCGATGTTCTTCTGGGTCCGGGTATGAACATTCAGCGTAACCCGCTTTGCGGCAGGAACTTCGAGTATTATTCGGAAGACCCTTATATTACCGGTAATATAGGTGCTGCAATGGTTGAAGGAGTTGAGTCGGAAGGTGTTGGCACATCCATCAAGCATTTCGATGCAAATAATGCCGAGACCGACAGGAATACACTTAATACCATAGTAAGTGAGAGAGCTCTGCGCGAGATTTATCTTGAAGGTTTCAGGATAGCAGTACAAAAAGCTCAGCCCTGGACAGTAATGTCATCTTATAACCTGATTAACGGAACTTATGCTTCAGAAAATCACGACCTTCTTACCAATGTTCTGAGAAAGGACTGGGGCTTTAAGGGATATGTAATGACCGACTGGTTTGGCGGCAAGGATCCTGTGGCACAGATGCAAGCAGGAAATGATCAGCTGATGCCAGGTAATCCCAACCAGATACAGGCAATTATTGATGCCGTAAATGAAGGTAAACTGGACGAAAAGGTCCTGGATAAGAATGTAACAAGGATACTGACAGGTATGCTTATGAGCCCCAGGTTCAAAGGTTACAAATATACAAACAAGCCTGATCTTGTTGCACATGCAGAGGTTACCAGAAAGGCAGCTTCAGAAGGTATGATCCTTCTGAAGAATACATCATCCACATTGCCATTTGACAAGGAGATAAAGAATATTGCTGCTTTCGGTAATACTTCGTATTCAATAATCACAGGCGGAACAGGAAGCGGTGATGTAAATGAAGCATACAGTGTTTCCCTTATTGAAGGTCTTGGGAATGCGGGCTACAAGGTAAATGGTGATCTGAATTCCCTTTATGATACATACCTGAAGCTCACAAAGGAAGGTCGTCCGAGAAGAAGAGGTTTTATGGCCATGATGGGTTCCGGTCCCATAGATGAGATGTCCCTTAACAATGACATCATAAATGGTATGGCTGAAAATACAGATGCTGCAATTATAACAATAGGAAGAAATTCAGGTGAGGGTAGAGATCGTAAAAATGTGAAGGGTGATTTCCAGCTTACCGATCAGGAACAGCAGCTTATAAAGGATGTGACAACCGATTATCATGCTAAAAACAAAAAAGTAGTTGTTATTCTGAATATAGGTGGTCCTGTTGAGACAGCCAGCTGGAAAGACTTACCGGATGCTATTCTTCTTGCCTGGCAGGGTGGACAGGAGACAGGTAATTCAATAGCCGATATCCTTAGTGGCAAAGTTGATCCTTCAGGCAAGCTGGCCGTGACATTTCCTGTGAAATATGAAGATGTGCCTTCTGCAAGCACATTCCCGGGGAAAGAGCTTCCGACAGATCAGCAGGCAAATGGACCTATGGCAGCTTTCCAGAGAAGCCTACCTGCAGAGGTTACTTATAACGATGGTATTTATGTGGGGTACCGATATTATGAAACATTCAATGTAAAACCATCGTATGAATTTGGCTATGGTCTCTCATATACAACATTTGACTACAGCAACATAAAGCTAAGTTCAACAAGGTTCAGCAAAAGCCTTACTGTAACGGTTGATGTTAAGAACACTGGTAGTGTGGAAGGTAAAGAGGTGGCTGAACTATATATAACAGCCCCTGCAAAAGAACTGGACAAACCGGTTATTGAGCTTAAAGGTTTTGCTAAGACCAGGCTCCTTCAGCCAGGTGAATCCCAGAAACTTACCTTTACTCTCGACAGCAGAAGCCTGGCTTCTTTCGATACTCCATCAGAAACATGGGTAGCTGAAGCAGGACAATATGTTGTTAAGGTAGGAGCCTCATCAGAAGATATAAGGCAAAGCGCTTCTTTCACTCTTTCAAGGGACATCAGGGTTAAAAAAGTAACTAACTCACTTGCCCCGAAGGTGACAATTGATGAGTTAAAACCACCGGTCCGGTAAAGATTAAGATATTTTGATCATAAGATTATGTGCAACACTTTAAGACGGGAATCGTCTTTAGGTTGCACATAACTTTTTACCTATGATCAGAAACTTCTTCAAAATTACTTTTCGTAACATTTCCAGGCATAAAGCATTTACATTTATTAATGTTACGGGACTTGCTATCGGTCTGGCCGCTTCACTTCTGATACTCCTCTGGGTTCAGGATGAGATGAGCTTTGAAACATTCAATACTAATGCGTCTGATATCTACAGGGTGGAGGAAGACCAGTTCTATTCCGGGCGACGATATCACGTAACCGTTACTCCACATCCCAGTGGTCCTGAATGGATGCAGAAAATTCCTGAGATAAAGGAACAGACACGGTATTTCAGGCTTCCGCGCACTCTTTTCAGGTATAACGATAAAGTATTTTTTGAGTCATCCGTGGTTGCGGCAGATTCCGGTATCCTCAGAATGTTCACCTTTCCGATGATATCAGGTGATCCGATGACCGCCCTTGGCTCTCCCAACTCAATAGTACTGACTGAAAAGCTGGCAAACAAGTATTTTGGTAAGGAGAACCCGATCGGTAAGGCTCTGACTCTTGAAAACAACATCCAGTTCCTGGTATCAGGAGTGGTGAAAGATCCTCCGCGTAATTCAATGTTCAGGTTTGAGGCATTAATACCTTATTCCTTCCTGAAGAAGATGGGAATGATTGATGACAATTGGGGTAGTAATTCAATTTACACCTTTGTCATGCTTGAAAATGGTGCAAATAAGGACGATGTAAATGAGAAGCTTACCAGTGTGGTTCTTGATCATAATCCTGAGACACAAACAAAATATTCGGTGTTTCCCCTTCTCGATATTCATCTTCATGGACAGTTTGGTTTCTTTGAAACAAGGGCGCCTGTAATAGCATTGACCATTTTTTCTCTTATTGCAGTATTTATAATACTGATAGCCTGCATCAATTTCATTAATCTCAGCACAGCTAAAGCCTCAACACGTGGGAAGGAAATAGGTATCAAAAAGGTAGCCGGTGCCGATAAAGCCAGCATGATATTGCAGTTTATGCTTGAATCCCTTTTCCTGGTAGCCCTGTCTTTGATTATCGCACTGGTTCTTGTCGGTCTTTCCCTGAACATTTTTAATTCTGTTTCCGGGAAGAGTTTTATGCTGTCGGATCTGCTACAATCGAAATTTATAATCAGTTTTATTGTTGTGGGACTTGTAGCAGGTCTTCTGTCAGGATTATACCCTGCACTTTACCTTTCTTCATTCCGCCCGGCTGCTGTACTCAAGGGTGAAACAGTAGCAGGGAAAGGCCACGGTAGGTTCAGGAAGATCCTGGTTGTTGTTCAGTTCACCCTGTCAATCCTGATAGCCATATCCGCGATTTTTATGTTTAAGGAATTGAAATTCCTGCAGACCAGGGACCTGGGTTTTGATAAGGAACAGCTTATTTGTATCCCGATGGCTGATGCCATGAAGAGCAAATATCATTCATTAAAATCCGAGTTACTGAACGAGCCGCTTATCTCAGGTGTTACAGCTTCTTCGTGGAATCCCGTGAATATAGGAAGTAACTCGGGAGGAGCCGACTGGGATGGTAAAGATCCTGATAAACAGGTTCTTATAGGTACCTGCGGTGTTGATTATGATTATCTGAAAACGCTTGGTATCAGGATTGTATCAGGACGCGATTTTTCCAGGGATTACGTTTCCGACATGGCACATGATACAACTGGTAACTTCCTGATCAACGAGGAAGTTGCTAAAATTATGGATGTCGGAGATCCTGTAGGTAAGAATTTCCGTTTCATGGGGATAAGAGGAAAAATAGTCGGTGTTATGAAGGATTTCCATTTCAAGAGAACAGACCAGCCTATAGAACCGCTTGCTTTTGCTCTTACCGATATGCAATTCCTCAGGGTCATACTCGTGAAGCTGACAGGTAACATACCCGCATCACTTAAATCAGTGGAAAAGGTATGGAAGGAAGTTATCCCTGAATATCCCCTTGAATATACTTTTGTCGACCAGGATTATGATAATCTTTTCAGGTCACAGATGCGTCTTACAAGCTTGCTCAAATACTTTACCATACTGGCAGTGATAATTGCCTGCCTTGGCCTTTATGGTCTGTCTTCATATTCTGCTGAACGAAGGACCAATGAGGTGGGCATACGTAAAGTGATGGGAGCAGAATCCTTCGATGTAATGTTCACATTATCAAAGGAGTTCCTTTCTCTTGTAGTGATATCACTTGTTATAGCCATTCCTCTCGGATGGATAATCGTCGGGAAGCTGTTGAAACAATTTGCCTACCGTATTGACATAAGTATTGTTGTTTTTGCGGCGATTGCGCTTGGTGCGATTCTTATTGCATTGTTTACAGTTAGTTTCCAGGCATATAAAGCTTCCGGAACTAATCCTGCCGAGGCATTAAAAGTTGAATAAATATTATTTGATGCATCACAGGTGTTATTCTTCCGTCTATTTGGTGTTCGTTAAAACTAAAACCGGTTTATCCAGGAAATATCTTATTAACCAAATATAATTATTAACATGTTTTCAAATCTTCTCAAGTACAGTATCAAATCATTTAAAAGACAACGCGGCTATGTTATTATAAACATACTTGGCCTGTCAATAGGTATTGCATGCAGCCTGGTAATAGCTCTGTATGTTATAAATGAATCGAGTTATGACAGGTATAATGTTAAGAAAGACAGGATATACCAGGCAATTCTTAATGGAAAGATCGGGGGACAGGAAATCACTATAGCTACTTCCCCTGCAGTGATGGGACCCACACTTGTAAATGAGTTTCCTGAAGTGGAGGATTTTCTCAGGATGACAAAAGATGGCCCGACAGTAATTGAATATAATAATCAACAATTTACAGAGGATAACCTGGTCGAAGCGGACTCTTCGTTTTTCAATTTCTTCTCAATACCGGTTCTCCAGGGTGATCCGGATAACCTTCTTAATGCACCGCACAGGGCTGTTTTGTCCGTATCCACGGCAAAAAAGATATTCGGCGATGAGAATCCTATAGATAAAGCCATCAAGATAGGCACAGATTCAGTAAGGTATATAGTAGCCGGAGTTATGTCCGATATCCCTGAAAACTCACATTTTGATGCGGATATTCTTACCTCTTTTATGACCAATCCGAGGTCAAAGAACCCAATCTGGCTTAGTAATAGCTTCACTACATATTTATTATTGAAACCGAATGCCAGCTATAAGACGGTAGAGGACAAGATGCCGGAGCTGCTGAAAAAATATGTCGGTCCCGAACTAAAGCAATATATGGGATTAAGTATGGAAGATATGGAGAAGCAGGGGAACAAATACAGGTTCTTTTTTCAGAATCTCACCGATATACATCTTGACAATTCCATACAGCAGGAATTCAAGGCTGCAATCGATCCCAAATTCCTTATAATATTCGGAAGTATTGCCATACTTATCGTGCTGATAGCTGCCATTAATTTCATGAATCTTTCGACTGCCCAGGCAGCAAAAAGAGCAAAAGAGGTAGGTATCAAAAAAATCGGGGGATCATCAAGGGGAATGCTTATATCGCAATTCCTCTTTGAGTCGTTCATCCTGTCATTTGTTTCACTGCTACTGGCAGTTATATTGATTAAGGTTGCGTTGCCGTCCTTTAACAACCTTCTTGGAACCAACCTCACCTTTAATCTATTTGCGTTCTGGGGTACTATCCCTTTGTTATTGTTGTTCACCATGGTGGTAGGATTCCTTGCCGGCACATACCCCGCATTCTTCCTTTCTTCATTCAGCCCGTATGAGGTCCTGAAAGGCAGCGTTAAAAATAATATGAAAAATGGCCGGCTCCGTCGTGTACTTGTTGTCTTCCAGTTTGCTGTTTCCATTTTGCTTATTGTAGGTACCATTGTTATGTACAGGCAGATAAATTACATGCTTAATAAGGATGTCGGATTTAACAGGGAACAGCTTGTTGTGATCAACAGGGCTGATGCTGTCGGACAGAAGATGAAGGCATTCAAGGCTGCAGTGCGGAATATTCCCGGAGTGGTAAATATTTCCAGTTCCACAATGGTTCCCGGACGCGTTAATAATACCAACGGTTACAGGATTGAAGGGAGAAACGATGAGAGCTTTATTTTGGCTACAAACTGGTGCGATTATGATTTTCTTGATACTTATGGTATTAAGCTCGACTCCGGAAGATTTTTCAATGAATCCTATTCCGGTGACAAGGGGGCATGTGTTATAAATGAAAGCGCCCGGAGAAACTTCAATATTACTGACATAAGCAGAACAAGATTTATGGAACCGAGAGACTCGGGTACCATGAATTATCTTCCTGTGATAGGTGTGGTGAAGAATTTTAATTTTGAGTCACTTCGTAACCCGGTTCAGCCTTTTATATTTAAGTTCCAGAATGATGGGATGTTGTGGGGATATATAACCGTACGTCTGACAGTCAACAATTATGCAAGGACAATAAGCCAGATTGAGGACATATGGAAAGAGTATGTACAGAATAGCCCGATGCAGTATTATTTCCTTGACAAGGATTTCGAGCACATGTATATCCAGGAAAAACAGAATGCCCAGATGGCAGTAATTTTCTCTATACTTGCCATTTTGATTGCATCACTTGGGCTGTTTGGCCTCACTTCCTTCACGGTTGAACAGCGTACCAAGGAGATAGGAGTAAGGAAGGCTATGGGATCTTCCGTAGCCGGTATCTATGTGGAAATATCCAAGGAGATTCTGATCCTGGTATCTGTTTCGGCAGTAATAGCGTGGCCGATAATTTATTATATTGCAAACAAATGGCTTGAAAATTTCTACTACAAGATCAGCCTGGGCATGTTTAGTTTTGCTGCGGGATTGATGATAGCAGTGGGGATAGCAATGATTACAATTAGTTACAGGGTTTTAAGAGCGGCAAAGGTAAATCCTGCCCAGTCGCTGAAATACGAATGACAGTTATTTTGATTTACTGGTATTTGTTAAGAGATTGTCTCAAAAGTTACATTTAACCGCTAAGCCCTCAAAGAAGGCGCAGAGGACACAAAGGCAAAGATTTAAAATAAAATACTTTGCGGTCTCTGCGTTTTGTCTTTGCGGACTCTGCGGTTAACTGTTTTTTACTTTTGAAACAGGCTTATATTAAAGCATTTCAGTTAACAGGACAAAATAATAACTGAGAGAAAATCCCCTAAATCACTGCATATCATGATAAAGAACTATTTACTGATAACATTCAGGAACCTGTTGAAGAACAAGGTATTCACGCTGATTAACATTGTTGGCCTGGGAATTGCATTATCTGTCTGCATTGTGGCATTCTTTAATCACATGTTCAACTATGAGTTTGACCGCACCCACGTTAACTTCAACAGTATTTACAGGGTTGACTGTTTCAGGGATATGCAGGGCAGGGAGCAGGAATATGGGATAGTACCCGCGACACTCGGCCTAAGGGTTAAGCAGGATATTCCGGGCATCGAAAAAGCGGCCAGGTTGCAATGGACAGGGTCACCGGTGAAGATCGGGGATAATCTCTTTCCGAGCCAGGTATCATACATCGATCCTGAATTCCTCGATATCTTTACCTTTCCAATTATTCTGGGTGATAAAAAATCAATAGAGAACAGGGGGAATGTCCTTATAAGCCAAAAAATGGCTCATACTCTTTTTGGCAACGCGTATCCGATTGGCAGGTCGTTGTCAATAATAAATGATAATAATAAGGAATTCACTTATACTGTCGGAGCTGTCTTTGAAGATCTTCCCCAGAACTCCAGTTTCCAGATAGATATACTGGCTCATTATGACAACTTTCTCCAGATGTGGAATACAAAAGACGCAGACTGGAAGACATGGACGACGGCTCTTTTTATCCTTGTACCGGATAAATCGGTGCTGCCATCAATCCTGTCATCGCTAAAAAAATACCTTCCTGTACAGAACCGGGCCAGGGAGGATTTCAGGATAAACAGGTTTGATCTTATTCCTCTGAAGGATGTCGGAGCAAATACCAGGGTTATCTGGTCGGGAGGTCTTTATCCTTCTCTTCATCCCGCGGCAGTGATTGCCCCTCCTGTGATGGCGCTGTTCATATTACTCATCGCCTGCTTTAATTTTGCAAATACTTCAATAGCCGCATTCAGCAAGAGGCTTAAAGAGATCGGGCTCCGAAAAACATTCGGTGCACAACGCAGGCAGCTGGTCTCTCAGTTTCTGCTGGAGACACTCATAATATGTTTCCTGGCGATGCTTACCGGTATCGCTATAGCAGGGTATCTCGTTCCGGCATACAGCAGCCTGTGGGCTTACATGACGATCAGGCTTACTTTTGCTCATTACATGGTATTCTGGTTGTTTCTCTTTTTGTTGCTCCTGTTCACAGGATTCCTGTCGGGTGTCTACCCGGCTTTATATGTAAGTTCATTCAGTCCTGCTGGTGTGTTTAAAGGCGATTCCCCTTTCAGGGGATCCGGAAGGCTCTCTTCTGTGCTTCTGACACTTCAGTTCACAATATCAATCATGGCACTGGTCATGGGCATAGTTTTTTCAAAAAATGCCAGGTACCAGGAAACACTCGATCTGGGATACGACAAGGATAATATAATTGTTGTTCCGATATCTCCTGAGTTTTACACGTCTTTTCGAAATGAGATCCTGTCGGATCCAAAGATCATCTCGGTGGCCGGAACGGAGGAGCATATAGGCTGGGGTGCATACAGGAGGCCGGTAAAAGATGAGGATAAACAGCTTGAAGTAAGTGTACTTGATGTCGGACCTGAATATGCTTCGACCATGGGACTTCACCTCACAGGCGGGCGTCTTTTTGACCTGACCAGGGCTGCTGCCGACAGAACGGATGGCTCGATAGTGATAAACAGGAAAATGGCAGACGATTTCGGGTGGACTGATCCTGTTGGTAAGGTTATCACCCTTTACGACACAACAAAGCTGACAGTTATTGGTGTTGTAAAAGATTTTTACGCCAGCGGTATGTGGAATAAAATTGAACCAACTATGCTCAGACTGGCCCGGAGAGATACTTACAATATTATGATTGTAAGGACTGAAACAGGAAATCTCCCCGGGGTACTTGACCATATCGGGCAGGTATGGAAAAACGAGCTCCCGAATTATTTGTTTACCGGCAGACCACAGGAAGACCTCATGCAGGAAGAGAAAGATATTAATGGCAGCATCATGAAAGTAAATATATTCCTTGCAGTTGTGGCTACCATACTTTCGCTTATAGGTATCTATAACATGGTATCACTGGATATAATAAGGAGAAGAAGAGAAGTCGGGATACGGAAGGTCCTGGGAGCACCCGTACCGGTTATAATGTACCTGATAAGCAAAAGATACATCATTGTACTGGTTATTGCTGCCCTGCTGGGGTGTGCGGGAGGATATTATCTTTCAAACATGCTTCTGGATAGCATCTGGGATTATTTTGTAAAGATAAGGTCGGGAATGCTGTTATCAGCTGCCCTGGTAATGATACTGGCAACCGCTGCAACACTGGTTCTTAAGATCGGTAAGGCCTCGATGAAAAATCCTGCAGACACACTGAGGTATGAATAGAGATAATAGGCTGGCACCGATTTGTAATCGGTGCCATAGCATGGTATATTAAATGTTAAGCTCTATCAATTTCACCCCTAAATCCCCTGAAGGGGACTTTTCTATTATCATTTCCGGCTTCTTTTTCTTTGGTTCATTTAGCTTCGCTGAGCTCGCAAAGGTACATAATTGACTTTTTAATACATTGTTGCTGCTCGGTTCTTTTGGAGGGGCAAAAGAAATGAACATAAATAAGATGAATAAAAAAGAGAGGACATCTTTCAGACGCCCTCTCTTTTTACTATGAAACTGGATATATATAGATGTATTATGTGCTAGTACATTTTATTTATAAGCTGCCCTATTTCATCCCTTTTCTTGAGAGGGAAAGTATGCGATTTACCATCCCTGGTCACAACATTAAGTCCTTTTACTCCAAAAAGCAGACCCTTGCTGTAATAGATCACCTCAAGAATATTTTCGAATAATATTTCCAGATTGAATTTGTCTGTCTCCTCGCTAAGGGATTTAAAATAAATCCTCTGGTTTGTCACGATCAGTTTCCCTTCAATTGTACTGTTGTCAACAACCTGGTTTGTATCACCGGCTTTAAGAACAACCTCGTTTGCATTTAATTTTACGGTCATGGCTATTTCATTTTATGTTCATCATCAGAACTTTTGTTATAAAGACGGATGAAAGACTCATATGTTGCAAATTTTATATTCTTTTTTTGTCTCCTGCCTAAGTTTTTTATTTGGTATCTATCTTATTCATATTTAAGAGATTCCACAGGATTGGTATGTGATACCCTTATAATATGGAATATAATTGTCAACAGGGAAATCATTACAAGTAAAAGGGCAGAAAGAAGTACCAGCCACCACGATACTGTTGTATGGTATGCAAAATTGGTAAGCCACCTGTTCATAAGCAGAACAGCCACAGGAAGACCTGCAATAATAGCTATTATCACCCATCGGAGGAAACCTGAGGAAAGGAGGTTAATGATACGAAATGATGTTGATCCGAACACCTTTCGAATACCTATCTCTCTGGTTTTCGACTGTGCCACGAATGAGGAAATGCCCAGCAGGCCAAGACATGCTATCAGAACAGCCAGCAAGGCAAAGAACACAAGTATCCTGCCCAGTGTGTCTTCTGTATTGTACTGACTCTCATATGATTCCCCGAGGTATTTGTATCGGAATGGATATCCCGGGGCAAACCTGCTCCACACATTTTCGACACCGTGCAGGGTCTTTCCTATGTTCCCGGGATCTGTTTTGATACTTACAGTATTATACCAGTCACCATAACAGAACAAAGCAGGTCCTATAGAATCTTTTGGCGAGAGGTAATGGTAATTGTCGATCACTCCTATTATCTCTATTTCCTCTCTGGGTATTGTAGTGAGGTAGAACTGGTGCCTCAGGAACTGGCCCTCCGGATTTTCAATTTCGAAGAGATCTACTGCTTCCCTGTTCAGTAAACAAACACCATACCTGTCATTTGGCCTTTCCCATGAAAAATTTCGTCCTTCGCTTATTCTTATACCCAGCATAGGAAGATATGAAGGGTCCATTGTAAATACAGGAATACCCCTTGTGATACCTTTGTATGTAAATCCCTCATAGTTATTTATTTCCCCGGGAGAGGCACTTGAATAAGCCACATCAACTATTCCGGGAATTTGCATAAGTTCATTTTTAAATGCATCACGTTTTGCATTTATGTCACCGCTCATCCTGAATACTATAACATTTTCACTGTTAAACCCGGTCCTGAATTTTTTCATATAGTTGAGCTGTCTGATAACAACAAAAACAGACAGAATAAGTATCAATGATATCGTGAATTGAAAAATGACCAGTCCGGTTCTGAACGGGGATTTGCCGGCAGTTTTTTCTCTGAATTGTCTGAAGTACCTTACGGGATTGAATGAAGAGAACTTGATAGCCGGGTATATACCTGCGACAGATCCCAACACAATGATAAAGAATATATACATGGTCAGGTATGATGTATTAAGGTAATCTGACAGGGAAATATTTCCTACTGTAAGCTGGTTGAACCATGGTGCTATAAGCTGTATAAGGAATACTGCCAGCACGGCCGATATAAGGCTCAGGGCCACAGATTCGGCAAGAAACTGACCAAACAGTTGTTTCTGAGAAGCTCCGAAAACCTTCTTTACGCCTACTTCCCTGGTTACTTTCTCTGATCTCGCAATTGTGAGATTAATAAAGTTTATGCATGCCATCAACAGGGTAAGGACCGATACTACAAGGAAAATACGAACAAACTTAATATTGCCATGAAGGTGCCTGGGGAAATAGGGATTATGGAAATAGACTTCTTTGAGAGGTACCAGGATACACTCATTTCCTTCTTCCGGTCCTCCAAGTTTTTTCGACAGTTCAATGGTAAATGAAGTCATTCTCTTACTTAGCTCTTCTGTGTCGACTCCTTTACGGATAATAAAATAAGTCGGGAACTGTGATGTGCCGAACGAGTTAAGGTAGTCGGGTTGTGAATTAAGTTTGCCAAGGGTTACAAAAGAACCTATTGCATCAACAGGCATATGTGTGTCTGTTACATCATCCACCACTCCTGTTATTATCGCTTCATACCTGTTGTTCACCCTGACGGTTTTTCCTGTTGGATCGGTATCTCCGAAAAGTTTACCGGCAGTCGACCTGGTAAGAATGATTGTATAAGGTGTGGTAAGAGCATTGTGAGCGTCTCCATAGATAAAATGATAGGTGAAGATGTCAAAAAGGGTAGAATCGGCAAGTACCATGTTTTCTATCAGGACAGATTTGTCCTCAAGGGTCAGTAATGCTGATCCCCGCCCTGAGAACCTGACTGTTTTCTCTATTTCGGGGAATTCATTTTTAAACGTCTGAGCTATAGCCGATACCATATACACCGAGCCACCTATTTCTATCCTGTATATTTCATCCAGGTTCTTATTGAACCTGTCGTAGGAATATTCATGTTCCACCCATAGTGTAATCAGGATAAAAACTGCTATACCGATTGAAAGACCGGCAATGTTGATAAGAGTGAAGACTTTATTCTTTTTTGTTTTTCGCCAAAACGAAATGAGGTTTTTTTCAAGCATGACAAAAGGTTTAAGAGGTTCTCCGAAGGGGGGTTTATTCCGTTTTTAATAAAACAAGCGGGTAAGGAGTCCCACGCTGAATCCAGGAACCATTGATCAGCATCTTTGACCTTTTAATGGTACCTTTAAAAGAAGCGCTGGCCACACCGACCCGGAAGCTTATTGTATCACCTTTTACATAAAGGTCAGATGCAGGTATCCCGAAAGCATTCTGATCCGGACTGTCGAGTGAAGGAACGAGCGTTCCGTCACTTATCTTAAGATGAAGGACAAATTGAGTAGCAGACCCAAACTGGGTTAGTTTACCTGACCAGGTTCCCTGTAATACAGTATCGGCAGGTATAATATTTTCTTCGGTGCTTTTATTCCCGATTATCCATTTTTTCCTGTTCAGGGCTTCCTCCATATAATCGCGTGCCCCGATGCCCAGATTATTCTCAAGAACTTCCAGGAAAACCTTTGTTGTCGCAGCACCTGAGCGTGCAAAGCTGTTGTCGAGCATCCGGAGAAATTTGAAGAAACTGTCATCTCCGTATTTCTGCCTTAATTCATTCAGCAACAGGGTAGGTTTGTAATACCTGTTAATATTAAGTTCCCAGGAGTCACCGGTTGTTTCCAGTATGGAAAGATGTGTATCACTACTGTTGACAATACCCGTGTATTCATTGATAAGAAAATCGGAGAAATTCTTCCCAATGACCTTCTCTGATGCCAGCAGGGCCGAATACTCCGCCATCCCCTCATTTATCCAATCATCTGCCGACCATGTATCCGCTTTACTCCAATAATGTGCAATTTCATGGGCATTCAGGTGAAAATCACGTGCATAGCCATATTTCATATGTCTCTGATCAGAAGCGTAATTTTCTGAAACCACAATAAGGGGAGCACGGGCATAACCTCCTGCTGTTCGTGGTGAATATACTATTCTCACATTGTCTGATGCCTTATGGGTACCATAAAGTTGTGTGTACAGACGAAGAGTCTCCATGAGATCGTTTTTCATCGAGTCTACATAAGTTTCAGGAAGTGTTTTGTAATATATCTCAAGGTTGAATCCATCGTCGGAGGCCCTTGAAATTCTCATATTCCTTGCCGCAAGAAAGGTTATATTATAAACAGGTCTCATAGTTCTCCAGTTGGTCACCATATTTCCATTAACGTCCGATTCCTCCTTATCGTCTCCGTTGGTAATTATTGTGTATTCCCGGGGCAGATCAGCAGTCAGGGTGAACATGAAGCCATTGCGACTTTTCATTACCGGGTACCATGATATATGATCGGAAAGTTCAACAAGATCGCGGCTGATCATATTATAACTGCCCAGATGTTTTGGCAGGTCACCGGCAGTTATGCTACCTTCCCATTCAATACCTATTTTAGCTGGTATCTTATCCCAGCGTAAGGCATATGTATTTTCCCGTCCACCCTCTTCAATAAGTCTGAATGTTATATCCCGGTTATCAGCTGAAACCCGCTTTACCATAAGACAGGAGTCAAGCCTGAAAATAGAATCGGCAGGATTTGTAATTTCAATGGTTCCCCTTATATTACCTGATCCGGGTATGAAATGGAGGGATATTTTATAATCGGGGATATTTATATTTTGATTGTTGCCTGAGAATGCCTGGAGTATTGATGCATATATCAGTATTAACAGGAAGCCGGTTTTCATCTTATTATCTGATTGCTATTTTGTT
>CAYYIW010000020.1:0-33575 GCA_964472085.1 uncultured Rikenellaceae bacterium | reverse complement strand
TTTGTTATCATAAGAAAGACGAACGGGCACGAAAAACGTTGCATAATCTTTTGATAAACTGTACAAAAGGTATATATTAGCCATAACTTTTCAGATATCGTAACCAATACCTATATTTATATGAATTACAGGAATCTTTCTTATGTTTTATTTGCTTTGCTCATACTGGGTAGTTGTAATAACAGGTCCTCAAATAAGGAACAATGGCAACCCCTGTTTAACGGGCAGGATCTTCAGGGATGGGACACGTACCTTGGTCCCGGTTATGATACTGTAACAAAAACCTGGGACACCATACCGGTAGGTTTGAATATAGATCCTTCAAAGGTTTTTGATGTTGTGGATCTTAATGGTGAGAAGGTACTACGTATTTCCGGTGAGAAATTTGGTGGAATATCCACAAAAGCTGAATTTGAGAATTTTCATCTTCAGCTTGAGTTCAAATGGGGAGATAAGCAATGGCCGCCCAATGAAACAGGAAAGAAGGATGCAGGTCTGATGTATTATGGTGTGGGCCCGCAGGGAGCAGACGGTGGTTTCTGGTTACGGTCACATGAATTCCAGATAGAGGAGGGCGATTGTGGCGATTACTGGGCATGTGCGGGAGCTGTGGCTGATGTACGTTCAACAATGAAGGAAGACAGTACATTCGTATATGACAAGGACGGAGAACTTCATACCTTCAGTACTGAAAGTCCCGACGGCAGGCATTGTATCAAGAATCCTGATGCGGAAAAACCTTCAGGTGAATGGAATGTTGTTGATCTTTATTGTTTTGGTCCAACTGCAGTACATATGATAAACGGGATTGTCAATATGGTCCTTCAAAACTCACGACAGATAGAAGGAGACAAAGAGATTCCGCTCGTAAAGGGTAAAATACAGCTTGAGTCGGAGGGTGCGGAGATTTTCTTCAGGAATATCAGGATAACTAATATCGAAAAGTTACCTAAGGAAATCAAGAAAGCCCAGGGGCTGGAATAATATTTTGTAAGTAAGTCTGTTAAGGAGGGATCTCTTTCAAAAATATTCCTTAAGATTTTGAATGTGTCAAAAAAAATGTCTATTTTTTTGACACATTTTATTTTTTTACCAGTCTTTGGATAAAAAACATGACATGATAAAAGGTACGCTTCTGATAGTTGACGATAATAAAGGGTTACTTGATGCCCTTGAACTGATTATGCAAAATGAGTTTGAAAAAGTCATCACCCTCACCGATCCTAACAGGATTCCTGAGGCCCTGAAGAAAAATGACGTTGATATTGTAATGCTCGACATGAATTTCAAAGCCGGTGTTCACAATGGTAATGAGGGTCTTTTCTGGATGAGGGAGATCTTTAAATTCGACAGTAATATAAGTATTGTAATTGTAACAGCTTACGGTGATGTTGAACTGGCTGTGAAAGCAATAAGGGAAGGGGCTGTCGATTTTATCCTTAAACCATGGAATGAGTCTAAACTGATGGCAACAATTAATGTTGCCTGGAAGCTTAGATTATCCAGGCTCGAGGCAGCAAATCTCAAGAAAGACAACCAGCTTCTTAAGAACGAGATAAAAAAAGGCGGTGAAAGGATTGTGCTTGGTGCTTCTCCAACGATGATAAATGTGATGAACATAGTCAGGAAAGTGGCCGGCACAGATGCCAATGTCCTGATTACAGGGGAAAATGGCACAGGGAAAGAGCTGGTTGCCAGGGAGATCCATAATTTATCAAAAAGATCAGGTGAGCTTATGGTGAATGTTGATATGGGTTCAATAACCGAGTCTCTTTTTGAGAGTGAACTTTTTGGACATGTCAGGGGAGCTTTTACTGATGCAAAGGAGGACCGGAAAGGTAAATTTGAACAGGCACACAGAAGCACTCTCTTTCTTGATGAGATAGGAAATCTTTCACTTCAGTCACAGTCGAAATTGCTGAGTGTTCTGCAGAACAGGTATGTTGTGAGAGTTGGTTCCAACAGGCAGATACCTGTCGATATAAGGCTGATATGTGCGACCAACTGCGATCTTATGCAAATGGTTTTGGAAGGCAGTTTCCGCGAGGACCTGCTTTACAGGATCAATACCATTCTGATAGAAGTCCCGCCATTACGTGACAGGGTTGATGATATCCCGATCCTGGCAAATCATTTTCTTAAGGTGCATAGTGAGAGGTATGGCAAGGCAGGCATGAAGATAAGCACCCCTGCACTTGAAAAGCTTGCTAATCATGACTGGCCGGGAAATGTCAGGGAGCTGCAGCATTCTATAGAGAAAGCGGTGATTATGAGTGATTCGCAGGTATTTAAACCTTCTGATTTCGTCTTCAGTTCAGCATCACGCAATGTCATGCATGGTGAGATGACCATGGAAGAGATGGAGAGAAAGCTCATTATAGATAACCTGAAACGTTATGGTAATAACCTCAGTACCGTGTCGGGCAAGCTGGGGATAACCAGGCAGACCCTGTATAACAAGATGAAGAAATTCGGATTATAGTATAGTTGGGGCGTTGCATGCAACGCCCCAACTACTACTATGCCATCTTTTCGGTTACGATCTGTCCGTCAAACAGGTTAACCACCCTGTGAGCATAGCCTGCATCCCTGTCGGAGTGGGTGACCATTATGATGGTTGTCCCTTCCTTGTTGAGTTCTGTAAGCAGGTTGATTACTTCGATACCATTTTTTGAATCGAGGTTACCGGTAGGCTCATCAGCAAGTATAAGTTTGGGATTAGCGACAACAGCCCTGGCAATAGCCACCCTCTGCTGCTGTCCTCCGGATAGCTGCTGCGGGAAATGCTTGGCCCTGTGTCCGATCTTCATCCTTTCCAGCACATCTTCAACCATTTTTTTCCTTTCACCTGCTTTCATCTTAAGGTAGATAAGCGGCAGTTCAACGTTCTCATATACATTTAACTCATCTATCAGGTTAAAGCTCTGGAATACAAATCCTATATTGCCTTTACGGAAAATAGTCCTGTCTCGTTCCCTAAGAGTTGCCACCTCTGTTCCGTTAAACAGGTAGCTGCCATTAGTGGGATTGTCGAGAAGTCCAATAATATTCAGCAGGGTCGATTTTCCACATCCCGAAGGACCCATGACTGCTACGTATTCACCTTCTTTTACTTCAAGGTTAACCTTATTGAGAGCTGTTGTCTCAACTTCTTCGGTTCTGAAGACCTTTGTTAGGGCATTTGTTTTGATCATGACTTTAATTATTAATTATTATTTCGATTTTTTCAATATTAGTTTATCATTCTTACCGAAGGTTTCATAGCCCGATATGATAACCTGTTCGCCTGGTTCAAGGCCTGAGAGTACTTCGTAATATTTCGGATTTTTCCTGCCGATCGAGATCTCGCGTTTTGTTGCATAAGATCCTGTCGGGTCAAGGACATATATCCACTGGCCTCCTGTTTCCTGGAAGAATCCTCCGATGGGAACAAGTACCGATGTCTTGGGCTGACCAAGCTGAAGGCTGATGTAATAGGTCTGGCCAGTTCTGATATTGTCAGGCATGGTATCGCGGAAGACCATATCAATCTTAAAGGTACCGTTTCTAACCTCGGGATATACCCTTCTTACTGTCAGGTTATAGTTCTTACCCTGGCGGTCAAGTGTAGCATTAAGCTGTGCTCTGACCCTGTCGATATAATGTTCATCTATCTGGGCTGTTACCTTGTATGATGTAAGAACGTTTATCTGTCCCATGTTTTCACCTCTTGCAATGGACTGACCTAACTCTGGTGTCAGTAGGCCAAGTTCACCATCCACCGGGGCGGTAACATTAAGGTTCTTTACTCTTTCCCTGACCATCTCGAGGTTTTTTCTCATGTTTATAAGGTCACTCTTTATTGTCTCAATATTTACCGTACGGAACAAAGAGTCCTGTTTTTGCCTTTCCATGTATAGTTCTCTGGATTTGATCGCCATATCAAGGTCTTCTTTGGATCTTAGATATTCTTCCTGCGATATAAGGTTGTCTTTTATCAGTATTTCGTTCTGCTTGAAATTACGTTGTTTTCTTTCTATATCATACTTAAGGCTTACCAGTTCTCTCTTTATGGCCAGTCTTTCCTGTTCCATTGTTATCTGGGTGTTTCTCAGGAAGTTTTCCTTTTCTGCAAGCTGTCCCTCGCTGTTAAGAATATTAAGATAGAGGTCAGGATTTGAAAGCCGGAGTATTACTTCACCTTTCTTTACCATAGCTCCTTCTTCCACGAGCTTCTCCTCAACCCTTCCGCCTTCCTGGGCGTCAAGGACTATTGTGCTTATAGGTTCCACGGTACCGGGAACAGTTATATAATCATTGAACTGACCTTTGGTCACCGTTTCAATAATGAGTTTATCCTTATCAACTTTATATGTTGAAGTTCTATCGGCGAAAAAAGCCATATATATGAGAATAATTACGGCAAGCGCAGCAGCTGCATATCCAATATGCTTTTTCTTAAGACCCTTTTTCTTCGGGATCGCTTTATCCATTGTTTCAAGAGGAGTATCCATTTTGACTATTTTTATTTATTAATATTATTTTTCATTTTTACTGACAGGGATTTTTGGTTCCCTGATATCCTAACCTATCGGTTTATTCCTGTCATTTCAGAATATTTACAAACTCTCCGGTAGAATAGAACTGTATTGTTAACTTTCTTATAACCAACTGTAGTTTTGTCCTTAGCGCTTCTGCCTCTGCTTTAAACAGAGTCGTTTTAGCAAGGGAATAGCTTGTTACATCAATAAGTCCTGTTTCAAATTTCTTTTGCACAGCATCAAATGATTTAACATTAAAGTTGTAGTTTGAGCTGGCTGCAGCATATTCATCTTTGCCTTTGTTAAAGTTCAGACATGCGTTTTCGATATCCGTGTAAAGATTGTTTTTTTCCTGTTCAAGCCTGAGCTCATTATCATTACGTTTAATCTTGGCAAGCTTAATATTTCTTGCAGTGGAGTAATTATTGAAAATTGGTATATTTACAGAAATGCCTATTGCCTGGCCGAAGTTGTTCTTCATCTGAGTAGAGTAAGAGCTGTGAGCAGTGGTATCATTAAGAAGTGTATAATAACCGGTAAAAATCTGACCTCCGGCTGATATACTCGGGGCAAGTTTCCCTCTTGCTGCTGCAACCTGTTTCTTTGAGGCTCTGAGTTCATATTCAATTTCTTTCAGACGTGGCAGGTTCTGCGAAGCAAGGGCATAAACACTGTCAGTATTGTAATTACTATCAACAATCAGAATATGCTCCACATCCGGCATAGCAAGATCAAATTCCGTACCCGGTGCGAGCTGAAGCATTTGCTTTAGTGTAGTAAGTGCCTTGCTGGATGAGCTTTGAGCAATAGTGTAGGATAGCTTGTCAGCAGATACCTGGCTCTCCATTTCATATTCTTTTGATAATGCTTCTTTTCCTGTTTCCACCATTTTCTGAATCCTGAAAAGTTGTTTTTCGGAAAGATCAAGCTGCATTTTTGAGGCATTCTCAAGTCCCTTTGCATACAGGTACTGGTAGTATTGTCCCATAATATCTACAATAAGAGTGTTCCTGACTATCTTCTCACTTTCCAGACCGGCTTTAAGCATAAATTTATTGGCGCTAATGGTATTAATTGTAGTAAAACCATTAAATAAAGTAATTCCTGAAGACAATTGATAACCGTTCCTGAAGTTTTGAAGGAAGGTTACACCGTTCGTAATAGGATCTATAGACCTTCCATATTGAATACTCGCATCTGATCCGGCATTGAGTGAAGGCAGAATATCCATTTTCGATTTGAGCAGGTTTACTTCAGCGGTTTGTGTTTGAAGCCGCTGCCTCTGAAGTCCTATATTATTGTCTATGGCATAATTTATACAATCCTCCAGTGTCCATTGTTTTACCTGGGCGTATATCTCTCCGTAACACAGGATAAGCATAAGTGATAATATCCATTTTAATTTTCCCATTTCTTGTTTATTTATTCTTTTGTTCCCTATATTAATTTTTTTGACGTCGTAAGGTATATGCCAAAGAACGTGCCATTGTTATAACATGCGTCAAATCAGCCATATGTATTTTTCGGGTTGAGAAGACGTGTCAAAAAATTAGACATTGCTGTGTATAAAAATGTAACAATTATTTTCCCGGTAGGGCGTATTTAGCTATTTAATTTTAAATAAAAGTTTTGTAGGTTTGCTTATGTCTAAAACATATCATCATGTCAAGATTTACCAGACGTAATTTCATAAGAACCTCTGTTTTGGGAGGTGTAGCAGCTGCATATGCCAGGCCGTTCGAAGCATTTGCAGCATCAGCGACCGGGGCCGTGGAGCGTTCAAGGGTGACGATCACTACCGGTGATAACAGGGCCGACATGGCTTTTCGTGCACTTCAGCCTTTTTCCGAAGAGATCAGACAGGCTATAGGCAACAGGCGTGTTGTACTGAAACCAAATAATGTCAACATAAATGTCCAGCTTGCATCCACGCATGTTGACACCCTGGAAGGTATTCTTGAATTTCTGAAGTCTATAAACAAACTCGGAAATGTTATCATTGCTGAATCGGCCGCAAATGGTCCGACACTGGATGGTTTTGAGAATTTCGGTTATTTCCGGCTGACAACGAAGTATAACGCTAAAATGGTTGATCTTGACCAGCAGCCTTATGATACTGTCTGGGTTTTTGATGAGAAGGATTTCAGGCCGCACCCGGTAAGGATGTCACATCTTATGCTTGATCCCGATTCGTATATTGTATCGGTAGCCCGGATGAAAACGCACGATCGTGTACTGGCGACCCTCTCACTTAAGAATATAGTCCTCGGAACTCCTATTAAAGATCGGGGATTTACATTCAGCTCATCAAGAAAAGCAGGTACTAAAAGTGATAAACCGATATTGCATGGCAGCGGCTTCCGGGGTATAAATTACAACCTGTATTCGATGTCACGTAATCTCCATCCTCATCTTGCTGTTATTGATGGATTTGAGGGAATGGAAGGTAACGGACCGAATGACGGTACTCCTGTCGATCATCGAGTTTGTGTGGCAAGTACCGACTGGCTGTCAGCCGACAGGGTAGGCATTGAGCTGATGGGAATAGATTTTGCCGATATAGGTTATCTTAATTTCTGTACACAAACGGGCCCTTTCACGGGCGACCTTGACAGGATACAGGTGATAGGCGAGCAGATTGATGCTCACAGGAAACATTACAGGTTAAGCGATAATATAAAGGATCAGCTTATCTGGAAGAATCCTGTGTCTGAAAATATAATCCGGTCTTCCACTCCGGGGTTTAAATTATCGTATACCTTAACATAAGTTTGCCGGAAGATATTCGCAAATGAGCGGCACTCTGGTCACAGGCCGGAGGCAATAAGTCTTCTTTTCAGGCAGTACCTGTGCGGCCTTTATTTAATGAGGTTTAGCGGTGTATATTAACGGATAAGTTCATTACATTTTTTAATCAGTGTAATCAGATCATCCTCTTTCCGGGGGTTAAGATCATTTTTCTTAATATATTGCTGGATCTCTTTTGAATGTTCAGGAAATATTTTTCTTACCTGTGATCCGTTATTTGCCTTATAATATTCATTTCCCCATTTCAGCCAGTAAACAGTCATGTTCATTATATGGTAGTTATCGGGAAGCTTTAATTTGTAGGTGTGATCTGCAGTTGCCAGGGATGAATAGTTTGAAGAAGCCCCTGTTTCAGAACCTCCTGCATATCCGGCCATGTTGTTGCCTGCCACGGCCTTGCTTTTATGTTCAACATAAAGAGTCGCGGGTCCGTCGACTAGTAACTCATAAAACACTTTGTCAAATGGTACAAATATGCGCTGGCCAATAATAACAGTGTCTATCTGGTCTATGTTACCCAAAGAATTGACGTTTCCGTTTTTATTAAAGATCATTTCTTCCAAAATAGTATTGTAATTAAGCTTTGTCTTTTCCGTCTGCCCGTTCTTCATCTTAACTGTTGCATCCTCGAAAGCAGGGAAAAGCAAAAACGTTGTGTCATTCTGGGCTTTCAACAGTGCACCGGTCATCAAAAGCAAAAACAAAAATGCCTGTATTTGTTTTGAGTGTTTCATAGTAATTTTAACTAATATTTCGGTTTCCTTAACGATAATAGTATGGTCAATATGATGTGATTCTGTCTTATGTAAAAATTTAAAGAAACATAAAATTCTTCAGCATCCCTGCTAATCATTTAATTATAGATTATCACATGTCAATATTTGTTGTTCCCTGAAGGTCCGTTGTCTTTCCGTCCCATGTAAACTTCCCTGTAACACCCGGGGGTAAGATTACAGTACCGGTGATCCCCTCATTACCTTTCCGGTGAAGATCAAATGTTATCATTCCCAGAGGATGTGGCATCTGTCCCTTTATGTACTTAAGCTCTCCAAGGGCCGGTTCCATATCAACAGTTTTAAAACCGGGTGTCCCCGGACGTATTCCGGCTACAGTAGCCAGGAAATCATAGTCGGGGCTGGCACTCCAGGCATGGCAGTCGGATCGTGCAGGATCAGGATTTTCAGCAAAGGTGGTGAGCCCTTTATCCAACATGTCGTACCATAAGCCAAGCGTTTGTGTATAAAGATCAGCCAATCCTGTCTTTTTAAGTGCCTGGGCAAGATAAAAACGAAAATACATTGTTGGCTGAATGAGAGTACTGTCATTCATGAAACGTTTTACATAATCTGCCTGTTCTTTTAACGGTATTGTATTGGTCAGTACTCCGAAAATCTGTGCATGCATACTGAATTCATCCTTGTCAGGTGTATCGGCAAGGTACCCTTTAGAACTGTCCCAGCATTTCTCATACACGGCCCTGGTGAGCTGTCCCGCCATTCTTTCATATCTATCAGCCTTATCTTTCATTCCATAATACCTGAATAGCTCTGCGGCCTTTTGCGCGGCATAGGCAAACTGCATTGACAGGATTGATGAGTTGCCATCCATGGCACCTCCTTTGGGAACCCCACCAAAACCGGTTTTAGTGCTCCATTTCCACTCGACAGCCCAGTCAACGAAGTTCCAGTACTCTACTTTGCCAAGCAGCCCTGTTAACGGGTCTATTCTCCTGCTGAACCAGCCAAGTACGGTTTCTATACCTGGGAGGAAATTTTTAATAAATCCGGGGTCATCCCTGAGTGTCCAGTAATCATTGACCATATCAACCCAGTAAAGCGAGAATGGTGGTATTATCTGGGGACTGGCTGAAGGATACCTGCTTCTCGTCAGTCCTTCGAAAAACTGTGATTCATTAAAATCTGTAAGGGCATTCCTTACAAGCCTGTCGTCTCCGGAAACATAAAGTGATATCAGCGCCTGTATCCTTGTATCGCCGATATACTGCAGCTGCTCGTAGTAAGGGCAGTCGAAGTATGTCTCGTTAGCACAAAGACGGGCGGTCCTCCATCCTACATTCCATATCTTTTTTAAACGTGGCAGATCAGAATCGAAAGAGGCATTTTCTTTAAGCGGGTATGCAGCAAAATTGCTTGTGAAACTGTTTATTACCAGGGGTTCCCCAGTCGTGGTTATTTCCATCTGAAGATACCGCCATGTTCGGAACCATAAAGGGCGGAACGTTCTGTTAATATTTCCGTCGGGAAGGAAATAATCTGAATAACCTATGATCCTTTTGCCTTTAATGGCATTTCGGTTTCCTTTTACATTTTTGGAATCATAGAGTGATTCGGCATATGTCAGTTTTATTTCAGATGCTTTTCCTTTTGATACTGTCAGTTCAGGGTAACCGGTAGTCAGTACAGCCTGGTCAAATAAGATTATTGCCTTACTGTTAGCCGGGATGGTCCATTCCTTCTTGCCTTCAGTAAATCCCTCGGGTACCTGGCAACCTTCAGTCCTGCGCACTTCGCTGAAATTCTGATGTTTCTGTTCCATAAATGGTATCTTACGCGGAGTGAGTTCCCAGTTAATGTCGGAACCGTAACCATGTGAATGAGCAGAATAAAGCGTTACAGGTTTAAGCCAGTTACTGTCATCATAACCGGGTTTTTCCCAGCCCCACGGATAGAGGGAAGCATCAACCCTGTCGCATGGTCCTACCACTGTAAATGCACCAAGTGTTTCGCCTGATGAAGCAGGAGCCGGTGAATAGGCTTTGTCCTTCAGTACTTTCCAGGAACTATTGGTGTTTACCACCTTTTCTGCTTTGCTGTTCCCCTGCAGTATAAATGCAGTTTTTATCGTGAACTGGGCCCATGGTTTAAGATCACCGAAATTCCACACCTCGGCCGCGATAAGATTATCTCCACCGGTAAGGAAGGGGGCAATATCGATAGTCTCGTACGACCAGTGTTCAAGATCAGCACGGGCCGGTCCGTAACAAACTTCCTTCCCATTGACAAATAACCTGTAGCGGTTATCTGCTGATATGTTGATAATGAATTCATCAGGTTTGCTGTCCAGTGTGAAGCTTTTCCGGAAATGAAAAACACCATAATCCAGAAGCGAAGCCGTGGGATGAGATATCCACTGAGCGGTCCAGCGACTGTTAAAAAGACCTGGATTTATCTTTTGAACGGGAAGCTGCTGAATGTTTTGGGCCTGTACCACTGTACAAGAAAGAATTAACAGTAATATTGATAACTTCAATCGCATGGGTAAATGATTTAATTTTACGACAACAGTTTTATTTCATACTATAAATATAAAACAAACGATTATTTGCATAACGATTGCCGGGAAAGAATATTTCTTTATTTTTATCCCCTAATTATAATATAATGAATTTCATAACATATTGACTTTACCCCGAAACCTGAAAACACAGGGTCCGGATGTCATCAGGAGAGAACCTGTACCGGGCAGAAGTTTCGGGATGACCTTTAAAAAAATATTTACACATGAAAAAAAGTGAAGAGTTCCTTAGAGAACACAAGTTGAGATCTGAAGACATAAACATGCAGGAGATGGTTGATAATTTTACCTCTGAAATGACAGGAGGCCTTGAAGGAGGAAACAGTTCCCTGGCTATGATACCAACATATATTGAGGCTGACAATAATTTTCTGAAAGAAACTCCTGTGGTGGCAATAGATGCAGGCGGAACAAATTTCAGGGCAGCCAGGGTTATGTTCAATAAAGATAACAAGCTTGAGATAAACAGGGTTGTAAATGAAAAAATGCCTGGTCTTGAAGGCGAGATTTCTAAAGACGAATTCTTCGAAACTGTGGCAGGTTACATAAAGGATCTGACAAAAGATGTTGAAAGAATAGGTTTTTGTTTTTCCTATCCTACGGATATCCTTCCCAACAAGGACGGCATCCTCCTTCGTTTCGTAAAAGAGGTGCAGGCTCCCGGCGTGATCGGCCAGCTTATCGGGAAAAACCTGCTTGAGACTCTTGGGACTCCGGACAAACAGATAGTATTGCTCAATGACACCGTGGCTACCCTGCTGGCAGGAAAATCAGCATCTGTCAATAAAGAATATGATTCGTTTATAGGGTATATTCTCGGAACAGGAACCAATGGCTGCTATATTGAAAGCAACAGTAAAATTGTGAAAAAAGGAGAACTTGATCAGACAAAGAGCCAGATCATAAATATAGAATCGGGTAACTTCAGCAAAATATACCAGACAGAGATCGACAGCGCATTCGATAACTCAACAACAGACCCGGGCGTACATAAGTTTGAGAAGATGATAGCAGGAGGCTACCTCGGTGGCCTGTGTCTGCTGGCATTAAAGACGGCTGCTACCGAGAATGTATTCTCATCGCTGCCATCAACCGGAATTCTGTCAATAACCAGCCTTAGCTCGGAGGAAGTAAATAATTACCTGGCCAATCCTTCTTCAGGAAGTACAATATTGAATGCATGTGTAACGGAAAAAGCTGACAGGGAAAACTGTGTTGCCATAATTGAGAATATTATTGACAGGGCAGCAAAACTTGTTGCCGTAAGCATGGCAGCAATAATTCTCAAGACTAACAAAGGCAAATCATCCGATCGTCCTATACTGATCACGGTTGAGGGCACCACATTTTATAAGATGCATAACCTCCGCAAATATTTTGAAAAATACCTTGATGAATTTTTAAGCGGGGAAAGGAAGCGTTATTACGAATTTGCAGAAGTGAAACAGTCAAGCCTGGTGGGAGCAGCACTGGCTGCATTAATAAACTAGTCATGCCTGCCCTGCCTGTACACGAGGTTGTTACGTATAAATTTTAGATAGCTGATCACTATCCGTACTATCTTACTTTATAACTTATGGTGGTGCTTCCTGTTAATCCGTCGGAAGTGATACCTTCAACGGACAGGAATACTTCCTGTGATTCGTCATTATTCCTGTAAGTAATTTGTGCCTTGCCTGAAGTATCCGTGTGCAGACCGGCTTTCCAGAATAAAGAGTTGGTTTCGCCCTGTCCGGTCCTGGCAGATTTATTCGCAGCAGAAGTTCCTTTTTTTGTAGTTATCTCAACGAGACCGGAACTGTTCGTTGCCGAGTACCTTTGAAGTTCAAGTGGGTTTGTGGTGGCAGTAACTTTTGCAATATCAGTTATAGGGATACTATTCAGAATGCTGGCGTCAGTGCCTCTTTTCACGCCGTCAATTACAATCATTGCTCCCTTCTGGAAATTTACCGAATAATTACCAGCAGTTGAGAACCTGATTTCATTATTTACCAGTTGGTAGGGCTTTATACTTTTAATGATATCAAAAATATTCCTGTCGGCAGAGTATCCTGTCGGCTTTGCTTTTTGTTTTGCAGCCTGTTTCCTCTGTATCTTTTTCAGGTCATTACTGCTTTCAACCACAAAACAATGACCGGGTAAACGTGAAATTGTTGCCAGGGCTTTGCCGAAAAACAAAGCCAGGTCATGGTCCATAAACATTCCATTATTAACACTGTGGTCCCTTAAGGCGGGAAAGCTTCTGGTGCTCATTTGTCTGAGTATCCCGCACCATATCATATCCAGGCCGGCATCATTACTTTTAAGGTTGGAGCAGGTAATAATATTATCATTATCAAGGGGGAAATATTCAGGTGAGATTCCTGAGGCAGATACAGAAAGATTTGCATAGAGAGGTTCTTTCTCCTTATTAGTTACAGTTATATAACCGGTTACTTCTTCACTCTTTCTGTATTCGTTCTTATCTGTCGCCAGGGTTATTACAAGATTCTTCCCTGCTGAACCGCCGCTGGCTTTGTATTTTGATTGTATTGCACTGTTATATTCAGTCGGGATTACTATGCCTGTATTAATATCGGCCCCTTTTACAGAAGCGGAGATATTCAGGGTGAGAGTCTCACCTTCCTGAAAACCAGGAAGGGTAATGTTGATTGCAGCTTGTCCGTTCCCGTCTGATTTGCCTTTCCCTTTGTCTGTCACACCTTTTGAATCAGCCAGTGACCAGGTATAGGAAACAGCTGCAGGTTCCTTTTTTTTATTGGTGATAAGGATATCTGCCTTTAAATCACCGCCGGGTTTATATTCAGGATCAGCAAGGCTTATCTTAATCCCTGCAGATGCGATCCTGGGTTCATGTATCTCCAGTATCCTTGAGAAGATCCTGTCGGGCGATATGTTTTTCATTTTATCAGTACCTGCAACCAGGACATAATTTCCTTCATTAAGATATTTCGAGAGGTACAGGGAACCCTGAGTACTGAACCCGTTAACCGGCAGTGTTTCTGAAGCCACTTCAAGTCCGTCCTGGTCGACAAGTACTATCAGGAGGGTATCCGAAGTTGATTTGTTGGAGTCGGACAGATCGTTTAAGATAAATGCATCAAACATGACAGTATCACCACAGTCATATGCGGAACGGGCTGTTTGCAGGTATACAGAACTGATAGCAGGATCCTTAACATTAAGTTTTTGTCCGTATGAGAATCCCGTGATAAAGAAGAAAAGGATAATTGAGCATGGGATCTTTCCCCTTATAATATTTTTCATTGCTGTAAATATTTTTGATTAAGAATCATAGATATTATTTTATTTCAAAACAGGTTACACATTCGTTTTGCACCCGGATATATTTAAACTGGCTTCAGGTTGAACAGCCTGTTGAGCCATGGTATTGTAAAGATATTTCAAAAAGTTGCATATTTCAATTAAAGAGAGGAAACATTTTGAATTAACTCTGGAAATAGTACGGGATCCGCCATGATGTGTTTGGTATCATGCATATAATAATCAATTAATCAGGATCGGGGTTCTTCATAATCGATAAAATTTGACTAATTTTATGCAGAATTTCATTTCTGTCATATGAGAAATGTTGCGCTGGAATACAAGATAAAAGTAAATCGCGCCGGTCTTTATCATTTCGCGAAAGGATCGCTTTAATTCCTTATATTAATATATAAGCTGTCACGGGGCATTATAAATAGGTATGCCTTCATTTTGTCATTACTAAACATTAAAAAAATATAATCATATGGATACATTAATAATTACAGGATCGGATCTGACAATAGAAAATGTTGTAAATGTGGCACGTCATGGTCAGAAGGTAGCGCTGCATGCTGAGGCAAAGGAAAGAATAAGGATATGCAGGGCAATGCTTGAAAAGAAGATTGAGGCACATGAGATAATGTATGGTGTAAATACAGGTATTGGAGAATTCTCAGAAGTTGTCCTGAATGATGACCAGATAAAGGATTTTCAGAAATATCTGGTCTATAACCATGCTGCTGGCATAGGTGATCCGGCACCTGTTGAATATGTAAGGGGAGCTATGCTTGGGCGCATCAATGTTCATGCCCATGGTAATTCTGGCAACAGGCTGGTTATCACTGAAACGCTTTTAGAGATGCTTAACCGGGGGGTTACACCTTATGTATGCCAGAAAGGATCAGTAGGGGCAAGTGGTGATCTGGCGCCTATGTCGCAGATAGCACTTCTTATGATGGGTGAAGGAGAAGCTTATTACAATGGTGAACTGATGAACGGAAAAGAAGCAATGGATAAAGCAGGTATTCCTGTACCAGGACTTATGGCGCGTGACGGGCTGGCTACCATCAACGGTTCAAATGTCCTGACCGCCATGAGTGCAATATTCCTTTATGATGCCAATAACTGGCTCAAACAGGCTGAGATTGCTGCTTCCATGTCGCTGGAGGCATTAAAGGCGAATATGAAGCCATACACTCCTCTTCTTCACGAAGTCCGCGGGTTTAAGGGAGCTGTCAGGAGTGCAAACTCAATTAACAAATGTGTAAGCGGTGGTGATCTGAAAGAAGGGCGGATAAAATGTAAAGTACAGGATGCCTATTCTATGCGTTCAACGCCCCAGGTAATCGGTGCAGCCCACGATGCTATGGCATACGCACGGTCGCAGGTTGAAACAGAACTGAACGGCGTGGGTGACAACCCGGTCTTTTTCCCCGATCGTAATCTGCAGCTTTCGGGGGCAAACTTCCAGGGAACACCTGTGTCTGTTCCAATGGATATGGCAGGAGCCTGTATAACTATGGTAAGCGTGATGTCGGAGAGGAGGATGAACAGGCTTAACAATCCTGCCCTGAGTGTGGGATTACCCGATTTCCTTACAAAAGGTGCAGGTATGTTTTCAGGACTGATGCTAAGCCAGTATACAGCCGATATGCAGATCGTGGAACAGAGGATCCTTTCAGCACCGGCATCTATACAGTCAATACCCGCTGCCGCCGACCAGGAGGATTTTGTATCGATGGGGATGAATACGGCTATCAAAAATTTCCAGATACTTGACAATGCATATGGTATCCTTGGGATAGAGTTTATGGCAGCAGCCCAGGCACTCGATTTCAGGAAGGATGAATATAAATTCGGCAGTGGGGTTCAGACAGCATGGGAGACCATAAGGAAACATGTTGAATTTCTTGATGTTGACAGACCATTATACCACGATCATACTACCATGAAGAAACTTGTAAGATCGTGTGAGATACTGGAAGCTGTCGAGGAGAAAGTAGGTAGCCTGGGATAAGAAATAACACTGAAAATGGTTAGCTTTGTTTCTCATTGATGAAATAATATGCTGTCATTCAGGATCTTTTTACAAAGGAAATATTTTGCATCTGCGTTCCTCTTTTCCAGTTTCAGCCTGATATTCAGTACCTGGGTGGTGTATATACCACATGTGGCTGAAAAGCTTGGGATATCTGAAGGCCAACTGGGTGGCGCATTGTTTTTCGTTTCGGTGGGTGCGTTGCTGATAATACCTGTAATGAACAGGTATGTCGACAGGATAGGAGTGGGCAGGTCCGCATTTATTTCGTTTTCCCTTTATGCAATATCCCTGTATGGTATGTTCCTGGTTTCATCCTATCTTATGCTCTGTGTAGCATTGTTTTTCTTTGGCAGCATGGGATCCGCATTCGACATATCCATTAACTCGCTGACCGCAGGCATAGAGCAGGAAACAGGAGTAAATATTATGAGCGGCAGTCACGGTTTCTGGAGCCTTGGAGGGATGACAGGTGCTGCTCTTGGAAGTTTTATCAGTGCCAGGTTTGACAGGCCGTTAATCCATATAACTGTACTGGTAATCCTTCTTTTTATAATTCAGTTGATGCTGAAGAATGAATATATAAATATTCGTACCGTACATCATGACAGAGAAGAGCATAAAAAGTTCACTATTAGTCCGTTGCTGGCATTTGCCGCCATCGGGCTTATTGTAATGGTGTCTGAAGGTGCAATGGCCGACTGGAGCGCATTATACCTGAAAAAGATTATAAATGTACGTGCAGGCCTGATAGGTTTTGGATATGCATTGTTCTCTTTTGGGATGACCTTTGGCAGGTTCAGCGGTGATTTCCTGAGTGGAAGACTGGGTTCCTGGACACTTCTCAGGAGAGCTCTTGCCCTCAGCCTTGCGGGCTTTTTGCTGGTACTGGTCGTTTCTCCCGGCTGGATATCCCTGACAGGTTTTTTTATAGTTGGCCTCGGATTTTCAGTTGTTGTACCTGAGGTATTCCGCCTGGCATCAAGGGTGCCCGGAGTAAGAACTGCCGACGGAGTATCATTTATAGCTGCAACAGCAAACGCAGGATTCCTGATGGGCCCTGTGGTGCTGGGATTCATAGCGGAACTTCATACGCTTCACCTGAGTTTTATGGCGCTTACTGCTTTTGTAACGGTTGCCTGGACAATCTCTGTCGTGAGAAGAAAAAAATAATGACTTTTGCTTAAAAGATTATATTGAAAAGGTATCCTATCATCACTATACCTGAAGCCAGTATTGCTGCAAACGTAATAATGAAAGGAAGCTTCAGCACCTTCTTTAATATTATCATCTCGGGAAGGGAGAGTCCAATGACAGCCATCATAAAGGCAAGAGATGTTCCAAGAGATGCACCCTTCTCTATAAGTACCGATACTATCGGGATAATGCCGGCAGCATTGGAATACATCGGGACACCGATAATGACAGAAATCGGAACACTGTACCATGCCGATTTACCCATGAGGGATGCCATGAAATCCTGGGGTACATAACCATGGACTCCTGCGCCCACGGCTATACCGGCAGCAACGTATATCCATATCTTACCTACAATCTCCCTTACAGCATTGTATCCCGAATTAAGTCGGTCGCTAAAGCTTACTTTCGTAGTTTCCGCATCCTCATTGCCGAACCTTGCCTGGAAGACCCAATCCTGGACCCATTTCTCCAGTTTTAGTTTGCCTATAATCCATCCGGCCACTATTGCAATAATAAGACCGGTTATTATATATATAGCCGTCGTCTTCCATCCGAAGAGGCCGAAGAGAAGGACAACAGCCACTTCATTTATCATGGGAGAGGCAATAAGAAATGAAAAGGTAACACCTACAGGGATACCCGCTTCAACAAAACCCAGGAAAAGAGGTATGGCTGAACATGAACAAAAGGGGGTAACTATACCCAGGGATGCAGCCATGATATTTCCCGCGAACAGGGATTTCCCTTCAAGCGCTTTACGGGTCTTCTCCGGTGAAAAATACGACCGAATTATGCCAACAAAAAATATGATCAGTACCAGCAGTAGCAAAACCTTGGGCAACTCGAATATGAAGAACCTCAGGGTCTCGGTAAAATGGGAACCGGCCGGCAGGACTAACAATTTATCGATAAACCAGTCAGTGGCAGGCTGCAGGAAATGGTAAACAACAAACCATACCGGCAGAAGTAATGCCGGAACAACCAACCTTTTGTGAATGCTGAAAGAGTGATCCATAAAAAGGCAAACCTATACCGTTGTATTATATTTTGACAGAACCTGTTTCAGTTCGGCAACAGATGGTACACGGCCTTTCATTTCAACATTTTCGTTTACCACAAGTGCAGGAGTGACCATTACATGGTACTTCATTATTTCCTGTATGTCTTCAACCTTTATTACCTCGGCATCCAGGCCTTCCTTTTCCACTACATCTCTTGTAAGCTTCTCGAGCGATCTGCATTTTGGACATCCCGTGCCCAGTATCTTTATTTCCATTTTCAATAATTTTTATTTCGGAATTTTCCGAAATGATAATTTAAATTTTTTTACTTTTTGAAGAATTCTGCGAGTATTAGTTTTGCCTCCTCCCAGTTTTCCTGGTTAATACAATATTTTATATATGGCGGGTTTATTTCACCCTGTATCAGTCCTGCTTCTTTCAGTTCTTTCAGGTGCTCGGACAATGTAGAACGGGCAATTGGCAACAGGTCGGCCATGTCGCCGCTGTAACAGCACCTGTTTAAGTTGTTGGCCAGGTAGTCAAGTATAAAGACACGCACCGGGCTGGACAGCGCTTTTCCGAACCGTGCTATTCTCTCCTGCTTCTCAGTATATGGATTTTCTTTTTCAGCCATTTGAAAATCATTTCGTAATTTTCCGAAACAAAAATACAAATTATTTCTAATGAATACCGGGAATGAATATGTATTTATTTTCTCAAATTTTCATCCCTATTCCTGCCTCCGCATATTTGTTTTTCTTAATCTGTTATTTATAATTCCTGATACCTGTATTATTCTGTGCCTGGTCACTTTCACTGATAAAAACCCGGAGATTTTTCTATAAAACTATTATAAAGACCCAGCGTTTTTATTATATTACAGGACTGATATTTCCATTCGGAAAGCTGAATAAAACGCTGATGAAGAATGAGGGATGTTACTTGTGATCCGTCTTATTGATAATATGAAATATCTAAATATTTAAAATTATTTACACATGAAAAAGAGGTTCTATAAATTAATTATTATGAGTTCAGCGATCCTGCTTTTCCTGCAGGGTAATACAAATGCACAGTCATTTTCCGTGATTTTGGACAAACCTGAAAACGGCACTTATACTCTCGATCCGGCCTTGCCTGCCGATGGCAAGTATCCTGAAGGGACAGTGGTAACGGTTACAGCGAAGCCTGATAATGGTTATGTTCTTGATGCCGGCTACTATTCAGTACCGGGTATGTGGGGGCAGATGTACCATGAGTCTATGGCTTCACCTTTTAAGGTAACAGTGAACAGGGATATGCATATAGGTGTATCGTTTATTGAAAAATCTGCCGTGGATTATATCAATGTTACACAGGATATTGTATATGCCAGGCCTGGTGTAAAGACACTGAAGTATGATGTCTATTCACCCAAAGGGGCAAAGAACCTTCCCTGTATTATTATAATACATGGTGGAGGATGGGTGACAAACGATGAAAATATTATGAGAGGGCTGGCCCGTGAACTGACCAAAGGCGCAAAGTTTGTTGTATTCAGCATTGATTACAGGTGGGCAGGAAAAGCTGATGGTGATAAGGTCAGTAACACGATGGCTGACCTTATAGAGGACGTGTTCGGTGCTATTGTTCATATCAGGGAACATGCGGCTGAGTATGGAGGTGATCCTGATAAGATAGGTCTGACAGGCGATAGCGCAGGCGGACACCTTTCAGCAGCATGTTCGCTGCTGACAGATAAGATAGGCCTGGGTGGATTCGGAAAGACTCCGGGAGTCTTCGAGTTCAAACCTTCCTATATGCCAAAAAACAAAACTATAGAACAGATAAGGACTGAACTGATGACTTCAATAAAAGCAGCCGCTCCCAGTTATGGTGTTTTCAGTGCCAGGCTGCTGAATCTTTATTCTGATGATCCGAATGCAACACCGGAATGGAAAGAAGGCATAGCTCCGATAAATAATATTCCCGAGGCTAAAGACAGGGCTGTCCCACAGTACCTTTTACGTGGAACCAACGATCCTCTCATTAAGGACGCTGATGTTAAGGAGTATGTTGATGCACTTGTAAAAAAAGGCCAGCGGGTTGAATATGTTCAGGTTGGAGGTGCCAGTCACGCTTTTTTCGACTGGAAGCCGGATCCCAGGACAAAAGCTACCTTCTATAAGTACGGTGTTTATTATGCCGCGGAAATGAAGGCTTTCTTTGAAGATGTGATATACGGTAAGGTTTTTTGAAAAGGCATGTTATATAACAGCCTGAGACAGATATTGTGCTATAGGAACTGCCTTCATTCTGCATGAAGGCAGTATTCTGTGGTAGTATGGCCATAAAATTATGCTTAACAGAAGAATTAAATAATACCCTATATTTGTCTTCAAATTAACAGGGGAGTAATGATAACTACCAAAGGACAGATAATAGATATTAACGGAACAGTTGAATGGCTTTTATTTCACAGGCTTACGAAAAGGGTGAATCCCGTGGATTTCCTGACACAGACCGATAGTATAATACAGTTCCCCAGTTTTCTTTTTACCATTTCTTATCTGATTATGATATTCCTGCCGGTTGAGATGAAGACTAAGTTCATTGTTCCGGCAAGTCTTTATTTCTGTGGCCAGATCATGATAAATCTCCGGATAGGTACCTTTATCTTAAGACCTCTCAGTTTTCCTATGCTTACCTTTATGAAATTTGAACCACTGATGGTAATGATAGTTTTTGCTGCAGGCTTTTTCTTCCTGGGGTGGTGGAACCTGATAATCATACCGGCTTATCTCCTGGCTGCCTTTGCTGCCATCCTGATTCTTACCTCCGGTCAGAAAAAATTCTACAGGACGCATTACCAGAAGAATGTCAGTAATTACCAGATTGTCAAAAACAATGCTTTCCTGATGGCTTATAAATACTATGCATCAATATATAAGTTACCAGTGAGTAATTCGCCGACTGATGAGGAAATAGAAAACAAGGACTGGCTAAAACCCTATAATTTTATGCGCAAGCACTGGACAGAGATCGAAGAGCATTTTAACAGGAAAGCGAAGTTATACTGGAGGATGTATTTGCATATTGATACTAAATAAGGTTTTTATCAAGGCTTTCAGGAAAAATTATTAATTTTGTATGGCGGCGATGGAGTTCGCCCTTAAGCGCTAAGGCTGATAACTCCTGCAACAAAATACTGGAAGTTTTTATGACTGACATTTCAAAACCCGCAGTATCTCTTTTTCCCTCATCACCTGACTTTGTTCTTTCAGAAAAATGTCCTGCGATACCAGGATCATTATCGTTTATGCCTGGTATGTTATCAGGGCGGAGATACTCCATTGCGGACCAAATTTTTTACATAAATATACAATACTATGGAAATTCTTAATGTAAATGCACTGGAAATCCTTGACTCCCGCGGTAATCCCACGGTTGAAGTCAACCTTATTCTTGATGACGGGACTGAAGCAAGGGCTGCTGTTCCAAGTGGAGCCTCAACAGGCGAACGTGAAGCAACTGAATTACGCGACGGGGACAAGAAAAGATATCTTGGAAAAGGTGTCCTTAAGGCTGTTGAGAACGTAAATGAAGTTATAGCCAAAGAGATCACCGGCAAATATTTTGTAAGTCAGCGGGAACTCGATTACAAAATGATAGAACTTGACGGAACACCTAATAAGTCAAAACTTGGTGCCAATGCTATACTGGGGGTGTCAATGGCTTTTGCCCGTGCTGAAGCTATGAGTGCCGGTATACCGCTGTACCAGTATCTCGGTGGAAGCAATGCATACCTGTTGCCTGTACCATGTATGAACATCATAAATGGCGGGAAACATGCTGATAATAATGTTGATTTCCAGGAATTCATGGTAGCCCCTCATGGTGCTCCCTCATTCAGGGAAGCAATAAGAATGGGAGAAGAAGTCTTTCATACACTTAAGGCTGTTCTCAAAGCCAAGGGTTACAGCACCGGTGTTGGCGATGAAGGAGGTTTTGCTCCGGACCTGAAATCGAATGAAGAAGCTGTGGAGGTTATTCTCGAAGCTATTGGCAAAGCAGGATATAAGGCCGGGGATGAAGTCAGTATTTGTCTCGATCCGGCTGCAAGCGAGCTATGGGAGGATGGAAAATATAAAATGTTCAAGAGCACCGGGAAGTTAGTATCCAGTGATGATATGGTAAAACTCTGGGAGAGCTGGGTCAACCAGTACCCGATTGTCCTTATTGAAGACGGACTGGCTGAAAATGACTGGACAGGCTGGCAGAATATGACCAAATTGCTTGGTAAGAAGATCGAGATAGTGGGTGATGACCTTTTCTGTACCAATAAGGCTATTCTCAGCGAAGGGATAAGCAAGGGAGTTGCAAACTCAATACTTATAAAACTCAATCAGATTGGAACGGTTACAGAGACTCTTGAGACTATCGAGATGGCATACAGGAACTCGTATAACTGTTTTGTCTCACACAGGAGCGGAGAAACAGTAGACAGCTTCATTTCCGATCTTACGGTGGGAGTGAATGCAGGTCACCTGAAAACCGGAAGCGGATGCAGGGGTGAAAGAATTGAAAAATTCAATCAGCTTATGAGAATTGAATATATTCTTGGCGATTCATCCGTTTTTGCAGGAAAGAAAGCTTTTAAGAATGCTAAGTGATTTGTAACTGTTTTATTTCTTTCTCAGACGTAAAGCATTCGAGATAACCGAGACAGAGCTGAAGCTCATGGCAGCTGCAGCTATCACCGGGCTAAGCAATAAACCGAATACAGGGTACAGGATTCCTGCTGCCACAGGGATGCCTATGGAATTATAGACAAAGGCAAAGAACAGGTTCTGTTTGATGTTCTTCATGACTTTGGCACTCAGGTCCTTTGCCCTTACTATTCCCTTGAGGTCACCTTTGACCAGTGTGATCTCAGCGCTTTGCATTGCAATATCAGTACCTGTACCCATTGCAATTCCGATATTTGCCAGGGCCAGTGCCGGCGCATCATTAATACCGTCACCTGCCATTGCAACTGTTAAACCCTGGTCCTGGAATTCCTTTACTTTTTTGTATTTATCATCGGGAAGGCAATCTGACTGGTAACCATCAAGGTGCAGCTCTTCAGCGACTGTTTTGGCTGTGTATTCATTATCACCCGTAAGCATGTAAACTTTCACGCCCATTTTCTGAAGTGATCTTATCGCTTCATCTGAAGTGTTTTTAATCTTATCCGAAACACTTACAATTCCTTCAACTTCATCACCGGCAACCAGGTACATTACTGTTTGTCCGGATAACTGCCATTCCTCAACGGTCTTCTTTTCATCCTCATTTACTGAAGTATTAAACTCTTCAAGCAACCTGTGATTGCCCAGTCCTATTTTCCTGCCTCTGTAAGAAGCTTTAACTCCTTTGCCCGGGATGGCTTCAAAATTTTCAAGTTCAAGTAATTCAATGTTCTTCTCTCGTGCCCCTTTTACTATTGCTTCTGCAATCGGGTGTTCGCTGTTTATATCAATGGAGGCTGACAGGCGAAGAACCTCATCGTCTCCCATGGACTTGAACGATTTGTATGCTTTAAGTCCTGGTTTACCTTCAGTAATTGTTCCGGTCTTATCTATGATAAGAGTATTGACTTTATTCAATTCCTCTATAGCACGGGCATCCTTCACAAGCACTCCTGACTGGGCTCCACGACCCGTTCCGACCATTATCGACATTGGAGTAGCAAGTCCCAGGGCGCAGGGACACGCAATAATCAGTACCGATACTGCATTCACAAATCCGTAGACCAGTGCCGGATGCGGCCCCCATATGGCCCAGATGGCAAATGTTACCAGGGCAATACTGACAACGATCTGGACAAAATATTTCGCTACAGTATCAGCAAGTCGCTGGATAGGTGCCCTTGAACGACCTGCCTCGTTGACCATTTCTATTATCTGCGAGAGGAGAGTGTCCTTACCCACTTTCTCTGCCTTCATATCAAAAACAGTCTTGCCGTTTATTGTACCACCTGTCACCTTATCCCCACCGGATTTATCAACCGGTATTGGTTCACCGGTTATCATACTTTCATCAATAACTGCTGTATTATTTGTTATTACCCCGTCTACGGGTATTTTTTCTCCGGGTTTTATCCTGAGAATATCTCCGGCTTGTACTTCCTCCAGGGGTATCTCTTTTTCCTGCCCGTTGCTTACAATCCTGGCAACAGGTGGTACAAGCCCAAGAAGTGCCTTGATAGCTGAATTGGTCTTGCTGTGTGCCCTTAGTTCCAGTACCTGTCCCATTAAAACAAGGGAGAGTATTACTGCCGAGGCTTCAAAATAGAGATGGACATTTCCCTGGGCATCCTTGAACTGGGCCGGGAATGATCCTGGAATGAACAGTCCCAGCACACTGAATATATAAGCCGCCCCGACACCAATGGTGATCAGGGTCCACATGTTAGGGGAATAACGTCGTACAGAACTCCAGCCGCGTTTAAAGAAACCCCAGCCTGAATAAAAAACTACCGGCGAGGCCAGGATAAATTCTATCCAGTTCCAGGTTTTCAGAGATGCTAAATTCTCCAGGTTAATAAAGGGGATCATCGGGGACATTGCAATAATAAGAACAGGAAAGCTTAATATGACCGCTACAATGAATTTCTTAAGCATTTTCCTGTATGCTTTGTCTTCTTCACTGGTCTCCTCTCCCTTCTCAGGAACAAGGTTCATACCGCATTTCGGGCATGTTCCCGGGGTATCCTGTTTTACTTCGGGATGCATGGGACAGGTGTATATGACCTTGTTTTTTGCTCCGGCACTGACCTCCTTTTGCAGGTGCATGCCACATACAGGGCAATCTCCTGGTTTGTCATAGGTCTTATCACCCTCGCAACGCATGGGGCAATAATACCTCTCGCCGGAGGGATGTTCATGATTATGTTCATGAACATGGACTTCTTCATGTTCATGCATATTTTTCATACCTGAATGACTATGGTTTTTCATATCACCGTCACCGGCTGAGTTGACGGTAATAAGGTACATATTGCATACCGGGCAGCGCCCGGGTTCATCATAGACCTTCTCACCTTCACATTTCATCGGACAATAATAGCCTTCGCTTTTCATTTCAATAAAACATTAATATTTAATATTATTATTTTTTCCTGTGATGTATATAATGGAAGTTGTTTATCGTTTAACAAACAATCTATATTCTTGTTTGAAATGGCAAATCATATCAGCCACTGGCAGGATACATTTTTCTCCAGGAATCAGATGGTTTAAAAAAAATCATAAAGCATCCATTTTTTAAATGACCAAAATTCCTTCCTCATCAGTTCTGACCTTATATACCGTATCGACAGGTGAGACTACTATTATACCGTCTCCCCTGTAACCTGTCCTTCCATGTTCCCTGATATAGACTTTTAATAGTTTCATAGTCCTGAATTTTTATCAAAGTTACTATGATACAGCTCGGTATGCATTATATAATTTTAAGAAACCGTTACAGAATTTTAAGGATATCAATCCGGCTGTTACCTTCGAAAGGTGGTGTAGTGCTACTGATTATAACAAGTTGAATCTTCTGCGTAAAATAAACAGACAAACCTGCAGAATATGAATAGGGGATACTGTTGTTCTTTAAGAATTGGTAATAAACCTCACTTGTCAGCTCAAGGCAGATTAAAGGACATTTATCTGCAAATATTATAAAAGGCAGGGCATTTTTGAAAATTTCATATATACTATAACGAACAAAATTATCGTTTCCAGTGTTGATTTGTGAAAATGAAGAATATTTTATCTATATCATTTGCTTTATTGATTTTGCTTTCTGGAATGAATCTTTCCTTTTCAACTCATTTTTGCCATCATAAATTGTCAGCATCTAAAATTTCATTCTCTGGTAAAGTAGCAAGTTGTGGAATGGAAACGGACCTTGCTGATAGTTATCAGGCAAACGGATTTCATTTTGATTCAGACTGTTGCTCAACAAATATTTCCAGATTGATAGTTGACCATAATTATTCTCCTTCATTCTTCAATTTTAAATATTTTGGACATCAGCTACTTCAGGTCCTGGCAGTTCCTGAAAGTCTGACGAATTATTCTTATACCATTTTAAATTCATTACACACAACTGTGCTCCCGCCGGGGATTCTAAAAGCCGGCAACGTAAGTTTGCCCAACATTTGTGTCTTCCGAATTTGATTAACAACACTCCGTTTAATTTCTGACTGAAAAGTATGCGAACTTATCTGCCCGGATTATCTGTTTCAGCGTCAAATAAATTCTGAAATCTGGTTTTAACACACTGTCAATCAAGACAGATCTTATTCAATCCGATTCAGTACGACACAAAAACCGAAACTTAAAGTGCATGTGGAAATTGCGAATACTGTCAGGACGGCATGCAACATTAATTTTAACGGACAACGAAGAAATTATACAATCTTTTTTAAAAATTATGTAACACCCTGCTGGGTAGCGTATTCTATTTTTGATGACATACTTAATAATAAACAAGTGTCGGGTATATGACAGCATTTTTCTCTGTCAGAATACTTTTGAAAGGCACATTAAATCATTTATAAATGGGGAAAAATAAATTAACAGGACTTATACTGATTCTCGCTATAAGTATGCCGCTGTTAGCGCAGAACCAGGATAATTCTTTACACGGTCTGATTGAACAAGCCGAAAAAGTAAATCCCGAAATATCCATGTTGCAGGCCAGATTCAATGCTGCCAGGGAGAATATCCAGGTAGGGACACACCTTCCTGACCCGGTAGCAAGCCTGGGATTAATGAATGTTCCAACAAATACTTTTTCAATGAATCAGGAAGCCATGACCGGCAAGGTTCTTGGTTTAACGCAGGCGTTTCCTTTTCCTGGAAGTCTGAAAGCCAAAGCGGCCGTAAAATCCGTAGACACACTCATTATCCGTCAGCAAATTGCAGATAAGATTAATCAGATCCAGGAGCAGGTTTCCGGGCTCTATTACAGTCTTCAGGAAACAAGAGAAGATGTAACATTGACAAAGGAAAGTCTGGACTTGCTGCAACAGATTTCTCTGGTTGCCAAACGGAAATTTGAAGTGGGAACAGCAAGCTTGCAGAATGTTATTGAGGTGGAAGTGCAAAAAACCCGGTTACAGGACAAGATTGAGACTTTAAATGGTGATGAATCGACGTTACAGGCCAAACTTAACGGGTTATTGTTACGCAACGACTCTGTTTATATTCCAACAGAAAAGATTGTTCCCATCACTCATGAGAGTTTAAAAACCGATACGCTATTAACTCTGGCAGAGAAAAACAGGCCGGTTTTGAAAGAAATCAGGTTCAATGAAATTAAAGCAGGACTGATGCAAAAAGAAGCCAGATATGCTTTTTATCCTTCTTTTAAATTAGGCGTTCAGTACACACAGCGAGGCTTTAACCGGGTTAATAACGCGAATTACTCAGATTTGCTGGGTGTTATGGTTGGCATTACTATTCCTGTAAATTACGGCGGAAATAAGACAGCAAAAGTCAACAGCGCCCGTTACCAGCAGGATGCATTTGAACAGCAATATAACTATTCGCTGCAGGTATTACAGCAAAATTTCGGATCCATCGTTGCTCGGATGAACTCCCTGAAAAAAAGGGAAATTCTGCTTGAAACAACCATGCTTCCTCAGGCTGTCAAGTCATATCAGTCAGCGCTATCCGATTACCAGGTTAACAAAATTGATTTTGTTAATGTGATGAGAGCAGAAGACCAGATTCTGAAAGTTAAAACAGAGCTGGCCAAAATCAGAACTTCTTACAGTAAAAACCTGTCAAAACTGGAGTTCTTATCGGGAACCCTGCTGAATTAATGAATTATAAAATAGAAACAAATGAAAAAGAAAATCTTCATCTATATCCTGTTAATTATTTTTGGCGCTGCTTTGGGCGTTGCAGGATATTATTTGTTGTCGCAAAGGACAGCAGTAACTACGGCTGACAGTCAGCAGAGTCAGGGCAAAACGGAAGCCGGGGGAAAAGGGAAAATCCTTTACTGGCGTGCGCCGATGAACCCGAATGAAATTTATAATCATCCCGGAAAATCTGCCATGGGCATGGACCTGGTTCCGGTATATGCCGATCAGGCCGGTCAAAATGGTCTGGTTTCCATCGATCCGACTGTGGTACAGGATATGAATGTGAAAACAGCTGTTGTAAAAACGGGCCACATGCATGCTGATGTAACAACCAACGGCATCATCCAGCCTGACGAACAAAAGGAATATACAGTAACAACTAAAACAAGCGGCTGGATTGACAGACTTTATGTGAATTATACAGGCCAGAAAGTTGAAAAAGGACAGAAACTACTCCGGATCTATTCCCCGGAATTGGTAGCTGCCGAACAGGAGTATCTGACCGCTCTGGCTTATGACAAAGCCATGATTGGAAGTAATTCTCCATCTGATTTGCTCAAAAACGCCGTTAGAAAACTGGAATTACTGGATGTTTCAAAAGAAGATATCCAGGAGCTTAAGAATACCCAGAATATCAGTAAATATATCACACTCACAGCGCCTTTTGACGGTACGGTAATGTCTAAAGGAATTGATGAAGGAGCTAAAATTATGCGCGGAATGCCGCTGATGAAGATTGCCAATTTGAATTCGGTTTGGGTGGTGGCCGATGTGTATGAATACGAACTCAACAAAATCGCTTTGGGACAGCCTGTTACGATCACTATTAATTTCCTGCCAGGAGTGACTTATAAAGGAAAGATTTCTTTCATTTATCCGGTACTGGATACCAAGACACGAACTATCAAAGTCAGGATTGATTTAAATAACAGGAATAATGTGCTGAAACCCGGCATGTTTGCCAACGTGGTTATTAAAGGAAAGGATCTTGGGGAATATCCCATGGTTCCGGAACAGGCCATTCTTCAAAGTGGTCAGGAGAATACTGTGATTATTGCTCTCGGCAACGGAAAATTCAAACCTGCTCACGTGGAGCTGGGAAATTATTCCAACGGATACTATCAGATTTTAAGTGGATTGCCTGCCAACACAACAATCGTTACATCCGCTGAGTTTTTGATTGACTCCGAATCCAACCTGAATGCTTCTCTGGACATGTTCTCTGCTGCCAAAAAGGACAGCACTGCCGGCGAGGGGAATATGAAAGATATGAAGATGGATAATAATTCTATGAAAAACACTTCCGGGGCAGAAGATACATCAATCATCAGGAAAGGTGTGATTAACGTCGATTCCATTGATAAGAATCATGATGGAAAACTTTACGAAGATGTGATGGACTGGAATGTAATTTCGGATAAGCCGGGAACCTGTCCTATTTGCGGAATGAAACTGCGTGAGATGACCATTCAACAGGTTAAAGACAACCTGAAAGCACATGGTTTTGAATATAAATGATGCCTTGCGGCTGATTTACCGGAAACGCTTGAAAACAAGCATATTTGTGAAATAAGGAAATAAAGATTATGAATCTTAATGAAACAAAAAAAGACGGTCTGATAGCCAGGGTCATTGGATGGTCGATCAACAATAAAACGCTGGTTATCATTTTCACTGTGATGCTGATGGCAGCCGGGATCTGGGCCATCAAAAATACAGCAGTAGATGCAATTCCTGATCTTAGTGATGTTCAGGTTATCGTCATGACCAATTATCCCGGACAGGGTCCGAAAATTGTAGAAGATCAGGTTACCTACCCCTTGACAACCAAAATGCTTTCAGTCCCCGGATCAGTGGATGTAAGAGGCTATTCCTTTTTTGGATTTTCGATGGTGTATATCATATTTAAAGATGGTACTGATTTGTATTGGGCCAGAAGCCGCGTACTGGAATATTTGAGCTCTATGCAAAGCTCACTTCCAGAGGGTGTTACGCCGGAGCTGGGGCCAGATGCCACCGGGTTGGGCTGGGTTTATGAATACGTATTGAAATCGAAGACCGAAGACCTGCAACAACTGCGTACCATCCAGGACTGGTTTATGAAATATGAGCTGATGACGGTCCCTGGAGTTTCTGAAGTAGCCAGTATCGGCGGATTTGTCAAGCAATATCAGATAGAAGTGGATCCCATTAAACTGGCATCCTACGGTCTCTCACTGGATAAAATTAAGATGGCCGTTAAGAAAAGTAACAATGACGTGGGTGGAAGGCTGCTTGAGATGGGAGAGATGGAATTTATGGTCCGCGGCCTCGGCTACATCAAAGGCAAAAAGGATCTCCAAATGGTGACAGTCGGGTTTAACAAAGAGACTGGTACACCCATTTACCTGAAAGATGTGGCCAATGTAGTTGTTGGCCCGGAGCTTAGACGCGGTCTGTCTGACTGGAATGGCAAAGGAGAAGTTGTGGGTGGAATTGTGGTTCAGCGCTACGGCGCCAACGGCCTGAAAGTGATAGATCAGGTCAAGGATAAAATCGCCGGACTAAAAAAATCATTACCTCCCGGCGTCGAGATTATCACAGCTTACGACCGTTCGGGACTTATCAATAAAGCCATCAAAAACCTGCAGGATAAGCTGTTGGAGGAAATATTGGTGGTTTCGCTGGTGATCTTCATCTTCCTGTTACACTTCAGAAGCTCGTTTGTGGCCGTATTTACCTTACCGACAGCAGTTTTAGGCGCGTTATTGATCATGCACCTTCAGGGGATCAACGCAAATATCATGTCGTTGGGCGGCATTGCCATTGCCATTGGAGCAATGGTAGACGCTGCGATCATCATGGTGGAAAATGCCCAGTCGCACGTCCTTCATAATCAACTGTTGCCGCCTGATCGGCAAAAACCGCACTGGGCTGTAATTTTGGATGCATCTAAAGAAGTCGGCCCGTCAATATTCTTCTCACTGCTGGTAATTGTGGTCTCATTCCTGCCTGTATTTGCACTGGGAGCCCAGGAAGGCCGGATGTTTAAACCGCTGGCGTTTACCAAATCCTATTCCATGGCAGTCGGTGCCATTCTTTCTATCACCATTGTTCCGGTGCTGATGGGATATTTTATCCGTGGAAAGATGAAAAAAGAAGAGGACAACCCGATCACCAGGTCACTGATGAGAGCCTATGAACCCGTTGTGGGTTTTGTGATTAGGAAAAGATGGTGGGTTCTGATTATTTCTGCTATTGTGGTTTTCGCAAGTTGGTTCCCATACAGCAAGCTGGGTTCTGAATTTATGCCACCATTGTATGAAGGAGATCTGGTTTATATGCCAACAACCTTACCAGGGATTTCAATCACCAAGGCCCGCCAGCTATTGCAGCAAACAGATAAGATCATCAAATCATTCCCGGAAGTGGAATCTGTGATGGGGAAAGTAGGCCGTGCTTCAACGGCGACTGACCCGGCACCGCTTTCCATGATCGAGACTACCATTCAGTTGAAACCGCAAAGCGAATGGCCGAAAGGGATGACACCGAAACAACTGGTGAATAAACTCGACCAGGCTATCAAGATACCCGGGCTCACGAACGCCTGGACCATGCCGATCAAAACCCGGATTGACATGCTTTCAACGGGTATTAAAACTCCGGTGGGAATAAAAATTACCGGTTCCGATTTGAAAGTGCTTCAGTCTTTGGGTGAAAAAATTGAAGGGGTTTTACGAAAAGTGCCGGGAACCCGTTCTGTATTTGCAGAACGCTCCGAAGGCGGCAATTACATTGACTTTGATATTGACCGCGACGCCATAGCCCGCTACGGACTTTTGGTGGGTAACGTGGAAGACATCTTCCAGTCTGCTATTGGCGGGATGAATATCACCAAAACCATTGAAGGCCTGCAACGATATCCTGTCAATCTGCGGTATCAACGCGATTACAGGAATAATCTGGAAGCTTTGAAAAGGGTTTTGGTACCCTTGCCTGGAGGCGGGCATATTCCATTGGGTCAACTGGGTACTATTGATGTAAAAAAAGGGCCTCCGGTCATCAAATCTGAAAACGCGCGTCCCGAATCATTGGTCTATGTTGACTTGAATACCACGGATATTGGTTCTTATGTTACAGAAGCCAAAAAAGTGGTGAACGAGAAAATCCATCTTCCTCAGGGATATTCCCTGACCTGGAGCGGTCAGTACGAATATATGGAACGTGCAGCAAAAACTTTGTCGCTGGTTATTCCATTAACACTGCTGCTGGTGGTTCTGTTGCTGTTTTTCAATACGAAATCGTTCACAAAAACAGGTATTATACTGCTGGCATTGCCTTTCTCCATGGTGGGAGCCGTCTGGTATCTCTATCTTGCAGGATTCCATATGAGCGTTGCCGTATGGGTTGGAATTATTGCTTTGCTGGGCGTGAGTGCGGAGATGGGCGTTGTAATGCTGCTCTACCTGGAAGTTGCCTATGAAAATATGAGAGAGAAGGGTTTAATGACCTCTCTGGAAAAATTGAAGGAAGCCATCTTCCAGGGTGCTGTCAGAAGAATCCGGCCTGTGGTTATGACAGTTGCCGTTCTTTTGATTGGTTTGCTCCCGATATTAATAGGACATGGTGTGGGCTCTGACGTGATGAAGCGTATCGTAGCTCCGATGTTTGGAGGAATTATCACAGCACTGTTCATCCAGCTGGCATTTTATCCTGCAATTTTCTATATAGTGAAAAAGCGGGAAATGAAAAAACACCATATGATAACCGATGTACACAAGGAGGTTTGATATGAAAGAAATTAAAGCTTATATACGTAAGGAAAAAGCGGAGATTGTGATCCGGAAATTGGAGGAGGCAGGCATCACCGGGATGACCATACTGGATGCCGCCGCTCTTGCTCAGTGGGCTGATGACGAATTCTTTAGCTACTCCATTGACTACGTTCAGAAATATTCATCAGTGGTGAAAATTGAGCTAATCTGCAAAAAAGAGAAGGCAGACGAATTGGTTTCTGTCATCAAAAAGTATGGACATACCGGAAGAAGTGGTGATGGTTGGGTCTTCGTCTCGGATATTGAAAAAGCGGTGCGTATCAGAAACGGAGAAGAAGGGGAGGTAAATTGAATTTATTTCCATCGTCAGGCTTCTGATTCTGACATCTGTGGGTATGAGCCGTATGAAATTGTCCGCTTTACTTGATTTGCCCGCATCACTTTCCTAAATTTATGTTAATGAAATGTTGGCATGGCAAGCTTACTACCGGAATATAGTTATGACATTTTTATTTCCTACCGTCAGAAAGATAATAAGCATGATGGATGGGTGACCAGGTTTGTTGAGGACCTTAAAGGAGAACTTGAATCAACTTTCAAGGAAGAGATCAGTGTCTACTTTGATGTAAATCCTCATGATGGTATACTTGAGACTCATGACGTGGATGAATCCCTGCGAGACAAGCTTAAGTGCCTGGTTTTCATTCCAATCATATCAAGGACCTATTGTGACCCAAAATCATTTGCCTGGGAACATGAATTTAAGACCTTTATTGAGAAAGC
>CAYYIW010000019.1:0-70073 GCA_964472085.1 uncultured Rikenellaceae bacterium | reverse complement strand
CAATTGCACAGCATCGAGAGTGGTAGTACCAACCACCGGATCTCCGCCTATCCCGATGCATGTCGATTGTCCGAGTCCCATCTTCGTAACCTGGTCAACGGCTTCATATGTCAGAGTACCTGAGCGGGATATTATCCCTACGGTTCCTTTTTTATGAATGAAGCCGGGCATAATTCCAACTTTTGCCTCACCGGGTGTGATAATACCCGGGCAATTAGGTCCGATGAGCCTGCTGTCGCATTTCTTAAGATGATCTTTGACTTTTACCATATCGCCAACAGGTATGCCTTCGGTTATTGTAACAATCAGCGGGATACCTGCATCGGCAGCTTCAAGTATACCATCGGCCGCAAATGCCGGTGGAACAAAAATAACTGTCACATCAGCTCCAGTTGCATCAACAGCTTCTTTTACAGTATTAAAAACCGGAAGATCCAGGTGTTTTTGTCCGCCTTTGCCGGGAGTGACACCACCAACCACGTTGGTTCCGTATTCTATCATCTGGGTTGCATGAAATGTGCCCTCTGTCCCGGTAAAGCCCTGTACTATTACCCTGGAATTCTTGTTTAGAAGTATGCTCATATCATTCTGTAAATTGAAAGTGAATATTATTTAAACAGATTTTTTTCAATATGCTCTGATCAGCACGGCTTCAAAAATACCTATTTATTACCTGCATTTCACTATATTTGAGTAATAAATATCATATTCATATGGTAAATATTGAACCGGTTCTTTACATAGGTATATCCCAATCCTTTTTTGCCGGACTCCTGGTTTCAACCCGAAAACCTTCATCAACAGCTGATAAGCTGATGGCAGCGTGGCTGTTCATGATCTGTTTTGAGCTGGTTTTTGCTCTCCTGAATTCAAAAGGGATTGAAATGTATGCATTCCCTTTTGTAGCATTTACGTATGGTCCCCTTTTATATTTATATGTCAGGTTCATGACAGATCCTGAAAGAAAATTCAACTGGCTTGCACTGATACACTTTATCCCTTTTGTTGTATTCTTTGCTGTATCTGTTATTTTCAGATCTATCCCGCTGCTTAAGGATCTCAGAAATTTTTTCACGCCCGACAGGTTTATATCATTGAGAATTACATACAGTACCTGCTTTTTCCTATCTGTTACTGTGTACAGTATCCTGGCCTTCCTGGAAATAAAAAAACACCAGAAGAAGCTTAAGAACACTATCTCATATACATCCTATCTAATCACCCTCAACTGGCTTAAAATAATAACAATATGGTATTATGTGGCCTTTTTTGTACTGTTTATACTGGGTGGTCTGAATCTTATAGGCGATTTTATCCCTTTTGACCCCTATTTTGTAATTTTTGGTTTTATAGCGCTGTTCTCATTTATCTACAGTTTTTATGGCCTCAGGCAACCAGCTATTTACGGACAGGGAGTTAATCTTGAAACAGGGGAAACCGTGGAATCTGAAAGATACATTAAGAGCGGACTGAAAGAGATCCAGGCAGAAAAGTATCTGAAAGACCTTTTATTGTTTATGGACAGGGAGAAACCCTATCTCAACAGGGATCTTAGCATACATGACCTTTCATCTCTGACCGGTATTCCGAAACACTATATCACCCAGATCCTTAATGAGAATCATGGCAAGAACTTCTTCACCTTTATAAATGAATACAGGGTAAAGGAGGTCATTGCAAGGTTTGGTGATCCGGCCAACAATAATTATACGATCCTGGCAATAGCCTTCGACTCAGGTTTCAATTCCAAGACTACCTTCAATTCTATTTTTAAAAGCCAGACCGGTATGACCCCCAGTGAGTACAGGGAAAAGATAGCGGGAATTACAAAATAAGGGGTCATCGCCATTATTAACTCATCGAGTAATTCGAGATCCCGGGTACTGACCGGGCGGCGCGGACCGGTTCTTTACAGTTTTGTAGTACGAATCAGGCGGATAAGACGACATGTGTGGTAATAATTGGTTCATTTGTTATAGGACCGGCTTGTTTGATTAATTCAAAAAAGCAAAAAGCGTGATGGTTCCGGATGACAATTGAAATCAGACTTACTCCCATATGAAAAACTCCCGTATATTACTGGCATACATCTTTTTAATCATATCATACCCTGTATTTTCCCAGACTGACTCCGCTGATATTTCTGAAAAGGGGTATATGCATGTTATAAAAGGATTCTCAAGGGCAGGATTCTATGGGTGGACAGATGGATCCGGACGTGAACCAAAAGTGTCAAGCGGGTACATGGATGTTGGTATTATGTTTGATAAAGGATTCGGCTCCCGCTTTAATTTTTTTTCCGACTTCAGATACAGGTTTGGATATGAATTTATGGAACCTGTCAGCAGGTTTGAAATACGTGAAGCCCGGGCACTTATATCAGGTAAGAAATGGACTGCAACACTTGGCCAGCAAATAATAAAATGGGGTCTTACTGATATAATAAACCCGGAAGCAATGCTATCTCCATGTAATTATATAGCACGCTCTTCTGATAGAGAGGACATCAACCTTGGTAACCTGTCCGCCAGGTTCAGTTATTCTCCTGTTCAGTTAATAAGCCTTGAAGCGGTTGCGACACCATATTACAGGCCATCAGTATTACTTACGGACCTTATACAGTTGCCTTCGTATGTTAGCCTGGAAACGTTTTCCGGACTCAGAACGGACAGGACAAGGTTTACATATGCTTTACGCGCAGATATGCATTTTAAGGCTATGAAAATGGGATTTTCATGGTTTGACGGATATAACCCCGTACCAGGAACGATGTTAAAAAGCCTGGTAATGTATCCTTCCGGTGAGATCTCACAGCCATTTGCACAACTGGTCTACAGTCCCTACAGAATACGTAATGCCGGAATTGATCTTGAAGTGACCACGGATAGAACAATAGTAAAGGGTGAAGCAACCTGGTCAGTTCCCTATAAGTCATATAAGGTTTATGAATATGTTCCAATGCCCGAGATAAACTGGGTGGCTGACATAGAACGATCTTTTGGAGCATGGCATGTCGTTGCAGAATATTCAGGCAAGATGATGACAGGTTTTACAAAAATAACTGTGGTTCCCCTGACAGAACCGGGACAGGACCAGGACACTTTTGACCCAACTGTTTCCGGTGGGACTGATATTAATAGTTATATTAAAGGGCAGGTCGGAGCTTTTAACAGGCTATATAATTACCAGTTGCATAAATGGTACCATTCTGCAGGTTTAAGAATAGGAAAAGATATTTTATACGGCAAGATGAGTCTTTCATTACTAACACATTATAATTTTACCTCGCACGATCTGTATCTGAATCCGGGAATATCTTACAGACCGATGAACAGGCTGACTATTAATTTTGGCCTTGATTACTATTCCGGAGCGAAAGGCTCTCTTTATGATCTTATTGAGTCTTCCCTCAATAGCATTAATGCGGCACTTCGAATTGATTTTTAAACCTGGAGTGCATCTGAATAAAACTTACCGGTCAAAATATTTTCATCCCTTTTGAGCCTGTAAATCATGCTGGTTTCATACATTTGTTAATCATTTAATTCTATTACATGATCAGGACGGAAGAAACGATTTGTGCACCTGCAACATCACTGGGAGGTGCCATTGCAGTCATAAGGGTAAGCGGTATCCGGAGCCTGCCTGTTTGTGAAAAGATATTTTTTCCTTCAGACAAGAAACTTGACTTGTCTGATCAGAAAGGGTATACACTGCTATTTGGTGAGATACGCTCCGGAGATGAGATCATTGATGAAGTATTAGTGAGTATATTCAGATCACCTCACTCCTATACAGGTGAGGATTCGGTTGAAATTTCCTGTCATGCATCACCTTATATTGTAACACGGATACTTGACCTTCTTACATCAAATGGTGCCGTTACTGCTCATCCCGGAGAATTTTCCCAGAGAGCCTTCCTGAATGGACGAATGGACCTCTCGCAGGCTGAAGCCGTGGCTGATATAATAAGTGCCACAACAAGTTCTGCTCACAGGGTAGCAATGAACCAGATGCGTGGCGGGTTTTCAGCAGAGATTGAAAAACTCAGGTCTGAACTGCTCTATTTTGCATCACTCATTGAACTGGAACTCGATTTCGGGGAAGAAGATGTTGAATTTGCTGACAGGTCGGACCTTAAAAGGATAATTATAAAGGTAAAGGAACTGGCTGACGGGCTTGCTGATTCATTCCGTCTGGGCAATGTGATAAAAAATGGTGTCCCTGTAGTCATTGTCGGTAAACCAAATTCCGGAAAGTCAACCCTTCTGAATGCCCTTCTTATGGAGGAAAGGGCAATTGTATCGGAAATACCGGGCACAACACGTGATACTGTTGAGGATGTAATGGTCATTGACGGAACCGAATTCCGTTTTATCGATACTGCCGGGTTGCGTGAAACATCAGATGTCATTGAAAGTATTGGCATTAAGAAGACACACGAAAAAATTAACCAGGCTTCAGTTATCCTTCTTGTTGATGAGGTCAGTGATGAAACGACAATGATCATTGACCGGATTAACTCAATCCGGTCCATGACAGGTGATCAGGATAAAAAGCTTTTCATACTTATCAATAAAACAGATACCTCGACCGGTGAACGACTTGATGAGATCAGGGGATCCATTATACCGAACAAAAACGAAAATCTCCTTTTTATTTCTGCAAGGGAAAGGACGGGAATAGAAGAGCTCCGCAGGCTCCTGGGTGCTGCTATAACAAGGGATCAGGATGTTGAAGAAAATGTCATTATCACCAATGTCCGTCATTTTGAGGCACTTACCAGGGTGTCGGATAGTCTTGAAAGAGTGCTGGAGGGACTTGAAACAGAATTACCTGACGATCTTATAGCAATAGACATTCGCCAGGCGATACATTACCTTGGGGAGATCACGGGAGAGATCACCACAGATGAGATACTCGGTAATATATTTAAGAATTTCTGTATCGGAAAGTAATGCAGGTATAATAGATTTGTATCTTATTTATCGCTTTTTATGGGATTGATTTTTATGGTTTTCATTATTATTGTTTAACACAATAAAATGTAAGTAATTATCCAACTATTGCAATTACCTTTGTTAAAATTTTAAAAATGCAATTATCTGTAAGCAGAAAGAATGTAACATTCAAACCAGATCCAAGTAGAGTGATTGCCCGGTTTCTCTACACAGATGAACCTAGAGCAATAAATACGATTCGATTCGTTTTGGGTATGTCTGAAAATGAATCATTATTAGCGATAAAGCAAACTCTAAGGGATTATTCGATGCGTCATCGCAATATTTCAAGAATTTTTGAGAAACATTTTAATAGAATTGCCCATCTGCTAGTCTTATTGAGCATAAGACCAGATGAAATAGAATATTCTAAGAAAATTCTCATAGGTTCCTATTTTACGATGGAATATTCTATTGAATCTGCAGCCTTTTTTAATCCATCTGTTGTTGAGCACCCCGATCAGACAGAGATTAGCCCGGGATTTAAAAGAGTGATTATAAGTTTCAGGGCTACTGGTGAAGGGCATATATCTTCAATTGTATTCAGGACAGGAGTACTCGATAAAAATAATAAACTTACAATTGAACCTATTGGCAAATTGGTGGAGGAAGCAGAACACATTTGGAGGCATACTTACAACAAGAAATCATTTGCCCATAAATTGGATGAAATGCAGGAAGTCCAGGCCATTATTCCTCCCGGGTTGATATTGGATAAATTAAACGAAGAATTTACATACGGCGAACTCCGGGAATGCATCCAGGACGCAAGAAAGGCAATTCATCTGGCTTCTGAAAAGGAATTCCTTTTTAATCAGATTATATGGCTTGCCTCCTCGCATTACGAACTTCAATTTTCGCTGGATACAAATATCTCTGAAAGAGTAATTTTTCCTGTTTCATCAAATGAAAAGAATGGTATTGAGGATGCCCGCTTCGTTAAATTCACAGACGAGGAGCACAAAATAAAATACTACGCAACTTATACAGCTTATGATGGTGCTACTATTTTGCCCAAATTGCTGGAGACTGAAGATTTTTATCACTTCAAGGCGATGCCTCTTCACGGTGAAATTGCAAAGAATAAAGGGATGGCGTTATTTCCGCGTAAAGTGAAGGGAAAATATGTCATGCTTTGCCGGACAGATGGTTTTAATAATTATATTGCTTTTTCTGATAATATTGGTGTATGGCGTGAGGCCAGGATGTTGCAGCAGCCAAAATACCCATGGGAAGTTATTCAAATTGGTAACTGTGGCTCACCTATAGAGACAGAAGAAGGCTGGTTAGTTATAACGCATGGTGTCGGACCCATGCGCGAATATGTATTAGGAGCGGCTTTATTTGATCTTGATAATCCTGAAAAAGAGATTGGAAGATCAAAGACTCCTCTTTTAATTCCAAATGCTGTTGAAAGAGAAGGCTACGTTCCAAATGTTGTATATTCTTGTGGCTCAATTGTGCATAATGAAGAGTTAATAATACCTTATGCTATGTCTGATTATTCTTCTACCTATGCTTCAGTTAATTTAAAAGAACTGTTATATGAATTAAAAAACTCATATAACAGTTAAATACATCCTATACTCAACAGGTAATATTATACAAACCACTTTGCATTATTCTATATTAAAAGATGCACTCCATTGGTAATGTGTGAATAATGTAACTTATTCACATAGTTATGTAATAGAATTCTGATAAGATAGAAATATCTTTGGAACATGAAAGACAGAAAAGGAAGTTAAGGGCAGAACGAAAAGCTTTAGCTATATTTTTTAATATAGATGAGTAACCCTGGTTCCTTATGCAGTAATTTGCAGTTTAAAAGTGCGTAGTCATGAAGAATTTACTATATGTAATTGCGGGTTTGATATTAATAATCTGGGGTATGATTTATTGGGGATTTAATTCATCTCCAAGAGTTCATTATTTACTGTTGGCAGCTTTCTTAATTATCCTTTTTAGAATTATTTTCGACAAAAAACTTTCAGGTAAATAAACATTTTAAACAGTTTTTTATCAATTATTTGAGCTGACACATAATTGGGAATTAACGTATAAATATGTTAAAAGTATACGCACTTGTGCATTGGAATTGGGTCTTTGGAAACATTCCTTGAGAAGAATGCCAAAATTGTAATTCCAACAGGTTCTGATATAGTCAATATCATTGGCGAAATGGCTGGAATAATGTCTGACAAAAGGGAGTTACCAGATTAATAGAAATCAAAATATAGACTGATGATAAAAGTATTAATTGCACTCGACTTTGATCCCAGCGCCCAAAAGGTTGCGGAGGAAGGATATGCTATTGCGAAAGCATTGAGCGCTGAAGTCACATTGGTGCATGTAAAAGCTGGGGCAAAATATTATGCCTCAGTTGGTCATGTTACAGTAATTGGATTTACTGGTCATTTAAAGGATGATAAACCCATTCCCCCGGAAATTCTTAATCCTGATATTATTTCTCAGGAATTTCTTAAAAAGGCAATGCTCCATTTGGGTAATGGTAACATTAAAATTCTTGCTGTTGGTGGAGCTTGTGCTGAATCGTTGATAAAGACTGCACAAAATTTAAAATCGGACTTAATAATTATGGGTTCACATAGCCGGAGATGGTTTGAAAACACAACATTGGGAAGTATTACCAAAAGAGTATTGCTTGATTCAAATATTCCGGTCCTTGTTATACCAACTAATAAAAGCCACTAAAATAAGGTGAGTTTCTACTGCCGGTTTTTAGAGACAGGATTGTAATCCTTTGATAAAATCCTTTGGTAAACGTCAAGGTAATTTTCCACCATTTTCTTTTGGCTGAATTTTGTATGAGCCCATTCTCTGCAATTTTTTCGGTTCAGGGTATTGATCCTGGTCACCGCTTTCACAGCCTCTTTCAGGTTACTTACTAAAAATCCCGTTATGCCATTCAGGATTAATTCGGGCATTGATCCCCGGCTGTTGGCAATTACCGGTGTCCCACAGAACATAGCTTCCACCACGCTAAGTCCGAAAGGTTCATTAAAGCTTATGAGGTGCAAAAGGGCTTTGGCTCCACCCAACAGTTTATTTCTTGCTTCGGGTCCGGAATTTCCTACATATACAATATCTTTATCATTTAAAAAAGGTTTCACCTTAGTGTTAAAGTAGGCTTCATCCTGAACGGGCCCAGATATAATGAGCTTGTGTTTTGTTTGCTTAGCAATTTTAATAGATTCAAAAACACCTTTATGTGGATGAATGCGACCAAAAAAAAGCAGGTAATCCTCGGGTTCTTGTCTAAACTTAAATTCGTGGGTATTTATTCCATTATAAACGGTGGCAAGATAATCAAGATCCGGGTTTCGGTCAGCGTTGCTTATAGATACATAATGACTGCTGCTGTTATATTTTTTATAAACCGGAATAATTTTGGGGGATGAAAAACCATGTATGGTGGTTACTATAGGGGTTTTAATTAATCGGGAGTAACTTAGTGGTAAAAAGTCGAAATTATTGTGGATTAAATCAAACTCATCGGCATGTTCCATTAAATTACTGATATGCAAACACTCTTCAACTTTTACATCTGTATCAGCATTTTCTGAATAGGGTGTTTTGCAAGTCCAAATTAGTTTGCCTTTGGTTTTGGAATTTTCAGTTGCAAACAAAGTAACATCTACGCCTGATTCTATCAGTCCTTCAGCAATATTTGACGTTACCTGTTCCCAGGGACCATATTTTAAAGGCGGAGTACTCCAGGCTATGGAAGAAAGTATAGCAATTTTCATATTTAAAGAGCCTTTCTGGGATTGTTTAAACAATGATCAACCAGTTCATTAATAATAGCTGTTCCCACACACATAACCTTATCGGCACCTCCCCAATATATTTTAACTGTACCATCATCCTCAGGAACAGCTCCACATGAGAATACAACATTATGTACGTAGCCTGTAATTTCATATATTTCTTCGGGTTGCAGAATCCAGTTATCGCCTACAGCAATTATTTTCGAAGGATTGTGCAAATCGTGCAAGGCGACACCCAGCCGGTAAATGCATCCATCCATGGTAGGAAAAACACCATGATAGATATGTATCCAACCTCTGGAAGTTTTAATTGGTGGTGCACCCGGGCCAATTTTCATTTCGTCCCAATGGTATTGCAGGGGTTTCATAATAAGTTTCGATTCTCCCCAGTATTTTAAATCGGGCGAATATGATATCCATATTGACCAACTAGCTATGTCGGAATGCGGTCGATCGAGCCGGGCATAAAGTCCGTCAAATTTTTCGGGAAAAATGACCACATTCCGATAATCGGCTTCAGTAATCAGGGAAAACCTCTCTACAGTTTTAAAGTCATTTGTTTTGGCAAGACCAACACGAACACCATACTTTGAATAGGCACTGTAGGTAATTAGATATTCGCCTCCGATAAAGACAATACGTGGGTCTTCGATTCCAAAGGCTTCATATTCCTTAAAAACACCCTTGGTTTCCGGAACCATAAAGGGCCTGGATTCTACATTAAAATTAAATCCATCATCACTGACAGCTTTTCCCAATATACTTCGTCCGTTTAATTTATGCGACCGGAATATCATCACATACTTCCCATTATGCTTAACAACAGCAGCATTATGAACTGTCGAAACCGGATAAGGCACATCATCCTTTGTCAATATTGGGTTTTTATTGTATCGCCTAATCATATTGGATCGATTTATAAAGCTTCATCAAATGGGCCATCATGTTCATTTTTCATGTCGCGGTATTTGCTGTCGATAAACTTTCGGAAACTATATCCTGACTGACTTATGTTGGACATTTTTTGAAATTACTGTTTCCAATTTCAGAAATTCTGCATAGGCCTGGAGTACCGTTATATAAGATATTAAATAAGTCAAAGAACTTTCAGCTCCCTGATTACGGTTTACTCCATGTTGTTCAAATCCATCGCAACAGCCTTGTGTTTCAAAATCATACAGACTCATGCGCAGGTCATTTTCACCCAAAAACCATAAAAACGAAATGTAGAGTTTGTTTAAATATTCCGAATTATTAGTAAGATGGAATGCCTGATTGTACATTAATACCGAAGCCATAGCATCAATGGGTTGCTGTGCAAACAGGGAACGTTCACTATCTTTTTTAAACCATTTTTCATTACCAATTACACTTAGATAGTTATTATTCAATGTATGTCGGGTAAGAAAATCCATTGAAGAAATTGCTATTTCGGTAATTTCGTTATCATTTAATATCTCAGCAGCGCATAGCATAGACAATGGTAAAATTCCATTATCATATGCAAGTAATGGTTCAAACCACTTCCAATCTGACGATTCATTTTCTTTAAAATGTATAGTTAATCTTTTTGCCATATTTCTTAATCGTTCTATCATCGCGTCATCATTTGAGTGGCCCTTTAAATAATGGCAAATACCAATCATACTATTGGCAATACTTCTGATCGATACAAGTTTTTCGAAATTGGGTGCAGCATTAAAAAAGATTTCTTTGCCCGTTTGGTAATAAGCATCGTTTGGGGCATAACCTAATAAATAGCCCAAAGCCCAAATAGTACGTCCAAAAGAGTCTTCGGAACCTACTTCATCTAAAAACTGGCGGCTGAAACTTAAGAAATTCCTAAAGGTTCCATCCTTATTTTGCATATAGTGAATATAACTTAAATAAATAGGCGAAAGCTCCAGCGCACGGCTATCTTTAAATTGATTATAGGCCATTAGCACCATCAACAATGCCCTGGCATTATCATCAAGGCAATAGCCTTCCTTTAAATTTGGAATGCCAAATTTGGCATGTTGAATAATTCCAGTATCATCTGTTAACCGGTTAATATGTGAGAGTGAAAAAGCTGGCATAATGAGCAGGTCAAAAATGGTATCCTTTTTGGGGGTTTCAATAATTGCATTTTCGGCAACATTTTTAGCTAAAAGTTTATATTTTTCTCCGGTTTTTGGCCAGGTTATTTTCTGACCATAATCAAATGCTTTTTTCTTAATGCTTGAAAGAATTTTCGGGTTATCAAGTAATTCTACCAATAAATCTGCAAGTGCAACGTTATCATTAAAATTAAAAAAACGGCCCCGGCCATCAGCCAACAATTCTTCGGCATGCCAATATGGAGTTGAAACTGCAGCAGTTCCCACTCCTACTGCATACGACAGGGTTCCGCTGGTAATCTGGGATTCATTCAAATAGGGCGTTATGTAGATATCGGTAGCCGACAGGTATTTAAAAAGATCTTCAACATCAATAAATTCGTTTAGAAATACCACATGCTTATCCAATCCAAGGTTTTTAACCAGACGCATTAAATAAATGCGATATTCTTCACCTGAATGTCTCAATACATTAGGATGTGTTTTTCCCAGGACCAAATAAATAACATTGTGGTGTATTCTAACCACCCCGGGCAATGCTTTTATTACTGTCTCAATTCCTTTATTTCGTCCAAGAAAACCAAAAGTGAGCAGCACTTTTTTTTGTTCGAGTTTAAACTCCTTTTTAGATTTTTCAGGGTTGTACGACAAATCAGGTACTCCATGTTCAATAAATTCAATTTTTTCGGCAGGCACATTATATATGTTTATCAAAAAATCTATGGCTTTTTTACTCATTACCACAATTTTTTGTGACATATTGCATATTTGCTGCAAAACCGCTTTTTGATTGTATGATGGTTTCTTAAGTATTGTGTGAAGAGTAACAATGAAAGGTATATCCAACCGGTGTAATAAAGGTAGAATATTTACTCCGTCCTGGCCTCCGAAAATGCCAAATTCATGTTCTAAAATGCAAACATCAGCACCACTTAAATTTATAAACCTGGCGGCTTTAATATAGTCCTCAAGCTGCTCCTGATTAATGGTTGTTTTTACTTCATCAGGATAATCATAATGGTTGTTGAAATCGTTTAATGCTACCACAAAACCATTATGGCTGTGCTCAGATGTTTTATCTTTTGAAATTACAGAATTAAAAAGATCTTTTGTAAAAGAACCGATACCGCATTCTCTTGGTGGATATGTTCCTATAAAAGCAATTTTCATTTTTATTAAGATTGGTTATTAATTAAATTTAGTGCTGTTTCATGGTTTACTTATTTTACATTTTTTATCATTATGAATATCAATGAATTTCCAGCGAAGTAATAATGCCGGACCTCTTCGAGATTCCTTTCCATTCCCAAAGTGGATAAATATTATTAGGCAGCGGAGACGGATTAGTACTAATTTGTTGGGTTCAGGTTTGAATGATTTTGTATTTTTTCAACCTTGTGTTCATAATGGTACGGCTTCATAACCACTTTTAATAATGGTTGAAATCATTTTGAACCTCTCGTTTGCTTTGACATTATGTGAAGTATGAGCCGGAATAATTATGCCCTCGCCGGTATTCAACAGATTTGAATTCTTATCAATCTCAACCTCAGCAGCGCCTTCAATAATTTGAATAAATGTATCAAAAGGTGATGTTTTTTCTGCAAGTGCTTCACCCGTATCAATAGCTACAACACTTACATTCCCCGTGGTTTTTCGTATTATAGTTTTAAATACAACTGAATTTGGAACATATTCAATAATTTCAATTAAAATGTGCATTTTTGATTTTTCTAATTCTTTGGTTAACATGCTCTTTGTTATAAATTAGTAAATAAACAAAGGTAGTTCAACCAATAGGCAAACCGTTATACAATTGATGGTTTAATTTACATCATTCACACATTTTCGAGAGTATCGCGCCTTTTGTTTTTCAGCAACTTAAAGTGTGAGGGTGTTAGGCCGGTTATTTTTTTAAATTGATTCGATAGATGGGCTACACTGCTATAATGCATTTTTAAAGCAATTTCTGAAAGATTTAGCTCATCATAAACTAAGAGTTCCTTAACTTTTTCAATTTTATGTCTTAAATAAAACTGTTCAATGGTAGTGCCTTTAACTTCAGAAAAAAGGTTAGCCAGATAGGTATAATCGTAATTAAGCTTTTCGCTTAGATAATCTGACAGGTTTACTTTTATTTGTTCGTCAGTATAATGTACCAATTCAATAATAGCATTTATGGTCTTTTCGACTAAAATGCTTTTCTTATTGCTCATCAGTTCAAGGCCTGCCGTTTTTAATGAGGAATCCAGCTTTTTCAATACTTCTTCAGATACTGATCCTATAATATTTGCTTCGCCAATATTTACATAAACATATTCCAACCCGAGTTTTTCAAGTTCACTCTGGACTACCATCTGGCAGCGTAAACAAACCATATTTCGGATATATAATTTCAAAAGATTAATGCACTTGCAAGTTAATTGCTGAAAATATAAAATTAAGGATTATCAGGAAGTATAAAAATCGGATCAATCTGTATCTCTATAACAACATAACTTTCATGTTAGTTCATTAACGCAGAAAATTCGTGACTATTTTATTAAATTGAGTATCATATTAATATTTATCCTTTTTTACAATGTTTAAACAGTTTTGGGTATACAATACTATGTAAAAAAAATAAAGCTAAAATATTGTTATAAGGGAGTCGTTTCTTTATCAGAACGCAATCTTCAGCACATCTTCAAAGTAATCAACAAAATGGACATTGAGTCCTTTCCTTATATAATCCGGCAGATCTTCGAAGTCCTGTTTGTTCTGTTCAGGAAAGATAAGCTCATACACCTTGACCCTGCGCGCAGCGATAGTCTTCTCTCTTACCCCTCCGATAGGAAGTATTTTACCTGTCAGCGTCAGCTCACCTGTCATTGCCAGTCCCTTTTTTACAGCTTTACCGGTAGCCAGGGAATATAATGCAAGAGCCATGGTAATGCCTGCCGAAGGTCCGTCTTTGGGAGTTGCTCCCTCCGGAACATGCAGATGTATAAAATGTTCGTTGAAGTATTCTTTATAGTCCTTTTTCTCTGATAAAACTGATCTTACATATGAATAGGCTATTTCCGAGGATTCCTGCATTACACTTCCAAGTTGCCCTGTCTGCTTAAAGCCACTTCCTTTGGCTTTGATGCCATTTGCCTCGATATAAAGCGTAACTCCACCCATTGCCGTCCATGCAAGGCCGAGTACGACTCCGGGAATAGCTTTCTCATATAGCTCTTCCGTTGTAAATACCGGATGACCAAGATATTCAACAAGGTTTTTCGGTGTCACACTTATTTTATCTTTATTCTGTTCTGCCTGGTGGAGAGTCACTTTTCTCATTATCTTTTTGATCTGGTTCTCAAGTCCTCTTATACCTGCTTCCCTCGCGTATCCTTCAATCATTTTCTTCAGCGCCGAATCTGAAATGGTTACTTCGCTGGCTTTCAGACCATGTCCTTTTCTTTGTTTTGGCACCAGGAAACGTTTGGCTATCTCAATTTTCTCTTCCATTATATATCCCGACAGCTTTATCACTTCCATCCTGTCGAGCAGAGGTCGGGGTATTGTATCGAGTTGGTTGGCGGTGGTGACAAAGAGAATATTGGAAAGATCAAATCTCAGATCGAGATAGTGATCAAGAAATTCAACATTTTGCTCACGATCCAGTACTTCCAGCAATGCAGAGGCCGGATCGCCCTGGTAGCTTGCTCCTATCTTGTCAATTTCATCTATCATGATCACCGGATTGGCCACCTCAGTACGTTTAAGACTCTGTATCAGTTTTCCTGGCATTGCTCCTATATAGGTTCTCCGGTGGCCCTTGATCTCTGCTTCATCGCGCATACCTCCCACTGAGAATCTGAAAAACTTACGACCCATGGCATCTGCAATCGATTTACCAACTGATGTTTTACCCACTCCCGGGGGACCAACAAGGCATATGATGGATCCTGAGACTTTCCCCCTCTTGACTATTGTGCTTATGAATTCCAGTATCCTTTGTTTTACATCATTCAGCCCATAATGCTGCTCATCCAGTATTTTCCGCGCTTTCTTAAGATCTTTGTTGTCATCTGAGAATACACCCCAGGGAAGATCCGTTATCCAGTTAAGATATGTCCGTGTCACATTGAACTCTGCAGATCCTGTTTCCAGTGTTCGCATTTTATCAAGCTCTTCCTTTACAACTTTGTCTGCCTCTTCAGAAAGTGTCAGACGCTGGAGCTTCTTTTGAATTGTCTCAATCTCAGTCGTTTTGTCATCTTTCTCCAGTCCAAGTTCCTTTTTAATCACTTTTAACTGTTCTCTGAGAAAGAACTCACGCTGGTGCTGCGATACCTTATCCTCGATCTGTTTTTGTATATCCTGCTGAAGTTTACTTAACTCTATTTCCTCCTTCAGAAGGATTAGTAATTTTTCACTTCTTTCAAAGAGGTTTGCAGCTTCCAGTACAGCCTGAAGTTTTTTTCCGTCGGCAGACAGGAATGAGGCCACAAGATCCATAAGCAAACCTGGTTTTTCAAGTCCTACCTGTGTCAGGGCCAGTCGCATCTGTTCCTGGAACATCGGATTATATTTGATAAGTTCCTTAACAGAATTAATCACAGCCATGGTAAAAGCTTTTATATCATCCTTTCCCTGTGCTGGATCTTCATACTCATACTTAACATGCCAGTGAGGAATATCAGTTTTCAATCTGTCTCTTACATGATGGAATCTTGTAACTGCCTGGGCATAAACATTGATAGAGCTTTCTGTCTGGTTGAGTTTCCTGAATATTTTGAGCAGAGTACCGGTGGAATACAGTACTGATTGGGTTATATCCTCTGTATTATTCTCTTTTATAAGAGAAACACCAACAAAACCTTCTTCATTTTCAATAGCATACTCGATGCGCTTTACCAGTTCAGTGTTGCCAAAATTCAGAGGAAATGCAAGCCCGGGAAAGACCGGACGATTCTCCAGTGGAAGGACAATCAGATTATCAGGGAAGACTTCACTAACCAATACCAACCCATGATCCGGATCCTGCAGGTTATTAATATTATTGTCTTTTGTATTATTATCATTGTTATTATCTGCCATGACTCAATTGCTGCTAATGATGTGTTTAAAACTAAAAGATACAGAATTTTTTTTATGTTAAGAATATAATTAACAATATTCTTGTCCTCATTCTTCCCGATTATAAATATTGCCTGATAACACTTAAGATTGTGTTTTTATCCATCAGACCTGATTGTCTCCAGAGGGTTTTTCCATCTCGAAACATTAACAGCGTGGGCACTCCTCTTACCTGGTATCGTCCCGCAATCTCACTGTTTCTGTCAACATCAATTTTGATGACTTTTATCTTCTCTCCCAGTTCCCGGGCAACTTCAGCAAGGATCGGTGACTGGATCTTACAGGGTTCGCACCATTCTGCCGAGAAATCAATCAGCACCGGGACTGATGACTGGATCATTGAATTAAAATTACCTTTCATTCTTTTTGTCTTACGAACTAAAATTTCAACATGTATAACAAATAGTAAAAGCAATTTTTTAACAGAAATGTTTAATGAATTGATCTAATTATTGATTTAACTTTACTGCCGAAATATTTTTAAGATGGAGATAAGCTTTTACAGTCTGAGCAGCGGAAGCAGTGGTAACTGTTATTATATTGGCAATGAATCCTGTGGAATATTGATAGATGCAGGCATTTCCGCCAGGTCTGTCACAAGGTACCTTAAAGAAATGGATATATCCATTACGACTGTGATGGGTATACTGATCACTCATAACCACAGCGATCACATCAGGGGACTTGAAGTACTGGCAAGGCGATATAATCTCCCGGTATATACAACAAGGAAAATATGGAACAGCATACTGACCTCACAGAAAGGAATTACTCCCGGTTGTATCCGGGAGGTCACTCTGCAGCAACAGTTTAAGCTTGCAGGATTTGATATAGAAGTATTTCCTGTTAACCATGATGCTCCTGAAACAATAGGACTTCATATCTGTGCAGGAGATAAGAAAATAACTATAGCAACAGATCTGGGGCATATTTGCGGCATATCAGCCCCGTATATCAGGAGAGCCAATTTGCTGGTCATAGAGTCAAATTATGATGAAGAGATGCTTGTTAAAGGAGGCTATCCATATTTTTTAAAAAAGAGGATACTTTCCGATCACGGGCACCTTGGGAATGACCAGACTTCAGAATTTCTTGCAGGGATGATAAGTGATGAACTCAGCCATATTTGCCTTGCACATCTGAGTAAAAACAACAATACTCCAGAGAAGGCTCTTAATAAATTACGCCACACCCTTGAAAAACATGGAATTAGTCTTAACGGCAAGACCAGCATAAAGGTTCTTAATCGTGACGTGCCAACAGGAGTTATAAGGATTTAAGGTAATCCTTGAAATCACAATCTTATATCAGATGCTTTTTCCACTGAGGCAGTCATTTCAGGTACGAGTCCCATGCGTTCATAAATAGGTCGTACATAAGGCCTCAGCGACGGCAGCCTGCGGAAATATACAGAAACTGCTATCAGGCAACCTGTTCCGCCGAGCATCAGGGTTAAAGGAGCACCGATCAGTCCTGCAAGGCTGCCGCTCAAAAGACTTCCGAAAGGTGCCATTCCCCTGAAAGCCATTGCATAGAAGCTCATGACCCTTCCCCTTTTATTCTCCTCGGAAATGGTCTGCAGGAGTGTATTTGTCGATGCTACGTGAAGCATCATACCCATTCCTGAAAACATCATTATTATAATAGATAGCCACAGGAACCTTGAAAAGGCAAACGCGATCATTCCCCCACCAAAAATGAATACTGCCAGGGCTATAAGCTTACCCAGTCCCAGTACATTATGTTTATTAAGAAGATATATGGCTCCGACAAGGGCTCCGGTGCCATAGGCACTCATAAGGAAACCGAAGGTACTTGCGTTACCATGAAGAAAATCTTTGGCAAATACTGGCGCGAGGAGAGTAAGAGGAGTACCAATCAGGCCTACAGTGGCAAGAAGAAGAATAAGATATCTTATTGGAATGAATCCGAAGGTATATTTAAATCCTTCTTTAAGTTGTTCAAATACATGTGCCTGTACCTGTTTAACATGAGTGGTGATTATTTTCATCCTGAGCAGGGAAATTATAACCGCCAGGTAGCTGATACAGTTGATCGCAAAACACCATCCATCGCCTACTGTTGCAATAAGGATACCTGCAATGGAAGGTCCTATTAACCTGGCACCGTTTACCATCGATGAGTTAAGGGCAATCGCATTGTTTATGTCCTGTTTCTGGTTATCCAGCATCTCGACAACAAATGCCTGCCTGATAGGCATATCGAAGGCATTTATGATGCCAAGAAAGACACTGAGGGCAACCAGGTGCCAGATTTTAATTACACCTGTAAAGACGAGGACAGACAGTATCAAGGCCTGGACCAGTGCCATTGACTGGGTTATAAGCAGTATCTTTTTTTTATCCCACCGGTCAGCTATCACCCCTGCAAAAGGTGCAATAACAAAAAGGGGTATCTGTCCTGAAAATCCAACCACACCAAGAATAAATGCAGAGTTGGATATCTTATAAACAAGCCATATTACAGCTACCATCTGTATCCATGTTCCGATGAGGGAGAGACTCTGTCCGCTTACAAAAAGTCTGTAGTTGCGGTATTTAAGAGCACGGAACATAAGGCTTAGCCTTGATATAAAAGCGGCTGTTTTCCGTTTAATGAAATTTCTCCCATCCTGTTCCTGCATATCGGTATCATCTATTGAACTGCCAGGTGAATTGCTAGCCCCTGCGAGATATCTCCTGCAATGCCTTCCTGTCAAGTAGTATTATATCTTTATCCTTCAGGCTGATTAATCCATCTTTTTCAAATGTCTTTAGCAGCTTAACTGTACTTTCAGTTGAAATGCCTGCAAATTCGGCAATGTCTTTTCTTGAAAGTACGGGAAATATATTTACACCCGAATATTCATCGGGGGACAGGTACAGTAAAGTATCTGCCAGGCGGCCGTTCATCTGTTTGTAAACCAGTTTACTTATCGAATCAAATAACAGGTTACTTTGTTCACAATATCTCTTTATGATGCTGAACGCAAACTTCCCGTCTGTAGAAATGAGTTTTGCGATTACTTCTTTTTCAATGAGGAAAGTCTGAACATCCGTCAAAGCAATAGCAGAATAGTCAAAAGTATTCCTGCCAAATACTGATGACAATCCCAGGAACTCTCCGGGTCTTACAATCTTCAGGTTATAACCCCTGGTACTGTCTCCCTCTATCATCTGCTTAACAAAACCTGTCACGATAAAGAGTACGTAGGAAGCAAACGCACCCTGTTTTGTAAGGTTTTCTCCTTTTCTGAACAATACCTGTGTTCTGCTTGCCTGCACCTGCTCAATTTCGTCCTTTGTCAGAAGTTGAAAACAGGGAGCCTGGATATCACAAAAGTAATCCTTATCCGTATCTGTTATAGTCTTCATTTCTATCAAATCAAACCGCAAATTTAAAACAAATCAATTAAAAAATTGATCTAAATCAATTGTATAACCGGAATCCCCGCAACCTGTTCGCTTCTGTATTTAGTGACTTCAGGATATTTTTGCAGCATAATTTTAAAATTTAAAAGCCATGTTGTATACAAATTTAAAACACATCGAATCTGCTGAAGAGCATCAGAAGATTATCAATGAGAATGAAAATGTAATGATCTGCTGTGGAAGAATGGGACCTATGTGTATTCCCGTTTACGGAATTATGGAGGAGCTTGAGGATACCTATAAGAATGTTAAATTCCTTGATATGGAATTCGATCATCCAGATGCACATGTGATACGCAATGCCCCCGAATGCAATGGTTTTATGGGATTGCCATTTACAGTGTACTATAAAAACGGAAAGCTTGTTAAGGCTACATCAAGTATTCAGACCATAGACCAGGTAACTGCAATTCTTGATAAAGAATTCGGAGCTCCTGTAACAGCTTAATGACGTATGTTCTATGGAAAAGTATGATGTTATTGTTCTGGGTGGTGGACCGGCTGGCCTTTCGGCGGGGATATATCTTTCAAGGGCCAGACTTAAAACACTGATTCTTAATGAAGGAACGGCTGGTGGTCAGATGGTTTTGACTCATGAGATAGCTAATTACCCTGGTGTTGAAAAGATATCCGGATATCAGCTTGCAAACATCATGCGAAAACAGGCAAAGGAGTTCGGATGTGATATTAGAAATAATATTTCGGTTAAAGGGATTGAACTTACCGGTGAGGAAAAGAAGATATCACTATCCGACGGTTCAGTTTACACTTCCTATTCAGTTATCCTGACACCCGGAGGCAGGCCCAGAACATTAAATGTACCTGGAGAAACAGAACTGAAGGGCCGGGGTATCTCCTACTGCGCTACCTGTGACGGTGATTTCTTTTCCGGCAGGGAGATTGTTGTTGTCGGAGGGGGCAATTCTGCTCTTGAGGAAGCTGTTTCCCTGACACGCTATGCATCGAAGGTTAGCATTGTACACCAATTCGATCATTTCCAGGCTTTTAATCATGCAATTGAGGAAGCTCGTTCAAATCCGAAGATAGATTTTCGGATGGAATCGGTCATTACTGCCTTTAATGGTTCGGAAAAACTGGAAAGTGTCGAAATTAAGGATCTAAAGACAGGAGGAAAATATAGATTTGCAGCCGAAGGAGTATTTATCTTTATCGGCTATGTTCCGAATACTTCTTTCCTTGTTAACACTGTAAAAATGAATGATTACGGAGAGATCATTGTCAATAATGATATGGCTACAAGTATCAACGGGGTTTTTGCCGCGGGTGATTCTATTGCGAAGAAATACCGCCAGATATCAACTGCCGTTGGTGAAGGGACAATTGCTGCACTGGCTGCCACCGATTTTACCTACCAGGTAAAGAACAGAATGAAGCATGAATTAATTTTATAAAAAATGAACTATACATTAATTATTGTCACCACGCTTGTAATTATAATTATCGCTTATATATATTTTAATTACAGGAAGATAAAAAATACTCCGGCTGTTGAGAACAACCCAAAGATAAGGGTGTTATCGGATAAAAATTTCCAGAACCAGATAAAGACCGGGATATTTCTGGTGGATTTCTGGGCTGCATGGTGCATTCCCTGTAAGATGATGGCTCCTGTGCTGAATGATGTGGCCGAAGAACTTGAAGGTAATGCAAGGGTCGGGAAACTTGATGTCGAGGCAAACAGGGCCAGCGCCGCAAAATATAATATCAGGAATATTCCTACAATGATTTTATATAAAAACGGGAAAGAGATAGATCGTTTTGTAGGCGCAAAAAGCAAGGATTACCTGCTGAAACAAATTAACAGGATAAAATAATATTAAGATATTATGGAAAAGGTACAATCGTTTGAGGAACTGAAAAAGAGAATTTTCGCAGTAAAAAGATCCATGCTGCTTCTTTATAAGGAAGGGAGTGATCAGAGTAATTGTGCATACAGGAATCTTGGTGATGCTGCAATCGACTCGACAAACCTTACTGTACTGACTGCAGATGTAACAGGGGTCAGGGATATACACCAAAACTATGGTATCACAAGTGTCCCTTCACTGTTGCTTTTTGAAGAAGGAAACATAACCGGGGTAATAAAAGGATGCCACGAGCCAGGATACTATATATCACTGGCTGAAAATTCATCCCTGGGGGTTAGTGCTGCAGCCAACAACGAAAAACCTGCAAAAAGAGTTACTGTTTATTCAACGCCAACATGTTCATGGTGTAATACCCTGAAAACCTGGCTTAACAAGAATAATATACGCTATACTGACATCGATGTGTCAGCCGATAAGAGAGCAGCTGAGGAGCTCGTTCGCAGGTCGGGCCAGCGGGGAGTGCCCCAGACAGATATAAATGGTCGCATAGTAGTTGGATTCGATCAGAATAAACTTAAAGAACTTCTTGAAATACAAGGATAAAGATCAGTAATACAGATGCTTATTAAGTAAAATCATTTATATTGAAAATGAAGAAATTTCTGAAGTTCGTTGTAGATAAGAGAATCATTATCCTTGCAATCCTGGGGATATCATTATATGTCGCGATTTCATATTTCAGGATATCCTTGTGGTATATTCTTCTAGGGGGAGTTGTGCTTGGTTTAATATTCGGTAAGGTATTCTGTCGCTGGGCATGCATTGTCGGGCTTATTATGGAATTGATAATGAGCACCAGTGTTGATGGAAAGACCAGGCAAATGTACCAGTACCATAAACTGGGTTGCCCTATTGCTTGGTTATCAGGTTTTCTTAATAAGTTTTCCCTTTTCAGGATTTCTGTTGATAAAGAAACCTGTACAAGGTGTGGTATATGTGATAAACAATGCTATATTGTCGCAGTAAATCCGGCTGAATTCAGTCTTTACAAGTCAGCGAAAGACTCACCCGGTGACAGTTATACATGTTCAAAATGCCTGAAATGCGTAACAGCCTGTCCTAATGGCAGTCTCAGGTACAAATTATAATTAACATTTTAAAATTTAACAAATGATATGAAAGAGTTACAACCAGTCAACCAGCAGGTGATACTTGATATCACTGAGACAAACGAAGAAAAAAGAACTGCATCAGGACTGATAATCCCTGATAGTGCTGCAGAAAAACCAAAGACAGCTAAGGTAGCATGGACCAGTCCGGTTGATAAACCTGAATTTCAGGCGGGCGATGTTGTTCTTTTCAAACCGTTCAGCGGTACCGAAGTGGAATTTGAAGATAAGAAATACCTGATTCTTCCTTATGCTGATATCCTGGCTAAAGTGGTAGAAACAGAGAGTATCTGATGCTTTTATAGGAAATGTAATTGATACCTTAAAAAAACAGTTTACATCTGTTCAGATGAGGCTGTATCAAAAGCTATTTTTAACCACGAAGGACACGAAGATCACACGAAGAACACAAAGGTAAAACCATGATAATTAGGTCTTTGTGCCCTTTGTGAATTTCCTTTGTGCCCTTTGTGGTTAATGGATTTGACTTTTGATACAGCTTCTTTTATTATAAAATATTGTAAAAAATATCTATAAATCAGGAGTATACAGGTTTAAAAACTAAACATAAAAAGGAAAAATCTCATTTTCTCAGAAGTACTGATTGACTGCTTTTTCGACCGGACATGAACTTTCGAAAAAGTGTTTTGTTATTATAAAAACAACCCAAAGTTCATTAAAATCTGAATCAATTATGGCAAAAATGCATTTTTTCGGGAGTTTGATGCTACTGATGGCCATTCTCCCGCTCTCTTCATGTACGGGTGGGAAAGGTACTAAGGATTTGAAGGAAAAAGTCGTCAGTTATAAGTCTGACAGCTTATCAGTCAACAATTATGTTGTATTTGATAATAACATAAAAGGTGCTCGTCCTGCAGTTCTGGTTGTTCCTGAATGGTGGGGGCTGAATGATTATGCCAGGATGAGGGCAAACCAACTGGCTGAGCTGGGGTATGTAGCTATGGCTGTTGATATGTTTGGTGACGGGCAGATAGCTGAAACCCCGGATGAGGCACAAAAGTTAACCGCTCCGTATTATCAAAATCCGACTCTCGCAAAAAAAAGAATTGATGCTGCAATAAAGGAGATAAAGACATTTCCCCAGGCTGACACCTCAAGAATTGCCGCTATTGGCTATTGTTTCGGTGGCTATATAGTTCTTAACGCTGCAAAACTTGGTTCTCCATTGAAAGGTGTTGTGAGTTTCCACGGAGGTATGGGTGGGGCTCCTGTGGTTAAAGGGCTCCTTAAAGGCAAAATACTTGTGTGTTATGGCGACAGTGACAAATTTGTTTCCGTGAATGATGTTGAACACTTCCAACAGCAGCTGGATTCTATTGGTGCTGTTTCTACTTTCAAGATGTTCCATAATGCAACTCATGCCTTTACCAATCCCGCTTCAACAGAAACAGGGAAAAAGTTCAATATGCCAATCAGATATGATCCGGAGGCTGCAAAAGAAGCATGGGACGACATGAAAAGTTTTTTAAACGGGATTTTTAAACAATGATTATCATAAAGAAAAATATTTGTGCTTGCATATGTTTTTAATAACTATCCAAAGATCAGACCATAAAAAGTCAGGAATTTTTCCTATATTTAATAGGATACATTTTTACGATAATCTTTGTTTAAATCTGCTTAAATATTCGGGTAAAAACTATAAATCCACACTTTTTTAAATAATGTTGGAACGAAATATTACATTCTGGCCTTTTATTCTATTTGCAGCTATTGTTATTGTGTTGGTAGGTATAATGTTAAGTCTCTCATATGTTCTTGGTGAGCGACATCAGGAAAAAGATACCTCCGTACCTTATGAATCAGGGATGCCTCCTACCGGAAATGCCCGGCTAAGATTCTCTTCAGGATTTTATATCATAGCCATGTTCTTTGTCATCTTTGATCTGGATGCCGCTTTCATTATACTATGGGCTGTATCATTTCGTGAACTGGGTCTCCCGGGTTATATCGGGGTACTGATCTTTATTATGGTCCTGATAGTTTTGCTTATTTATGAACTTAAGACGGGTGCGCTTGATTTCGGGCCCAATGGCAGGAAAATTCTTAAATACAAAAACAGAAGACAATGAAAATATACCCGGGTTATCAAAATGAAGTAATATCTGATGAAGATATCAAGCGTACCGTGCTGATGGGAAAACTTGATGATATGGTCTCCTGGGGGAGAAAGAATTCAATATGGCCTTTTGGATTCGGCCTTTCATGTTGTTTTGTTGAGCTGGCTACTTCCCTGACAAGTCGTTACGATATTTCACGATTCGGGGGTGAAGTCATAAGAGGCACACCTCGTGAAGCAGATCTTATGGTGATTGCAGGAACAGTATTTCTTAAGATGGTTCCGGTGATAAAGAGACTCTATGAGCAGATGATGGCCCCGCGATGGGTTATATCCATGGGATCATGTGCCAATTCAGGGGGTATGTATGATATATACAGTGTTGTTCAGGGCGTCGATAAGTTCCTGCCTGTCGATGTGTATGTCTCAGGCTGTCCTCCGCGTCCTGATGCCTTCCTTGAAGGATTATTGCTGTTACGTGATGCTATTGGTAAAGAAGAACGGCCACTGAGTTGGATGATCGGCCCACAGGGCATTCACAGAACCGAAAAAGCAAGTATGCGTGACCTCAAACAGGAAGAAAGATCGAAAATAAACAGGCTGAGGCCTATGGATGAAATATAGCAGCAAGTCATAAAAGAGCAGCGGCAGTATGGACAATAACAATAGTAATATCATTTCAGAACTCAAAACAAAATTTGGGGATGAAATAATACTGCATATGCAGGATGTGACTGATTCTGTACCCACCATCTGGATTGACAGAAACAACCTGGTAAATGTTGTCGGATTTCTTAAAAACAAGGTTACAGAACCATATAGGATGCTTTATGACATCACGGCGATAGATGAGAGGACACGAAAAAACAGGGACGGACAACCGGAAAGTGATTTTACCTCGGTCTATCATCTGACTTCTTTTACACGAAACAAAGATATCAGGATCAAAGTAGGTGTCAGTGAGAATGATGCAAATATACCCAGCATTACACCTGTATGGGAATCGGCCAACTGGTACGAGCGTGAAGTATTTGACATGTTTGGAATTAACTATACGGGACATCCCAGACTGGAAAGAATCTTAATGCCAGGTTCCTGGAAAGGACATCCTCTGAGAAAGGAACACCCTGCCAGGGCTACTGAAATGGAGCCTTATGTCCTGACTGATCAGATAAGAGAAGCAGAAGACGCTTCTTTTAAATTCAACCCCGATGACTATGGACTGAAACGGGAAAGTGAAGAGAGCGATTTCATGTTTCTGAACATTGGTCCGCAACATCCCGGCACCCACGGTTTGCTGAGACTTATTGTTCAACTGCATGGCGAAGACATAGTCAATATAATTCCCGAGATAGGTTTCCATCATCGTGGAGCCGAGAAGATGGGTGAAAGGCAGTCGTGGCATTCATTTATACCGTATACCGATCGTATCGATTACCTGGGAGGTGTGTTGAATAACCTGGCCTATCTCCTGTCTGTTGAGAAACTGGCTGGTATTGATGTACCAGATAGGGCAATGGTAATAAGAATTATGATGAGTGAACTTTTCAGGATAGCCAGCCACCTGGTATGGCTCGGAACGTTTGCCCAGGATATGGGACAGATGTCCCCGGTATTTTATGCGTTCAATGACAGGGAAAGGATTTTCGACATAATAACTGCCATTACAGGAGCCCGTATGCATCCTTCCTGGTTCAGAATTGGAGGTGTTGCACATGATCTTCCCAACGGATGGCAGGACCTTGTCGGTAAGTTTATCAGGTATTTCCCCGGGCGGCTTAAGGAATTTGACAATGCTGTTATGAAAAACAGGATCTTCAAAGCCAGGACTGTTGGAATAGGTGTATATACAACAGAGGAAGCTATGGAATGGGGTATTACAGGTGCCGGACTCAGAGCGACAGGTTTTAACTGGGATTACAGGAAGACAAGGCCATATTCAGGTATCGAGAATTTTGATTTTGATATACCCCTTGGTAAAAATGGTGATTGCTACGACCGGGCACTAATAAGAATGGAAGAGATGAGACAGAGTCTCAGGATCATACAGCAGTGTATGGATAATATGCCGTCCGGCGACTATAAATCTGATCATCACCTGGCTATTCCTCCAATGAAGGAAAAGACGATGGAAGACATAGAAACTCTCATAACACATTTTCTTGGCGTTACCTGGGGACCGGTTATTCCCCCCGGGGAAGCTATGGTTCCGGTTGAAGCAGCTAAGGGAAGCAATGGTTATTACCTTATAAGTGACGGAGGTACTTCATCCTACCGTTCACGGATAAGAACACCTTCTTTCCCTCATATGCAGATGCTGCCGTTTATCAGCAAAGGATATACCATTCCGGATCTCCTTTCAATACTTGGAGCAATGGATTTTGTGCTGGCTGATCTTGACAGGTGATTGAAGGCATATGACAAATGATGAAAGGCAAAAGGCAAAAGGGGAAAAATAAAAAAGATAAAAAAATAAAAGACATTAGGTTTACGATATATTTTTAAATAAAAGATTAATAAACAGCAGGTTATAATATGCTTAACGAAAAGGAAATAAAGGAGATAGAGAAAGAAATTGGACAATACCCCTACCCTGCAGCCGCATCAATTGACGCTTTAAAGATAGTTCAGAAGCATCATGGATGGGTATCTGATGAATCAGTCGATGACCTGGCACGTCTCCTGGGTATGTCATCTGAAGAGCTTGATTCGGTTGCTACTTTTTATACACGTATTTACAGGAAACCCGTCGGAAGGAATGTTATCCTTCTGTGTGATAGCATCAGTTGCATGATAATGGGGTATGAAACATTATACGATTATATATCAAAAAAACTGGGAATAGCATTTGGCGAGACAACAGGCGATGGCCGTTATACCCTCCTTCCGATCTCATGTCTCGGCGACTGTGATCATTCTCCGGCAATGATGGTCAATGATAATCATTACAACGATCTAACAACAGAAGAGGTTGATAAACTTCTGGAAAGTTATAAATAGTGTGGCATGGAAAAACCATTAACAGGAAATATCAACGGTTCAGGTCCGCTAAGCTTAAAGGAATACAGGGATAAAGGAGGTTATGATGGCGTGTACAGGGCTCTCAGGGAGATGTCCCCTTCAGATATTACAGGGCTTATCAAGTCGTCCAATCTTTTAGGCCGTGGTGGAGCAGGTTTTCCAACAGGTGTTAAATGGAGCCTGATGCCTGTTGAAAAGGATAAGGTGAAGCAGAATTATCTTGTCTGTAATGCGGATGAAATGGAACCGGGTACTTTCAAGGACAGATATCTCCTGGAAGGTAATCCCCATCAGCTGATTGCAGGTATGATAGTGGCATCCTATGCCGTTCAGGCTTCCAGGGCATTCATATTTATAAGGTGGGCATACACGAAAGCAGAAAAGATACTTAGCAAAGCCATAACCGAAGCTTATGAGGAAGGTTACCTTGGTAAGAACATACTTGGAACAGGATTTGATCTTGATCTTTATATCCACACAAGTGCGGGAAGGTATATATGTGGCGAAGAAACGGCATTGCTTAATTCCCTCGAGGGCAAACGAGCAATGCCAAGGACAAAACCGCCATTCCCTGCCGTCAGTGGACTGTTCGGTCAACCCACTGTTGTCAATAATGTGGAAACACTGTCCTGGATATCCCATATAGCAGAAAAGGGTGCTGACTGGTTCAAAGGACTTAGCCTTACCGAAACAGGAGGGACAAAGCTGTTTGGTGTAAGTGGAAGAGTGAAGAAACCGGGTTTGTGGGAGCTGCCGCTTGGAATAACGATACGTGAACTGCTTGATGAGTATGCAGGCGGCATGGCCGAGGGATACCACTTCAGGGGATTGTTACCAGGAGGGGCGTCTACCGATTTCCTGGTTGAGGAACATCTTGATACAAAAATGGATTTTTCTACGGTAGCTGCTGCCGGAAGCAGGATGGGAACAGGTACTATGATTATTCTGGATGACAGAACATGCCCGGTAGCCTTTGTTCATAATATTGAGAAATTCTTTGCTCTCGAAAGTTGCGGATGGTGCACTCCATGCCGCGAGGGCCTGCCATGGGTCGAAAAGATGCTATGGTCCATCGAGGAAGGTACAGGCAGGATGACTTATCTCGACCTGTTGGAATCACTGGCAGCATATATGGGCCCCGGTCATACATTTTGCGCCCATGCACCGGGTGCTGCCGAACCTCTGCAAAGTGCCCTGAAATATTTTTATGACGATTTTGTGAAGCATATTAATGATAAAAAATGTCCGTGGAAATGATGGCCAGGATAAATATAGATGGTAAGTTTTATGATGTGAAGCCCGGGAAAAATCTCCTGGAGACCAGCCTGGCGCTGGGTATTAACATACCTCATTTCTGTTTTCACGCTGCTTTGGGCTCCGTGGGTGCCTGCAGGCTCTGCGCTGTCAAGAAGTTCAGGGATGAGAATGATAACAGGGGAAGAATAGTAATGTCATGTATGGAACCTGTGACTGATGGTCTGTTAATATCGGTCGACGACCAGGAAGTAAAAGACTTCCGTGCCTCAGTCATTGAAGGGCTAATGACCAATCATCCGCATGACTGCCCGGTATGTGATGAAGGAGGAGAATGTCACTTACAGGACATGACCGTAATGACAGGCCATACCTACAGGAAATTTGATTTCCGGAAAAGAACTTACAGGAACCAGGACCTTGGACCTTTTATCTCTCATGAGATGAACAGGTGTATACAGTGCTACAGGTGTGTAAGGTTCTATAAGGATTATGCAGGTGGTAAGGACCTTGATGTTTTCGGAGCTCATAACCATGTCTACTTCGGACGTATTAAAGATGGTCCGCTGGAGAGTGAATTCAGCGGTAACCTCGCAGAGGTCTGCCCTACAGGTGTCTTTACAGATAAAACATTTAAAAAACACTTTGTACGTAAATGGGATCTTAATAACTCCCCATCCGTTTGTGTCCACTGTAGCCTGGGTTGTAACACAATAATCGGAGAAAGATACGATATGCTCCGGCGGGTCATGAACAGGTATAACGGGGCCGTGAATGGTTTTTTCCTCTGTGATCGCGGCAGATTTGGATATGAATTTGTGAACAGCGATAAAAGGGTAAAAAAACCTATGATACGGTCAGCACATTCATCAGTCCCGGAAGAAGTTGAATATGAAAAGCTTAAAAAAGCTCTGGCTGATGCTGTAAAAAATGGAAGTATAGCAGGTATCGGTTCTCCAAGAGCTTCCCTGGAGTCCAATTATGCATTACTAAGGCTTGTTGGAGAAGACAATTTTTATCATGGCATTCCCATGGATGAATATTCCATGACCAGGGAAATAATAGATTTCATGCTTAACAGCGGTGTCGAAATTCCTTCACTGAAACAAACTGAGAGTGCTGATGCTGTCATAATTGTGGGTGAAGACCTTGTTAACAGGGCGCCTATGGCTGCGCTGGCAGTCCGGCAGGCTACAAGGAACAGGTCATTCGAAGAGGCAGACGGCCTTCGGTTAGCCCGCTGGGATGATGGTCCGGTCAGAGAACTGGCCCAGGACAGACGAAGCCCGCTGTTTATCCTTACTCCATTCAGGGACAGCCTTGACGATATTGCTGAGAAGACATTCAGGGGATCATTAAATGATATTGCTTCACTCACATTTGATATTGTATCAATAATACAGGACCCGTCCGGGAACAGGGGATCTTACAATAAAGATACCGGAGACCTGGCCATGCACATTGCAGAAGCATTGAAAAATGCAAAAAGACCGCTTGTAATAGCAGGAACAGGTTGTCGTGACAGTGAGTTACTTCATGCGGCAATGAACCTGGCGGTGGCACTTGATTCAAATGACAGGAAAGCTATGTTCAGTCCGGTATTATCTGAATCCAACAGTATGGGACTGGCACTTCTCCCTGGCAAGGCTCTTGGTTCACTGATAGACTCAGCCCGGAAAAAAGATACCGTTATAATGATGGAGAATGATGTATACAGGCGGGCAGGAAACGATGATATTGACAGGCTACTTGTGAATAACGGCAAGATCATTGTCCTTGATCATATTTTAACCCGGACAGGGAAAAAAGCAGATATAATACTTCCGTCTGCAACATTCGCAGAAGGCCAGGGCACCATTGTTAACAATGAAGGAAGGGCCCAGCGCTATTATCGTGCAGTTCTCACAGAGGAAATGATTAAAGACAGCTGGAAATGGATAAATGAACTCTTATCCCTGAGAGATGAAGGTAACACTAAACCTCTTGAACATTTTGACGATCTGATTGCGGAGCTTGTAAATGACTATCCGGTTTTTGGTCCGTTAAGAAAATATATGCCGGATTCTGATTTCAGGATGCTTAACGCTAAGATACCCCGGCAAACTTTAAGATACAGTGGAAGAACAGCAATAAATGCCAATGTTGAAGTTAGTGAGAAGGGCGTTCCGCAGGATCCTGATTCACCCCTTGCATTCACTATGGAAGGCCAGCCTGAAAATCCTCCTTCTTCGCTGGTCCCTTTTTACTGGAGTCCTGGCTGGAATTCTGTGCAGGCCTTATACAGGTATCAGGATGAACCTGGAGGAAGTATGAAAGGAGGTGACCCGGGAGTCAGAATACTCAATAAGCTTGAAAAAAATGATTTTCAACTTTTCAAAATATCCAATCATAAAATGGATGATGATGGAGCTCTTATGATTGTACCTCTTTACAGGATTTTTGGAAGTGAGGAGCTTAGCTCTGCATCTCCTGCCATCGAGCAGAAGACCCAGGTCCAGTCAGTTATTATAAACGGCAAAGACGCCGCTGCTCTGGGCATTTCTGACAGCGAGGTTATTAATGTGGTTCTTGATGATGCTGTTTTTGATGTAACTGCAAAAGTGGAAGATGATGCACCGCAGGGAACAGCAGGTCTGACTGTCGGTTTTACAGGTATGTCGTATGCAGGATTGCCGGCAAAGGGAAAAGTGCAAAGGAAATAAGAGATATTATGCATTATTTACTTATCATAGCAGGTGTCATTCTGATAGCATTATCGATTGCTGCAGGTCTGATCTGGGTTGAACGAAGGTTGCTTTCGGTATGGCAGGACAGGCTTGGGCCAAACCGTGTAGGACCCTTCGGGTTATTACAGGTCCTTGCTGATACTATAAAACTGTTTTTTAAAGAAGACTGGACGCCAAAATTTGCAGATAAAGCTGTTTTTATAATGGCCCCTGGAATACTTATGGTTACCATTCTCCTGACATTTGCCGTCATCCCGTTTGGACCTGGTTTTAATGTATTCGATTCTAACATTGGGATACTTTTTTTCCTCGGAAATTCATCACTTGGCGTTTATAGTATAGTTCTCGGCGGATGGGCCTCAAATAATAAATATTCACTTATCGGTGCTATGAGGGCTTCTGCTCAGATGCTTACATATGAGGTTTTTATGGGATTGTCGTTAATGGGGGTGGTTATGATGGCTGACAGTTTCAGCTTCATGGATATTGTTGAAGCTCAGCGTGGAGGTTGGTTTATCATCCCCCAGTTTTTCGGATTTATTGTTTTCTTTATTGCCGGTATAGCTGAAACACATCGTCTTCCTTTCGATATTCCGGAAGCTGAGGGTGAGCTCGTAGCAGGCTATCACTCGGAGTATTCGGGGATGAAATTCGGAATGTTCTTCGTGGGTGAATATCTTGGTATAACACTGATATCTGCCATTATCGCAACCCTGTTTTTCGGTGGCTGGCTAGGTCCGTCATTCCTTCCGCCGGTATTCTGGTTCCTGTTCAAGACATTTATCTTTATTTTCATCTTTATATTACTAAGAGCTTCACTACCCCGCCCAAGATATGATCAGTTGATGAAACTGGGCTGGAAATTCCTGCTTCCTGTTGCATTGCTTAACCTGCTGGCAACGGGGGCAGTTTTGCTTTTAATAAAATGAACATAAAACAATAATACAGGATTTATGATAAGTATTCTTCGCACCATATGGCTCACTTTTCTTCATATTTTCCATAAATCGGAAACTATCGAATATCCTGAGGAAAAACCATACCTCCCTCCCAGGTACCGTGGAAGAATAGTACTCACACGCGACAGCGATGGGAAGGAAAGGTGTGTGGCCTGTAATCTTTGTGCCGCAGCATGTCCGGTAGACTGCATATCACTTCAGGCAACAGAGGATGAAGAAGGGAGGAGATATCCGCTTTTCTTCAGAATAAATTTTTCACGATGCATATTCTGCGGGTTTTGTGAAGAAGCCTGTCCTACCTATGCAATACAGCTGATACCGGATTTTGAGCTTGCCGAATATGACAGGCAGACCATGGTTTATGAGAAAGAACACTTACTGATAAGTGGTGAAGGAAAATATCACGACTATAATTTTTATAAAAATGCCGGGGTGGATATGGGAGTAAAAGGTAAAGGAGAAGGCGACGGCGAGGAAGACCCGGTAGATATTAATGACCTGATGCCTTAATACACACAATATGAATGTTTTCTTTTACATAGCAGGAGCAGTGGCAATAATTTCAACAATTATGGCTATAACAGGCAGGAATGCTATTCATTCACTTTTGTTTCTCATTCTTTCCCTGCTGGCCGTTTCAGTAGTGTTTTATCTGCTGCAGGCTCCTTTTATTGCAGCCCTTGAGGTCATTATATATGCCGGAGCTATAATGGTCTTATTCATTTTTGTTACCATGATGCTTAATATCGGTCTTGAGAAACAGACAGAAAAAAAATGGATAAGACCGGGGATGTGGATCCTTCCATCAATCCTGGCAGCTGTTTTACTCGCTGACCTTGTCTTTGCACTCAGGGGTGCCGGAGCAATAAGTATCAGCGGCCAAATTGTGGAACCGAAGCAGGTTGGCATATCTTTGTTCTCGACATATCTCCTGGCAGTAGAGATTGCGGCAATTCTATTATTGGCCGGAGTAATAGGCGCCTATCACCTGGGAAGTCAGAAGAAGAAAGTTACACACAGGTTTCTTGAAAAAAAATAAGAGATGTTGACAGTACCCGTTCAAATACAGATTTTATTGGCAGGAATACTTTTCTTCCTTGGACTTATAGGTTTGCTTGTGAGGAGGAATATAATATTCATGCTTATGTCGGTTGAGATCATGTTCAACAGTGCCGGGCTTGTTTTTATTATTGCCGGGACACACTGGATGCAACCGGACGGCCAGGTCATGTTTATTTTCATACTGGCTGTTGCTGCTGTTGAAGTCTCAATTGGTCTTGCCCTTATCCTGCAATTGTATCATCATTTCAAGACACTGGATACTGATGCGATCAATAAGTTGAAAGATAAAAGATAAAAGTAAAAAGATAAAAGTAACAGTCTATAGAGATGAAAATATTAATATCACTGATACCTGCTATACCTCTGTTTGGTTTCCTGTTCCTGGCACTTGCCGGTAAAAAGGTACCACAAAAAGTAGCGGGATTTGTGGGAGCAGGTACGGTGGGTATTTCAATGATTCTCACCTTTGCCGTATCTTCTATCTTCATCGGGTCATTGCATCACGTCAAAACATGGTCTGTGGTATTATGGGAGTGGATAAACACTGCAAACATGCATGCAGACATAGCTTTCAGCCTTGATTCCCTGTCCCTTATCTTTATGTTTGTAATTACATTTGTTGGATTCCTGATACATATATATTCACTCGAGTTCATGTCAAAAGACGAGGGATTCTCAAGGTTCTTTGCTTATATGAATCTCTTTGTTGGATCTATGCTTATCCTTGTTATGGCAGACAACCTGCTGCTAATGTATCTTGGCTGGGAAGGAGTCGGGTTATGCAGTTACCTGTTAATAGGCTTCTGGTATAAGGAACCTGCTAACGGCAAAGCGGCACGAAAGGCTTTTATAGTGACCAGAATTGGGGATACTGCAATGATATTCGGGATTTTCATCCTGTTTCTCAGTTTCCATACAGTAAATATCAGGGAAGTGATGTATAATGCTTCTATGAACTGGATAGCGGGGTCCCCCATTGCTACTTTAACTGCGGCTTTACTGCTTGGAGGAGCACTTGGCAAATCGGCCCAGCTTCCTCTCCAGACATGGTTGCCGGATGCCATGGCAGGCCCTTCCCCGGTAAGTGCCCTGATACATGCTGCTACAATGGTTACAGCCGGTGTTTACCTTATTGCAAGAACAAATGTACTCTTCCTTCTCGCTCCTGCTGTCAGGTCAGCCGTAGCTGTTATTGGTGCTCTCACACTTCTGATCGCCGGATTCAGTGCTCTTACCCAGCACGACCTTAAGAGGATACTGGCTTATTCAACAATAAGCCAGATCGGTTACATGTTCCTTGCACTTGGTGTCGGTGCCTGGTCTGCAGCAATATTTCACTTTGTAATACATGCTTTCTTTAAGGCACTGCTTTTCCTTGGCGCAGGTATTATAATTCTTGTTCTGAACCAGGAACACAATATTTTCAAAATGGGTGGACTGCGAAAAAAAATGCCTGCTGTTTTCATTACATTCCTTATAGCTTCAGCTTCGCTGGCTGCTCTTCCTCTTGTCACAGCAGGCTTTTACAGCAAGGATCAGATATTATGGTATGCGTTTTCATCGGAATACGGCAGCGTCCTATTATGGACTGCTGGAATTATTGGCGCTCTGCTGACGGCATTGTACTCATCCAGGATGATTTTTATAACTTTCTACGGGGATGCAAAGACAGAACCATCGTTTAAGCCCGGTAAACTGATGATAGTGCCGGTTTCTATACTGGCTTTCTTTTCGATAGTGGGTGGATTTGTCGAGTTACCAGATTCTCTCGGTAATGTACACCTTTTTTCGGACCTGCTAAATTATACACTGCCCAAGGTTATTCTTAAAAATACAGGCATCCCCGATTACTTCTTCCAGGTATTATCGGGGATAATAGTCCTGTTAGGTATTTACTTTGCTTATCTGGTTTACCTGAAGAAGCCCTCTGCAGCGGAATCATTCAGACATAGTGGTTTATACTCGTTCTTTGAGAAAGGTTGGGGTTTTGATGCACTTTATGATACACTTTTAGTAAGACCTGTCGTCTGGCTATCAGAGATAGACAAAAAAGATTTCATAGACATTTTTAATAAAGGCCTGGCACAGCTTGCATTATTATTTAACAGCTTGCTGGTGAGGACACAGAATGGAAAAATCAGATGGTATCTGATGTCCCTTGCTATTGGCATCACTTTGATATTAACCTATATTCTGACAAGATGATTCTTATTTACCTGATATTAATTTTACTTGCCGGAGCATTCCTGTCGTGGATAGCAGGTACAAAAAATTCTGTATGGCCACGCATAATTGCACTTGTTGCGGTAAGCACTGACCTGGCAATTTCCCTGGCTACCCTGGCAACTAATGCCGGAAATACGGACAGATGGATATCCGATATTAAACTTGACTGGATACCTCAATTCGGAATAAGCCTTCATCTTGCTGTTGACGGATTAAGTCTTCTCATGCTTTTACTGTCATTCTTCCTTGGTATTGTGGCTGTTCTCATCTCATGGAAAGAAATAAACGTAAGGGTAGGATTCTTTCATTTCAACCTTCTTCTTATCCTGGCGGGCATAGTTGGTGTATTTCTTGCTCTCGATCTTTTCCTGTTCTATTTCTTCTGGGAACTGATGCTGGTGCCAATGTACTTCCTTATAGGTATATGGGGACACGAGAACAGAACAGCTGCTTCTTATAAATTTTTCCTGTATACACAGGCAGGAGGTTTATTAATGTTCATTGCCATTATTGCTCTGTTCTTTATCCATGGTGATATAACAGGCAACTATACTTTTGATTATATGCAGCTTCTGGGAACATCAATCCCGGGTCCGACAGCTTACCTGCTTATGCTGGGATTCCTGGCTGCTTTCCTTGTAAAACTACCGGTAGTACCACTGCATAACTGGCTGCCTGATGCACATACAGAAGCACCAACAGCCGGAAGCCTGATACTGGCAGCCCTTTTGCTGAAGACAGGAGCTTACGGTCTTCTGAGGTTTGTAATTCCTTTGTTTCCTCGTGCTTCCATAGCATTTGCTCCTATTGGAATGACTCTTGGAGTAATAGGGATATTATATGGAGCAAAACTGGCATTTGCCCAGACAGACCTTAAAAGACTGGTTGCTTACACCAGCGTTAGCCATATGGGATTTGTAATCCTTGGTGTATTTACCTTTAATGAACTGGCTTACCAGGGTGTTGTGATGCAAATGATAGCTCATGGCATAAGTACAGGAGCTCTGTTTATCATTGTAGGACAACTATCTGAAAGAATACATACACGTGATCTGGACAGGATGGGAGGTCTCTGGAATAAGGTCCCGGTGTTGGGAGCCATGGGCCTGGTTTTTTCCATGGCATCACTCGGGCTACCCGGACTGGCCAATTTCATTGCGGAAGTTCTGATCCTGGCGGGAACATTCAGTACAAAAGTCCTGTTCGCATTCCTGGCCGGATTAGGTCTTATAGCCGCTACCATCTATTCATTAAGGATTGTTCAGAAAGTATTTTTTGGCAGGATGGATAATGATTATGATATCCATGATCTCAATGTAAGGGAGAAAGTGGTCTCAGCTCTTATGGTCATCGTTATTGCAGGACTGGGTATTTTCCCGCGCCCGGTTTTTAACACAGCAGAGCCTGCTTTATTAAAAATACTTAATTCACAGAGGACCATGTTGATTGACTATCCTGTCACAAGCAATTATAATGCCCCGGCAACTGTGAACCTTTGGGATGCCGAAGCGATGGAAAACAATAAAAAGCAAATATGACACAGTCGGATTTTTTAAGCTTATTGCCTGTTCTTATCATAGCGGCGGCCCCGATAATATTAATGATTATTATCTCCGTTGTGAGAAACTATGAGTTTGTTTACAGCTTTTCTCTGTTTACATTATTATCATCCTTTGCTTCAATCTTTTATGTTTATCCACTTACGCCTCACGCTATTCCCCCACTTTTCATTATTGATGTGTACAGTCTTATATTCCTTGGAATTATCATTTTATCAGCTCTTTTTGTAACTCTTCTTTCACATGATTATATCAGGCAGATGGATGTAGCCAGGGAGGAATATTACATAATCCTGTTCACTTCTACACTCGGGGCATCACTTCTTGCTATGGCAAATCATTTTATACTCTTTTTTCTTGGAATTGAGTTGCTGAGTGTGTCTCTCTATGTTCTTGTTGCCTTTCAGAAGTCCAGTGGAAGATCTGTGGAGGCTGCAGTCAAATATCTTATTTTGGCTTCAGTATCCTCAGCTTTTCTTTTATTTGGTATGGCACTGATGTACTTTTCTTACGGTACTATGGAGTTCAATAGTCTTGCCAGTCATATCTCAAAGTCTTCCACATCCCCTGCCCTTCTTTATACTGGTTTCGGAATGATGTTAACAGGTATTGGTTTCAAACTGGCGCTGGTTCCTTTTCACATGTGGACCCCGGATGTTTACCAGGGAGCTCCTGCACCTGTGACTTCTTATATTGCCACAGTTTCAAAAGGATCAGTGATGGCTGTCCTGATACGCTTCTTTTTCAATATCAGCGGATTTGGGAATGATTATTTCTTTTATGTAATATCTGCTATAGCTATTTTATCGATGTTTACAGGGAATCTTCTTGCATTAAGACAGGGTAACATAAAAAGACTCCTTGCCTACTCGTCGATTGCCAATATGGGATACCTTATTATAATACTGCTCATTGGAAACAAATCAGGAGTTCAGGCAGCTGTATTTTATCTTGTCTCATATTTCATTACAACAATATCTGCTTTTGGTATAATATCATTGTTGTCAACCAGCAAAACTGAAATGGAAATGATCTCTGAATACAGGGGATTGTTCTGGAAAAGACCCGGGTTAGCAATAGTATTCACATTATCACTTCTTTCACTGGCAGGAATACCTCTGACTGCAGGATTCGTTGCAAAATTCTACCTTATATTTGAAGGGATGAAAGCTGGCCTGATGGTACTTGTTATCTCGATGATAATAAACAGTGTTATAGGGCTCTATTACTACCTGAGAGTGATAACATCCCTGTTCTCTGATCCTGCAGATGTTAAGCTTCCGGCTCTCTCACTCACCGGGAATATTACCCTCGCATCACTGGCAGCAGGAATTCTTTTACTGGGTGTTTACCCCGGATGGTTTATAAATATACTGGTAAGTCTCCTGTAATAAACAAAGAAGGTACATTAAAAGCTTATATTTACTCATGAATCCACAAATCCTGTAAATTTAAAAATCAGATCTTTTCATAAATCCTGAGGCGGTTTTTTAATTCAACGACCTCTTCCTGCAATGAGCTTATTTTTTCCAGAAGATAGTTGATCGTTTCGATCCCTTCTAAATTTATATCCAGGTCATAATAAAGACTGATGCATCTTTCCAGCAGATAAAGCTGTTCCTGCTCAATGAACCAATTATCGTCAACAGTGATAAGCTCAATCAATCCGTTATCCTGTAATGAACTGACAAAAGAAAATTCAATATTGTACGAGACACATAATTCATTAATATCCACCAGTTTATCAGTTTGCATCTTTCCTCTGTTTTATATTACTTTTTTGAGAGTTCCGTAAAAAGCGATTTCTGTTTTTCTGTCAGACCTGTAGGTATTCTTACAAAATATGTAATGTAGAGATCTCCGAACTGTCCTTCCTTTTTGTAAACAGGGAATCCCTTATTTCTTAATTTGACCTTGGTACCGTTCTGGGTTTCTGGCTTTACTTTAAGTTTTACTCTTCCGGAAAGAGTATCAATAGTAATTTCACCTCCAAGAACGGCCTTATAAAGATCAATTTCAACAGACATGTAGAGATCGTTACCCAATCTTCTGAATTTACTGTGCCTTTCTATAAGGAAGGTAATATAAAGATCTCCGTCAGGCCCTCCATTGATGCCAGGGCCACCATGTCCGGCAATCCTGATTGTCTGGCCATTTTCAATTCCTGCAGGTATGGTTATCCTGATCTGTTTTCCGTTAACGGTAAGCGTTCTCCTGTGTGTAGTATATGCATCGTTAAGCGTGAGACGGAGTTCAGCTGTATAATCTTCGCCTCTGAATTTCACCCTTTTACCGCTGCCATAATTAGCTGAACTTCCGAAAAGATTTTCAAAAAAATCAGAGAAAGAACCATTGAATTGGGTACTGGTATAAGTCCTTCTCCCGGATCCGGATGGCTGTTGAGTTCCTCCTGCAGAAGCATACTCATCAGCATGTTTCCATTCTTTACCGTACTGATCATATTTTTTCCTTTTGTCTGGATCGCTAAGTACCTCATTGGCTTCATTTATCAGCTGAAAATTCTTCTTTGCATCCTTGTCATTGGGATTCAGATCAGGATGATATTTTCTTGCCAGCTTCCTGTAAGCACTCTTTATCTCACTTTGCGTAGCTGATTTATTGATTCCTAAAATCTTGTAATAATCAAGGTACTCCATTGTAGTTTATTGTCTGACGAAGATTACACAAATATATGTATTTTAAGCATTTATAACCAGGTTTTTCCTTAATCGTCTGATTTCTCATACAGGGTCCATGACTACATTTTCCGCCGGATAACCAATAGCTTTAAGCTGCTTAAGAACACTTTCCATCATTGCAGGCGGACCACACAGATATATCTTCGTATCACTTCCTGAAATATGCTTTTTCAATAATTCTTCTTCAATAAAGCCATATTGGTAAGAAGGAATTCTTTCGTCTGAGAGAATGTTGATGAGGTTGTTACCTAACATATTTTCAAGTTCATTGGCAAGTATTATATCATGGCTGGTCCTGTTAGCAAAAATCAACTTGTTTCCTGGCAGTTCATTTTTTCTGTTCAGATCCCTGAAAATTGAAATAAAAGGTGTTACCCCGGCTCCTCCGGCTATAAATAAACCTTTGCCGCGGTAGCTGATATCTCCGAAGACCTCATGAAGTATTAGTTCATCATGGGGAACAAGCTGATGAATGGCATCTGTTACACCCTTATGTGAAGGGTATCTCTTTATGATAAATTCGAGGTATGATGCATCGGTCAGGCTTGTGAATGTAAAAGCCCTGAGCTCATCCTTCATCCCTTCCCTATTGATACTTACATCTGTTGCCTGTCCCGGCTTATAGCTGTAGCCCACTGGTTTTTCGACCCTTATAAATTTTACATCATGTGTTATATTACCCGTTTCAATGATCTTTTCTATATGTTTTTCCATATCTGATGATTTTATAATTCAATAACTCAACAGGATTGTTTTATTTATGCCCTGTGTTTAATAAACAAATCAAATGTTGATCTGTTTAATAGTCGTATATGAAGATTTTTCAGTAAATTGATAGCAATTACTCATAAAATGAAGAAAATATGACGATTATGCAAGATCCAGCAAAAGTCGCAGAGAATGAATTTACTGAGGGCAGGGGAAAAAACAGAAAGCGCCTTCTTTCTGAACTGATAATTAGTTTATTAGTATTATCTGCATTTTTCTTACATTCCTGTACAACAGGAAATCCGGCATTTTTCGATAAGGTACTTTCCAATTTCGATTCAAGCAGCTATTTTATTTCCCTGAATATCAAATCTCCAACTTATAAAGGTAAGGCCCTGATAAAAAATGATGAGTTGTATAGTTACCTTAATAAGACGGAAGGCATTAGCAAGGCCCGTTATCTTAAGAAAATGAAAAGGTTACTTCTTCACAACAGGTACCTGAGAGTTGATGAAAAAGACCTTGGCAAGTGGAAATTCATAAAGGTAAAACCTGTTGACAGTGTCATTTATGCTGCCAATCAAGGGGTAAACAAATTTATAGCCCAGTATTTTGACGGCGTCGTAATGAGCCCGGGTTTGAATTATGATCAGATTCATGCTGTTATTGCACAGCTGTTTTACTGGGGTATCCCGTTGCGTGTAGATCCGGTAAGCAAACAGATCCTGCTTGATGACTGATTATCTGGTTATCAGTCAATTTCAACGACCATCTTGCCGGTATTCATTCCATTGAACAATCCAAGAAAAGCAGCAGGCAGGTTATCGAATCCCTTTATCACAGTTTCAGTATACTTAAGTTTTCCTTCTTTGACCCAATTATAGAGTGCTGTAAGTCCTTCCTCAAAACGGTCGCTGTAATTTCTCACGATAAATCCCTGTAGCCTGACACTTCTTGTAAGAAGCCAGGGAAGAATTACAGGACCTACCGGAATTTCCCTGCTGTTGTAAAGTGCTATCTGCCCGCACAGGACAATCCTGGAATGAAAATTGAGATTCAGTATCACAGCATCTGTAATTGTTCCCCCGACATTGTCATAATAAACATCCACACCATCAGGACAGGCAACTGCCACTGCTTTCTTCATCACTTTTGCAGTTTTATAGTTGATAGCCTCATCAAAACCAAATTCTCTCTTCAGGAGAGCACACTTTTCATCAGATCCGGCAATACCAACTACCCTTGCTCCCATTAATTTAGCTATCTGCCCCGCAACTATGCCAACGGCGCCGGCAGCACCCGATACCACAACTGTTTCACCCTTAACAGGTCTGCCTATATTGGTAATACCAAAATAGGCTGTCAGTCCAGGCATTCCCAGAATACCCAGGTAATACTCGGGAGGCACTTCTGATGTATTAACTTTTTGCAGATTGTCTCCATTTTCAATGGAGTATGTTGCCCAGGGCAAAGTGCCATAAACGATATCATTTTCACTGTAAGCAGGATTCCTGCTTTCCGTGACTTTAGCCACTACTCCCCCTGCAATAGGTTTATCAACCTGGTAGGATGCAGTATACGATTTTGTATCGTTCATCCTGCCCCTCATATACGGATCAACAGAAATAAAAAGAGCTTTGAGCAATACTTCTCCTTCATTAAGATCCCTGAGCTTAACACTTTCGAACCTGAAATTATTACTATCCGGAAGGCCCATTGGTCGCGAGGCCAGGACTATCTGACGTGTATTCATGATACAACTATTTTTAACTTTTAAAATTAACAATTATTACAGGCTTTAAGTTCGTTTAGCCAAAACAATATCTTCTGCAGGTCATATTCATTATCCGGGTATTTAAAGCTTTATATGTTATTTCACAGAATCTGCTTGTGAGGTATATGTTTTATTTAGAAATTGTTCACTGGTATGCAATGGCAAATGATAATAAGTGTTTGTGATTATCATGGCGAAGCCATATCGTACATTGCGATAGTTGTCGGATAATTACACTTGATAACCCTTACCAGATGGAAAGATCATCAATGCTGACCTGGTATGCTGTCTATACCAGGTTCAGGTATGAGAGGAAGATTTGTGATGAGCTTAATAAGAAAGGCGTACAAAACTATTTACCAATAGTAAAAAGGCTGAAAAAATGGAGCGACAGAAACAGATTGGTTACAGAACCTGCTATTCCCTCATATATTTTTGTTTGTCCTACGGGAAAGCAATTCCATGAGGTCCTTAATATAAGTGGCGTTATTAATTATGTCAATATTTCCGGGAAGCCATCCCCTATTCCACCTAATCAGATTGAGGCTCTACGCGCAATTGAAATGGCCGAAATCGAGCATAGTTATACCACCGAAAAGCATGCAGCAGGGAAAATGGTATTGGTCCGGTCGGGTCCTTTAAAAGGATTTGTTGGTGAACTAATTGAAGAAAATGGCAGGTGCAACAGGATTTTAATAAGAATTTCTCAAATTGGCTATTCGGTAATATTTTCCGGAAGTGCAAGGAATTCTGTCGGGAAGTATTATCATGAGTTATAATAACATGGTAGAGGATGCAGTTGATCTTGACCAGTGTAAGTAATTGACAGAAACTTTGTATTTTTGAAGTTAAGAGAATTTGCCGGCAAAAATCAGGACTGGACTATCTGATCAATAATTAGACTTTCTATAAATTTTTTAAATTAAGAAAATGACTTTATCATATTCCGGCAGGTTGCCTAAAAAGATTGGATTCTGGCATCTTCAGGCTGCTGGATGGGGTTTTGTAATTCTTCAGGATTTGTTGAGGCTGGATCCTCATGAAAGGCATAATGGAATTATTATTCTTTTCATCTTCATGATATCGCTCATTGGGCTGGGTTTATCAACATTACTGAGATTATATTACCGTAAATTTTACCAGAGGAATGATTCTATTCTGAAGATATTCATAGTCTCAGCTCTCTGCTCTTTAGTCTTCATGTTTGTATGGCAGACACTTAGGGATATTCTGGCATTGGCTTTGTCTGTCGACCTCTCAGTTTCAATCTTTAAGCTGCTGGATGGCGTGGAATCATTTACCGGATACCTGGGCTATTCTACCTTAATGTTCTGGCCTCCCTTTTTATGGAGTATGTTGTATTTTGGCATTAAATTCTGGCTGGACCTGATTGAAGAAAGAGAAAGATCTGATAAAGCATTAATTTTTGCAAAAGATGCCCAGCTGCAAATGTTAAGGTACCAGATAAATCCGCATTTCCTCTTCAATACACTGAATTCAATACAGGCATTAATGTACAAGGATGTTGAACTGGCCGACAAAATGCTAACCCATTTTTCTGAATTTTTACGGTATACCTTAAAACATAATGACCAGACTTATATACCTCTCGACCAGGAAATAGAAATTACATCAAAATATCTGTCAATTGAGAAGATCCGGTTTGAGGAAAGACTTGATTATCAAATTACTGTTGAAGAAAAGATTAAAAAGACAAATATACTATGTTTCCTGATGCAGCCCTTTGTTGAAAATGCTCTTAAACATGGGCTAAACAACAGGATGAACAAGTTAAATGTGAGAATAAAAGTACATTCCAGAGGAGAAGACCTATTAATAAATATAGATAACACAGGTATCTGGAAAGCGACAGATAATGAAGATCGTTTGGGGATAACAAATGTGAAGAACAGGCTTGAAAATGCTTATCCCGATAATCATAAATTCAATATTTTTGAACAAGATAACTGGGTAAAAGTCAGGATTGAATTAAATAATCAGCTGGCATGAAAAATGAGATAAAGACTGCTTTTATAGTGGACGATGAGAGTCTTGCAAGGTATTCACTTGGCAGGAAACTTGAACATTTCTCGAACATTCAGGTCATTGGAGAATCTGACAGTGTTTCTTCTGCTATCAGGCAGATACCGGAGTTGAATCCCGAAGTACTTTTCCTTGATATTCAACTGACTGATGGAACAGGATTTGATATATTGAATTCCATAGACTATTCAGGTAAAATCATTTTCATTACAGCTTATGATGATTACGCAATTCGCGCTTTTGAACTAAATGCTCTCGACTACCTGATGAAACCAATCTCACAGGAAAGGCTGGAATTGGCTCTGGAACGTTTGAAAGTAAAATCAGATGACAAATCAGTCTTTAGCACTCTGAAGTTTAGAAATGACGATAAAGTCATGGTCACTAAAGGCAATTATATACATTTTATCCAGATTGATCAGATAGTGGTAATAAAAGCTGCCAGGGACTATTCCCTTGTTATGACCTCTGATGGAAAAGACTATCTGATATCCAAAACCATGAATGAATGGGACAGCCGGCTGCCTGAGCAATTATTCTGTCGTGTGAGCCGGTCAATGATTGTAAATATTGAAGAAATTAACAATAGCATTAAGGAAACTGATGGGACTGCTTTATTATATTTAACCGGCATCTCCGAACCCATTAAAGTATCCAGATCTTATTTCAAGAAAATTAAGAACAGGTATGCATGACCACATTCTAGCGGGCTCTATGCCTCTGCGGAAATTGAATATCTGCTGTCCAAAGAATCCCTCCATGTTTAAATGTATCTCTCTAATAGATAGGATATTGCAATTTAAGTCACCTTAACTATACCAATTACCTATGACTAAGCTCTATATGAACGGGACTAAAGCTGTCCTGGCAGCTATAGTATTATCAATAGCCTGTCAGGTATCGGGACAAGACCCTTCGCCTTCTTACAGCGACTTTCCTTTGGGAATATCAGTGCAATATGGACTTGGAAATTATTCCATAAAGGATAAATATATTTCCAATGAAAAATATACCGGAACACTACCATTTTATTCAATAGGCTGGACAAAAGGACATGATAAATACATTTACAGGCTTAAAATGATATTAAGAAACTCAGATCAAATAGACAACTATAATGTATCAACAGAAATTACGAAGTTATTTCTTACACAGGGATTCATATATCATTTGAAAGAGAGATCGTTGTTTGCTCATTACCTGAATATTTGGATAGGACCTTCTACTGAATTCTTGCTAAATTATAACAAACCGGAAATAGCAGTCTCCGGTTTTGACTATGCACAATCATATGCTGCGTTAGTTTCCTTAGGACTTAATGTTGCTGCAGAGTATAATCTAAATCATAAGCTTCAATTGGAATCTTGTTTTAGTACAACGCTTGTGTCCATGGGTTTCAGGACAGTAGACCAGGAGGAAGATAATCGTTCTCCTGTTAAACCCCTTACATTATTTTCAGGTATGAGCTCTTCACTTGATCTCGGAGTACGCTATCACCTTTTTACCCGGTTATCTGTGATGGTGGCATATGAACTGGATGAATTCAACATAAATGCCTGGGAGAAAATTATTTCTGTCAGTGATAATATTTTGATAGGCTTAAATTACAGGTTTCAAAAATGAAGAGATGGAAATAATAAAATTAATATTTTGTATTGCATTGGGAATCCTGATCTCCAGTTGTGAAGATATCCTTGTAAAAACCAGGGTTTCGGACCAGAATATGGAAGATTTTGAAGCTGCGTGGCACAGGGTTAAAGCAGTTTACCCATTTCTCGATTACAAAAGGATAAACTGGGATTCTGTTTATTCTGTTTATCACCAGCGAGTTGAAACTGCAAATGGTGATGAATTTTATGTGGTTTTTGAGCTCTCCTCTTGATCCACCAAAATTATACGCCCTGGGAAAATTGATTGAACAATCCCCATTTGAGCCCCGGGAAACTTTTACATATACAGAACCGGTGGTTGTTCTGATCAACGGATCAACATTCAGTGCTGGAGAAGTCACTACTGAAATATTAAAACAATTACCAAATGTTACTGCTGTAGGCGATACAACGGGCGGTGGAGGTGTTGCCTCCTTTAGATCCCCACAGGAGGCTGTTGGAGAATATCAGCTGCCAAGTGGAAAAATGATTTATATCGGAACAGGTTATTTCGAACGCTATGACGGACAGCCATTTGAATGGGTCGGTATTCCTCCGGATATCCTGGTAGAACAAACTGAAATGGATATTTTGAACGGGAAAGACAAGCAATTGGAATATGCGATACACATGCTAAAGTAAGGATAAAAATTATAAGCATTCAATTTTATAAAAACATGTTCGCATATCGAACATTCGACACTATTACAAGTGCTTGATACCAGATCTGCCTGAACAATTTTCACTCCTGATTATGATAAAGAACAATTTAGAATTCAAGTGGGCATTCGTGCTTACAATTGCACAGTTATTATGGATCGTATGCGAAAAGCAAACCGGTTTGTATTCCATCCACATTGAGGACTACTCCGTTTATACCAATTTGTTTTTTGTTCCTGCCTCGGTAGTTTATTTGTTAGCATTGCTTGAAATAAGGAATAAACATGCTAATGGAACCATTACATACAGGCAGGGCCTGTTTGCCGGTTTAAGAATCATGTATATTTCAACAATGCTGAGTCCAATAACTATAACATTCAGATTTGTTTTCTTTGATCTGTTATCAAACCTGAATTCACATTTTTTTGATAAAACAGCTATTTCACCCGGACTTACAGGGGACTCCTCAGCTCTCTTGTGGATTCTTATCCTTGGCTTGACAACAACACCTGTAACAGGTTTTATTCTTTCAACAATTATTCCTCTTTTTATCAGGGGTAAAAGAATAAGTAATGCATCCTGAGCAAGTCTGCAGATCCTGATTAATTTAGTAATAAATAAAAATTATTTTGCCTTATGAAAACCCTGAGACAGAGTATTACAATCTATTTGATTCTACTTGCCTTACCAGCAAAATTGACAGCACAGGATTTCAGTAAAGATCATGCAAAGTATTCATTTTCACTTGAAAGTGGGACATTCGCCGGAGATAACAGGTGGAGCTTTGATCACCCTATCCATAATGGAAATAGTACTGTTTGGGAAACTGTGGAAGGTAAAACTTCCGGTGGTATTTATTTCGAAGGAGGAATGGAACGAATAAAAAGACATTTGGGATTAAAACTGTCTTTTGGCATAAAACCGTCAGAACTTACTGTATTTCAGGGTGAATCAATAGCTGAGACTCATATATATACGTTCAGCACCAATTATATTAAAATTGAAGCAGATTATTATTTTCGTTCTGACAGCAATCGGGTTCGACCATATTTAGGTACAGGTCCCGGATATATTCTGCTTACCGGTGATAGTAAAACAAATGGTGCATTAATTAACCTTGGGAGCGGGATAAATATCAGAGTTATTAAGAGCTTATTTTTAACGACAGGAGTTGAAATTAAATTTATTAAATATATAAATTTTGCAGAGGGTGAAGGATTTACCAGAACAATAAATATATCGCCTGTAATAATCCACGCCGGCATATCTGTTAAGATATAAAACCGGATCACAATTAGCGCTTTAGAGCCCTGTGCATTGAATCTGTACACTTACTGATATAACTGTAGTAAACAGGACCTGTTTGCAACAGATTTATCAGCTACTTTGAGAATCATTAATACCTGAAAGAAAATGAAAAGAATTACCCTATTAGTTATTTGTATTTTTTTAGCAGTTAAGGCTGGAGCACAGGATACAGTAATGAATCAGCAATTTATTTATCCGGATGGTCTCAGTATTGAATATGGAATTGGGAAATATGCAGTTAAGGATGAATATATTTCTTATCAGAAATATTCAGGTAACATTCCTTACTTTTCACTTAAATGGTCGAGGTTTAAGGATGGTCACGGTTTATGTCTTGGAATTGAATCAAGAAATTCATCATATATTTTTAATAACGATATTGCATGTAAAGTAACACAAAACACTTTAAATCAAGATTTTTTCTATTCAATTGACGGATTCAATTTATTTAAGAAAAATGTGCAAACATTTCTTGGACCTTCAGTAAATATATTGCTTTATTCATTTAACTACGATTTTGGCACATATAATCATATAATTACAGAATCTCACGGGTCAATTGTGTCGCTGGGAATAAATGCCCAATTTCATTCTGGTATAACTAAGAGATTTTTTTCTGAGGAAGCTATTCATTTAAGCCTGGCTTCAATTTGCTCTAAATCATTTCAGTCGTCTATACATGATGAAGCGGAGTTTAAGTTCCTTCTGGCACCAAAAGGCATGAATACAAATTTAAATGTGGGACTTAGATTCTATATATTTTCGTCACTTTCAGTGAAAGCAGGTTATAAATTACAGCTTTTCAGAATTGATGAGTGGGATCCTGTGGTTTCATTATCCAATAATTTGATTTTTTCAATCTCTTATCATTTTAAGAAAGGGGCCAATCATGAAATATTTTAGAATTATATTAATCACCATTTCTATAAATTCATTATTCAGTTGCGAGAATGATATCATAGAACCAGGTAGCGATGCTGATAATATTGCTGATTTCGAAGAGGCATGGCAGTATATTTATAATGTTTACCCGTATTTTGATTTAAAGAAGATTGACTGGGATCAAATATATCTTGAATACAGGCCAAAAGCAGCACTGGCAAGAGGTGATGAGATTTATTCAATATTAATAGATTTGTTATCGGAATTAAAAGACCAACATTCGTATATTAAATTTTTGGGTGGACAAGAGGTAACAGTATTTTTTTCACCACGCTTTCTCAGGGATAAAGATTTGTTTGATCCTATTGTTGTTAAAAGTTATTTTGATAAAGAATTTAATACAGCTGGCGATGGATACATTGAATATCAAATACTACCTGGCAATATCGGATATTTGAGTATATCTTCATTCCGTCCTGAAAATCTTGTAAATGACTTTAATAGTGTATTGGATTATTTTATCAATACAAAGGGGCTTATTATTGATATAAGGCAAAATATGGGAGGCCTTGCTGTAAATTCGAACAGGATTTTGTCATATTTTATTAGTTCAGAATTTCAAGTTCCAGTTGCGTACAGAAATAAAGAAATAGTCCCTCAGGATTTAATTCAACCTAATGGATATGAGTACAGTAAACCTATAGTTGTTCTTATAAATGGGGTTTCATATAGCGAAGCAGAACGCTTTACTGAGATGATGAAGCAATTACCTGGCGTTACTGTTGTAGGCGATACAACAGGAGGAGGATCTGCCGGTTCAAGGGGAATCACTGATGAAATAAAATTACCTGGTGGCTCTATTGTACATGTAGGCACGACAGATTTTAGGAGATATGATGGCTTACCCTGGGAATGTATTGGTATTGCACCTGATGTCAGGGTTGTTAACAAAATTGAGAACCTTGATAAAGGAACAGATAATCAGTTGGAATACGCTATAAATTATTTAAGGTTGTAATTCCAAATGATGAAAAATATCTTTTTCCCTGTAACCATTTGTAACTTTACAGGTAACCATGTTAAAGAAAAATATTTGAATGGTATCTGATCAGAATGACGAATTGTTAATGAGGAAGGTAAAAGAAGGAAACCTTCAATATTTGAGTGTTCTGTTTGAGAGATATAATATAAGGTTATTCAACTTTTTTCTCAAACTCACATCCGACAGGGAGATCAGCCAGGATCTGACGCAGAACCTTTTTATGAGGATCATTAAATACAAACATTCATTCAAAGAGGATTACAGTTTTAAATCATGGATATACCAGATGGCAAGAAACCTTCATAACGATTACAGAAATGAGCTTAAAAAAACAGGGGATATCTTTATGAATTCAGGTGTTTATCCATCCGATACTGCCGATTATACTCCGGATCATCATGAAGATGAATATGAGCGACTTGAGAAAGCAATGTCGTGTCTTGAGGGAAGCCAGAAGGAACTGCTGATACTTAGCAAATACCAGGGACTTAAATACGAAGAAATATCAGCTATCACAAACCAGTCTGCTGGTGCTGTAAAGGTAGCGGTTCACAGAGCTTTGAAACAGCTGAGGGGGATATATTTTAAACAGGTATAAAACAGGTTGTTATGAAATGTGATGAAATTGAATTAAAGATCATCGATTATCTTGAGGGAAACCTGGATGAAACAGCAAGAGACGAATTTGAGACACACATGGAGACGTGTGACAATTGTCTGGATTCACTCAGGGAAAGCCAGGAGATTCTTAAAATGATTGCTGAGACAGCTCATGAGAAACCTGATGGATCGTTGAGGATTAATTTCTATAATATGCTTCATGATGAGATAGAAAAAAGATCGGAAGATGATGGTAAGGTTGATAAATTACCAGCCCGCAGACATATGCAGCGGTATATTTACTATGCTGCGGCAGGTCTGGTATTGCTGATATGCGGGACATTACTTGGAATGTTTATCAACTCAGAAATAACAGGAAGAGGCAATTCGGAGAAGATTGCAGATCTGCAATCAGAAGTTACATCGCTAAAGGAAAATGCTGTTTTTACAATGCTTAACAGGGAATCATCAAGTGAACGCATCCAGGCTGTTAATTACGTTGACGAACTCCCCAGCCCTGACAGGGCACTTATTGATGTACTAATCAATACACTCAACAACGATAAAAATGTTAATGTAAGAATGGCTGCTGCCTATGCTCTTGAAAAATATACTAAGCAGCCATATGTTTGCGATTCACTGGTTCAGTCTCTTTCCCGCCAGGATGACCCTATCCTGCAGGTAACACTAATAAATATTCTCGTTGACAGAAAAGTTAGAAGCGCTGTTGCACCAATGAGGAATATAATTAATAATATCAACACTCTCAAGGAAGTAAGAAGTGTGGCGGAGAGTGGAATAAAGACGCTCCTTTAATTTAAAAAATGAATTGAATTCAATCATAAATAAATCCATGCAGATACCGGATCTGTATGTATTGAGTTAATCAATTAAAAAATAGACCATTATGAAAACTATTATTAAATCGACTCTAATATTTCTGATCCTGCTCTACGGAGGTCTTGCATGTGCACAGGAATACAAGGTGCCTTTACAGAACAGTAAGACCAGCAGGCTGGTTCTCAAAGATTTCAACGGAAGTTTACCTGTGGAAGGATATAATGGCACAGAAATCATAATTACGGCCGATTCAGGGAGTTTTAGCACACCGGATAAAGCCAGGGGATTGAAGGCAGTTTATCCCGCAGGTACAGATAATACCGGAATCGGGCTGGAAGTCACCAAAGATGATAACCAGGTTACTGTTACCTGTCTTCTTCCTTTCACGAAGAACACAGGCTACAGTGTTAAGGTACCGGAAAACGTTGCACTGAAAATTACAAGCACATGCGAAAGATCGAATGATATAAGTATCTCGGGTATGAAAAATGAGATAGATATAAAAAGCTGTCATGACATCTTACTGAAAAATGTATCGGGTCCTCTTGTTCTGACAACAATCAGTGGAAACATAGACGTTACTTTTGGAACCATTAGCTCGGAGAAACCGTTTTCTGTAAACTCCATAAGCGGAGATATTGATATCACATTACCGCAGAAAACAGCTACAAATCTGGAACTACGGACCGTAACAGGATCATTCTACTCTGATTTTGATTTCTCTTCATCAAAGGACAATCTTAAAAAGGTTGGAGGAAATGTTATTAATTTCCCACTTAACGGTGGCGGATTCAAATTCAGTATTGTTACAGTAAGCGGTAATATCTACCTCAGGAAGGGGAAATAATATTCCCCCTCCTCTTTTACTTTCCAAATAAATACCTAACAGTATGAAAACCAGCATTCTAATAATAATGACATGTCTGTGCTTTATCCCGGCTAAGGCTCAGTTGAAAACAGAGAAGACCATTAGTTTCGAAGGCAAGGATGTTTTGGAACTCAACATCCGGATAGCTGATTCTATTAAAATACATACATGGGCGAAAGACGAAGTTCTGGTAAAATCCTCCGTCAATATTAATAATAATAAGGACAATGATGCCTACAAGATCACTTATAGCGACAGTGGCAGCAATGTTGAAGTGAAGGCAGGCTTTAAGAAGGATTATTTCAAAGGGAAAAGTAACTGTTGTAACGAAGCAGATATTTACTGGGATGTATGGGTGCCTGATAATAAATACTTTACTGTTGAGACAATTAATGCCGATATCACTATTACAGGCAATACCGGCAGGATGAAAGTAAAAACCATAAGCGGCTATATCGATCTCACTGAACCTCGAGAAAAAAATGTTGATATCGATTTTTCAACAATAACCGGAACAATTTATACTAATCATATTCTGAATACAGGCAAGGGGCATTCAGGTATTCCAACCAGAATTGCTGACAGGCTTAATAAGGGGGGTGATATGATAAAACTCGAGACCATAAGTGGTGATATCTTTTTCAGGAAGACTGATTGAAAAGGTTAAATCGCAGATTTCAGGTTTTACAGATAAATATGCATCCATATTAAATTTACACCGTAGTTATTTTGACAAGCATACTGCTTTCTCATTCAAGGCTGCTGATGCAGGTGTCAAGTGAGATGAAGCAGTGCTTCGTGGGTAATAATTCTTACTTTTGAGACGGTCTCAATAATTAAATCATTTTGAATGTTGCCTTTCCGGATCGTAAGTTGCTATATTAAATGGTATTTTAATTGAAAATGTAATATTACGTCCTGGATCATAAAGCCCAACCTCTTTTAATGTTGAAAGGTGATCAACATATTTTTTGTCGAAAATGTTATAGATTCCAAATTTGATTTGTAAGGTCTGTTGTCTTATTCTTATCTCCCCACCTGCAGCAAGGTCAAACAGGGTATATCCAGGTGTTGCCGTTTCATCCGGAGCAACTTTGTTCTGATCAAATGCAATGTGAGAATTGGCTGAAACAAATGGCTTGCTTAGAACAAAAAGCTTCTGACCTGAAGCCTGTATTTCAAATTCAAGTTTATGGGCAGGTATAAATGGAAGATAAGATCCATCCGATCTTTTCCCTACTACTGTTGCAAATGTTGACTGAAGATGAAGCCATTTCATTGTTTCCGGATGATAATGGATTCCTGCCTCACCTCCTTTTAATGTTGAATTGCTTTGTAAATAGCGGTAAATAGGTATACCTCCCGGTGTTGAAGTCCCCGTGGGACTTATGAAGATATAGTTGTTAATAACATTATAAAAGCCTGCCAGATCGAAAGTAAAATTTTCTTTGTGATAATGCATGCTCAGGTCATATTCATGTGATAGCTCAGGTACAAGATTCTCATTTCCTATCTCGTATCGTGTTTCATGCTGCCCGTTTGATGTCAGTTCGGCAAGGTTGGGGGTTCTGTAGGCTGAAGCAAAATTTGCCCTTATAAGGAATTTGCTTGTGAAATTATATGTCATACCGACAGACCCACTCATGCTCCCATAATTTTTAGTCAGCGAAGGACGGTAATCTGAAGAGTCAGGCAAACCCAGGGGGTCCGAAGTAATTATCCTTGTATCATATCGTAAACCTGCCTGGAACTTCAGTTTACTGAGGAAAGTTCTCTGGATTAATACGAAAGCTGAATAATTATTCATTACAGCATTGGGTAAGAGTTTAACCGGACGATCATTCATATTTTTATTAACCTGGTTTATTCCCTGGAAACCAATAATATATTCTGATTTCAGATCTGAAGGGAGGTACAGTTTTGTTTCATATGTAAATGTTCCTAGCTGCATTTGTATTTCATATTGTTCTGGCTCACCAAAATGAGTGAGCATGGTATTCTGGTATGATGCATTTACATCCATCTTCATTTTCCCCAGGTAAAGCTTATTCCGTGACGAGAGCATTTGAGTTCTGAGCTGTTCATAATATAGTTCAGTATGTCGTCCTCTTTCCTGTATCATATCTATAGCTTCCGGCTCGGTCATTCCGAGGTTCTGAATGTTGTAATCGTAGAAAACATTGAAGGTCCCTGATTTCCCTGTACCTCCAAAATTTGATTTTAACGAGAAATCGTTGAACCGTGAATTAGGAGCATAGGCCCCGCCTCCCTGCAGAAAATCAGCATCACTTTTTTGTCCGGCCCTGATCACTGCGAAGAGCTTTTTTGAAGAGGCTTTTATTCCCAGGTCATTTGTTATTCCCAGTGTATTTGAGAACAACTTCAGTGAATAATCTCCTTCTACAGTTCCGATGGGTGCAGGTTTTTCCCTGATGAAGTTGAGAACACCTCCTATTGCGTCGGAACCATATAACAAAGAGGCAGGACCCTTAATTACTTCAACATCTTCTATCCCGAATTCATCAATACCAATAGGGTGATGATCCGAATACTGGTAATTTTCATATCGCACACCATTATTAAGCACCAGTATATCGTTCATTGAGAGTCCTCTTATAACAGGTTTTGATATACCACTGCCTTTTGATATCATATCTACTCCGGGTATTTTCCTGAGCATATCTACAAAATTAGGAGTTGTCCTGATATCCAGCATATCGAGCTTAAGAGCATCGATTTTTACCGCATTCTCATGTTGTGTGGAACTATAACCACCTGATATTACAATTTCATCTGTTTTTACAATTGTTGGTTGAAGTGATACGTTCAGGTCAATTTCTTTTCCTGATAATATTACTGTTTCAATCCGGTTTACGTAACCAATAAAAGAGAATTCGATTTTTATTTTTCCGTCCGGAAGATTATTAAGAAAATATGCCCCGTTTTTATTTGTAACAGTCCCTTTGTCTGTCTCAGGCAGAAAGACAGTGGCGCCTGTCAGAGGCTGGTTGTTCTCATCGGTAATTATACCTTTAATTATATTTTGAGCACTGGCATAATGATATAGCATTATCATTATGCAAAGCATAATAATTCTTTTCATGTCCTTTTTACAAATAATTAGTTAGATAATAGGTCTTCTTTCAGCTATTTGTAAAATCAGGAGGCGCTCTGAGATTAAATGAAAAACAAGATGTATTCTGGTAAAATACTGTTGAATAAGGATTAAAATAATAGGAGGCAAATTCACTGGTTACAGCACTTGTAACCTTTTCTTCTACAAGAAATATCGAAAATTCCAGATTGCAAATTGCACAGTGTTCCCTGAACCATGCAGGTACATCTTTTGATCCTACCCTATAGTCATTATTTTCATGATGATGTTCCAGGTGCGCCAAAGTAGGCATACCCAGCACAATGAGCATCATAACTGCAAATATATTGTCGGCTTTCTTCGCCATTCAGGTTAAAATTACATTATAAACAACAGAAAAATCAAATAATTGTTTACCGCATAATATAGATTATATAACAAGTTATTGGTCAATGAATAGACTCCATGCTTTACGAGATGTTAGAAAGTACAAACTCTATTTTGATCCATTGTTCATCACATCCCTAACCTGCTTCCAGGTAATAAGTACAATTCCGTTCTTTTTCAGAAGATCCTTAAACTCCTTGCTTTGTATCATTTCCAGGTCATTCTGACGCCATTTTGCTCCATAATCATCATGGCCTTCCGTTATGGCTTTCATTTCGTCATTATCGTAGGCTATATGTACTATCATATCATTCAGGCCGGGTTTCATAGCTTCGACGGCCTTTATATAGGGATCGATCCACCTGCCTTTTACCATGGCCGGTTCAAGCATGAAAAGGTTGTCGATTAGATACACTTTTGAGCTGAACGCCTTAGCTATATCCGGAGGCAGCATACCCAGGTAGGCACGTGGGAACAGAACAGGAAGGTGATATTCATCAGCCAGCGAAAGGTAAATCTTTACCAGTTCAGGTGTTGCCATTACACTCCCCATATGGGTATCAATATGTGTTGGATTAACACCGAACGATATTGCCCTGTCGATCTGTGCCCTGAGTTCTTTTGCTGCTTCTTCGGGTTTTGCGGCTTTTCCAAGAGCCTCTACCGTAGGATAAAAATATCCGTTACTGTCAAGCAGACTGGAAACCTGGTCAGACGATGAAACTCCGCCCCATTTGTAATGATCCCATTCAGCCGTGAGTGTTAGGTGTATCCCTACATCAAGACCCTGGTGATCCTTTGCCCAGAGAGCCATATCAAAAGCCCACGGACATGGCATCATTATACTTCCGGATGTTATGGAATTGTTTCCAAAAGCCTTAATACATGCTTCGTTTACTGACTGGGACAGGCCCATATCATCAGCGTGTATGATCAGTAATTTGGCATCGGCAGGATAACCAAGCAGCTGTGCCAGGTTCTTTTGATTCTGTGCTGTCAGTCCCATCGTAAGAAAGACACCGGTTAAAATAAGGATTAGTTTTTTCATACAGGAGAAATAAATTAATATATAGAATTATTTAATATATAATAATGATTAATATACATAAATATTTAATATATAGGTAAAAATAACCGTTCAATGGCTGTATATCATTTTCCAAGGACACGTTTTTTCACTCCGGTAAAAGTGATGACTACAGGCTTAATAAATCCCTCATCATCAAAGTACATCCTGTCAATGCATGTCTCCCTGTGATTGCCATTGGTAGTTCCCAGGGGTCTTCTGTGGTATATTATATACCAGTCGTCGGTACCAGGAATATTAATAACCGAATGATGGCCAGCACCAGTGGCTATTTCAGGGTCCTGTTTCAGTATCTTGCCAATTCTCTTAAACGGCCCTCCGGGAGAATCACCAATAGCATAAGCGACACTGTAATCAGGACCCTGCCACCCCCCCTCCGACCACATCAGGTAATATTTGTCATTCCTTTTAAACATAAATGGTCCTTCAACATAGTTTTCAGGAGTTATCTCTTTAAAGAAGGTGTCTTTGTCAAAGGGCAGTACATGCAGCAGATCCTTGCTCAGTCTCACTATATTGCAATGTCTCCAGCCCCCGTAGATCAGGTAACAGCTGCCGTCAGAGTCACGAAAAACAAACTGGTCTATGGGCTGTGCTCCGTTATGGAACTTATCTATCAGTGGATGTCCGAGAGCATCCCTGTAAGGTCCGCCCGGATTATCACTCCAGGCCACTCCTATTCCACCGTATTCCTGGTCGTTTTGAATATCATTGGCGGCGAAAAAAAGGTAATATTTATTATTTGCATGAATTACCGATGGCGCCCACATTGCGTAAGCAGCCCATTTAACATCCTTAATATCAAGTATATGTGAGTGCATTTCCCAGTTCACTAGATCCTTTGAAGAAAACGCGTTAAAAAACGTCTGCAACAGGTATTCCGGATTGATCGCTTTCTTTCGTGCTTCCGTTTGTTCCTCAGTAAAATACTGAGACCTGTCAGGTTTTTGATAATCATCTGAATAGGTCGGGTATATCCAGTATTCATTACCATAAATTATACCCTCAGGATCAGCATACCACCCAGGAAAAACGGGATTGCCAGATCTTTTTGCCGAATCAGCTTGCAGATCGATCTGGCAGTAGGCAGCCAGACTATTTATTATAAGTAAAACATATATTAATAATTTGTTCATATATAACTATTTAAGTCTTTTGCGCGTTTGCCAGATGTACGGTTTTCCCTGAAAAGCAGGTTTAATGATCCTGGTGAATGTCCCGGGGAATGAATAATTTCAATGGTAATACTATCGTCAGCCTTTAATATGGCTCCATTGGCAAGTAGTCCGTCAGGCTCCACCGGTTCATCAACCAGGTTGAAAAACCCTGGGACAGGTCTTTCCCTGTTCTGAAGTTCCGGATCTCTTGTCCGTGAGATTTCATTTTTATGAGCCATTACCTTACACCCTGTTTTTCTCTTTAACATCGAAGCGGATCCTATGTGGTCCGGATGAGAATGCGATAATATAATTGTTTCCAACTCCGATAAACGCCTGTTTTTGTTTTCAATATACCCGGCAATTCTCTTATCAGAGCCTTTAACTCCTGTGTCTATCAGAGTGATTTTTACCAAAAATTATGATCACATTGACAAATCCGGGAATAATTTTTCCCGGACCTGCCACAATATCAAAATCAATCTTTAAGAGATGAATTTTATCTGTGAGCTCCATGGCCTGTCGTTTATAGTAAATTCAACAGGCTAAAATAAGAATTATTCCCATTCAAGCATTAAGCGGTTTCCTTAATGATTCCGTTCATGAATTCAGCGGCAAGCCTTGCATTTTTCTCAGCATAATCTATTCCTACAGTCTGTCCGTTTACTACAGGCAAAGGATGGCATAGTTCATAGCTCATGTAACCGTTGTAGCCTATTTCATGCATTGCACTGATAAAATCCCGGTAAAAGTCTTCTCCTTTCACCTTGCCATCTGCCCCTCTTTCATACTCGCCTCCAAAATGAGAAAGAACCTGAAGATCGCCGGTTGTCATTGCAGCTTTACGGATATTCTCCCGACTCTTATCGTCCATTATCGGAACATCAAGTGAAACCTTAAGCGCAGGAGAGTCAACCTCACTAACCATTCTCAGGACATCCCTGTAATCCTTAATAACAGGTTTGTGATTCTGAAGTGCAAGGATAACACCTGCATCTGCAGCATATTTCGCACATTCAGCAACACCGCTTCGACACCAGTTCCATGTTTCTTCCTCGCTGAATTTTGAATGTGTATGGTCCCATAGATTTCTTGCAAAATCATAGGAGGCAAGCTGCGGGTTAAGCGTGACCCCGGGCCATCCGAGGAAGATCCTTAAAGTCCTCGCCCCAAGATCAGATGTCATCCTGATAAGATCTTTAACATATGCTATCTGGCTTTCTCTGAACTCCGGCATCGGACTGCTGAAATCATTATTGGCTGCTACGCCATATATATCGATCCCTTCTCCGTCTGCTATTCGCTTTAGTTCTCTGCACTTTGATGATGGCCAGTCAAGGGGATTTCCATGAGGTCTCTTCCCGTCAATCTCGACACCGGAAAAACCATACCCTCTTGCGTTCCTGATCATATCTTCAAGTGGCATAGCTTTTCCGCGATACCAGACTCCAAGGAATGTTATACTGTATAGTCCAACCTTAATGTCAGATTTCTTTTTCTGTGTTCCCATTGCAAATGTATTTAATCCTGCTGCAAGCCCTGCTGTAGCAGCAAGTGATGTTGTAACAAAATGACGACGGCTGATGGTTTTCTTTGTTTTCATTGGTTTTCCTCCGGTTTTTCATGTGATTAAAGGATTATTGGAATAAAAATTGTTTTTACTTCAATTGTTCATACAAGATAATAAACTGGAAGAAACGAGTCAATGATACAGAGAAATTATTTTTCTGATGTATAAAGAATTACTGCCCTGTACGGAACTGAATCCTGTATGAAATGTTCTATACGAAGAACCCTTCCCAGATTTATTACTGCATGTCTTCGCATCTAAATAACAAAATATTCTGTCATTTTGCACCGGGGGGACAATGAGCTCTTAAGTAATTAGTATATAATGTCGTCAGGTGAAGTGTTGTTCCCTGGCCTTCCGAAATGCTGTGAGTGCGGTTTGGATATGCCATAAACTGAAATTGCTTGTTGTATTTTACAAGTGCATTGATAAGCATTTCAGCATTCTGGTAGTGTACATTATCATCACCGGTCCCATGAATATATAACAGGTTTCCTTTAAGGTTCCCCGCATAGTATATTGGTGAACCTGTCACATAATCATCCATATCTTCCTGTGGCAGTCCCATATAACGTTCCTGGTATATATCATCATAGGTAAGCTCATTTGCGACCGCAGCAATTGCAATACCTGTTTTATAGATATCAGGGTACTGGAACATAAGATTAAGGGTTGCAGAGCCTCCGCCGCTCCAGCCCCATACTGCCACCCGGCTTGTATCAATAAAATTCCATTTTAGTATCTCCCTGGCGGCCATTGCCTGGTCATGTATATTGATCTTACCTATTTTCTTGTAAATTGCTTTTCTCCATGCTCTGCCTTTGGGAGCCGGCGTACCCCTGTTATCAAGCGATATATAGATATAACCATCTTTCGCCATATTGCCCCTGTAGAGCCTGTTAAAGCCCACGCCGTATCTGTCGGTAACTGTAGTGGCTGCAGGTTCGGTGTAGACATAGAACACAACAGGATATTTTTTTGAAGGATCAAAATTATCGGGTTTGACCATCCATCCATCCATCTTTACACTGTCCTGGGTGGTAATTGTAAATAATTCGGTCGATGAGTTTACTTTCAAAGAGTCCAGCCTTGCTATAATATCATCTTTTTTATCTATTGGCTTACAACCGGGAAGTGTAATAAATTCCGAGGAAGGACGTGTTGACACATTTGAGAAAGTGTGAAAAGCATATTTACCGTTGGGTGAAACAGAATATCCATTTGTACCTTTCAGGATCTCAGGTGTCAGCAATTCATTATTTCCTCTGCCATTAAGCTTAGTGCGGAAAAGATACTGCTGAGTTGCATTATCAGGCGAAGCAATATAATAAAGATAACCTTTTTTCAGATCAAGATAATCAAAATCGATTACATCGAAAGCCCCTAAGGTAATAAGCTTTTCCGGCTTTCCGTCCAGGGAGATCTCGTACATGTGTCTCCAACCGTCTTTCTCCGAGGTCCAGAGTATACATTTACCATTATTCATCCAAATGAAATTATTTGTGAATTCTATTGAATAAGGATTCCCCGGCTGAAATATATCAATCCATGCATTATCAGTCTCTTCCTGTATCATTTCTGGTTTCCCCGTTGAGGCATTGGCAATGTAGAGCCTGCTGTCATTCTGTTTCCTGTTTAATTGTTGTATCAGAAGATTTCCCGTATTAGGGATGAATTCCATTCTAACTATATAATGCTGAACAGGATCCCCGGGGATATCCATCCAGGTAGTCTGCCTTGTTGACAGGTTTACCACTCCAACCCTGCAGGAGGATGGATTTTGTCCGGCTACCGGGTATTCCAGGGGAATGATCCTTGAATAAATGGAATCCGTATTATTTATCATATAGAATTTTCTGATCTTACTAGCATCAAGCTGCCAGTAAGCTATTGATTTGCTGTCGGGACTCCATCTGAAACCATCCCGGCAAAAGAATTCTTCCTCATAAACCCAGTCAAACGTACCATTAATCAAAGTAACGGTTCCATCTGTTGTCAGGGGAGTTATTTTTGAAGTTGCCAGGTCTTCAACATAAATATTTTCATTGCTTACATAAGCCACTGATTTTCCATCAGGTGAAAATTTAGCAAACATAAGAGAAGATTCAGGCAGGCTTTTACCAATCCGGACCAGTTTGCCTGTCTTCATGTTAAGAACCCAGTAGTCTCCTTTCGTATGCAGGCGCCAGACTTTTTTAGTGTTTGTGAATACCAGAAATTTACTCATATCATCAGTGAACTTGTAATAGCTTATTCTCAAAGGATTAATGCTGTCACGGGGAGTGAGCCGGGCACGTGATATGACAACCTCTTTCTTCCGGTCGGGCAGGGTATATTTTACCAGTTCATTGTTTTCTACCCGGTAATATGAATTACCATCATCAGACCAGTTAATATTTCCTCGTTGAGGAAAAGAAGTAAGTGATACTAAAAAAAGCAGCAGGGACACCATAAGTAATCTTGGTGTCATAATTCTATGATCTCTTTTCACAAATTCCATGATGATTTTATTAAAAATTGAACGACCGTAAATTTGATAAAATTTATTCGCAAAATTCCCGTAATATGATATTTTGTTTAATATTTTTTTGAACCGGCCGGCCGGATGCAATACCTGAAGTAACAGACGGAATCATTATGTAAGAAGTATTTTATTGTTCCAAAAATGTTTCCGGCATCTGAAATATTATTTCCGAAGGATCAAAGTACATAAACAATACCTATATTCCATTTGAAAACAGGGGAAGGCAGGATATTGGTCGATATGGGCTGGGTTGCCTGCCAGAATATTGAAAATGGTAATCCAGGGTATGATGATGATATGGATGGTGATATAAACAGGCCGTCGTTATTTCCATTATAGTCAATATAAAATAGTTGTGCATTCCATCCTAACAGGAAATGTTTTCCGATACTTATATCATTCATTTCCCCGGTAAGGTTAAGGTAATGTCCCTTAAGTGTTCCCCTGTCCTGTCCACGGTCGTTCCAGTAAGAGAAAGATATTGCGTTACCTTCGGATATTTTCCAGGCAGCTCTGGCAGAAAGTGCAAAATATCTTTCGCCTTTAAGGATTATGTCATCACCAATTCCTGTGTTGCTGAAATACATGCTTATGTTGATTCCGGATAAAAGTTCAAATGATGGTCTGTCTATAATTTTGTAATGCAACCAGTTATCAATAAACCAGGGTCTGCGGTCAAGCCCGTAGGCAAGCATAGGATCATAACTGAACCTGCTTTTTTTAAGAGATAATGATGCTATTACAGCAGGTTTATCCAGAGAAAATGCCGGTATAGTGGAAATCCCGTTACTGTTTAAGCTTATGGTTGCATCTGTTTTAAGACGGGACCGGGTACTATCCTGAGGCTCCCCTGCCAGTGATATAGTTGTGAACATGATCAGAGATACACATAAGGAAAATTTCATGGTGTTCAGGATTAGTTAAATGCAAATACAGTTTCCAACGATGATCATCAGGGTTATAAATTCGTATTAAATATCATGATTTTAATTCAATCATGCTAAAGATATGGATTATTTTCTCTTGGAGGATCCGCCTTTTCGATGTTTATGGTACCTTGATCTTCCGGGTTTTGCTTGTATTCTGCCGGAAGGTCCTGCCGGGGGATGGCCTATTTTTTCAGGTATATCCAGGCGTGTTATTTTTCGATTGATAAGTCTCTCTATTTTCCTGAGCTTGTATGTTTCAGAAGGCGTTACAAGTGTTATTGCTTCTCCCAGGGAATTCACCCTTGCAGTCCTTCCAACACGGTGAACATAATCTTCAGGATCTGCAGGCACATCATAGTTAACTACCAGATTGATATCCTTAATGTCAATACCCCGGCTCATTACATCTGTTGCAATAAGTATTCTTATTTTCCTTGCCCTGAAGTCTCTAAGGACCTCTTCCCGTTTGCTTTGTTCGAGGTTGGAGGATATACCCTGTGACTGATAACCATCCCTGCTGAGTGATCTTACTATATCTGTAACCTTTTTTTTCGTTGATGAGAAAATTATAATACTATCATAATCTTTTCTTTCAGACAATATATGGCTTAACATATTGATCTTTTGTTCATCATGAACAAAGCAAATTTTCTGGTCCACACCCTCTGCAGGTTTTGATACTGCCAGTGATATTTCGACAGGTTTATGCATGATCTTCTGTGCCAGCAGCCTTATTGAGTCAGGCATTGTAGCACTGAACATAAGGGTTTGATATTTTTCAGGCAGGTATGAGATGATAGTCTGAATATCATCAATAAATCCCATATCCAGCATCCTGTCCGCTTCGTCAAGAACCAGGTGCCTGAGGAGACTGAAATCAACATTGCCCATTTTCAGATGGGACAGTAATTTCCCGGGAGTAGCAATAACAATATCAGCTCCGTTTTTGAGAGCCGCCTTTTCTGTCTCCCAGTCTTTTCCGTCCCCGCCGCCGTATACTGCTATGGATTCAGCATGAATGAAATATGAGAAACCCTGAATCTGCTGTTCAATTTGTATTGCCAGTTCACGGGTTGGCACAATGATCAGCGTATTTATGGTGTTGCCTTTGCTACCGATAAGTTTATTAAGTACAGGAAGGACAAAGGCACCTGTTTTACCGGTACCTGTCTGAGCACAGGCGATAAGATCCCTGTTCTCCAGTATAACTGGAATTACCTTTTCCTGCACAGGTGTAGCATCTTCAAAACCCATATATGATATGGCTTCCAGAAGTTTATCTTCAAGTCCGATTTCAGCAAATTTCATCCGGGAATAAAATTTAGTATTTGTACAGGATATTACCGTATCTGATCGTTTTGTTTGTCACGATGCAAAAATACCAATAAAAAGACGACTTTGCCAAAATGAAATAAAGACTGTAAAAGTAAATAGAACAGTATCGATAAAAACCAGGCACTGTTCAGAACCTGGTTGACCTCAGAATTAAAGCAGACACGGAAATATATTTCTGGCAGACATTAAAATATCGCTATCCTTCAAGAGGAATTGTAAAATAAAAAACAGATCCATGGCCAGGCCGGGATGTAAGCCATATCTTTCCACCAAGGGCCTCAATATAGGCACGTGAAATTGATAACCCGAGTCCCGTACCTTCATATCTGCGGGTTGAATCATTTTCTACCTGGAAAAATCGTTCAAAGACCACTTCCTGGAATTCCTCTTCTATGCCTATACCGGTGTCAGCCACGTAAAATTCTATTTCGGTGGCTTCTTTTTTATAGCCAAATTCAATCCTTCCGTTCTTTGTAAACTTAATTGCGTTGGACAAAAGGTGACATATGGACTGACATACCTTATAAGCATCGGAATTGATCTGTGCTTCTGAATCATCAAGCCCCGGAACCATATCAAGGATTATATCTTTTTCTCCTGCCATGGTATAAAACCTGTTATAAATGGAGTTCATCTTCTCATTTATATTAAAGCTTTCCCTGTTGATCTTTATGTTTCCAGCCTCAATATTTGATATCTCCACAATGTCGTTAAGGATCTCCAGGAGATGGTCCGAACTTCTTAAAATAATATCAGCAAGCCGGTGACTGTCTTCACTCCTGTCGGCATTTTCAGTGAGAAGGGAGGAAAAACCTACAATAGCGTTCAGGGGAGTCCTTATCTCATGTGATATATTGTTAAGAAATGCACTCTTAAGCCGGTCGCCTTCCTCTGCCTTTTGCCTGGCCTTTTCAAGGAACAGCCTGCTTTGCTTCCTTCTGTCTATGTCGAACAGTATTCCATAGGATCCCACCACTTTCCCTGTTTCAGGATCAAAAAGTGGCAGGGAACTGTCCTCTATCCATTTGATCCTTCCGTCAGGAAGACGTAACCGGACCTCAGCCCTGTAATTTTTAATATCACCACTTATAAATTTATAGCGGCATTCAATAATATCAGAGGGAATATCTTCATTCAGAGGTATAATCTCTTCTATCATACTGGTGAAAACCTTTTCAGAAAAATCTTCGGGCTTAATTCCGATAAGCTGATTTATACCCGACCCCATATTAAGGTAAAAACCCTCTCCAATCACGGGCCCGAAGATTAACTGAAAAGGAACGCCGTCCGCATTCTCAATTGCCTGAAAGTAGTCGACACCTGATTTTTCCAATTCTCCAACTTCATTGATTTTACAACTAGCACGCACAAGATCAGGATACTTATTATATCTCATACCATCAATATTAATTCAAGATCAACGCATCATAACAAATAATAACATGTTCGTATCCTTCATAAAATGAAATCAACAAAACAAGCATTTTCAATTCCTTACAAACGTTTATGATAACAGATGAAGGAATCATACATGTTGTTAATAGGAATAGGGATGAAATTGTTACCATAAAAATCTCAAAAAAACACCTTAACGTCAAAAAACTCTCTTCCATAGTCTTTCTTTTTAAAATAGTCTGATTTTTTGTGTTTTTTATTTTTTATGCAAATTTCCCTGTGCCCGCAAATGACATTAGTGTAAATTATTAATAGATATATGTATTTTCTCTTGGTCAATTAAAAAAAAAATATATATTTGAAATCGGATTACTACTGTTCTTAAACGAAACAGTGTGAAAGAATATACTGACAACGAAATTATTGAGTGCCTGAGAACCCGTCAGAGTTATGTGGTAAAATATCTGTCAGACAGGTATCTCCCAATGATACGTCTTATGGTCTTTCAGATGGGTGGAACGATGGAGGATGCAAAGGATGTTTTCCAGGATGGCCTGATAATCATGCTTGAGAAAATTGACAATGATGATTTCGTTTTGAATTGTAAGTTCAAGACATTCCTTTATGCGGTATGCGAAAATATTTGGAAATCAGTCCTGGATAAAAGACAGACTGCTGCTAACTATTTTTCCCGCAGAAATATTGAAGAATTTGAAGGGGATTTTTCAGAGATTCATGATAACATGGTATATGAAAATATATTTTATGAAGTGTTCGATACTCTTGATCCCGCTTGCCGGAAGATTCTGAAACTTTACTGGGAGGAATTGACTCCGGATCAGATTGCAGAGAAGCTTGGAGTAACAAACGGATATGTCCGGAAGAAAAAATCTGAAGCACAGTCTCAACTTGTATCAAGGATAAAACAGCATCCTGCTTACAGGAATATAATGATAACCGAGGGGATCAGTGTGGGTAAGTTAGTAAGTAGTAAGTAGTAAGTAGTAAGTAGTAAGTAGTAAGTAGTAATTAGTTAATAAGCAGTTGACAGGAACAGCGGTCAGGTCCAATGAACAGCAAGAAAAAAAATATAAATGCAAATAATGGCAGCTCATGGCATGATGCCTGGAAGGGAGATAATATATTGTTCAGTGATGATGATATTGCCCTGTTTGAGATGACAGGTTCCTATACCCGGGCGCTGAGCGACCTTGAGGAAGTCAGAGATGATACCTCGCTGGCTGGTGCAAGAAAAGATGCCGGGAAGATGGTTTCAGATTTTAAATCAAGAGCTGAAAGACTTGAGGCAAACGAGAAATTCGTTAGTGATGTACTTTCCGGATCGGATGAAAACAGGAATATCTTAGAAGAGATCAAGAAAATCAAGCTTGAGATAAACGAGAAGCAGATCAATGAGCTTACAGCCGACTGGGTAAAAGAATGGCACGAAAACAGACAACAGGGTGCAGTAAAAGAGGAGAAAAAGAGAGAGATCAGGAATTTTATTACAAATTCACTTGAAAAGGATGAACCTTTACCTGAAATTAATTTAACTGGTGTTAAAGAAGAAGCTGCAATAGAAACAAAAGAGAAAGACAGGAAAACAGCCAGGAGAATTCCCTTGCGCTGGATCTCTTATAGCGCTGCCGCAGTTCTGGCCCTGCTATTTGTTATCAAAAGCCTCTTACCCTCAACCGGTCCTGAAAAACTTTACAGTCAATATTATAAACCATTTGAAATAGTGTCACCTGTCACAAGGAATGCCACTGAAGGAAAGAATCGTCTTGAAGATGCTGTAACCATGTATAAAAATGGTGATTACAGGGGTGCAGCAGCTTCTTTTGCAGATGTGATTGCTTATGACAAGACACTTGTAGCACCACGGTTCTATTATGCAATGTCGGAAATGGCTTCCGGAGAAAACAAACAGGCAGTTAATATCCTGGAATCGATCGCAGGTAAAGGAGGAGAATTCAGCAGGGAAGCTGAGTGGTATCTTGGCCTGGCTTACATTAAAACAGGTGAAACTGCAAAGGCCAGAAACTGTTTTGAATCTCTTTCAAAATCAGGAGGATATTACAGCGACCGTGCAGAAAAGCTCCTGCGACGCCTTAAATAATAAAGAAGTACGGAAACAGCCAGTACAATTCCGATTACTCCAATAATAAAATACTTTGTTCTGTTTATAATAACCGGTGCGTTGTCTCCCACTACTTCATATGCTGCCCAGTAATAAGGATCAGTGTAGACTGGCGGACTATTCTTTATATAGTCAAGTTTTGCCAGTCGCAGCGCTTCATCCTTTGATTTTCCGTCGGCGAGATAAGAATAAAAACCGGATATGATCTTCTCGCTGGTCTCGTCATTGACCTCCCATGAGGTTTTAACTACGGAAGAAGCGCCTGCAAGAATAAATCCTCTTGCAAGACTCATTAATCCCTCTCCGTGATAAAGGGTTCCGGTACCCGAATTACAGGCACTGAGTACTACCATAGGGGATTCTATCCTGCCAAGACTTATCTCATAGTTATAGAGGCGGCCGTTCTTATCAGTGCTGTCAGGTGCAAAGATAAGGTAGGAATACTTTGAATTAGAACTGTCAGACAATGAATGCATGGCCAAATGCAGTATTGACCTGTCATGCATTACTTTTCTGAAATTTAAAACAGTTGCATCCTTTCCTGTATACTTCGTCCCTCTTAAAAGCTCAACAACTTCATTTATTTCATCTTCTGCACCTTTCAGTCCTGCCAGGTTAATCTCCTGGGAAGAAACCCTTCTGTAATCCGGTAAAAATGCATATACTTCTACTTTACCGGATAACTTTACAGGTACCTTTAAAAGCTGTGATGAAACATACCTGTAGGAAATTGCATATTTGTTTATCATATACTCAAGACCTTCATAATCTTTGGAATTGCCACCCGGCATATTTAATAAAAAAGCATCAAAAGGAAGCCAGGCCAATTCTTCGTCAGGGATGATAATAAGCTTATTACCAGCAAAATCCGGTTCAACAGGTTTTATAAGATTCTCATACATATATGACAGGGCCATAGTTCTGTTTTTATAAATCTCTTCAGCCGTCATTTCAGACCTGCTCAGATCCTCCCAGTTTCTCAGGATATTCACATTACCGGTAAACAGGGAATCTAAGATCTCTTCTTTATAGGAAATATTATCACTGCTTATTGTAAAAATATACATATGTCTTTTGCCATTTACCCGGGTGTTGCTTAGCAGGTAATCAACAACTGTTTCATTTTTTTCGAGGTTGTTCATGACCTGTTCCGCAGTTACCGGTACCGTACGCTCTATCAGGTCGTGGTACCGGGGATATTCGGTATTTATGAATGCCTCGTTTTTTTCCAGTTCACGGTTCATTTCAAAAAGAGCATCCTTCCATAATGCAATCTTTTCTCTGTCAGGATCTTTTTTATTTTCTTCCTGCTGGATAAGGTAGTTATAGGCTGATATATTACCTGACAGGTTATTATGTGCCTTCCTCAGTGAATCGGGAATTGCCGAGGTATAAAACAGGTCATTCTGGGTGATCTCATTCCTGAGTACTGCTGCTTTTGATCTTTGTACAATGCTGTACATTCGTTTTATATCAGATTCTTTTTTCGTGATCTTATAAAGATCCTCAGCCATCTGCACGGCAAAGAAATATGTTTCTTTTTCATTCTCTGCCAGGTAGATACGGCTCTCTTCAGTAGGGTAGTTATTCCTTATCCTGTCAATCAGCTGCAGTGCAAGATCAATTGTGAAAACGCTTTCTCCTGTTGCCTTCAGCCCGATCCCCGGGTTGTCCTCTCTTTCAGCAAGAAGTTCCAGCGCTATTGCCTTGCTTTTAAGGTTATCCAGCAACCTGATATCAAAAATGGATGAATCGATACGTGGATTTGAATATACAGAGGTATCATTAAAGTCACGAACGATGGAAATAAGGGATCGCTGGTAATAGAACAGGGCAGAGTCGCAATCCTTCTTTTCCATAAAGTCGTCACCAAGGTGTTTATAGGCCAATGATGTTAAAGTATGTTTTTCCCCATAGTTTTCCAGGCAGATTCCCAGGGCTTTGCGATGCACTTCCATAGCTTCAACCGATCGGTGTTGCGATCTCAGGAAAATCCCGTAATCAAAGTAAACATCAATCAAACGATAATAACTTTTGCCAAATTCATTTGTAAATGATGAAATACTT
>CAYYIW010000018.1:0-77387 GCA_964472085.1 uncultured Rikenellaceae bacterium | reverse complement strand
CACAGTAGACAAGGAGTGGGTAATTATTGATGCAGAGGGCAAAGTTCTTGGAAGGCTGGCCACAGTTGTAGCTTCCATGCTGAGAGGAAAGCATAAGACCAATTATACGCCTCATGTTGATTGTGGTGATAATGTAGTCATTATCAATGCTGAAAAAGTTGTTCTGACAGGCGATAAGATGTCTGATAAATTATATGTCAGGCACACAGGGTATCCTGGCGGACAGCGTGTAACAACTGCCAGTGAGTTATTGAAAAAGAACCCTGTTTCACTTGTTGAAAAAGCAGTAAAAGGAATGCTTCCTAAAAACAGGCTTGGAAGTGCTCTTTACCGGAATCTGTATGTTTATGCCGGTACCGAACATCCTCATGAAGCTCAGAAACCAAAAACAATTGAAATTTAAAAAATATTAAGCAACAGACATGGAATCAATCAATGCTCTTGGAAGAAGGAAAGCAGCTGTAGCTCGGGTATATATCAGTGATGGTAAAGGCAGGATCACTGTCAATGGCAGGGATTACAAGGAATACTTTGGAGCTGAAACACTTCAGTATGTAGTGACACAGCCACTTGTTCATCTTAATATCTCCGATAAATATGATATTAGCGCCAACCTCGATGGGGGAGGTGTGAAAGGGCAGGCTGAAGCACTTCGTCTGGGAATCACCAGGGCACTCATACAGGTTGATCCTGAATATAAAACAGCCCTTAAGGCAGAAGGTTTTGTTACCCGTGATCCCCGCGAGGTTGAAAGGAAAAAGCCAGGCCAGCCTAAAGCACGCAGGAGATTCCAGTTCAGTAAACGTTAGTCTTTAGGATATCAGTCGATATAGATGCAAGTTTAGTATCTAAATTGTAAAGACTTCCTTCATGGAGCTACTTTACAATTGATTGAACAGAATGTAAACTTAAAACACACAAGATGCCAAGAACAAATTTCAAAGAATTACTTGATGCAGGTGTACATTTCGGACACCTTAAAAGAAAGTGGAATCCGGCCATGGCTCCTTATATCTTTATGGAGCGCAACGGAATACATATCATCGATCTTGAAAAGACAGTCATAAAAATCGATGAAGCTGCTGCTGCAATGAAGCACATTGCCAAATCGGGCAAGAAAGTCCTGTTTGTTGCAACAAAGAAACAGGCCAAAGAAATAGTATCTGAAAAGGTCAGGGCCGTTAGTATGCCATACGTTACAGAACGCTGGCCAGGTGGCATGCTTACCAATTTCCCGACTATCCGTAAGGCTGTAAAGAAAATGTCTTCAATCGATAAGATGGCTACCGATGGCACTTTTAAAAACCTGTCCAAGAGGGAAAGACTACAGGTTACAAGACAGAGGGCAAAACTTGAAAAGAACCTTGGTAGTATAGCCGACCTGACACGTCTTCCTTCAGCACTTTTTATTGTTGACATATCAAAAGAAAACATAGCCGTCAAGGAAGCCAAAAGACTTGGAATCCCTGTTTTTGCGATGGTCGACACCAACTCAGACCCTTCGGAAATAGACTTTCCGATTCCTGCCAACGATGATGCCTCCAAATCTATTGCCCTTATAGTTAGCATCCTTTGCCAGGCCATCGAAGAAGGTCTTAATGAAAGAAAAATAGAAAAAGACAAGGAACCTCTCCATAAAGAGAAGAAAGGAGCCAGGGATTCTGAAGCCCAGAAAGCTTCCTTAGCACACAGTGAAGAAACTTCTGAGGACGATGATGACCATGATGAAGAGGGTGACGAGGATAATACAGATGAAAAAGATGCTGATGATGATTCTTCTGAAGATAATGAAGGAGATGATAAGCTTGAGGCAATATATGACGATGAAGACGAGGAATAACAGTAATATAAACAAATTAATAAATTAACATGGCAAATATAAGTGCAGCTGATGTTGCCAAGCTAAGAAGAGCAACCCTGGCCGGAATGATGGACTGCAAGAAAGCTCTCGAAGAGGCTGATGGCAACTTTGACAAAGCAGTAGAGATAATACGTAAAAAAGGACAGGCTGTTGCCAATAAACGTGCCGACAAGGAAGCCACAGAAGGGGTGGTTCTTTCCGGAGTATCAGAAAACGGCAGGACAGGTGCTTTGATAGTACTTAACAGTGAAACTGATTTTGTTGCAAAAAATGCTGATTTTATAGAACTGGCAGATAAAATACTCTCCCTGGCTATTGAAAAGAAGCCTGCCAACCTCGAAGAATTAAAGGCCCTGCAGTTCGAAGGCGCCAAAGTTGGAGAAAAAGTAGTTGAATATATAGGTATAATAGGTGAAAAGCTCGATCTCTCATATTATGAAAAAATTGAAGCTCCTATTGTCCAGGCCTATGTTCATCCCGGAAACAGGCTTGCCACAATAGTCGGATTTACAAAGGAAGGTCTTGACGTTCAGGTTTACAAGGATGTTGCGATGCAGGTTGCTGCAATGAATCCTGTGGCAGTTGATAAGAATATGGTTCCTGAATCAGTTATTGCTCAGGAGATCGAGATCGGGAAAGATCAGGCCAGGCGTAACGGGAAACCTGAAGAAATGCTTGATAGGATTGCCCAGGGAAAACTTGCGAAATTCTTCAAAGAGAGCACACTTCTCAACCAGGAATTTGTAAAGGACAACAAAATGACCGTGAAACAATATATGCAGTCGGCCAATAAAGACCTTACAGTTACAGAATTTAAAAGATACACTCTAAATTTGTAATACGTAAGTTCATATTTCCAATATTCAGGTGGCGCTTCAGAGCGCCACTTTTTTTGTGCCTTTGAGAGGATAGCATAAATAGGAGGTTGTCTCAAAAGAAAATTAACCGCAAAGCCCGCTAAGAAGGCGCAAAGAACACAAAGATTAAAATATTAGCATTTTGATCTTTGCGATCTCTGCGCTTTATCTTTGTGCTCTCTGCGGTTAACGGATTTCCTTTTTGAAATAACCTCCTTTAATATACTGAATATATTATTGTTTCAGAGTCCTGGGTAGTTTTCCTTCTCTCCAGTGTTCTTCTATCTTTTCAAGAGTAACATTTTTAGTCTCAGGAATGAAGAAGTATCCCCAGATAAGTCCAAGTATACCAACAAGGGCATACAGGTAAAATGCGCCAGCCGGGTTACCAAGATCTTCACCCTTAAGCATTATCTCTGAACCCGGCAATGTAAGACCTTTCACAATTTTAAAGAATGTAAAGGCAACCACGCCGTTGAACAGCCAGTTTGAAAGAGCTCCGATACTTGAACCGATGCCTCTTACGCTTAGCGGGAAAATTTCAGATATTATCAGCCAGCCAAGTGGCCCCAGGCTTATTGCGAAGAATGCTATATAAACCCATACAAGGGCGATGGTTACCCACTTGATCGAGTCTCCAAGAGTTGACTGCAGTGCGAAACATGTACCCATTGCAATGAGTGCGACCACAAGTCCCGAAAGACCAATAAAATACAGTTTTCTTCGTCCCAGCTTATCTATCATGAACAACGATAGAATTGTGAATGCCACATTGACAACGCCTACACTGACTGAAGCCCATACAGCAGCCTGAGCATCTGCGAATCCTGACATAAGGAATATCTTCGGACTGTAATATATAATGGTATTGATCCCTGTAAACTGCTGAACAAACATAATCCCGATCGCTATAATAAGTGGTATCCTAAGCCATTTTTTGAAAATATGAGTCCAGTTGATCTTATTCTTTTTATCAGCCTCAATATCGCTCTTCATCCTGGTTATGACCTCATCAACCAGCTGTGGCTCCTCAACTTTCTCAAGCACATCGCGGCATTTATCATTGAATCCTTTGCTGATAAGCCACCTTGGTGTCTCAGGAAGGAAGAGCATCCCGACAAACATGATAAAAGCAGGTATTACCCCAACATAAAACATTGGTCTCCAGCACGTTACATAAGCAGGATCATTATCAGGCACAGCAAAAGCCGAGTCGCTCAGATATGAAACCATAATACCAATTGTAATAAGCAACTGGAACATTGACACCAGGGTTCCCCTGTTTCTTGTGGGGGAAATCTCGGCAATGTACAGAGGAACGGCAAAAGATGATACACCAATTGCTATACCCAGAAAAAAGCGGGCAACTACAAGCATCATAGCGCTTGATGATGCACCTGACCACACTGCACCTACAGCAAAAATTACTGCTGAAGCCAGGATTACTTTCTTTCTTCCAACAATGTCGGCTATCCTGCCGCTGAACATTGCACCAATAACCGCTCCTACCAGTCCTGATGTAGTAATAATTTCTACCCAGTTATCAGGTATATTAAAAGCTTTTTGGAAAAAAGGAATTGCACCCGAGATTACTCCGGTATCAAAACCAAATAGTAATCCGCCGGTTGCTGCCACTGCTGCGATTATTATCACAAGGGCTTTGTTTTGTTTGTTGTTTTTTTCAGCCATAAAACGTATTATTATTAGGGTTAATTTCTGAAAATTTGTTTCTAAGATAACATTTGTCATGCATTATTACACTTATTTGAATAATTTCTTATCAGAAGAATAAAAAAAGTAGCCCTTTTTAATTAAAAATATCATTCACTTTAAGGAAATTATTTTCACCACTTTTATTAAATTCGTTTTTTAATTGAGGCACATACTATACTAACCTTTCAAATTATGCTATATTCAAGGATCCTGCTCAAATTAAGCGGCGAATCACTATCAGGCAAAGACAGTCATGGTATAAACGAGGCTATTCTTGAGGAATATGCCAGGCAGATTATTGAAATCATCGGTGAAGGATGTGAAGTATCTGTTGTGATCGGCGGGGGAAACATCTTTCGCGGACTCAGCGGAACATCTTCAGGATTTGACAGGGTGAAAGGTGATCAGATGGGCATGCTTGCCACTGTGATAAACAGTCTTGCTCTTGAAAGTGCCATTACCAGGCTTGGCGGGAATGCAAAAGTGTTCACGGCAATAAGGATGGAACCGGTTGGGGAACTGTATAACAGGGATAAGGTGGTAGAGACCATGAAAAAAAGGACAGTCTGTATTCTTTCGGGCGGTACCGGCAATCCTTTTTTTACCACAGATACAGCTGCAGCACTGAGAGCAGTTGAAACAGGAGCCGATGTATTGCTAAAAGGAACCCGTGTCGACGGGGTTTATTCCTCAGATCCAGAGAAAGATCCTGATGCCCGCAGGTTTGAGAAAATATCATTTGACGAGGTATTGTCAAAGAGACTCAGGGTGATGGATTCTACGGCTTTCGCCATGTGTCTGGATAATAACATGCCTGTGATAGTGTTCGACATGAACAAACCGGGAAATCTTATTAAGGTGATCAGAGGAGAAAAAACAGGTACACTTGTATCCGTCTGAAAGAAATGTTATATTTCCGGCTATTTTATTATTTTTGTTTTTGCTGTTTTGGAATTTAATTGCAAAACTGTAATTTGCTTCAGTTTTTAAATTATCTAACCTGTAACTCATGAACGAGGAAATTGAACTTATAATGGAGGAGACCAAGGACAGGATGGAAAAAGCAGTTGATCATCTTGAGCACGAACTTGCCAGGCTTAGGGCAGGCAGAGCCAATCCTGCTTTACTGGATGGGGTAACCGTAGATTATTACGGGGTAAACTCACCCCTGTCACAGGTATCCAATATTAATACACCCGATCCGAAGACTATTCTTATCCAGCCCTGGGAAAAGAACATGCTCGGTCCGATCGAAAAAGCAATTATGGCAGCTAATGTAGGTCTTACCCCTGTAAACAACGGGGAGGTGATCCGGATCAACATCCCTCCTCTTACAGAAGAAAGGAGACACCAGCTTGTTAAACAGGTGAGAAATGAGACCGAAACTGCAAAGATAAGTGTACGTAATGCACGTAAATGGGCAAATGATGAACTGAAGCAGCTGCTTAAAAACGGCCTCCCTGAAGATACAGAGAAAGAGATGGCCGATAAGGTTCAGGACATGACCAACTCCTACAACGGGAAGATTGAGAAGGTCATGGAACTAAAGGAAAAAGAAGTAATGACAGTTTGATTACCTGCCTGACCTATGTATATTTCACCAGGCGAAGTCAAAAGACTTCGCCTTTTTTCATTCTGAAGCCGGTTCAAGTTTTAGAATATATTTTGCAGCCTTCCTGACAGCATCATCCGAAAAGGCATCCCTGTAAAACTTACCATCAATATAATCCTTCATCTGTGAAAGATAGAACTCACTGGAAAGAACGCCGGATTCTCCTGTAGGTATTATTGTGAATGAATCATCCCAGTTGGCAGTGTTAAATATATGTCGCTCAGATGCTCCGTGATTAACCCTGAATCCGGATCCGTAAGAATAGGGACTTACAGTATGATCGCTCCCTCCCACTTTATATGTAGGTGAATTGAATCTGAACAAACGCTCAAGTATTTTGACAGATCCTAGCGGGTGTTCTATTATGATCTTGTGAATATCCCCCCATTTCCATCCGGAAGGATCACTGCCATAGTTCTCAGCCAGGCTTGAAAGGCAGTCATTGTAACTCCTGAAGATAATATCATCCAGTGACTCCTTTTCCCGTGTGGTTATATCATCCACAAACTCATCGGGACCTGTTTTAAGTATCCTGTAAATATAGTAATCCCTCGCAATTCCAAAAATCTGATTGTACAGATCGCCCAGTTCATCCCCCAGGAGGTTCCTGGCAAAGCTCCTCCGGAAAAACTCAAAAACTGCAGAAGCTGTCCCTCCGGCACTCATATTATAGTCCCAGTTACGAAGAGTATCCAGCATTCTTACTCCCAGCGGAGTAAGTTTACTCTTTACTGAATCGAGCCCGAGAATGAAGGGAGTCAACAAAGCAGCATATGCAGAATGCTGATCAAGTATCATTCTTTTGAAATCATCCGGACCAAGAATATTTTTTTCATTAAGCATCTGCCTTATTCTTATTATCCTGTAAGGCATTACAAAGTCTGAACTTATGTAATATGGATAACTGTCATCCACCGTCTTATTATTTGCTGAGCTGACACTGCCTTCATCCGGATTATAGCTGAAAGGCAATTGGTTGAATGGGACAAAATTCTTCCAGTCATATTCATCAGTCTCTCCATCTCTTATCATAGTACCAGGTCCTTTTCTTATGGGAATGCCACCCCCTGTATTGAGCCCTATGTTACCCTGAGTATCAGCATACACAAAGTTCTGACTTATCGATTTGAAAGTACTTATTGCCGATCTGAAATCTTTCCAGTCTGACGCTCTGTTAAGTAATGCGACAGATCTTATTTCGTCGCTGGTATCGTACCCCGACCACCTCATGCTTAATTCCAGGTCCTTCACATCCCTGAAGCCTGATATTATGGGTCCCCTTTGGGTAAACCTGAGTGTCAGGGTATCCTTTTTACCTCTTTTCAGACTAATTACCTCCTTCCTGATTTGCATATCCCTCCATTCCCCATTAAAAAGGTACTGATCAGGATTATCAGGATTAACATTTTCAGCAAAAAGATCAATATCGTCTACCATAAGATTGGTCATACCCCATGCAATATTCTCATTATGTCCTGCCACTATGAATGGTTGTCCGGGCACTGCCACACCTGTCACATTCAATTTTCCCGGCACCACTTCATGAATCTCATACCATATTCCCGGAGCACCAAAACTTAAATGCATATCATTCGAAAGGAGGGGCTTACCTGTTGTGGTTCTACTGCCTGACACAGCCCAGTTGTTACTTCCCGAAAATGATGCTATGCCCAGTGTTTTAAGCTTGTCCATCGATGAAATAAAAGTGCGTGCCTTATCCAGCAATGAATCATTAAGCCTGAAACCCGGAAAAACATAATTATCCACGGCTTTCCAGTCGGGTATCAGTAAAGCAGCTTTTTCCGGGCCGAGTTTTTCCGCCAGGCGGTAATAGAAAATATCCGATGTAAGATTACTGGAAGCAAGGTCCCATCCCATATAGCCAATGATATTTGCTATATCCTCAAGGCTCCATATATCCGGCCTGTAGCCCAGTATTTTGAATTCAGGAGAAAGGTTTTTCCCTGCCTTATCAATATATTCATTAACCCCATCAGCATAAGCCTGCATCCACGATATTATCGCAGGATCTTCATTACTGATAACAAGCTTGGATTTTGTTGCCATATCCAGGCTTCGGAGGAAAAGGTCTGTCTGCTCATATTTCCGTCCGAAGATCTCAGAAAGTCTTCCAGTTGTGGCCCTTCTGATAAGATCCATCTGCCATAACCGGTCCTGAGCCATCACATAACCTGCAGCAAAATACAGATCATGTTCATCTGACGCATATATATGCGGCATACCTCGTTCATCACGATAAACAGTTACTTCGGATCCAAGTCCCGGGACAGTCAGCTGCCCATCATAGACCGGCTTCCCGGATTTCCTGATACCGGAGACAATAATAAAACCAGCTATAATCACAGCGATCACTACAACTGCAACAATGGTCAGGACGGTTTTTAGAGTTTTCATGTGTAAATAATTTTGATAACTAAAATCAGTTTATATCTCCCGGTTGGATTTACATCTCCCGTCGGGTTCAGGTCGCTACGCCTTTAAGACCTGAAGTACATGTGCGGCAAATATTGATCAGACCCCTGTTTGTCAGCACACTTTTCCTGAAGATCCTGTACTTCGGACCATCCCATATGTCTCTGAAAGAATCGGTATAAAGATCACCCATAATATGCTCCGCATTCTTATCAAAACAGCAGGGAATAACTTTCCCATCCCATGTTATTACAGGGTTAAACCACATTCTTGCACATCGGTCAGGCATACTGTTACGTGTTTTATAGCCCTCATCTGAAAGACTATATCGTCTGAGCCTGTTTTTTGAAGGCATCCATTTCCCGGCGTTCCTTTCATCCATGACCTGCATCGATTTTAATCTCAGGGAGGCGCCAGCACTTGCAGCCAGTTTCTTTATTGCCGGTACCTGGTGTTCATTTAGTTTGTTGACAAGGACCTGTATTTCTATCTTCATTGATGAACGGAGTGCTTTCTTTGCATCTGCCACATTTTTAATCCCCTCGATAACTTTATTTATTTCACCGTTTCTTCTGTAGGCAGAATATGTTTCCTGATCAGATCCGTCGAGTGATATAATAATCTTTCTGAGACCGGAATTCACTATGCCATGTGATTTTTCTTCTGAAAGGTAATGCCCGTTGGTTGAAATAACTGAAACAATCTGCCTGCTTGCTGAAACAAAAGACAACAGATCAGGATGAAGCAATGGCTCACCCTGAAAATACAGGTTAACGTTCAAAAGATAAGGCTGTATCTCATCCAGCAATCTCCTATAAAGGGAGATATCCATGAAGCCGTGTTCCCTGTTCATACGTCCGGAACCAGTTATACATTCCGGACATGTCAGGTTACAGTTATTTGTGAGTTCCACCCCTATGGATAACGGCATTGCCGCCACTTCGGGATTGCCAGTTACTGAACTTCGTAAATAAGTATACACGGCCAGAAGAAGATTTACAGGTTTGGTTAGGTAACGGATCATCGTTCGAGGCAAAATATGAAGTAAGATAAAAAAAAATCATAACAATATATAGGGTATAACTGATAGTGGCTGGTCTTTAAGTTGAAAAGGAAATTTCCAGACAGTCAAAAACAATTAATCGTGTGAACTAAACTCAAATAAATCAACGCCATGAAAACTTTTAGCAGAATTACATTTTTTACGGCCTCCCTCCTTCTTGCCTTTACAACTCAGGCCGTATTTGCCGGGAATTCTACCCGCACCAGAAAAAATCCGAAACAGGATGTGATCAGCATCAGTGGGAAAGTCATTGATGCTACAAGCAAAGCTCCGCTCGTTTTTGCGTCAGTTGCTGTAAAAGAGACCAATGTAGGTATTATAACCAATATCGACGGGGAATTCACACTTAAGATCGATGCGGCAGATGCCAACAAGAATCTTGAAATCTCCTTCCTCGGGTATAAAAACAAGGTTGTCCCGATAAGTGATTTTAAGGAAAATGGCAAAAAAAATGTCATCAGTCTTGATCCGGCTCCCATACCTATAAGGGAGATAATTGTGAAACCTGTAAATCCCTACAGCGTTGTGGAAAAGGCCATTAACAACATACCAAAGAATTATGAAAATGTTCCTAATCTTATGACAGCATTCTACAGGGAAACCATTAAGAAGAACCGCTCGTATGTATCACTTGGAGAAGCTGTTCTTGAGATCTTCAAGGCTCCGTATAACAGTGATGTACGTTTCGACAATACAAGGATCTATAAAGGAAGGAGTGGTACTGATGTACAGAGAATGGATACCCTTCTTTTCAAACTGCAGGGAGGACCTGTAACAGCATTGCAGCTTGATATAGTCAAGAATACGGAAAATCTTCTTACCCTGGATGCTATGAAGAATTATAACTACTCTCTCGGCGGAGTTATTGAAATAAACAACAAGCCTAACTATATCATCGACTTTGTACAGAAACCATTTGTTGACATGCCTCTTTTCATGGGTAGTCTGTATATAGAAATGGATTCATACGCAATAACGCAGGCTGAATTCAGTATCAACCTCTCCGACAAGGAAAAAGCTGCAGCTCTATTTATCAGGAAGAAACCCCTTGGTGTTAAGGTGATACCGGAAGTAGCCACATATAAGACAATATATCGTGAACAGAATGGCAAATGGTACTTCTCCTACTCAAGGGCTGAAGTAAAATTCAAGGTAGACTGGAAGAAAAAACTCTTCAATACATATTATACAACTATGTCTGAATTGGCAGTAACAGATCGTACTGACAAAGAAGTTATTAAATTTGCAGGAAAAGACAGGCTTAAATACAATGATGTGTTTGTTGACGAGGTAAGTGCTTTCAAAGATCCGGAATTCTGGGGTAACTACAATGTCATTGAACCAGACCAGAGCATAGAATCAGCTATACGCAGGCTCAGCAGGAAGCTTAAGTTCAGTGACAGAAAACAGGAGGATCAATAGTAAAAGCATATTTGACAACAGGAAAGATCATATAAATGATCAATGACAGTGAAATGATAAGGAGGATCCGAAACGGTGATATAGGGCAGTTTGAGTCGCTATTCCGGTCCTCCTATGTTTCCCTGGTCAGGTATGCAATGACACTGGTCAGGGATCATGATACTTCGGAAGAAATAGTGCAGGACCTGTTTTTCAGGCTCTGGAAGGACAGGGAAAAATTAAAAATAGAAAGTTCATTGAACGGCTACCTTTTCAGGTCGGTACACAACAGGTGCCTCCATCACATTGAGCATACACATGTTGTGGAACGTCATGCGGCGGAAATGCTTAATCAAAGGCAGGAGTCACATGACAGCCCCTCTGATATCCTTCATTATAAGGAACTGCAAATGAGGATAGCAAGGATACTGGAAAAGTTACCTGAAAGATGTGGCAGGATCTTCTGCATGAGCCGCTTCGAAGGTCTTAAATATTCAGAGATAGCTGAAAAATTATCGGTGTCCATAAAAACGGTCGAGGCCAATATGGGCAGAGCTTTAAAGGAATTCAGGAAAGAACTAACAGAATAAAGTAGTGATGAAAACCAGGAATAATTATACTGACAGGGAATGGGAAGTACTGGCTTCCATTCTATCCGGGGAAAAGGGAGAAGATAATGATCTCTTCAACCGCTTCATGGCTGAAGACTTCAGTAATACAGGTAAACAATGGAAAGAATTAAGTGATATGGGGAACGATAAAGAAATAAATGTTGATAAAGCCTGGGATAAGGTTTATTCCAGGATGAATGAAAGCGGTATAAAACAAAAGAATTCAGCTTCAGGATTTCGTATAATGAGAAGCACATTTCTGAAAGTAGCTGCTTCTGTAATAATCCTGTTAGCACTTGGTGCCGGAGTTTTATACCTGAGTCACCCCGGATTCCTTAGCAGGAAAATTACTATTGCCACCAATGATGAACAGAAAAATGTTCTTATTTCACTCCCTGATGGAAGTAAGGTTTATCTGAACCGTAATTCCAGCTTCACATACAGGTCTGATTTTAACAGATCCTCCAGAGATGTAAAACTCGCGGGAGAAGCTTTTTTCGAGATCGCTCCTGATAAATCCAAACCCTTTGTAATAAATGCCGGAGAGGCTAGTATCACTGTAGTGGGAACATCCTTCAACGTAATAACAAGCAACAGCCAAGCATCAGTTGAAGTCTATGTAAAAACCGGGAAAGTGCTTGTGTCAGACATTTCGGGATCTCAGTCATTGCAACTTGATCCCGGATATATCGGTGTTGTTAATTCTGAGAAGTCGGAGAAAACAGTCAATAAAGATCCTAACTATCTTTCCTGGCAGACAGGCAATCTCGAATACAGCGGGCAGAAGCTCAGCGTGGTTTTCAAGGATCTTAAGAGAGTCTATAATATGGATATTGTGGCTGAGGATTCATCAATACTTGATAATCCCTGGACCTCACCAATTAATAATCTTTCTCAGGATACAATTATTCGGTTAATTTGTGCTAGCTTTAACCTCGGCTATACAAAAGATGGTAATGTTTATCATCTTTATAAAAAGTAAATATCCCGGTAAAAATGTCATTCCCCAATGGCACAATATTCAAGAATACAGTGGCCATTGCATTGTTTTTTATCATGTTTGCGCCACATCGGGCATTCTGCCAGAGAGGGATTCTTGATTCTGCTTTTACCTTCAGGTCAGGATCGATAAAAACAGGTAATGCACTCAACATTATAACCAGGCGAACAGGGTACAACTTTTCTTACGACAGCAGGCTCATTGATGCTGACGCAAAGACAAGAATGACATTTGTTAATACCAGGCTTGGCGTAATACTTGACAGTATAATGCATAATGACTCCCTGTCATTCTCAGTAATCGACAGGTTCATTATAATATCACGCACATCCCAAAAGAGCAACAATCAGGCTAACGCATCCGGTGTAAAAGTAAAATATATTACAGGCACGGTTGTTGACAATGAAACCGGAGAACCTCTTCCTTTTGCCACAATAGGACTTAAACGGAGTGGAAAGGGAACAGTCTCAAACAGCAACGGGGAATTCAACCTGAACATTACACCTGATCTGGAAAAGGATACATTATCTGTCTCCTATCTCGGATACATCGGGAGAGAAATCCCCGTACAAAAAGCCCTCGGGGGAAATAATACGATTACCATGCAAAAGGATTTCATTCCTATACCTGAGATCCTTATAAAAAACCAGGTACCACAGGATATTATTTATAAAGTGCTGAAAGCAATTCCGCAAAATTACGGTAATACTCCTGCCTATATGACCGGTTTTTACAGGGAGGGAGTACTGAAAAAGTCAGAATTACAATCCTATTCGGAAGCAATACTCGAGATTTATAAAAGTGCTTATTCCGGCACGCTTCTGGGAGACCAGATCAAGGTATACAAGAGCAGGAAAATTGAGAATATCGACAGTCGTGATACCCTGGCCATAAGGCTGAAAGCCGGCCTTAGCACCTGCCTGGAACTTGACGGTATGAAGAACACCTTCGATTTCCTGTCGCCTGAAGCCATGAATGACTATTCATACCGGATGACGGACATTGTCACCTACGATGATGAGACTGCATATGTAATTGATTTTTCACAAAAGCAGAATATTGATCTTCCCCTCTACAAGGGGTCAGTATATATAAATACGTCCGATTACGCTGTTTTGTATGCCAGCTTCGAACTGAATCAGGCCTTCCTGCACCAGATGAAAAACTCATTTGTAACGAGCCAGTTACACGGTTATAATACATGGCCGATATCAGTAAAGTACACAGTCAGTTACAGGAAGATCAATGGCCGATACTTTCTTAGTCATGTCAGAGGTGATCTTGTTTTTGAATCGAAGACCAGGAAAAAGCTTTTCAAATCACAGTTCAAAGTGTTCTTCGAACTTGCCATTACACAGGTAAGTCTAAATAACGTTACCCGGTTTGAAAGACAGGAACTTGCGCCTATTCATTCAATCTTCTCGAAAACAATAACCAATTATGATCCCACATTCTGGGGAAACCAGGATTTCCTTAAACCTGAGGATAACCTGTTACAGGCTCTCAAGAATATGAATGTGAAGCTGCAGGAATTTGCCAAATAACAATCAGTATTTGTCAATCAGCTTATAGAGTTCAGTAAGATCAGGTGTAAGGATTATCTCTGTTCTCCTGTTCTTCTGCCTGGCTTCAGGAGTATTACGTGAATCAACAGGCACATATTCGCTCCTTCCCGATGCGGTAAGCCTTTTTGGATCAATATGTGAATCTTCAAGCAAAGTTCTCACAACAGTGGTGGCTCGTTTGACACTGAGATCCCAGTTATCTTTCAACTGTCCGCTTCCGGGATTATAAGGCACGTTATCCGTATGTCCCTCAATGGTGATTTGTATATCGGGATTTCTTTCCAGCACGCCGGCAAGCTGCTTCAGTGCTTTTTTACCATTGGCATCTATATCCCAGCGGGCAGACTTAAACAAAAGTTTCTCATCGAGAGATACATAAACCTTCCCGTTTTTCATTGTCACAGTCAGCCCGTTGTTCTCAAATCCCAGGAGGGCATCCGACACTTTTGTTTTTAGATCCAGAACTATCTTCTTTTGGGCATCAAGAACCTTTTCAAGGTCAGCCAGACGCTGATTCCTCTTCTCGAGCTCAAAATTCAACTCATCGAGAGAAGCTTTTTTTGAATCCAGGTTCTGGGAGAGCTGCTTCAAAAGGTCCTCTTTTTTCTGAAGATTCTCCTGTGCTGCCTGTAATTCTGAAAGAAGCTTCTGAGTCTCCTTTACATTCCCTTTTATAAGGTCTTCCTGTGCGGTCTGCAGTTCTGTATACTTTGCTGATATACTGTTATAATCAGCAAGTGCTTTATCTCTCTCCGCCTGGGCCCTGGAAATGTCATCCTTTACTGTTTCTATCTCCTTTTCAACAGAGACCATTTTGGCCTCAAGTTCTTTGTTTTTCATTTCCAGATCAATATTATCAGTCTTATAAGCATCTCTCTCATTCATGAAATGCCTGCTGGTATCCTGAAGCTCGCCGTACTTTTTCCCGGAAACACATGAGACGGCTATCAAAGCTATTATAGTCAGATACGAAAAGTAAAATAATGACTTCTTCATTCTTTACCAAGATTTTAGTGTAGTATGTAACTCATTCAAAATGGGTCTGTTTATCATAATATCAGTTAATAATAAAACAGCTGAAAGACTTAAAAATTGTTCTCAGACCTCTAATCCGGAAACAAAAATAAGAAAATCCCGGGTATGTACCTGTTAACACAAGGGAATAATAATTGTTATATTTGCAGGTTAATAGGAATAATATTTACTTGATGGACAAGGAAGGAAATCTGCTTTCAAAAATAGCATCTCCTGCTGATCTCAGAAAGCTTGAACCTACGGATCTCATCCAGGTTAGCTCAGAGCTCAGGCAGTATATTATTGATGTTGTTTGCAATAATCCCGGACATTTCGGGGCCAGCCTTGGCGTTGTGGAGTTGACTGTAGCTCTTCATTATGTATTCAACACTCCTTATGACAAGATTATTTGGGATGTAGGTCATCAGGCTTACGGACATAAGATTCTTACCGGACGGCGTGATGTCTTCTCAACCAACAGAAGGTATAAGGGGATTAGCGGATTCCCCAGGATGTCTGAAAGTGAATATGATGCATTTGGCACCGGGCACTCGTCCACATCTATCTCGGCCGCTCTTGGGATGGCTACAGCAGCCAGGAAGAAAGGCGAGAACAGGCATGTAGTAGCAGTAATAGGCGATGGAGCCATGACTGCAGGTGAAGCTTTCGAGGGACTCAATAATGCTGGTATCAGCAAATCAGATATACTGGTTATTCTTAATGATAATAATATAGCTATTGATGCAAATGTGGGAGCTCTTAAGGAGTATCTGCTTGATATCACAACAAGCCGTACCTATAACCGCTTTAAGGACAAGATATGGAAAGTACTAGGCAAATTCAGTAAAATAGGTCCTGATGCCCGGACTCTTGCCGCACAACTGGAAGCAGGATTCAAGAGTACCTTTCTTGAGCGAAGCAACCTGTTTGAAGGGATGAACTTCAGGTATTTCGGTCCGATAGACGGTCACGATGTCCTTCACCTTACAAGGGTCCTTGAAGACCTTAAAAGGATACCGGGGCCCAAGCTCCTTCATTGCCTTACCATAAAGGGAAAGGGATTCAAACAGGCTGAGGAGAATCAGACAGCCTTCCATTCTCCCGGTAAGTTTAATAAGGAAACAGGTGTTCTGATCAGTGCACCCAGTGATGATAAAGTACTAACATACCAGGAGGTATTTGGCAGGACTATACTGGAACTGGCGAAACAGAATGACAGGATAATGGCTATTACACCCGCTATGCCCACAGGCAGTTCTCTTAATATTATGATGAAAGAGATGCCCGACAGGGCCTATGATGTTGGCATAGCAGAACAGCATGCCGTCACTTTTGCTGCTGGCCTGGCCACACAGGGACTTGTACCCTATTGTCATATATATTCCTCGTTCCTGCAAAGAGCATACGATCAGCTAATACACGATGTTGCACTTCAGAACCTGCATGTAGTCTTTTGTATTGACAGAGGCGGACTGGTCGGTTCCGACGGTGCCACTCACCACGGATTTTTTGATATGGCATTCATGAGGTCCATACCCAATATGATAGTGGCTGCCCCAATGGATGAAATAGAGCTTAGAAACTTTCTATATACAGCACAGCTTGATAAGATCAATTCCCCATACTCAATACGTTATCCAAGGGGACGCGGTTCATACTCCGACTGGCGGAAACCTTTCTCCGAGATCCCGCTGGGCAAGGCACGTCTGCTGACTGAAGGGAATGATATTGCTGTTTTGTCTATTGGCCATCCGGGTATGGATGTGGCTTCTGTAGTTAAAAAATTAAAAGAAGAAAATTTATCCGTGGCACATTACGATATGCGATTCGTTGCACCTATCGATACTGAAGTGCTTCACACCGTATGCAGGAAATTCAGGTATATTATAACTGTTGAAGATGGTATGCTTAAAGGTGGCTTTGGAAGTGCCGTTATTGAATTTATGAGCGACCATGGATACAAGGCCGAAGTAAGAAGACTCGGCATTCCCGACTATTTTGTTGAACAGGGGACACAGGCTGAGCTCTACAGGGAATGCGGCTATGACCGGGAGGGCATAGAGATTGCTATCAGGGAGATGGGTGTGAGGATGGGCAACAACACGATAAAAGAACAGGGCAAGAAAGAAAAAGTCTGAATTTTTTTCTATTTTCGCACACCTTAATATACCGCCCGGATGGCAGGGGCGAGTTCATTATTCTGCCCGGATGGCGGAATTGGTAGACGCGCTGGTCTCAAACACCAGTAGCAGCAATGCTGTGCCGGTTCGATCCCGGCTCCGGGTACTGAAAACAGAGCGAGTGTGGGAGCGGAAGCGAGCACACTCGTTCTGTTTCCCCCGCTCTCACTCTGACACTCACACCTGTTTGTTTTCCGTCTTGAGGCCTGTTCAGTGTCTTTAATATATTTCCGATTCCGGCCTGTCATCAGTTGCGGCACCAAATTGTTTATTTGGTGTCGGCCCCATTTCTATCTCAAGAGTGCCTCCGTTCATAATCTCTTTATATGTGATATATGATTTTGTGTAAATGGCACCATCAAGTTTAACCGACTGAATATACATATTCTGATCACTGTTGTTGACCGCTTTTACAGTAAATTGTTTGTCCCCGGGGAGGCTTATTGTTACTTCGTCAAAAAGAGGACTGCCGAAAACGAATGCTCCCCCTGCAGGGTTAACCGGGTAAAACCCCATCGAGGAAAAGACGTACCATGCCGACATCTGTCCGCAGTCTTCATTCCCACATAATCCATCCGGTTTATCAGAATAAAGTGTACGCTGAATAAGACGGTTCTTTTCTGCCGATTTCCATTGTTCTCCTGCATAAGCAAACAAATAGGTCACATGATGGCTGGGTTCATTCCCATGTGCATACTGACCAATCAATCCTGATATATCTGCTGATGCCTCTTCTCCCATATCTCCCTGGACGACAAATAAACTGTCAAGCTTTGTAAGAAAAGGTTTATCACCTCCGAACAACTTAATAAGTCCTTCAACATCCTGAGGAACAAGCCAGGTATACTGCCATGCATTTCCTTCAGTATAATCACCCCATTCATGTATCGACCGGAAAGGGCTGAATGGCTCACGGAACTTCCCGTTATCAAGTTTTGCCCTCATAAACTGCCTTTTCTGATCAAAGTAGTGTTTATATAATTCAGCTCTTTTACTATAATATTCAAAATCATCATTTTTCCCGAGTTTCTTAGCCATCTGTGCTATACACCAGTCGGATATACAGTATTCCAATGCTTTTGAGACCGATTCCTTCTCTTTATCAGCAGGTATATATCCCTTCTCTTTTAAATATTTCAGGCCATTATCATCACGGCTGGAAGATACTTTCATAGCTTCATATGCGAGATTAACATCAAATCCTTTGAATCCCTTGAAAAATGCATCAGCAATTACCGGAACTGCACTGTACCCTACCATACAATCTGTTTCATTACCCATAAGGTGCCACACAGGGAGCTTGCCCTGCTGCTTATAAATATTGAGCATTGTATTAATCATATCAGGAACGCGTTCCGGTTCGATAAGTGTAAAAAGAGGATGTTCAGCCCGGTAGGTGTCCCACAAAGAGAATATGGAATAATTCGTAAATCCGGGATTATGATAAACCTTTTTGTCGGTTCCCCTGTAATCTCCATTATGGTCGTTAAACAGAACAGGATGTGTAAAGGAATGATATAGAGCTGTGTAGAAAGTTCTCATGTCACTTTCATTTTTCCCGTTAACAACAATTTTCCCGAGTTCTTTATTCCATCTGGCCTTTGCTTCAGCAACCACATTGTTGAAATTCCAGCCGGGTATCTCAGCATTGATATTTGCCAGTGCATTTTCCTCACTTACCGGGGAAGTTCCTATCTTCAGCATTACTTCCTCATCATTGGATGTTGAAAGATTGAGTATCCCTACAATTTTAACGCCCCTGGCAGAATCGCCAGAAACAGCTTTATCATTATTGAACATCCGGATAGACTCTATTGGTTTTGAGGTCCTGATTGCAAACCATAATCGCTGATCCTTTGCCCAGCCGGTAGAAAACCGGTATCCGATATAAGTACTGGGATCAACTTTTTTAAGGAATGCCTCAACAGGCTGGTCCCATCCTATACCACTGATGAGATTTATGGCTATATGAGCTTCTTTGCTTTCGGGGAAGGTATATTTATGAAAAGCTACTCTTTCCGTTGCCGTCAGTTCAACACGGATACCATACTTTTTCATGATAACTGAATAATACCCTGCCCTGGCAATTTCGTCGTTATGCGAATACAATGATGCATATCCTTCAAGAGGGTTCTTTTCAGTTCCGGGTGATGATTTTATTTCACCTGTATAGGGAGTGACCAGGACATCTCCGAGGTCACCGATTCCGGTACCACTGAGATGGAGCTGTGAGAAACCTGTGACAATACTGTCGGAATAGTGATATCCCGAACACCAGTCCCACCCTTTTACATAATTGACAGGGCCTGTCTGAACTCCCCCGAACGGCACATTTGCACCAAGAAAAACATGACCATGGTATCCTGTGCCTATAAAGGGATCGACATATTTTGTATAGTCGACGACTTCAGGCTTAACCGTTTTTTCGTTTTTGCAGGCAGAGAAAATAATCAAAGCTGCGAGTATGAAATATAGCTTCTTCATGAGATTCGGATCACAAAAGTTTGAGAAAGTATAGGAATAAAAACCAGGCACTTCAGTTTTTCTTTCAGTGATGCATCAACAATATGTGTATAAAGAAGACCGTCCTTTTTGTTTATGTCAAAATAAACGCTTATTTCTTCCTTAAAGGTGCCCTCCAGTTCCCGTTTCAGGTTATTTACAAACTCAGTTACCCAGCCGTCGTACTTGTTGTCTTTATGCCGGTAACTTATGAAGATGTCGTAAGTGTATCCTTGAATTATACTCGCCATATAATAAATTAAGTAATTAAAAATATGAAAGATATCTTTGTTAATCAAATAACAGAAAAACTCTGCAATATATCCTGTATTGACATTTATCCGCTGAATCTTTTCCCTGTTTTATTTCAATTTCATAACTTACATCTTATTATGCACAATCATTTTATTACCATCCGTCATGAAGATCAAAACACTATTTTTAATTATCATTATGCTAGCTACCTGCCAGTTAATGAAAAGCCAGCCTGCCGGTAATAATGTTACTGATTTATTATTATCTGCATACTCTGAAAGGTCTTACTCAACAGAACCCGTTACAGATGCCCAACTCGATGTTATCCTGAAATGCGGAATTAAGGCTCCCAGTGCCAGGAACTTACAGCCCTGGAGATTCACGGTCATCCAGGATGAAAGTTTGATGAAAGAGATTGTAAATAATGTTGTTGCGGGTAATGTACTAATCATTATTTCGGGGCGGGAATCACAGCAGGTTGGTTCGATATCTGAATTTGACTGCGGCCTTGCTGCCGAAAGTATGTTTATTGCTGCACATGGTCTCGGTCTGGGTGCCAGAATATTAGGCAGCCCTGCCGGAAAAGTGAATGCACAAAAGAATACATATGGAATATCCGAAGGATATAATGCTGTTGTGGTTCTGCGTATCGGTAATGTTGACAAGACTGTTGATGCTGTCAGTGCTGCGTCAAAAAGAAATGATTTTAACGATATAGTGAATTTCAAAAAGTAAAAACTCTTTCTTCGGTTAATCTCTTTAATAAACAACTATTCTGCCGGACAGAAGGAATCTTGTTGCCTGTAATGCTTTAAAACAATGTGGTTTCTTATTATAAGAATTTCTGCCTTTTTACTGGACTATAAGCACAGGTATCCTGATCTTGTGTCGTAAAGGATCAACTGTTTCACCCCATAGCAGATCGCCTAAAAGCCTGTGCCCATGTGAACCCATTACAATCATTTCAATGTTGTTTGATTCAACGAATTTTTGCAGTTCCCTGGCCGGATCCCCAAATAAGAGAGCAATTTGTACATTGATACCCAACGTTCTTGCCTCATCTGCGATTGTAGAAAGGTATTGTTCATCATCCCTGGTGTGTTCATCATATACATCCTTATCATTGATTAATGTCGACGCAGAATCTACCACATGAACCAGCGTAAGAACAGCTTTCTCAGACCTGGCCACCGATAAGGCACGGCTGACAATTGCAGCATCCTTTTCATCACGCGCCAGTGCTACTGCAATACTTTTCATTTTAAATGTCTCTATTTTCTCAATGACTCCCATCGCACTCCTGGGTTTTCTTTCACTCCAGGCTTTCTCCCCCCTGATAAAGGGCAGAACGATAATATAGATCAGAAACAGGAAGACCGCTATTGCAACCGCTACCGACATGATTGATATTACTGATGGCACACCGCCCTCCATCCATGATTTAATTTGGTCATAGACCAGTTTGCTATTAAGTAGTATAATTATAACCGAAGTTATCCAGGCCAGTACTTTCACCCAGAGCTTATTAACAAAAGATCCCATTTTAAGTCTGTCGCTTGTAAAATGTACAAGGGGAACAATTGCGAAAGGAAGCTGGAGACTGAGTATCACCTGGCTAAGGATGAGTAATTTATATGTACCTTCGCTTCCCGATATGGATATTACAACTACTGCCGGCACCAGGGCAATTGATCGTGTTAACAACCTGCGCAGGTAAGGTCTGAGGCGGATTTTTACAAATCCCTCCATAACAATTTGCCCGGCCAGTGTTCCTGTAAGTGTTGAACTCTGCCCGGATGCCAGTAATGCAATTCCGAAAGCAATTGAAGCTGTCTTCGTTCCGAGTAATTGTTCAAGAAGTTGATGTGCCTGTTGAATTTCAGTAACAACAATGCCGTTTTTGAAAAAAACAGCTGCTGCCAGAATAAGTATTGCAGCATTAACAAAAAACGCGGCATTCAATGCAATAGTTGAGTCCAGTAAATTGTATTTACAGGCGCTGGATTTTGAATCAATTGTACGAGAAATACGCCTGGTCTGTACAAGTGATGAATGAAGATACAGATTATGTGGCATGACCGTTGCACCTATTATTCCAAGTATAATATAAACCGAGCCTGAAGGAAGAGATGGTGCAAGGCCCGCTACAGCTGATCCCCAGTCAGGCTTTGCAAGAAACAGGTTTACAATAAAGCCACCTGCTATTATTGTTATCAGGGACAATATAAACGCTTCCATTTTTCTGATTCCAAGCTTCTGGATTAACAGTAAAAGAAATGTATCAAAAAGAGTGACAGCAGCTCCCCACAGAAGAGGCAATCCAAACAGCAGGTTCAAACCCAGTATTGTACCAAGAACCTCAGCCAGGTCACAGGCAGCAATTGCAATTTCACCAAGTATCCAGAGCAGGAATGATGCTCGTTTCGAATACTCTGACCGGCATGCCTGGGCAAGATCCTTTCCGGTTACGATACCGAGACGTGCAGATAAGGTTTGCAGAAGAATAGCCATCATATTAGACATAAGGATTACCCAGACAAGCTTGTAGCCGAAGCGCGAACCGCCTTCCAGGTCAGTAGCCCAGTTCCCCGGATCCATGTAGCCAACACTTACCAGGAAAGCCGGTCCGGCAAAAGCAAATATGCGCTTTAATAATGTCGGATACTGCGTCTTTACACTGTTATGAACCTCCTCAAGCGACTTTTCGCCAGTCTTATGTTTTGCTTGTATAGTTACGTTTTGCATTAGTCAGCTTTAATTTAAGTATTCAATTTTAAAATAATTATTAGATAATTATACCTACTAACGTGGTATCCTGTAAGTTAGGCCAAAACTTATAAAATTGTCAGGTGCGGATTTACTTATGCCAATCCCTCCGCTAAGATCAAACTGAAGATTTGGCAATAACCTCCAGGTTAAGCCGGCATCAGCCAGATATTCCTGCTTCCCCTGTTCAGGAAAATAGCTATAGCTTTCAATAAATGCATCCCATCTTTCGGAGAGATTTATTCCGAAGGAAGCAGAATAATAGTAATCAGGAATTGTGGTGTCTCCATCCCAAATAACTCCAATATTGTATCCAACCGACAAATGGTCTGTTAGTGTATTGGAGAAAGCAAATTTCATGTCGGCTGCCGTATTTGCTGTTTTATAATGACTGCCGGCAGGAAATGGTAAAAATATTCCTGCAAGAAATGCCATTGAAGGCTTTAATCCTTTCTCTTCCCCAATTTTTATTTTGAAACCTGAATAAACTGGGGCCAGACCTGAAAATTTAGTGACATTATCAGAAGAAAAAGTCCTTATTTCATCTCCCAGATAATCAATCCCAAGCCTAAACTCCAGGTTATTTAACAGCCCGTATCTGAATAATGTGGTATTGAAGCCAATTGACTTATTAAGGGCACCGTTTGTCCAGTCATTTTGTTTTATAAATCCGGTCTCTATTTGTAAATACTTCCATGGGACAACAGATGCAGATTCCGCCTGATCAGGCCTGTCAGTAATAAGTGGGGGTATTGTATCCTGGGCAAGGGCGTTTGTTGAAAACAGTACAAATATTAATGCCAATCCTACTTTCATTTTATTATTTTGCTTGGTTAATTTTACTTTTTTAATCCGGTAAGGCATAATCTTATGACTTCTTAACAAAAATCAAATCAGAGATTTCTGAGTTAAGCACGATTTTGGTTCCGTTTGCCTCAAGTTCAGTCATTCTGCTTTTTAAATATTGCACCCTCACACTAACGAGGGAACCGATTACAAGGTTATTGGCCTTACAGAATTTAAAAAATTCCTCATCAGAACCCAACAGGCGGCTTATCACATATTTACTCCCGGCATCAGCCCTGCTTAGCCTGATAGTGTCCCTGTCAGTATGTATCTTACCGTTTTCATCAGGAATAGGATCTCCATGCGGATCAGTTTTTGGGTTTCCCAGGAAAAGATTGATCTTTTCTGCCAGAAAATCCGAAGTCAAATGTTCCAGTAATTCAGCCTCCTGATGTATCTCATGCAGTGAAAGACCAAATACCTGGTTTAGAAATGTCTCCCACAACCTGTGTTTTCTTATAATACCAAGAGCTATTCTTTTGCCTGCAGGCGTAAGTCTGTATTTCCTGTACTTCTCATAATCAATTAACTTTTTTACAGCCAGTTTCCTGGCCATATCAGTAACTGCAGCATTTGTTATACCAAGCTCACGCGCTACCAGTCCCGGACGTGTATACGTTCCTTCATCCTGCTCAACTTTATAGATCGTTTTCAGAAAATCTTCAGTAGATATTGAAACATTTGTTCCCATTTTTTAAATTATTTTTTAAGTATACTTAAATTATCCAACACTGATATTGAAAAATTGTTCGGGAAGGCGTAACGATTTACTTACTTCTAACGGGCATCTTATAAAAGGAAATAGTAAATTTGATCCCGGGAACATCAATTTTGGACACCCGGACATCGTAAAATATGGCAATAATATGAATCGCAGAACCTTAATCCTCCTTTGCTTTGCAGTATCAATCCTGGCCACCAGGGCCTCGTGCCAGGAAGATGGCTGGCACATCACAGCCTCCGATACAGGAAATTATACGGGCGTCACAATGGCAAACGGCCGTATTGGAATACTGTCTTCACCTGTACCTTTCAGGACACAAAAGATCATACTGAATAATGTCTTCGACTATGAGAAGCCAATGGATAACAACAGTGTACTGACAGGCATGAATTTCTGTAACCTTGAAATAGAGATTGACGGGATTAAGGTTACCGCTGAAAATATATCCGGCTGGAGACAAACCCTGGATATGAAGGGAGCCTGTCTTAATACAAGTTTCAGCTTTGGCAACAAGGCGGTTATATCATACGATATTTATGCCCTGCGTAACCTGCAGTTCACCGGCTACATGGACTTTACAATCATAGCGAAAAAGAATATTGATGTTAAGGTTACCGGTGAAATACTTACTCCGCCTGACTATAAATCACCGTCAGATACGTTCGAGATACTAACTGACAATGAGACTACCATGCCTTTCATTAAAACAGTCGCAAGGAGCAGACAGGGAAGAAACCTTGTATCCACCACGGCTGCTTTCATCTGGCATGATATAAATACTACCAGGAAAGACCAGAGGCCTGCATTAATCTCTTCCATCCCTTCAGCATACCAAAACAGGCTCTCCTTCACCAGGGAAGTTAAGAAAGATTCTGTTCTCCTGTTTGCCTGGGCAGGGGCTGAATGTACCACCCGCGATTTTGTAGATCCCAGGTCAGAATCGGAACGGGAGGTAATTTACCTGATGCTTACCCCGGGAAAGACACTAATCGGCACCCACAGGCAATTATGGACGAAGCTCTGGCAGGGTGATATTGAGATCGAAGGGGATCACCAGGCTCAGCTTGATATAAGGCTGGCTCTATATAACATATATTCATCGGGAAGAGCAGGCAGCAATTTAAGTATACCTCCTATGGGACTTACAGCGACAACCCTTGGTGGACACATTTTCTGGGATGCCGAACTCTGGATATTTCCCCCTGTACTGTTGTTTAACCAGGGTATTGCAGAGTCTATGATCAACTACAGGACAGACAGGCTGGCACCGGCTGAAAGAAAGGCTGCCAACTATGGTTATAAAGGAGCGATGTATCCCTGGGAAAGTGCCAGATCCGGTGAAGAAGCAACGCCCCCGTTTGCCCTTACAGGAACTTTCGAACATCATATAACGGCAGATGTGGCTATCGCAGCCTGGAACTACTTCAGGATCACAAAAAACAATAAATGGCTTATAGAAAAAGGCTTTCCAATGATAAGAAAGATAGCAGACTTCTGGGTGAGCAGGTCTACAAGGAATAACGACGGGACCTGGTCTGTAAATAATGTTGTGGGTGCTGATGAATATGCTCATAATGTCGATGATGATGCCTTTACCAATGGAGCTGTTATAACGGCTCTCAGGATAGCCGGCAAAGCTGCTGCAGTAACGGGTTCTTCGGTAAATCCCTTATGGAAAACAGTAGCGGATAATCTTGTTATACATAAATTTCCGGACGGAACCACGAAAGAATACAGGACTTATAGAGGGGATACAGTAAAACAGGCAGATGTGAACCTGCTGGCATATCCTCTCAATATAATCACCTCAAAGGAATCAATCATCCGTGATATTCAGTATTATGAACCTCGTTTCGCACATGTGGGACCGGCAATGGGTAAATCAGTTCTGGCGCTTATCTATGCCAGGCTGGGGGATTCTGTAAATTCATACAGGCTATTTAAAAACAGTTATGAATCCAATAAACGGCCTCCATTTGGTTCACTGTCGGAATCACCACTGTTTGAGAACGCCTATTTTGTAACCGGTGCCGGAGGTATGCTGCAGACAATATTATTCGGATTCGGTGGATTGCACATAACGGATGAAGGCATAATACAAAAGAACCCGGTATTACCGGGTAAATGGAAATCCCTGACCATAAAGGGAGTGGGGCCCGACAGGAAGACTTACACCGTGCAAAAGAGCCGTTAAAGGAAATCCCCGGGACATATTTGTAAGATAAATTATGATTTTTAGAAAAAATATTATCTTTGGAGGAGATATATGTAATACCCTGACGATATATCACTCAACCAGACCTGAAAATAAACATCCCGGGGAAGAGGTGTCTATAAGAGAAGAAGCAACATCATATCATTGACGTTTTAAAACAGGATGAATTCTTTGACGAAAAAAATTCATGCAACCAAGAGCACGCCTGAAGTAACTCTGCATTCAAATGGATTTATCAGGATCATGGGTAGATCGATGATAAGCAATATAACAGAGTTCTCAAGACAGGTCGAAGCACTTGTTGATAGTTATCTTGCTGATCCGGCGGATATAACTTGTGTTGACTTTCACCTCGAATACCTTAATACCAATAATCTTAAGTTCTACGTTGAGTTGCTTAAAAAGATTGAAAAGGTGAAGCTTAAAAATAAAAAGCTTATTGTTAACTGGTACTATGAGGAAGGTGATGAAGATATAATTGAAAAGGGTGAATATATTTCCTCAGTTCTTAATGTCCCCTATAATTTTGTCATGACCGGCCATGATGATGAATAAAAATAATATGCCAATAATTATTTATTGAGGTTGAAGGCTCCTTTAAGCGAACACAAGAATAATCTAAAACAGACAGATGAATTCAAAATGAAGGATTTCTGTTTGATATATTCATGTTAAGTCCATTTCAATTAAAATACACAATAACAAAAATAATCCATTTGATTTTTCGGGCCCTGATGAATTTCTAATCAGTCTAAAGGTACTCTTGCATAAACATATACATACCTGACAGACGGCCAGAATAGCTTGATAACTATATAATAAACAGCTCTGTCTTTACCAACTATAAACCCTTACTGATCCGGTTTGTCAATTTTGAGGCCATCCGACAGGTATGGTCTTATATATTTTGTCATTCCAAAATGGTTGAAAGCATATTAATTTACTCTTAACCAGTGAACTTAATTCATGGTAGTATTATCGTCAGCCCTGTAAAAATATTGACTTTGATCCAAACAAAATCTAACTTTGATTGTAATAAATAAGGATAATATGAAAGATGGTGAAAATACAAACCAGGAATCATTCAAAGTCTCCGGAGATGAACTTCTTGGTAAAATAAAGGAGATCATCAGGGAAGGAAACGCCCGCAGGGTTATTATTAAGAACGAGAAGGATGAGACAATAATGGAATTTCCTCTTACGGTTGGTGCCATAGGGGTTGTACTGGCGCCTATTTTTGCAGCAGTAAGTACACTTGCTGCCCTTGCATCACACTGTACAATTGTAGTGGAAAAAAAGGGAAAAAGTGAGGATAAGTGAAAATACAATCAGAATAAAATTATTAGATAATGTCTTTTGAGTTTAACCGAAATTAAATATTTTGAGATCAAAATTAAATTAGTGAACAGTTAATTCATGTAAATTTGTTCCCCGAAGACAGGCTGTATCAAACAAGTTAAAATTACCGGTAATGAAAACACAAAAAGAAAAGGTTGTCAGCAAGACAAAAAAACCAGCGGCAACAGCCGCGGCTCCTAAAAAAGCAAGAACTACAACAAGGAAATTGGCTCCGACGGAAGATGAAATCCGTGAAAAAGCCAGGGAAATTTATTATGAAAGGATCGCAAGGGGCGAACATGGCACGCCTGAAAGCGACTGGCATGAAGCAGAATCAATTCTTAAACGTAAGTAAGATGCATGTCCGAACGGGCCTGCCCTTACAAATTACAGATAAATGATTCATCTACCGGATCAGGTCAACCAATCCGGGAATGAAAATCAGCAATCCTGCAGTCAGAGCAATAATTGCCGAGACAAGGACCGCAGCGGCTGAATAATCTTTTATTGCCCTGATCTTTTCATTATTGCTTTGATCAATGAGATCAGCCAGTCTTTCCACTGCAGTATTAATAATTTCAGAAATAAAGACCATTCCTGCAACAACTATTACTATTGTCCATTCCACCAGAGTTATTCTGGTGATAATACCCAATACTATCGCCGCCAGAACAGCAAAAAGATGGATTCTTGCGTTGGGTTCCTTTCTTAACAGGTCGCCCAGTCCACTGAAAGCATATCTGAAACTGCGCAAACGACTAATGAACATAGATTTTATACCCTTCATAATTACCTTATAATGAAGGCTAAGTTATGTATTTCAACCGGAAAAGACCAGGAGCAAATGATAATTATTTCCTATTGAAGGATCCTTATTTTGGCATCTTGCTGACCAGGACAAGCAGTCCTCCGGTAATAAAGCAAATCACCCACCATGAATAGGCAATTCTGGAATACAGCTGGACCCCTTTACCAAGCAACTCTGATATGCCGGACTTTATCCTGTGACGCCAGAATAAAATTGTATCTGTGAGCATCGCCAGCAGCGCTGAGTAACCAATAACACCATGAGGTGTAATGATTCCCTTTGTCGAGCCGATTATCATAAAAATTGTTGCAGTAATATCGAAAGAAACACCGATCGAATAAAAAACAAGTACAAAATTGCTTATGCTCTTTATCTTTTTTACCTTCAGAAAGCCTATGGTATAAAAGAGTAAAGCGATTATCACAATAAACGATCCTGTAACAGCAGCACTATTCATCTCATTTTTGTTTTAAATGTTAAAAATTCCTGTTAATTTCTAAAAACCTGACTTAATTAATATTAATTTTTAAAGATCCAGTATCATCCAGATATTACAGCCAAAATGCCCCGAATTACCCAGGGGTCCCGTCAACTTCCTGAATCCTGCGCTTTCATAAAGACTTATTGCTTTACCAAGTTCAGGAAGCGATTCAAGATATAATTGACGATATCCCAGCTGCCTGGCCAGTTCAAATGTCTTTTTCATTAGCCCCCAGCCTATTCCCTTTCCTCTCTGCGAGGAGGAAAGGTATAACTTCACCAGTTCGGCACATCCCTCCGGTAAACCCTGAGTCGGATACACCCCGCATCCGCCTATTATGTTACCGTTCTCCTCAGCTATCCAGTAGCCGGAGCCTTCTTTTCTGAATAAATTATAGAGATTATCTGTTGTCGGATCATAGTATACGGTTCCCGGTTTATCTATGCCGAATTCCCTGAATACAGTCCGGATAAGTTCTGCTATCTCCTTATTATCCCCTTCTTCAATTGGTCTGAATACAACACCGGTCTCAGTCATTAAAACTGCCTTTGATATTTGAAATGCCAAAAATAAAGATTTCTTCAATAGTTACACCAAAAACTTGTGCAATATCATAAGCAAGCTTAAGTGAAGGATAATATTTGTTCTTCTCAAGGAATACTATTGTTTCCCTTCTTACATTGACTTTTTTTGCCAGTTCAGCCTGGGTAAGTCCGTGTCTGGCCCTGAGTTCTTTAATCCTGTTAGTCATTTTTTACTCCCCAGTAATTAAATATCACCCAGCAAATCGCATATGTCAGGGCCATGCCGAGGATACCCATGCCAAGCAGTTCCTCAGTATCCAATTTTATCCTGTCCTGGATAAAGATTATCCCAACCCACAGGTAAAGCGAAATATAATACGACAGGGAGGATGTCTTCCGAATCACCTTTCTTGACATTTCATCCTCAACGGGCTCCCCTCTCCCGGCACTTGTGAGTCTCTTAAACCCAAAAATTAATGCAAAGACAACTACAAGCAGAATAATAACAAACTGTAACAGATCGCCTGCTTTCATGCTCGTCTCAGAAGAATAGAACCATAGTGCTGTGGTCATCAGAACAAGCACAGATACAACAAAAATAAGGATAGCTTTTTTCATTATTATATGAATTACGTTATATATTTCTAACACAAAGTTAGATATTTATAACATATAAATGCAAATTTTTCATAGTTTTTTATCACCTATGGCAAATTTAGTTTATAAGGCCTCTCTTGCTGGCACGAATAAATAACTACAATTCAGCACTATAGCGAAAACCAGTAATTTAGTTTTATAAGAAATATATTATTCGGGAAGATACTACGAAGTTGTTTGTATGATTCCCCGAATGATGCATTTGAATCACCGGTAGTCCCCGATCGTTGTGATGACCACACCAGGTATATAAAAGACCCCAGTCGATATTCCCACTTGGCAACAAGGTTGGATCTGAATTCATGGAAATTAAAATCCGGATTCGCCAGGTCATATGATCCATAAAGCGGATCGCTCAGAAGATAGGTTCCATCCGGTAACGTTTGTGTATTATATAACTGGAACCTGTTATCGTATGACTCCGCCCTGGCATTTGTAATATATTTGAGCTGGGAATACTTACCTTTTGAGATAAACGGGCTGCCATAGTACTGTATTGAAAACTCAGGCGTAATGTAAAGATCGACCCTGAAGGTAAGTCCCAGTGTTTTCTGGTCTATCCTGCCCAGGATATACCGGTTTCCGGTCGCAAAGGTCTTAGTATCCACATACTGAAGATTATCGCGGTTGCCGTCATAATTTGCCGCTACGCTCAGTTTCAGGTTGTTTATTGGTCTGTAGACTATCCGGGGTTGAATCTCATAGTTTTCTGAGGAATTACTGCCTGACTTTTCATAGCTGTACTGAAGTTGTGCTATGACTTTTTTAGCCTGGTCGGTGGTAAGGCTACCGAATGAAGTCACCTTATATGGCATTATCATATCATATCCTCCTCTCAGTATTTTGGTGTCGAGGCTCTGTGAATGGAAGATCAGGTTAGCTGAAAGGTTCCACTGGTTTTTAAAAGTGGAATTAAAAGCAAGATGTCCCCCCGATCCAAGGTAGCTGCCACTGAAGTCCCACGAGTTGAATTGCTCCAGGGTTATATCGTAGCTGTTAAAAATGGATACAGGTTGAGTTATGAGATATGTAACTTCGTTGGTCTGTGTAATAAAATCTGAAAAATTCATATAACCAAGGTCGTTAAGCTCCAGGCCGGGAGTAAGCCAGGTAACTCCGGCAGAATATTTCCAATGGCCTTTTGATCCCTTCCCAATTACAAATTTGCCACCCCATCCACTCAGGCTGGTAGCTGTTGTATCATAATCGACATATGTGGCACCCGGACGCTGATAATACCTGGCTGATGATTGTTCAAGGGCGGTAATGGCCTTTGCACTTCCGTCAATATAACTGCCCAGGAGCTTGGCATTGATAAAAAATTCCTTATCCCTAAAATGGGTCAGAAGGTCAAGACCTCCGGTATATGCATTTTTGCTCAGTGTTTCAAGGTTAGGACTGTCAATAGACCTGTTTGTGCTGGTCACCATTCCCCCGATAACCGTATTGCCCTCGTTATATCCTTTTTGAATACGACCCACAGTATAGCTTGTCAGTGGTTCCACCTTGACATTGCTTCTGTTTCCGTACTGATCGCTGATCTGTGCAAACTCATTTGCCGTTACACTTTGTATCAAGCCAACCGACAATCCTTTGGATGTTGTTCCGCTTAGCTTGACAGCGCTTATGATAGTTGTTTTATCCGGTGATTTGACAAACATGTTATCTGCCGGAGTAACAGGCCGTGAGGGAGCATGCCCTATCCTGCGGGAATAAAAAAGATTAATATTATCGAATTTATAATCGAAAATTGTAAGTCCTTCAAGAAAAAATGGTCTTTTTTCTTCGTAAAAAGTCTCAAATGCTGTAAGGTTCATCACTGAAGGATCGGATTCAACTTGCCCGAAATCAGGATTAACAGTCAGATCCACAGTGAAATTACTTGATATTCCTATTTTTGCATCGAGACCGGCATTGCCTCCCCACACCCGGCCTTTATCGGCAAAGGGGTCATCCGGTACTTTTTTCATTGTCTTAAGGTCACCCAGAGTATAGGGCAACAATTCCAGTCTCTTTGACCGTTTAAGTCCTTTTATCCCACGCAGTTCCCCAAAATTATAGAGGAACCCAGGTCCCGTTTTACTTTGTATTTCCCAGTCGCTCTCCTCCTGAAGCCTTGATATCCATCTCCATAAATGCATGCCCCACACCTGTTCATTCTGGCGGCTGTACCTCAGCTGGCTGAAAGGTATCTCATATTCTGCAACCCACGCTGAGTCTTCAAGCCCGGTCTTACACTTCCAGACCGGATTCCAGTTGGTGTCCCAGTTTGCCGGATTAAACAGAACCAGGTCAATCTTCTGTCCCCAGGCTGTAATAGTGAACTCAAACCCTGTTCTATAGTCATGGTAACTGTCGAAATTAATCCCTACCATATCTCCGACAAACTCATCCCTTGCACCGGCCAACCGTAGTATCCTTTCTGGCTCACCATCAAAAGCACGTATAGCTACATAGATATTCTTATCATCATATTGTAAATTGAACTCTGTCGGATATGTCGGCTTTGCTCCTTCTTTTGGAATATATTGTGTAAAATTACCCGCCCATGTTCCCTTTTTCCAGCATTCATCGTCCAGTTTCCCGTCAATAACAGGCCTGGGTGTTACAAGCCTTGTTGTTGTATAAACCGGCTGTTTGGGGTGACTAAGATCGACAACACTATCCTGTTTACCGGTAGTATTCTGACCCGAAACAGCAAAAAAGAATTGTCCGGCAACAGAAAGCAGGAAGACAAAATATAAGCGGTGAATGATATTGGTTTTTTTCATCCTGAGAATCGAAGTTAAGGTAGTACATTTAATTGTTAAATATAAAACAATAACTTTAATGTCTTTGTGTTTTACAAAACCCGGACGAGAATTTAGAATTACTTAACATTTAGCCAAAATGTAAAGGGTTGCTGAAAAAGCATAGAATACTTCATCAACAACCCCTCTCTGTCAGTCCTTAGCGGATACTACCTATAATAAATTACATGTTAGTTTTATTTCGAAGGAGCTATGTCAATAACATAAAAAGATCCGGGTTTCAGGCTCCTTCTTGGTCTCGGATTATCGGCTGTGGGAGCAGGTGCAGGATTAAATTCTGCTGTAGGCGTATATATATGATGTGTTTTTGTATCAACTGCAAGTGTTCTGGCCCCTGCAGCAGTCCTAATTGTGGTGAGTACTTTAAAATGATCCTTATCTACCTCCTGTACTACTGTCATTGTTCCATCACCACATGAGGCATAAGCTCTTTTAAGCTCCGGATCGAACTTTACGCCATCACACCCTCCACCAATAGGTAAACTGGTAATTACTTTTCCTGATACCGCATTAACCACAACCATTAGTTTATTTCTACAGACTGCAAACAGGCGGTTTGTTTCCCTGTCCAGTGCCAGTCCGCTAGCTTCCACACCAGGGGTAATCGGCCAGGATGCAATAACTTTCATTGTGTTGATGTCAATAACCGAAATCAGGCTTTTATCCTCAATATTAACATAGATCTTACCTTTGCCATCGGATGCAGGAAATTCCGGTTTCCCTTCAAGTGCAATGGTCCCAACAACCCTGTCAGTTTTGGCATCAATAACCGTACAGTTTGCTGTCCTGCCATTAAATGTCAGAACTTTCCCGGAATACTTATCATAAATGATGGCATCAGGATTCTCACCCGTTACCTTTACATCGGCTATCACGGCGAGAGTGTTGAAGTTTATGACTTTCACTGAAGCGTTGCGGCCAACACTTATAAAGGCCTTGTTCAGATCAGGGGCCAGTGCTATACCATGAACACCCGGGGTGTCATCGATGGTACCTAACAGCTGCCCGTTTTTTAAATTCACTACCTGGACATCTGTACCATGAGAAAGAAATAATCTGCTTCCTGCTTCATCAACAGAGAGATAATCCCAAAACCCGTCACCGGGAAGATTGAACCTGTTAACAATCGTATAACCGGTACTTTTGCCCTGTCCTGACACGATTGATCCGCTAAACAGCAATAACAGACTTACTGCAATTAATGACAATTTTTTCATGTGATAATATTTAATTTTTTGATGAATAGTCCAAACAAAAGACAATTGCCACAAGCATTATATTCCTTTCAAGGTCAAATAAGCCCTGTTAATGCGAGTACAGCAATAATAATAATAGTCAGAGAAGAAATAGTCACTGGAATCCAAACAGGGGCTATCCATGGCTTTGGAATAAGAAAAAGGACGTCAATGGTCATAAGGCTTGGCGGCCACCTTATCAGGATATAAAGAGAACCATAATAAAACAGGTCCCAGAAAGCAAAAGTCCATAAAAAAAATATTCCCCTTTCGAGAAGATTTGCACCTGAAATATCAGCTATTACAATCAACATGATAATGGTTGCAACCTCCCGTGTCATTTCAATTGTCATAAAACGCCTGGGGATTTTTTCCAGAGATTCCTTGTTGGATTCGGAATCGAGCATACCAAGAGCTTTACGAAGGTAAACAACAACAACTCCTTCAAAATGTGCCATGGCAATACCAAAAATCGCAAGAAGGGCCAGCTTACTGATCATTTTACTACTTCATTAAACCCTGGTATATAATGAGCTTTGCATTAAACAGGAAAATAATTCTTTCACATGGATAACAAAGACCTTGTGACAATGTTCAGTCACATACAAGAAGCTGTAAATCCAATAAAAATTCAATAAAACTGGTTTAAAAACCGAGCAATTAGTTTCTTTGTATTACCTTGTCCTGAATAAAGTACGGCTATATTCCGGCATAACTCAAAGGAGTATCACCGGCAATTCTTATTGTTGCATATAATGCTGTATTCCAGCTAAATAACAGCTTACGTATTGTTATGATAAAGACATTATTACTGATAGGTTCGGGTGGATTTCTGGGAAGTATCTCCAGGTTTCTGGTATCAAGAATAATGCAGAATCATTTCCCTTCTTCCTTTCCCTACGGAACTTTTCTGGTCAATATAGCAGGGTGTTTCCTGATAGGTCTCGTTTATAGTATCTCGGACCGCGGGGTATTTATAAATCCGGGATGGAAAATGTTTCTTGCTGTTGGTTTTTGTGGTGGATTCACGACTTTTTCGACATTCGCAAATGAAAATCTCGCGATGTTAAGGGATGGAGATTTTTATCATTTTGCCATATACACAGGCTTAAGTATATTTCTTGGCATAGCAGCCACTTTAGCAGGAGTACTTATACCAAAAACAATATAACATCATGAATCTCAATGACAAAGCAAAAAGGTTACGGATTTATATCAGTTCAACAGACAAGTTTAAGCATACTCCTCTTTATGAGGTGATAATATTTGCTGCCAGAAGGTATGGCATTGCAGGTGCTACCGTATTAAAAGGCATAATGGGTTTTGGATCAAGCAGTGAGATTTATACCAATAAATTATGGGAGATTTCAGAGAAACTCCCGCTGATAGTTGAAATAATTGATGAGCCAGCCAAAATTGATTCATTCTTTGAGTCTATAAAGCCTTATTTTGAAAAGATAGGAAAAGGACACATTGTTACTGTTGATGAAACGACCATTCTCCTGCATAAACAGGGAATAAAGAAATAACGACAGCCGGTATTGGATAAATTGATGCGTAAGGTCAGGCCAGCTTATCAAGATAGAAATTTTGGAAAGATGTCTTTATACTGTCCCTCACCCTCCGGAACTCAGCAAGCGTATCTTTCTCGTTACCAATAAACAGCGAGGGATCTTCAAAGCCCATATGTAATTTATGTTTCACATCTCCGATAAAAACAGGGCATGTTTCTCTGGCATTATCACATACTGTTATCACATAATCCCACTTTTCGCCAATGTAACTGCTTACATTTTCTGGTATATTGCCGCTTATATCGATCCCAACTTCCGACATCACTTTTATTGCCACAGGATTAACCGCTGATGCTGGGAAAGTCCCAGCCGAATATACTTCAAGGTTATCATCAAACGACTGGAGAAAACCATGTGCCATCTGGCTGCGGCAGCTGTTACCCGTACATAATATCAATATTTTCATTCCTTCTTTCTAACCGGTTTGTTAAATTTTCTTTTCATCCACTTTCACCATTCCCAGTTCATGTAAATACTTCTGTAAATAATAGTCCTTCTGTTTTGTCCTGTATTGCATTATATAGCGCGGATGCTCCAGCGCGATCAAGGTATTGAAAATTTTGAGCTCATCATTAATCCTCTTCAGAAATTTGAAATTTTTGCCGGTCCCAAGGCAAAAACAAACATCTGTTTCAATTCCAAAATCCAGCTGTATGTTCAGACTCTCTAAAATAAAATCATGAACTGCATCAGTAAGTTCCCTGCTGTCATAATAGTTATAATTAACTTCCCTGCCTCTGTTATTGGATACAGTAAATCCGAGAGGACTTACAGCACTGATGAAAAAATCTGAATAGAATTTTTTCACCCCCCCGTATTCTGCTATCATTTCGTACACAAATACCGATGATGTTTCAAAGGTTTCCATCCCCTTAACAGACAGCCCGCAACAGCTTTTAAGACGTTTTGTATCAGTAAAGGGTATTCCCGTAACACCTGCACCGAACCTCCCGGGATTAATACCAAGTATTAAATGTCGCTTTGTATAATCATTATAGAATTTCCTGTAAAAATTCTCAATGACATTCATGATCATGGGATTATCCCTGAAAGGATTCATAATGTTAATACCTCCAGGCAGATTATCCTTAAAATCAAGCTCCCTGCAGAACTCTATTACTTTTTCGGCAAATGTTATTCTTGTCATAAAGAAAATACACTCCCGGTAATATTACCGGGATTTTCAGAAAATCTTTCCTTTTCAGCCCGTATTTCAGGAGCCATAGACAAGTGTTCCCCCCATATAACCTGTATACGTTATGGAAAGAACGGCAAGAAGGAAGAGCCCGAAAGCGACCCATTTAAGTTGTGTTTCCTCCTTCTTCTTCATTACCAGCCAAACCCTGAATCCTGCCCCGAGAATAATCAGGATAAGAGTTATTGTTGCAGCGGTCTCATGTTTCTCGAATACTTTAGCCATCTCTCCGGTTGTTGGAGGATTAGTAAATAAGTGTCCGGCCGACCAGGCGGCCAGGGCAGAGACAGCTCCGAGAACCATAAGGTAAAAACCTGTCTTGGAAAGACATTTCTCACTTTTTACAAAGAGAGAAACGACATCTGCTACAAATCCTACCAATATCAGCGCTATAGGAAAATGTACTAGAATAGGGTGAAAAAGTGAGGGATTCAGCATAAAATAAATATTAAAGATTAGACCTGAAAAATATGACATGTTTTTGTTGTTGTCTTTCCGGTAATCCAAATATAAATATTCCGGGGGTTTTTCCAACAGGATATATCTGAATTATTACAGGGCTACATAAAAAATGCGTCCCCAAATAAAGGAGACGCATCTCTGTTCAACCAAAATCTTGTACTACGAAAGCTTTTTAAAATATGATACCATACCGTATGGATCAACTTTTAGAATAATGGCCTCAGAACCTTTATCCATTTCAACAAAATAGTTATCTGCATCATCAAACTGCGTAGCCCACAATATCATATCAGTCTGGTTTGCCTGGTTGTCTTTGAAAAATATAACCGGCCCAATATTGTAACCCTGATATTTTTCTTTGATTTTCTTTTGAGCGCTGGCCGGGATATCAGCGAATGTTTCCCGCTGTGTTGTACCAACCAGGTTTCCATTGTAGTCATAGTAGCCTTTCAGATCTTTACCTGCCATTTTAAAAGTCACTACATCGTAGGTATCAACCCTTTTCCATTTAGCGTCAGTTGCGTTTTTAAAATCCATCTTAAAATTGCTTTTTGCCTGGTAGCTTACAACATTGCCTTCAAGCTTACGTAATGCAACTCTGTCGGTTTGGATGTCTTTTTTTGTTTCTTTTATTTCTTTTTTCCCCGTCATCTGAGGTTGTGCGAATGCGGCACCCATTGTAAACATCAGTGTCGCCATAAATAATAATAATTTTTTCATGACTAATAATTTTTAAATTAATACATATCCAATACTTTTATTCTATTTCCATTTTTTTCCAATTTTATCCTGTCTCCGTTTTTACCTGAAGTACAGAATCTTAATATTAAAAATGCTTTTCTCATTATTACTCGTAGTACTTTTTAATAATAATTACATGACAAAGTTATTGTACGAAGCATTATACTGCGTTAAAATCAGATTAATGTGAGATTAAAATAAGATTAAGACCTGCCTCCAAGAGGAATTTTGGCCTGCACTGACAATAAAAAACCAGTTCATTACACTTAAAACAGATAACTCAATAGTTTTAAGAATCTGATAAAGTGTACTCCGGCTTGTTTACATGGAGGGTTTGGTAAAAACAATTTTAAATTCATTAACTTTGAACCCTTTTAAATTAGTAATATACCGGTTAACAATGTCCGACAACCAGATACTGAGACCATACGGTGAGAAGCAGGTGGCCTTTGACAAGCGCTATCTCAGGATGGCTCTTATATGGGCGGAGAATTCATACTGTGTCCGCAGAAAAGTCGGGGCCCTTATAGTCAAAGGTAAAATGATCATTTCCGACGGGTATAATGGAACGCCCGCCGGATTTGAAAATATCTGCGAGGATGAGAATAATATTACAAAACCATATGTTTTGCATGCTGAGGCCAATGCAATAACAAAGGTTGCCAAATCAAATAATTCGAGTGAAAACTCAACATTATATGTAACAACATCGCCATGCATGGAATGCGCCAAGCTTATAATCCAGTCGGGAATCAGAAGGGTGGTATTCTGTAACCAGTATCACAAGACTGACGGTTTGGATCTGTTAAAACGTGCAGCCATCGAAATAGTATATATTGATCCGGAAAAAGACATTTATGAATTACGATAATACAAAAAGGAGTATTTTTCTTCCCATAGTGCTGGGTATAGCACTGGCAACAGGCATACTGATTGGTAAGTTTCTTCCGGCAGAAAATGCTGGATCATCATTCTCAGGCATGAGCCTGAGGAATGACAAACTGAACAAGATCATTAACATTATAGAATCCAGTTATGTTGATTCGGTCAGCAGAGCCTCTCTTGAAAATTCAGCAATCCCGGCTATCCTGAAAAAGCTGGACCCTCATTCCGTATATATACCTGCAAAGGATCTGGCCCGTGCCAATGAGCCACTGCAGGGAAATTTTGAGGGAATAGGAATATCATTCAGCATGCTTACTGACACAATATTAGTCGTAAGCACAATACCTGGCGGACCTTCAGAAAAGCTTGGAATACTTCCCGGAGACAAAATAATATATGTAAATGACTCATTGGTAGCAGGTCAGCATATAAGCGATGATAAAGTGATGGGATTGCTAAAAGGACCCAGGGGTACTGTTGTCAATATAAAGGTACTGCGACCGGGACACAAAGGACTTATCCCTTTTGAAATAACACGCGACAAGATACCTATGTACAGTGTTGATGTTGATTATATGATCAATGATTATATCGGATATATCAAGATCAACAATTTTGCCATGACAACCTTTGATGAATTTATAAATGCTTTACATGATCTGAAGAGCAAGGGGATGACCAGTCTTATACTTGATCTCAGGGGCAATGCGGGAGGTATAATGGAAGCAGCTATTCAGATTGCAAACCAGTTTCTTAAAAAAGGACAACTTATTGTATACACAAAAGGCCGGACACAACCGAGAAACGAAGCACGTGCCACCGGCGACGGTGAATTTGAAACCGGGAATCTTGTCGTTCTGATAGATGAATGGAGTGCCTCAGCCAGTGAAATACTTGCCGGAGCATTACAGGACAATGACCGTGGTACTATAATAGGACGTCGCTCGTTTGGTAAGGGCCTGGTTCAGGAACCAATATCATTCTCTGACGGTTCGGGATTGAGACTTACGGTAGCCCGCTATTATACACCTACAGGCAGGTCAATACAAAAGCCCTATAACGATGGTTTTGATAAATATTATAATGATCTCAATAACCGCTATCGTCATGGTGAATTTGAAGATGCGGACAGCATACATTTTGCTGATTCACTTAAATTCACAACACCTGGGGGAAAGGTTGTCTACGGTGGCGGAGGCATAATGCCTGATAAGTTTGTTCCTGCTGACACATCAGGTATCTCATCATATTTCCTGAGAGTGAGATCGCTGATCTACAGGTTCGCTTTACGTTACACAGAAAAGAACAGGGACATTCTTAAAAAGTATACTGAAGCAGGGGAAATGGAGAAGTATCTTGACAAACAGGCTCTGCTTGACCAATTTGTAAAGTATGCAGCTGCAAACGGTGTGAAGAGGGACCGCGAGGGATTAAAAGTGTCGGGTAATATAATAAACACCCAGCTCGAAGCTTATATCTCAAGAAACATACTTGATAATAAGGGGTTTTATCCTGTCTGGCAGAATATAGATACTACCCTTAAGTATGCCATAAAATATCTTGAAGGAGTGAAGGAAAAAGAAAATGGGCTAACAACCCGGCAATAATGAGATACCCTCATTTGTAATCCGGAAGCGCCCTGATAAAATCCTTGACAATACTGACAGATCTGTCCTGCTCTTCAATGAATCCCATATGCCCTGAGTTATCAAGGATCACAAGGGAGGCATTACCCGGTAACCTGACTTTAGTTTTCATAATGTCACATGGGATATAATTATCAAGTGCACCAAGAATCCAGAGAAAGGGCACCTTACCCTCTTCCACGACCGACAGCCTGGAAGGACGGAGCATCATCCCGTTCAATACCGCTACTATAGCGTCGGCAGTGATAGTTGAGGCAATAACCTTTGCCTTCTCTGCTTCCGTGGAGAATATTGCCAGGTTGGTGTCAGCAAACATGCGTGTTATATTCCCGGGAAAGAACTGGTCCTTTTTACCTTCGCGTGCCAGGGATATCTCCTTCTTCCTTTTTTCCATGGCCTCATCAGAATCGGGGAAAGGGTGTGAATGGAAAAGACAGTAACCGGAAAGCGAATCGCCGAACATCTCAAGAAAAGCTAGTGTAACATATCCTCCAAGTGAATGACCAATAAGGAAAAAGCGTTGTATCCCCAGGCTGTCGAGAAGTAGTTTCACAGAAGAAGCCATATCTTCCATTGTTTGTATCGCACCAGTTAAATCCGAGGAACCATGTCCGGGAAGGTCAACAGCTATAACCCTGAAATCACCAGCCAACTTATCCTTAAAACCATTCCACGATTCAGATGTCTCAAGATATCCGTGAATAAGAACAACCGGATAACCTCCGGATGAATCGGTACAGGATATTCTTTTGCCATTATTTATAGAATTCATGAGCTTAATTTATTAGTTTTGTAAAGTTAGCCAATTCCTGATTTAAATTATAACCGATGACACCTGCGGTTCTTTTGTGATAATTAGCATTACGCGATAATTGTAAAAGAAATATTAAAGGAGTATAATTGAAACCTGTTTTAAAATTTTAATCCCTGACAATACGATAAACTATTAACATATCTACCGCAATGAGCAAAGTTTTATATTCCTCTGTTTCCAAGAAATTTATCATGGCGCTGGCGGGATTGTTTCTGCTAACATTCTTACCCGTGCATCTTTACATCAATCTTATGTTGTTAAAGGATGACCCTGTACCCTTCAATACTGCGGCTCATTTCATGGCAACATTTCCGCTTGTCAAAATCGTGGAGGTAGTGTTGCTTGCTGCAATACTCATCCATATTATCTGGGGTATTTATCTTCAGATACAGAACTGGCTTGCACGTCCGGTAAGGTATACCAGCGGCAGCAAGGCAGAGACATCTTTTTTCTCGAAGTTCATGATATGGACAGGTGCTACAGTATTAACCTTCCTGGTTATACATTTCTTTAATTTCTATTTCATCAAACTGGGACTGGTACAGGGCAATGCTGAAGATTTTTATTCAGTTGCCCATCAATTGTTTAAGATACCTGCATATGACTATATATACCTGGCCTGCTTTGTCCTGCTGGGTTTTCATCTCTATCATGCCTTTTATTCGGCATTTCAGACCCTTGGGCTCAATCACAGGATATGGACACCGGTTGTCAGAACCGTTGCAATTATTTATGCTGTGGTACTCCCGGCAGGTTTTGCCCTCATTGCAGTTTCATTATGGCTATTCAGGTAATCCGATAAAGAAAGAAAATCATGGGAAAATTAGAATCAAAGATACCCGCTGGTCCTCTTGCAAAGAAATGGACCAACTATAAAGCAACTTCAAAGCTTGTCAACCCGGCGAACAAAAAGAAATTGGAGATAATCGTTGTAGGTACCGGGTTAGCAGGGGCCGGAGCCGCTTCATCCCTGGGAGAGCTGGGGTACAATGTAAAGGTCTTTTGTTACCAGGATTCTCCGCGCCGTGCCCATTCCGTAGCAGCACAGGGGGGAATTAATGCAGCCAAGAATTACAGGAACGACAGTGACAGCGCATATCGCCTTTTTTATGATATGATCAAGGGAGGTGATTTCAGGGCCCGCGAAGCAAATGTATACAGGGCTTCCGAAGTAAGTAACGAGGTCATTGACCATTTTACGGCGATTGGTGTTCCCTTTGCCAGGGACTATGGAGGAACCCTCGATACGAGGTCATTCGGAGGAGTTCAGGTATCCAGGACATTCTATTCAAAAGGCCAGACAGGACAGCAATGTCTTCTCGGAGTCTATTCATCCTTAAACAGACAGATAAAAAAAGGTACTGTAACAATGTATTCGAGACGCGAGATGCTCGAACTTGTTATCATCGACGGGAAAGCCAGGGGTATCATTACACGGAACCTGCTCACAGGGGAGATCGAACGTCACGGAGCCCATGCTGTTGTACTGGCAACAGGAGGATATGGAACGATCTACTACCTTTCTACCCTTGCCGTTAACTCAAATGCATCCGCTGCCTGGAAGGCGCACAAAAAAGGTGCTTTCTTTGCTAATCCAAGCTTTGTACAGATACACCCGACCTGTGTGCCACAGCTTAATGAGTTCCAGTCAAAACTGACCCTTATGTCTGAATCTTTGCGTAATGACGGCCGTATATGGGTGCCGAAGAAAAAAGGTGATACCAGGCCACCCAACGAGATTCCTGAAGAAGAAAGAGATTATTACCTTGAAAGACGTTACCCGGCTTTTGGGAACCTGGTACCAAGGGATGTTGCATCACGTGCAGCAAAGGAAAGATGCGATGCAGGTTATGGTGTGGGAAAGACCGGGCTCGCTGTTAACCTCGACTTCAGGGATTCAATAAAGAAACTTGGTAAGAAAGTTATTGAAGACAGGTATGGTAACCTCTTTGAGATGTATCACACTATAACCGGTACAAATCCGTATGAAGAGCCGATGAGGATCTACCCGGCCGGTCACTATACCATGGGAGGACTTTGGGTCGATTATGAGCTGATGACGACAATACCCGGTCTCTATTCCATAGGAGAATCAAACTTTTCCGATCATGGGGCCAACAGGCTGGGAGCAAGTTCACTGATGCAGACCTCAGGAGACGGTTATTTTATATTGCCCAATACTATCAACAACTACCTGGCCGACGAGATCAGGACGCCGAAAATATCGACAGAAGCCCCTGAGTTTGCTGAAGCAGAGAAAGAAGTTGATGACAGGATCAAAAAGCTGATGTCAATAAAAGGAACCCAGACAGCCACTTCATTCCATAAACGCCTAGGAAAGATAATGTGGGATCACTGCGGGATGATCCGGAATGAAAAAGGACTGAAAGAAGCCCTGGTCATGATAAATGAGCTGAAAGAAGAATTCTGGAAAGACCTTAATATACCCGGGACAACCAATGAACTCAATATGGAACTTGAAAAGGCAGGACGTGTTGCCGACTATTTTGAGCTTGCGGCATTACTTGTTACCGATGCACTTAACCGGAGAGAATCATGCGGAGCGCATTTCCGTGAGGAGTACCAGACCCCCGACGGTGAGGCAAAAAGGAACGACAAGGAATTTGCCTATGTTGCTGCATGGGAATATTCCGGCGAAGGAAAGCCTCATATCCTTCACAAGGAAGAACTGAAGTTCGAAGAAGTTGAACTGAAAGTCAGAAGTTACAAGTAGAGGCACAGAGGCGCAATGGCACAAAGGATTAACCACATAACAAAATAACAATATAACGACATAACAATTTAACAAAAACACACATGAAGCTCACACTTAAGATTTGGCGCCAGAAAGATACAAAATCAAAAGGTGAATTTGTTACTTACCCTATGGATAACGTCTCCCCGGAGATGTCATTCCTTGAGATGCTTGATGCTCTCAACAAAAGCCTGATTGAACGGGATAAGGAACCTATAGCTTTCGATCACGACTGCCGTGAAGGAATATGCGGATCCTGCGGTATGTACATTAACGGTCACCCTCACGGACCTGTTCCTGCAGTTACAACCTGTCATCTTTCCATGCGGTATTTCAGGGATGGTCAGACAGTGTGGGTGGAACCATGGCGTGCAAAACCTTTCCCGGTGATAAAAGACCTTATTGTTGACAGGACTGCCTTTGATAAAATACAGGCTGCAGGAGGTTATATTAATATTAACACCGGAGGTGCTCCTGATGCCAATTCGATACTTATACCCAAAAAGAATGCTGATGAAGCATTCGATTCATCTATCTGCATCGGCTGTGGTGCCTGCGTGGCAGCCTGTAAGAACGCATCAGCCATGTTGTTCGTATCAGCCAAGGTATCACAATATGCTTTACTGCCGCAGGGACGGATCGAGGCCAAGGACAGGGTGAGGGCCATGGTTGCAAAAATGGACGAGCTTGGCTTTGGCAACTGTTCAAACACGGGAGCCTGCGAAGCTGAATGCCCGAAAGAGATAAAGCTTACCAATATAGCACGTCTCAACAGGGAATTTTATAAAGCATTCTGATATTTTATATGAAGAAATATCTCACAGCATTGTTATTCCTGCTTTGTATTATCCGGGTCAGGGCACAGGTAATAGATAAACGCGATCCGGAAATTAAGAGAATGACAGATGAGGTATCACGTCAAAATATTGAAAAGGATGTCAGGACACTGGTTGATTTTTATACTCGTCATGACCTTAGTATGCAGAACGATCCTGAACGCGGTATAGGTGCAGCCTGGAACTGGATCAAAAAGGAGATGGAAAAGAGTATTCCTGCCTCAGGCGGAAGACTATCTGTTGCCTTTGAGGACTATACTGCGGGAGGAGAGGGAGAAAGAATCCCGCATAAGGTAAATTTAAAGAATGTAGTGGCCACAATTAAAGGAATTGATCCGGCTGATGACAGGATAATTGTTGTCAGCGCCCATCTCGATTCCAGGGCTACCGTTGATAATGACAGTACCAGCTGTGCTCCGGGAGCAGATGATGACGGATCGGGTGTGGCAGCTGTACTGGAGCTTACCCGGATACTCTCTAAAGAAAAATTCCCTGCAACGATAGTACTGATGGCCGTCTCCGGAGAAGAGCAGGGCTTATACGGATCGCAGCATATGGCTATGAAGGCAAAAGAGGAGAAATGGAATATAATCGCCATGCTGAATAATGATATGATAGGCAACAGTCGTTCAAGCGGTACCCTTCTGAGTGATAACATGAAGTTACGGGTATTCAGTGAAGGCATTCCTGCTGTTGAGACGAAAAGAGAAGAAGCTCTCAGAAAATATACTGCTGGCGATAACGACAGCAGGTCACGACAACTGGCACGCTATGTAAAGGAGACAGGGGAACGCTATGCCGATCAGCTTGGCGTAACCCTTATCTTCAGGAATGACAGGTTTGGCCGAGGTGGCGACCAGACACCTTTCTCACGTTCGGGATTCACTGCTGTAAGATTATGCGAGTTTAACGAAAACTATGATCATACACATAAGGTGCCTGCCATGGTTAATGGCATCCGGGAGGGCGACCTTCCCGAATTCGTCGACTATGAGTATGTAAGGAAAAACACCTGTGTAAACCTGGCCGTGATAGCAAACCTTGCCCTTGCCCCATATGAACCTTCAAATTGCAACATTATTATATCAGGATTGACAAATAATACAACTATCAGGTGGGAGACCCCGCAAAAAGGGAAGAAACCTGAAGGGTATTATATCCTGATGAGAGAGACATACAAGCCTTTATGGGAAAAGAAGATCTTCGTAAAAGGCAATGAGGTTACCCTTCCCTATTCAAAGGATAACTATTTTTTTGCCGTTCAGTCCGTGGATGATGAAGGACATGAAAGCCTGGCAGTCTTTCCGGGTGTTTCAAGAAAATAAGAGACCTTTATATTTTCCGGTCAGGAACAAACGGACTCTATCTCAGATACAGTCTTTGGTATAGGTTTGCCCAGCAACTTATGACCTTTGTCCGTGATCAGAACATTGTCCTCTATCCTGACGCCACCAACAGACATGTACCCGGGCAACTTATCATAATTGATGAATTGTTTGAATTTCCCTTCACCTTTCCATTGTTCAATAAGTTCGGGTATGAAATAGCACCCGGGTTCAACTGTAAATACATGACCGGCTTTATAAGGCAGTGCGAATCGCAGGAATGCGAGTCCGAACTGGTCGCTCCTCTTAACCTTATCATTGTAACCTACATAATCTTCACCAAGTCCTTCCATATCGTGTACATCAAGTCCCATCATATGACCAAGTCCGTGGGGCATAAACAGTGCATGGGCACCGGCAGCAACAGCCTCTTCCACATCACCTTTCATAAGGCCCAAGTCTTTCAGACCGGAGGCGAGTATCCGGCAGGCCATGAAGTGCAGATCGCGGTTCGACATACCGGGTTTCGTGGCATCAATCGTATCCGTGTTGGCTCTCAGGACAATTTCATAAATATCTTTTTGTAACTGGCTGAATTTCCCTCCAACAGGTGTCGTCCTTGTAATATCGGCAGCATAATGCATGTTGGATTCTGCCCCGGCATCGGTAACCATCATCCTGCCTTTCTTGAGTATGTTCACATGCTTATGATTATGCAATGTCTGGCCGTTGATGCTCAATATTATAGGGAAGGATGTCCCGCCACCTTTAGCCAGGGATATCCCTTCTATAGTTCCGAATATCTCCTGCTCTGTAACACCCTCTTTGCACATCTTCATTGCTGTAACATGCATATCATATGCCACACCGAGTGCTTTCTCAATTTCAGTAATTTCCCCGGGCTCCTTGACAGACCTCATGGAGATAACAGCTTTTATAAGCTCAACAGAAGCTCTCGTCTTCATCTGGCACGGGTTTTCCTTAAGCAATGCTCCCAGGGTCATTTTTGTCTCTCCCCTGTAAGGAGGCAGGAAATGAATCTTCCTTCTCTTAGATAAAGCTTCATTGATAACGCCTTCCAGTTCTGACAGGGGGACAGATTCCTGTATGCCACACTGTAGAGCAAGCTCTTTAACCGTAGGCTGCGGACCCATCCATATTATATCATCCATATCACAATCGTTACCAAAAAGCATGTCAACGCCTGTATTAAAATCCATCAGACCCACAAAACCCGGCATATCAAGTCCAAAGAAGTAGAGGAAATCACTGTCCTGCCTGAAATGATATGTGTTATCGGGATAGTTAATCGATGATTCAACATTACCGATGAAAAGGCCGATGCCTGATTCGATCCTGTTGTGGAGAGCTTCTCTCCTCCTGCTATATACCTCGCTTTTAAACATAATGGAACTTTTTAGTCATTTAAATCCTCTAATTTAACACCCTTGAACGGATATATCAACCGGGGAACAGTAATAATTTCCGAACATCTCCCAAGACACCGGGTAGTCTCTTTCTTTTTATCCAGGTTATAACCGAATTTCAGGCCTGATAAAAACCGGACCAATGCTAAACACCATAATAAGATACAAGTTCCTCTATTCTTTTAACATAATCATAGCTGTATGAATTTGAACCTTTCACTCTCTCTGCTTCCCTGAACTTTGAAAGGGTCTCCTTCTGCTCATCCTCTGAAAGAGCATTATCTGCCATTCTGAACAGAACATTATTCTCCTTTGCAATATGGTTGCGGAGCAGATCTGCATAACCATCCATATTTTGATATATACCGGACAGGGCAGCCTGATCTCCTTGCTTGTAAAGCTGTATGTTTTCATCAATACCCCTAACATAATTCCTGCCCTGCACATGCTCATGCAGCATAACTGCCACAGGGCCCTGTGACAATGAAAAACCTCTTTCTGCCAACAGAGGAAACAGGATATTTTCTTCTTTAGCATGATGGGTACCATCAGCAAAATTCCTGATTATGTCAACAATGCTTTCGAGATGGCCAACATTTGGTTGCGGCATCCCCGATATGCGTTCCATCACATCAATAAGATGCAGAATGTGTTCATGATCATTTTTCAGATCTTTTGTTGCTGTTTCCATAGTATATATATTTTCAGGACAAAGATAAAATTATTTATTATAAGACTAAAAGGTCTTTTGGTGGTTTATTGGATATTTTTATATATTTGCAATCAATAATTATCATATTCGAAAGAGAATGTTCAATAAGGAGACTGAATATGCAATAAGAGGGCTTGTATATATTAAAGTCCAGAACCTTAAGAAGAGGAGGCCCGGGACTGTTGAAATAGCACGGGAAATAGATGCACCCCCTTTTTTTGTTGCTAAAATATTGCAACGCCTTGTCAGGTCCGGTTTCCTGGAGTCAATGAAGGGTAAGGGCGGCGGATTTTTCTTTGATGAAAATAAGACTGAGGTCCCGTTATCAGAACTGGTTTCATCTATTGAGGGTGACAGATCTTTTAACGGTTGTGTATTTGGTCTTAAACAATGTGATGAAAATAATCCATGCCCTTTACATTTTAAATATGTTGCGATCAGGGATTCACTTAACGACCTGCTTTCGGGGGAGACGATTGGCACTCTGGCTCTGGAGGTTTACAACAGCGAACCCGAAAACATTAAGAATACCCTATGACTTTTAAGAAATATAGAGTCCCGTCCATAGTTTTTATATTGGTTTTCTTATTACTCGCCGTTGTTCAGATCAAAGTATCAACACCCATGTTGCTGGCCGAAAGATTCCTCCCCGGATCCGGTTGGGCTGAGATATTACTTGCAGCCCTTTACGGGTCGTTCGTGGCTTACCGGATGCAGGATCCTGTTATGGCACCAAAATGGAGAAGGATTACATGGACGTTGTTTTCTATTGTGTTCTTCTCACAGTTAATTATCGGGTTATCCGGTGCAGAAAAGTTTCTAATGACAGGTAAGCTGCACCTGCCTGTACCAATGATGATCCTGGCAGGACCTGTTTACAGGGGAGAATTATCGGTAATGACAATCCTGTTCCTGAGCACTGTCATCCTTACTGGACCAGCCTGGTGCAGCCAGCTTTGTTACTTTGGGGCCTTCGACAACCTGGCTTCGGGAGGCAAGACAACCCCTGGAGTGCTAAAATTCAAAACAGCTATAAAATCGACAATATTATTGCTTATCATAACAATGGCGATCATTCTTCGATGGCTTAATGTAAATATGCTCGTCTCAACTACTATTGCAGCATCGTTCGGTATTGCCGGAATATTAACAATGGTTTTCATATCACGAAAAAGGGGGAAAATGTTTCATTGTGTCATGTTTTGTCCTGTAGGTACAGTCGTTAATATTCTCAAACATATTAATCCTTTCAGGATGTATATAGACAACAGTTGTACTTTATGCATGGGATGTACCAGATTTTGCAAGTATGATGCACTGAATCCGGATGATATCCGCAGCTCAAAACCAGGCATAACATGCACTTTATGCGGAGACTGTCTGGCTGGCTGCCATACATCCTCAATAAAATATAAGTTTGCGGGGTTATCATCTGCGAAAGCCAGGAACCTGTACCTGATACTTACAATCTCACTGCATGCAACATTTCTCGTCCTTGCAAGAATCTGACGATATTAACTGTTATACAGCATAAGAATTAAAACCTATCACAAATAACAGGATCTTCAGGGTTAAAGGGCCATTATTTCCGTGTTGTAAACAAAACAATTTAATAATCAAAACATTTATTCAGCGAATACCCTTTGTAATTGATGAAAAATTCTTATATTCGCATCTGCTACCTACATGTCGAATATAACAAATCTTTCCTGTTATGCCTTACAGAAGATTGCCAAACACCGATACTGCCCGTATCAGGGCAATGAGGACAGCTCTTGAAAAAGGGAAAGAGCAACCGCCTTATAAAGTGTCTATCTCAGCTAAAACAATCGTAAAGCTACAAAAATTCATTCCACAGTTTGAACATTACATTCAGTTGCACAGGCAGGCACTTGCTTCCCAGAATAAAAAAAGTAAGAATTACAGTGACACGCTCCGGAAGGCTAAGATATATCTTAATCATTTTATTAAGGTCATGAATATGGCCATTCACAGGGGGGATCTTCCTGCTGAGACAAGAGCTTATTTAGGACTTGCCACTGATGATTCCAATATTCCTTCCTTAAATACTGAAAATGAACTTATGACATGGGGCAGGAGGATTATTGAAGGAGAGGAATTCAGGATTCGGAAAGGTGGCAGCCCCATAACCAACCCTACAATTGCCGTTGTAAAAGTGAGATTTGAGAACTACCTCGAATCATGGACCTTTAATAATACCTTATCGAAAAGGACAACTGATCTTGCAGGGAAAATTGCCGGGCTTCGCAAAGAAGCAGATGAGATCATTCTGCATTTGTGGAATGAAGTAGAGGCATCACATGCAAATCTTGAAGAGGATATTCGTAAAAACAGCAATGAAGAATACGGCCTGGTCTATTTCTATCGCAAAGGGGAACTGGAAAAGGCCGTTAATTTACACGAGCAAAACCAGTCTTAATCCCCGGTATCTATGAACTGGTAAAAATCAAATTTTAATATCACTCCTGTATTCTGTCCCCGTTCGTCAGATTATTTTTCCCGGAGTTCTTCTTCAGATATATCATTATGCCGGTACAGACCACAACGGGGAACAGCAATGTCAAAGCTTCGTTCCATGAAGGAAATTCCTGAGGTTGAGATACACCGTCATAATAATGGAGATAAGTTCCCACAACTGGTATTGCATTGTTTACAAAATGTGCCACAATCGGAAGCCACAGGGTCCCGCTCCATAAAAACAGGTATCCAAACACGAGTCCAAGGATAAGTCTGGGAATGAATCCCAGGAACTGGAAATGTATGGCGCTGAAAATAATGGCGGTAAACCAGACCGCTGCATGCCCCGATCTGAAAAGCCTGTACAGGATTTTCTGAAAGACACCCCTGAATATCAGTTCTTCTCCCAGGGCAGGCAATACAGCTATCATTACAAGATTCATAAGCAATGTTGTGATATTATTGGATACTATCAGGCGGTCTATCATACCATCAGCTTCATCCTCTTTCGATACCATCCAGTGTTCCACTCCCGACATCCATTGTGGAAGATGCAGCCCTGCATTAAGCCGGCCAGTAAAATCGGTAACAGGTATAAGGAAGAAAGCCAGAATGATTACCAGCAGAACATCACTAAGCCGTGGAAGCCTTAAATCAACCAGTCCGGAATGGTTCTCCGTTCGCATAAGTACCATAATGATGAGAGCAGGCACAATAAATAATGCTATATCCTGGACAATGACCATATATCTGAGAAAGGCAATATCGTTCTGTCCGGGTTCTCCTGATGATGATATCAGTCCGGAAATATCAGCATGAAAGATGAGAAAGCCAGGGATCAGCATGATTAACATAAGGAAGAAACCTGCGCCTATAATGATTGCCAGTGATATTATTATCTGGACAAGAGGTGAATACCGGGCAAAATTCAGATTTCGTATGTTACCACCCATTTTATTAATTTTGCAGTCAAAAAGTTATTATTCCTTAATAATAACGGACAAAGTTAATATTTTAGTCATTTAAATCATAAATTCTTGACTATAGGTAACATAACACTGGGTGACTACCCGCTTTTCCTGGCGCCAATGGAGGATATAACGGATCCTTCATTCAGAATGGTTTGTAAAAAGTTCGGTGCGGATGTAATGTATACTGAATTCATCTCATCTGACGGACTTATCCGTGACGGGCGGAAGAGTGTAAAGAAACTTGATATATTTGATTATGAACGTCCGATAGGCATACAGCTTTACGGTCACCTGATCCCGGCCATGGTAGAGGCGGCCCTGATTGCAGAAGAGGCTCAGCCCGAAATGATCGATATAAACTTTGGGTGTCCTGTCAGGAAGATAGCCGGCAGGGGGGCCGGAGCAGGAATGCTGCGGAATGTTCCGTTGATGATCGGGATGACGGAAGCCATTGTCAAAGCTGTTAAGCTGCCTGTGACTGTAAAGACCAGGCTGGGATGGGATGATGAAAACAGGAATATTGCAGAGATCGCTGAGAAACTGCAGGATGCAGGTATAAAAGCTATAACCATTCATGGAAGAACCAGGGTCCAATTGTATAAGGGAAAAGCCGACTGGACCCTTATCGGAGAGGTTAAAAACAATCCACGGATGAAGATTCCGGTTATCGGCAATGGTGATATAGACGGACCTTTAAGGGCGAAGGAGATGTTTAACAGGTACGGTGTTGATGGGATTATGATAGGTCGTGCAGCTGTTGGCAGACCATGGTTATTCAGGGATATAAGGCATTTTCTAAGTACCGGGGAGATTTTACCTGAACCGGTCGTGAGTGAAAAAGCAGATACCGCCCTGTTCCATTTAGAAAAATCGCTTGAATTCAAAGAGGGCAAAAGATCGGTATTTGAGATGCGCCGGCATTTCTCCAACTATTTCAAGGGCCTTCCCCATTTTAAGGAAACACGGCTGAGACTTTTGACTGAGACTGATACTGATATAATAAAAGACATAATCAACGAGATACGAGAAAAATGGGGCGATTTCCGCAGCGAAGATCTGACATCAGTTTATAAGGTATAAAAACACAGGAAGGGTATTATTTTGATAAAAAAGAGGGTGTCTCAAAAGTCTAAAAACTTTAACCGCAGAGTGCGCAGAGTCCCGATCGGGATTACGCAGAGAACGCAAAAGAAGGAAATTAAAGACTTTGCCTTTGTGTTCTTTGCACCTCCTTTGCGTCCTTTGCGGTTAAACTCGACTTTAAAGACATCCTTTTTTGTATTGCCGGACCATTACTGCCATACTCCGCGGCCTCTTCCCTGCCACACCGGACAGTTGTTCCGGTTCATTCCGGGCCCCATACCACGTCCATGGCCATGCATTCCGTAACCTCTGTTGCCGGGTCCCATTCCCCTCCCCGGGCCTCTTCTTCCCGGTTGTCCGTAAGCCGGCCCTCTCATTCCCATGCCTGGAAATGAATTAAAAGCTTCTTTTTGCTTATCCGTTAACAGGTTCAGGACATTTTGCCTGTGAGTATCTTTCTCGATCTGAATATCACGGGCGATATCCCCCCTTTTCTGGATATCGGTGGTCCTTCTCATTTCGGCCCTCAGCGTATCCATCTTTACCCAGTGTGTCTGAGCAAGTTCTGTAAGTTCTGTTTTCTGCTTCTCCGTCAGGTCAGGTATTCTGTTAAATGTCCTGTACCTGAAACCAGGTTGAACATAGGTGTTCTGTCCCTGCACGATCAGTGATCCTGCCAGCAATATGCCAAGCAATAATCCCATTGTCTTAACTGTACTTTTCATGAATTTGAATTTATTTTAATTTAACATAGATCTGCCTTGATTCTGCCGTCCGCGTCCCATACCCGGGCCCCTTTTCTGCCGGGTATGGCCAGGTCCCATCCCTTCACCATTGTCAGCATTTATTATTCTCTCAAATAACCTGTTTAGCTCAACCTGCTGTTCCGGGTTGCAGACACTTTTCATTTTTAAATAGTAGTCAACTGTTGCCCTCTTAAGTTCAGTATGAAGCTGACCGATATCCACACATATTGAATCGAGTCGTTCCCTGTCGGGATGTGAAGCTGCCATCTCCTCCACCATTCTGTATCTCTCCAGATTCATTCTCCCTGTGATCGCCCTGGCCCGATGGTTAAACTCCCTGTTGAAATTCATAAAACTTTGTCTCTGAGTATTATCAAGCCCAAGCTGACCCCTGAAGAAATCAGCTCTACGGTTATATGGTATATCCGTTCGCACCGGAAACTCATTCTTCCTTTCTGAAGAGAATACCAATCCTGAAATAATTGCTGCCACATTTACAGCAACAAGTATTACTACTATCCATATCAATAGCTTTGTTTTATTCATTGCCTGTTTCATTTGAAGTCATGAAAAAATTTTCTATCTGTTCCTGCTCAATATCATCTATATAACTCACCTCTTCCTGCAGCTCATTTTTATTTGAAAGGATAGTACGGGAATAAAGCTTCCCCAGGTTTATCCCTCCTATAACTGCTGCCACGAACAGAATAGCAAAAGCAAAGCCAGGTACCCATCGCCTGATAGTACTACCCTTGTGCTGCTTTGCTTCAAGGGCATTCATGATCCTGGTGGCCAGGAAGGGATTGGGCTCAATATTCTTCTCCCTTTCAGCAGCCAGCAGAGATTTTTTCACATAAACCATGAACTCCCTGCAATCCCTGCATGCTTCCATATGCAATTCAACATCCCGCCTGTCGTTTTCGTCAAGAAGGTCTTCAGCATATAAAAGGATGTCCGTTCTTTGTTTTTTACAGTTCATGATCTTCTCTTTTCCATTTAGACAAGGATGCTTCAGCTTACTTGCGCTCATTTACAGATTTTTTTTAAAATATGAATAAAGTTTTTTCTGAAGATTCCTTCTGGCCCTGAATAAAAGGGATTCAACAGAGGAAATTGTTGTATTCATGACAGATGCAATCTCCTGGTATGAAAGATCATCGTATTTGCTCATGATAAAAGCGGTCCGCTGGTTATGTGGCAGGCTATCCAGGGCTTTTTGAATCTCAGCAGCATGCACTTCCCTGTCCAGTGATGAATCAGGACTGAAGTCTATGGGTGAGACAGGTTCCTGTTTCAATTCCCGTACATTTTCTGCATTCAGGTCAAAAAAAGAAATTATTTTTTTTCTCCTCCTGGCCCTGTGGAAATTTATGGATTTATTAACTGCAATCCTGTAGATCCAGGTTGATAGTCCTGATTCTTTACGAAATCTTCCAACAGACCTGAACACCTCAATAAATACTTCCTGTGTAATATCCTCAGCATCGGTTTCTGAATGAATAAATCCCATAACCGTTCTGAATACATTTTGCTGGTACCTATCAATAAGATACCTGTATGCAGCCGGGGATCCTGAGAGGATTCCGTCGGTCAGGGTTGAATCATCCATATATTCGTCTCCTTTTCCCAATGTCTTCAGCGATAATATATCAATATATATTTATCTATTAGACAGCCGGAAATCGGAAAACTTGCTGTCAGATATGAATTTTTTCAAATATCAGTGCAAACTTTTGCCATCTGAATATCCTGGACAGAATAAATATGAAAACGATTCCACTCAACACAAGTCCGGCCAGTTCAAGCCACGGAGCTACATTCAGCTGAACAAAAAGTGCTTTCGTCTGCAGTGCTGACGAACGGTTGGTAACCATTACGCACAGGAATATATTATTTGCAGCATGAGCACCCATGGATGCCTCTATACCATCATCAAGGATTGTTATAATACCAAAGATGAGTCCGAATGTTATGTATTGCGGCATCATGGTAAGGAATCCGTAATCTTTTACTTCAGGGTTAAGGGCATGCATAAGACCAAACATTATTGATGTCATCACCAGCGGAAACCACCTGTTCTTTAACATTACAGCAAATCCTTGCATAAGATATCCCCTGAACAGGACTTCCTCAAATGCAGCCTGGAACGGTATGAAAATAAGGGAGACTACAGTAAGAGCCGCAAGAGAGATGGTTGTATTATTAAGTACAAAATTTGAAGGATCTGCCTTGAGATACACGAAAAGGTAAGCCATGGAAAGGATCATCCAGACAAATCCGGAAATAAAAAAATGATTCCACCTTATTGATGAAGTTCCGTTTATTATAGTTTTTATCTTCCTCCCGTTCAAAGGCCTGATAAGCAGCAAAAAAGCAACGAGACCCGTAATAAAGGGGAAAAGCATCATTATCAGCGAGATATTTGAATCGAGCCCCAGTATGCTTAAATCATTTGGATGAGCAGCCAGTTGCGACATCACTGAGGGATCAGAGACTGATCTTATGAACATTGCAATAATGAGTGGAATAGCACCGATACTGTTAGATACGAGGAAAACCGTGACAAACATAACCACATACCTCCAGAAGTTGTTTTTCCCTGTAAATGATGACTCCAGATGATTCATAAGATATTTTTTTAATCAGTTATCCGAAACACCGCGTTTCGGATGGTCAATTGAATAATGAAGGCCGACACTTTCATTCCTGTTCGCAGCCATCTTAATGATAATATACGCTACATTGATAAGATTCCTTAATTCAATGATCTTCCGGGAAATCAGGGAACGCTTATAGAGGCTCTCATTCTCCTTATAAATAATTTCCAGCCGTACCAGTGCCCTTTCCAGCCGAAGATCGGACCGCACTATACCCACATAATTACTCATTATCATCTGCACCTCCCTGTAATTCTGTGTAACCAGGACCATCTCCTCCAGGTGTGTGGTCCCTTTATAGTCCCAGTCAGGTATCTTCTCATCATATGACAACCCGGATATCCGTTCACCCGAATGCATTGCCGCCCTGTGCGAATAGACCGCAGCTTCAATCAATGAATTCGAAGCAAGTCTGTTTGCCCCATGAAGACCCGTTGATGAAACCTCCCCGAGAGCATAGAGCCCGTCTATGCTGCTCTGTCCGTTTGTATCAACTTTAACACCTCCACAAGAATAATGGGCAGCCGGTACAACAGGTATAAGTTCTTTTGTGATATCAACACCCTTATTCCTGCAATGCTCATAAATATTCGGGAAATGATTAATCAGCCCCTCTTTATCAAGCTGTGTACAATCGAGCCAGACATGATCATCACCCCATATCTTCATCTCGTTGTCTATAGCCCTTGCCACAATATCACGCGGTGCCAGCGATCCGCGACTATCGTACCTGCTCATGAACTGTTCACCTGAAAGATTTCTCAGGACAGCTCCAAAGCCACGTAAAGCCTCAGTTATAAGGAACGAGGGTCTGGCATTCGGATCACATAGTGATGTTGGGTGAAATTGTACAAACTCCATATTCTCTATCACCCCCTTTGCCCTGTAAACCATTGCTATACCATCGCCCGTAGCTACCGCCGGGTTCGTTGTGGTCATATATACATTCCCCATCCCCCCGGTGGCAATCACAGTGATTTTAGCAAGAAAAGTAATAACCTCCTGCCTGTTGAGATTTGCCACGTAGGCACCATAACATTTTATCCCGGGATAATTTTTCCTTAATATTTCACCAAGGTGATGCTGCGTTAGAATATCTATTGCAAAATGATGCTCAAGGATCTCAATCGAAGGCTCCTGCCTAACCTTTTCTATCAGGGTCTTTTCAATAGCCTCACCTGTTATGTCCTTGTGATGAAGAATACGGTGTTCTGTATGGCCTCCTTCCCTACCCAGGTCATATGTACCATCTTCTTTCCGGTCAAAGGGAACACCCAGATCTATAAGATCCCTGATCCTTTTGGGAGCTTCTTCAACAACACCTCTGACAACTTCTTCGTCGCACAGACCACCACCGGCTATAATGGTATCCTTGACATGTTTCTCAAAATTATCGGGTTCACTGAATACAGCCGCAATACCACCCTGGGCATACCTTGTATTGGAATCCTCAAGCCCTGCTTTAGTAACAACAGTAACCTTACCGAATTTTGAAGCTTTAAGAGCAAATGTCAGGCCCGCTATTCCTGATCCTATTACAAGGAAATCCGTTCTTCTTTTCATTTCAGACTATAAATAACGGCTAAATATACAAAATCAGGGATTCCCTTACCAGAATTAAAATCAACACAGATGAGAATATTAAAATGCCCGGGGTATCAGTATTCTTAAAATTGTAAAACAAAAGATTTTAAATTACTTTTGCCTTCCGCTAAAGTTAAATTAAAAGTATTATGGCCCAGGAAGATGTTTTCAAAAAGTTGGTCGCCCACTGCAAGGAATATGGATATGTTTTCCCTTCGAGTGAGATATATGACGGATTGAGTGCTGTATATGATTACGGACAGTATGGTGTGGAATTAAAAAACAACATAAAGAAATACTGGTGGGACAGTATGGTCCTATTAAATGATAACATAGTTGGTATTGATTCGGCAATATTCATGCATCCGACAATATGGAAAGCATCGGGCCATGTAGATGCATTCAACGATCCTCTTATAGATAACAGGGATTCTAAAAAGCGTTACAGGGCGGATGTGCTTATTGAAGATCATCTTGCTAAGCTGGAAGAAAAGATCAGCAAAGAAGTTGAGAAAGCCCGGAAAAGATTCGGAGCGGAATTTGACGAACAGAAATTCAGGGAAACTAACCAGCGTGTTCTTGATATACAGACAAGGATAGACCAGCTTAATGACAGGTTTGCCAAAGCCCTTAATGATATGGACCTGGCCGAACTGAAACAGATAATCATCGATAATGAAATTGTATGTCCTATCTCCGGATCACGTAACTGGACGGATGTAAGACAGTTCAACCTGATGTTTACAACTGAAATGGGTTCTACCGCCGACGGGGCAAATAAAATATACCTTCGTCCGGAAACAGCACAGGGTATTTTTGTTAATTTTCTTAATGTCCAGAAAACCGGGAGGATGAAGATACCTTTCGGTATAGCCCAGATAGGAAAGGCATTCCGTAATGAGATAGTTGCCAGGCAGTTCATCTTCAGGATGAGGGAATTTGAACAGATGGAAATGCAGTATTTTATACAGCCCGGCACAGAACCGGGATGGTTTGCCAAATGGAAAGAGACCAGGATGAGATGGCACCTGGCTCTTGGTTTCGGTGCTGAGAACTATCGGTTCCACGATCATATTAAGCTGGCCCACTATGCAAATGCTGCTTCCGATATTGAATACAAATTCCCGTTTGGCTTCAAAGAGGTTGAAGGAATACACTCCAGAACTGATTATGATCTGAAACAGCACCAGCAATACAGCGGTAAAAAGATGCAGTACTTTGATCCTGACAGGGGAGAATCCTACGTTCCATATGTCATTGAGACCTCGATAGGTGTTGACAGGATGTTCCTGCACGTCATATCAGCTGCATATACAGAAGAAGAACTTAAGAAAGATGACGGAACAAAAGATACCCGCATTGTACTTAAACTTCCTGCCTTCCTTGCTCCTGTGAAACTGGCTGTTATGCCGCTTGTCAGAAAGGACGGGTTACCTGAGATAGCTCGGAAAATAGTACATGATCTGATGTTTGAGTTTAACTGCCAGTACGATGACAAGGATTCAATAGGAAGACGTTACCGGAGACAGGATGCTATCGGAACACCATATTGCATAACCATAGATCATCAGACTGTTGAGGATAACACGGTAACCATCAGGTATCGTGATTCCATGGAGCAGGAAAGAGTTAGTATTGAACAGTTAAAGGACATCATAAAGGAAAAAGTTTCTATTCAAAGCCTCCTGAAGATGCTTTAATATGAACAAGGTTCTGATAATAACTTACTATTGGCCTCCAAGTGGCGGTGCAGGGGTACAACGATGGCTCAAGTTTGCCAGGTACCTTCCTGAATCCGGATGGGAACCTGTGATACTTACTGTTGATCCGGAATATGCCGCATATCCTGTAACAGATGATTCCCTTGGAAAGGACATATCCTCTTCGCTGAGAGTTTATACCACACCTGCAACTGATTATTTCAGTATTTATAAAAAAGACCGGTCAAGGATTCCTGCTGCAGGTTTTGCCAACAGTATGGAAGATTCACTGAAAAATAAGATACTAAGATTCATAAGAGGAAATTTTTTCATCCCCGATCCAAGGAAGGGCTGGAACAGCTATGCCTTCAAAAAAGCCTGCAGTATACTGGAAGAGGAGAAAATAGAACATGTTATAACCACCAGTCCTCCACATTCAACGCAGCTTATCGGCCTGAAATTAAAGAAGAGATACCCTTTGGTAAAATGGATAGCAGATCTTCGTGATCCCTGGACAGATATTTATTATTACAGCCGGTTCTATCATACCTTTATTGCAAGGTACATAGATTCCGGATTTGAAAAAAGGACCCTTCTGAATGCTGATGTTGTTATTACTGTGGGTAACTCACTGAAGAGGAGTTTTTGCAGTAAGGCAGAAGGGATAGAAGAAAAAACTCATGTGATAACCAATGGTTATGATGAGTCTGACTTCCAAAATGTTGATTTTACTTCCTGCAGAGATTTCACAATATCCTATATAGGTACCCTGTCGGACATATACCCTGTAGATTCGTTTATACAGGCTGCGGGGGAACTTGTTTCAAAAGGCAGCAAAGTAATGATACGTTTCATAGGAACAGTCTCTCCGAAGCAGAAGGAGCTTATCAGGAAAGGCATACCTGATAATCTCATTGAATTTATCCCTTACGTTGATCATGCTTCTGCTATCAGATATATGATGGAATCACATACTCTGCTCCTGGTTATCCCCGATCATAAAAGTAACCGGAGCATCATTACAGGCAAGCTTTTTGAATATATTGCCACTGGCAGACCGGTGATTTGTATCGGACCGGTTGACGGAGATGCCTCAGCGATACTCAGGGAGAGTGGTAAAGGAATGACTTTCTCCTATTCTGATGAGAACGGCCTTATTTGTTATCTTGGCGAGATTATGGACAGGACATATACTATCAGTGATGTATCACCGGTTATGTTCAGCAGGAAGATACTGACCGGGAAACTGGCTTCCCTGCTTGCTTTTTAAGTTTTCCGTTTAGAACTCCTCCTCAGCAAAATTTTCCTAACTTTAAACAAAGATCTGTTTATAATTCTTATTGTGTGAAAAGATGAATTGTGGCATAATTGTCGATAATGAGCTCAACAGTGATGTCAGAGTACTGAGGGAAGCTGTTATGCTCAGGGATGGCGGGTACAAAGTATTCATACTGTGTCTCGGTTTCAGAAAGGAATACATGGAACCGGCTCATGACATAAAGATCACCAGGATCAGAATCCCCAGGAAACTTAAAGACATACTTTTTTTTGCCCTTAACACAATACCAATTTATGAATGGCTATGGGCGAACCGTGCTGCTAAATTCATAAAAGACAACGACATAGAGGTCCTGCATGTTCACGATCTGTACATGTCAAGATCCGTACACAGGGGAATTATAAAGTCAAAAAGTAACATCCCTATGATACTTGACCTTCATGAGAACTACCCTTATACCGTGACAACATATAACTGGACAAAAGGATTTTTACGGAGCGGGATATCACGTCCGGGAAAATGGAAGGAAAAAGAAAAGGAATATCTTGGCTATGCTTCCCGGATCATTGTACTGAGCAGTGACTTCAGGGATGCTCTGCTGGGTAAATATTCCTTCCTGAAAATGGACATGTTTGAAGTAATTCCAAATGTACCTGATATATCATCAATAAATGAGGGGAAGAAACCTGTTATCGGTCCGCTTTTTAAATACAAATATCCTGTATTGTTCTATTATGGTGTTATAGCAGAACGAAGAGGGATCTTTGATGCCCTCAATGTGTTCACCGATCTGGTAAGGGAAAACTATGAAATAAATTTCCTTGTAATAGGCCCCATAGACAAAAAAGACCAGGCAAGGTTTTTTGAAATGCTGAGTGCCGGCATTATCAACGGCAGAATTCATTATATACCATGGATCAATTCTTCCGATCTGCCATCATACCTCGAACTGTGTGATATTTGCCTGGCACCTTTCCATAAGAATCCACAGCATGAATCAGGTGTGGCAAACAAGATTTATGAGTATATGCTGGGAAGCAAACCTGTAGTGGCATCTGACTGCAAACCCCAGAAAGACATTATCAATAAACATAAATGCGGTCTTGTATTCAGCAATATGGTTGAATTCAAAGATTCAATCGTTACTCTTATAAATGATGCCGGTCTCAGATCAGAGCAGGGGAAAAATGGCCTTAAGGCTGTACAGGAAGAATATAATACAAAAATTATCAGGGACAAATTTGTTTTACTGTATGATACCATTAATGCTGACAGGATCTGAGAATAAAGCTGATTTTTGCTATTAACAGAGGCCCGAGACTCTCGCTTCCCTTTTAACAGTATGGCAAATAGTATATTTATTATATAAGAACCCTCAGCATATAAATTCCTGTATCTTTTCCGTATTACACGGAAATTCAATTACTTTGTCAATATTAGATCAAGATGAGAACACTGGTATTAATTACTTCTCAATTTCCCTTTGGTACAGGAGAACCATTTCTTGAGACCGAATTACCTGTGATCAGTTCCGGCTTTGATAGAATCATTATTATAGCTCAGGATACAGAATCTGAAAAAACCAGGTATATGCCAGACGATTATAAAATATTAAGATATAATACAAGAACAACAATAACAGGATATCTCAGGCTTCCCGTTCAACTACTGAGCAATTTAACAGTCCTGTTTGATATTTATAACCGGGAAATTTCCTTTCGCCATAGCAAATCACAGAAACTATCTTTAAGACGTAAGAAATTTCTTATTAAAAAAATTATCAAAGGGCTGCAATTAAAAGATTTTATACAAAGAATGCTTAAAAATGAGAACATTTCGGGTCAGACTGTTTTCTATTCCTACTGGCTTAAAAGTGGTGCTCATGCAATAGCAATGCTTCATTACCCTGATAGCATAAGTATTTCAAGAGCTCATGGAAGTGATCTTTATGAAGAAAAGAATGTGCTCTCCTATCTTCCTCTCTTAAAGTTCGTATCGGATAACCTGGATGCTATTTTCTTTGTTTCCGGTAACGGGCTGCAATACTTTAAGGAGAAAACAGGAACAGACAAACCGGGGTATATATTGTCCCGGCTTGGTGTTGCCAGGAATATTTCCTTACCGGTGCAGTCAAGTAATAAAACCGGCACCTTTAATATAGTTTCCTGTTCCAATATTATACCCTTAAAAAGGATTGACCTGATTATTTATGCCCTGGAAATGATAAGGCCGGGAAAAGGGGTACACTGGACACATTTCGGGGATGGTGTATTGCGGAAAGATATGGAAAAGCTGGCTGCAGGAAGACTCGGGAAAAAAGAAGACATAACATACTCATTTATGGGTCAGTATCCAAACTCTGAACTGTTGGAATATTACAGTAAAAACATGATCAACCTGTTCATTAATACAAGCTCTTCTGAAGGATTACCTGTAAGTATAATGGAAGCCCAGTCATTCGGTATTCCTGTTATAGCAACTGATGTAGGGGGAGTAAGAGAATTGGTTGCGGAAGGTACCGGTATATTACTTCCTGTAAATTTCCAGATCGATGAGCTGACCGGGGAAATTGAACATTTTATCGATTTACCTGATAACGAGGAAAAGATTTTCAGAAAGAATGCTTTACTGAGCTGGGAGAAGAATTTTAATGCTTCATCCAACTACCTCGACTTTTTAACAAAGCTAAATAGTATCTTAGCATCATCAACAGAACCATGAATTATGAAGATCAACCAGGAAGTTCTCAGTTATCTTAGAGGAGAAACATTCCAGACAACTCTACCTGTTAACATTGAAAGGACCCGACAGCAGGCAATCTCAAGGGAGGCATACATAACAGGAATGATAAGGAACAGTAGTGTTATTCATATTGGTTGTTCAGATCATATCTCAATAATAAATGAAAAAATCAGGAACAATATCTGGCTGCATAAGCTGATTACAGATAACTCCAGTAAATGTATTGGTGTTGATATTGATAGAGAAAGCATTGATTTTGTTAAAAATGAATTGGGATATCATAATGTATATTGCGGGAATGTACTCACAGATGATTTCCCGGATTTAACAACAGATAAATGGGACTATGTGGTGTTCGGTGAAATAATTGAACACCTGGATGATCCTGTCAGTTTCCTGAATATTTTCAAAAGCAGGTTTGGACGATTCATTGACAGGTTCATAATAACAGTACCAAACATATACAACAAGCGCCAGTACATGAATATGAAACATTATAAAGAAATAATAAATTCAGATCACCGGTTCTGGTTTACTCCCTATACAATCTCAAAAGTTCTTGTGTCGGCGGGTTATAACCCTGAACAGATCTCATTTTCCAACCTTGAAAAGCTGACAACATCAGAATTAGTATTACGTAAGATCAAACAAATAGCAGGATTGAAAGTGAAGTACCCCTTTTACTATTTTAATACAATTATTATCTCGGGGAAAATTAACTAACTAAGAAATAAGGATTTATCCGGGATGCTGAATTCTATTAAAATATCAGTCAAAGACACTATAGTCTACGGTCTGGGTAACATTGCCGTAAAGATCGTCGGATTAATTCTTATTCCCTTATACACTGATCCGAAATTCTTCACTACCGATGAATTCGGCGTACTCGGAATACTTGAGATCCTTGGACTGATATTAACCGCACTGCTGGCCTCGGGATTACCGCAGAGTCTGACAAGGTGGTTCTGGGATAAAGATCACAGGGACAACCAGAAAGGTATTTTCTTTATGGTTCTCATATCGCAGGTACTAATCTCCGCAGCATTCTGCGTGGTGCTGGTTCCTCTTTCTGGCAGGCTTTCCTCTGTTGTCTTCTCAACAACCAGGTGGTCGGAAGTAATCAGGTTTGTTATACTGGCTTCCGGGATCCAGGCTGTGAACAACATAGTGAATACTCTTATGAGGTTACAGTCGCGGTCAGTGCTTTATACCATCACCAACCTGTTTAAACTGATCACGGTTCTTTCGCTTACGCTGTACTTTATTATATCATCCGGGATGGGACTTAAAGGAATCTACCTGGCACAGGTCATTGGTAACTCACTGACAGTGATTGTCCTTATAGGATATGCATCAAGGAACAGCAAGGCATTCTTCAGCAGGATAATATTCAGGGAAATGAATGCTTACGGATTCCCACTGCTGATCGCAAATGTGTCGGCTGCATTGTTTGCTGCAATTGACAGGTTCTCCCTGAACTCTATGTCTCTCCTGAAATCGGTGGCATTATATACCCTGGCATTTAAGCTTACCAGTGTTCTTAAGCTGGTACTCGTCGATTCCGTAAGGTTAGCGCTGGGACCAATGATGCTGAAAAAAATGGATTCACCAGACAATAAGAGATTCTATTCAAAAGTATTGCTCTATACTTCATGGGTTATGATGATAGCTGTACTGGGGATGTCTCTTTTCTCATATGAAATGATCAAGATCATCACTACATCCAGAGATTTTTGGGGAGCTGTTATTATTATTCCCATTCTTTCGCTTTCGATCTTTTTTGTAAACATGAAAGAGGTAACAGTCTACGGGCTTCATATAGCAAAGAAAACCCGTATCATAGGGATAATTGTGATTTTTTCAACTATTCTAAGTTTAGCTCTTAACATATTGCTGATTCCTTTGCTGGACATTACCGGGGCCGCGCTGGCCACTCTTTTATCCCAGTTCGCCTACTGGTATGCATGTTATTATTATTCCCGGAAAGAATATTTTGTACCATATGAAATGAGCAAAATATTAATCATGCTGATAACAGGTGCTGTTTTGTCTTTTGCTGGTCTGCTATTGAATAACATGTCCCTGATCCCTCGCCTGTTAATAAAAACCGGGATTTTTGTAAGCTTCCCTTTTATACTTTCCCTGTTTAAATTTTACGAACCCATTGAATTACAGGTAATAAAGGGATTTATAACTAAATGGTCAAACCTTAAGAACCTGAAAGCCAATCTGAATACCCTGAGGGGTATGAAAGACGATTTCTAGAACGGAAATACCTTTTTAAAGAGGAATAATAGAATGTATAGAATTGCCCACATCAAATAATTGCTCTTAATTACATATTTTTGTCTGGTATTCCATAATGAAAATAAATACTAACGAGATGGAAATAAAAAATAAAATCCGGCCCTACCTGCCACACCTGGTAGCAATTGTATTATTCACCGTTATATCCTTTGCATACTTTTACCCGGTTCTTGAAGGTAAAGTTCTCAAAGCCAATGACTCAACAGTCTCGACCATCAATTCCAAAGAGATCCGTGATTTCAGGGCTGAATATGGGAAGGAGCCCCTGTGGACTAACTCTATTTTCAGCGGTATGCCCGCTTACCTGATATCGACACATTACCCGGGGAATCTTTTCAAATATATTGATGCCTTTCTGCGGACTTTCAAAATGCCTGTTTCCGTTCTATTCCTCTCGATGCTTGGATTTTATATTCTTCTCGTAATATTCGGACTCAATCCATGGCTGTCAATAACCGGTGCCCTGGCATACGGATTTTCCTCGTTTTTCTTCCAGGTTCTGGCGGCGGGTCATAATACCCAGGCAATAGCCCTGGCTTATATGCCCACCATGATTGCAGGTATCTATTATGCATATAAAAAGGATGCAATAAAGGGCGCGTTAATGACAGCTTTCTTTTTAGCACTTGAGATACAGGCCAATCATCCCCAGATAACCTATTACGGGCTTCTCTGCCTCCTTGTATTTGGGATTACAGAGTTTATCTATTCTTTAAAGAACAACAGTGTTGCAAGGTTTATCAAAACATCCGCTATTCTTGTCATCCCGTTCGTTATAGCTGTCGGAATAAATTTTGCCAGTCTGTATACTACATACCAGTACGGAAAATATTCCATCAGGGGAAAATCTGATCTTGTTACCACCGACAATAACAGAACCTCAGGTCTTGACAAGGATTATATTACATTCTGGAGTTATGGTATTGATGAAACATTCAATCTCCTTGTTCCGGACTACAAGGGAGGATCAAATGAACCTTTCGGCAGCAACTCTGAAACGGCTGCAGTACTTACCAAAAACAATAATGCAGCTGTCATCAACCAGACCCATGAATACTGGGGATCCCAGCCGGGTACAGATGGCCCCCACTATGTAGGGGCGATAGTTATATTTCTTTTTATCCTTGGCCTGATCCTGGTAAAAGGGCCTGAGAAATGGTGGTTGCTGTCGGCTACTGTTCTGTCCATAATGCTGTCGTGGGGTAAAAATTTCATGTTCTTTTCAGACCTCTTTATAAATTATTTCCCGGGATACAATAAGTTCAGGGCTGTTACCATGATCCTTGTTATAGCCGAGTTTTGCATTCCGTTACTGGGATTCCTGGCTTTAAGAGACATTTATAAAGGCAACCTGCAAAAGAAAGAGATACTAAGGGGGATAAAAATTGCTACAGGTATTACCGGAGGTTTTCTTCTTCTTATTATTTTCATACCTGGTATTGCAGGATCCTTCATTAGTCCGTATGAAGGAGGATTGCCAGGCTGGCTCACAACAGCCATGATAGATGACCGAAAGACACTGCTTAAAAATGATGCGTTCAGATCACTTATCTTTATCCTCCTGGCATCAGGGACAATACTGGCTTTTACCCTGGGGAAAATAAAGGCAGGACCATCTATTGTTATTCTGACAGTTCTTGTTCTTCTTGACCTGTGGACTATAGACAAAAGATACCTGAATGCAGACAGGTTTGAAATAAGATCCAAATACCAGAAGAGTTTCAAACCAACGGTAGCAGATTCCTATATACTGAAAGACTCAACTTACTTCAGGGTATTGAACCTTTCAGTCTCAACTTTTAATGACAACACTCCAACTTCATATTTCTTTCATTCTATTGGTGGATATCACGGAGCCAAGCTGCAAAGATACCAGGAACTGATTGACTCCTCACTTATAAGGAATTTTGCTATCATTCAGGCTGTCGCCAGTAAGGCTCAGACTGTACAACAGTTCCAGGTTGCATTCGATAGCACTTATGCTCTTAATATGCTAAATGCCAAGTATATTATTTACAGCCCTGATGCTCCACCAGTTAAAAATCCCAAAGCTCTGGGTAATGTATGGTTTGTTGAAAGAGACTCAATGGTAAAGAATGCTAATGCCGAACTTGCAGCAATAAACAATTTTGACCCTTCAAAAGTTGCAATAATTAATGATGTGTTCAAAAACCAGATCAGGCAATCTGAGTACCCGTCAAGCACAGGTGATACAATAAGTCTTGAAAAATATGAGCCCGACAGGCTTAGCTATAAATATCATACATCGGGTGAAAGACTTGCTGTTTTCTCCGAAATCTATTACCCAAAAGGATGGGAATGCACGATAGACGGTAAAGCAAGCGATTATTTCCGTACTGATTTTATTCTCAGGGGGATGATCCTTCCGGGAGGAGACCATGAAGTAGTATTTCAGTTTAAACCGGCTGCTTATTATACAGGAAATAAAATTTCCCTGGCCAGTTCCATACTGCTCTTCCTGTTAATTGCAGGGTATATAGCCTCCAGGATCTTAACAAAACAGGAAGCAAAAGAAAATGGTGCATCATAAAATCTGCCCCCTGTGCGGATCGGATAACATCTCAAAAAAGCTAAGCTGTACCGATCACCTGGTAAGCAACAGCTTATTTGACATCTATAAATGTAACGGGTGCAGCTTTGTTTTTACACAGGATTATCCCGATGAGAAAGACATAGGTCAGTATTATGAATCAGAGGATTATATATCTCACAGTGATACATCAAAAGGATTTACCAACAGGTTATACCAGCTGGTCCGCCAGGTGATGCTGAAAAGGAAGAAAACACTTGTAAAGAAGATCACAGGGTTATCAGCAGGAACGTTGCTGGATATTGGGAGCGGGACAGGATATTTTGCCTCGGTAATGAAAGAATCAGGATGGGATGTTAAGGGAATTGAGATAAATGACTGTGCCAGGGAATTTTCAAAAAGCCATTTTAATTTAGAAGCTCTCCCCCCCTCCGGTCTGGCCGGTATAGAAAGCCAATCCGTGGACTGTATAACCCTGTGGCATGTCCTGGAGCACTTTCATGATCCTTTTGGTTATATAAGTGAGATTAAACGCATTCTCAGGCCACATGGGAAATGTATCTTTGCCCTGCCTAACTGCGGTTCATATGATGCCACTTTTTACGGACCTCACTGGGCAGGATATGATGTGCCACGTCATCTCTGGCATTTCACACCTGAATCTTTCAGGTCTTTTTGTGATAAAACCGGTCTGGAGCTATTATCAGAAAAGACCCTGGCGCCGGATGTCTTTTATATCTCAATGTTAAGTGAAAAATACAGGGGTTCTTCAGCTACTTTTATTAAAGGTATGTTTAAGGCTTCCCTGTTTGCTCTACGTGCCTTCCTGAACAAAAAAAAAACCAGTTCACTGATATATATTGCAGAGACGGCACCAATGAAGGTGTCTAAAAAGTCCCATTAACCGCTTATCCCCTAATACCTGTCAAGCCACCTGTACTTTCGTGCACTGTCGCCAAACTTCACAGCAATAGTTATTTCATGGGTCCCGTATGTAATTCTCTGGATCTCCTGGAGAGTATAGTCGAATGCATACCCAAAATATATATTCTGGTATTTAAAGCCAATATTGGCTATCAGGGCTCCACTGGTACGATATGCCAATCCAGCCCAGAATCCTTCGTTATAGAAATATGAAACGCCCATATCGACCTGTGGTTTCCACTGCTCCGACATCTGGACAAGAAATGACGGCTGGATTACATTATTGGCTCCCTGGCTGAAATCATATGACCCGAAGAGATAATACTGCCTGCTCATGGTAAAGTTCTTATATCCCGGACCTCCAATCTTTGCTGATGCCTCAGACAGTTGGGTGGCTGAAAAACCAAAACTGTATTTTGCATTGAGAACAGATATACCGAATGCCACATCAGGTACAAATATCCCCCTCCTCAGGTCATTATTCAGCCACGGTTCATTAGGATCCTCAAAATTGATCTGCTTCTCATCGATCTTATAATAATAACCTGTAAGAGCCAATCCAAACGACAGTTGTGTACTCTTCTCCACCCAGGTATGATAAGCATAAGAAGCCTGGAAACCTGTTCTCTGTATTAAACCATTCCTGTCGCTGAATACATAACCACCAAATCCAACACGCCCGTCTGTTTGTGGTCTGAAGACCTCCCGTTTTGATCTGGTCTGCCTGATACTGAATTTTTTCTTAAGTACCCTGGTCTGCCAGCTAACGGAAAAAGTCCTTGGGGCTCCTGCATATCCGACCCATTGTTCACGGGCTGTCAGATTCAGGCTGGTATAACCGTCACTTCCTGCCACAGCAGGGTTGATCAGGAATTTGTTGTACAGGTATTGACTATATAAAGGCAATTGCTGCCCGAAAACAAGGTTTCCGGTAAGAAGCAAAAACAATATGATAGCCGTTCTTTTCAATTCCTTCTGCGTTTCTATTTAACAATCGTTATCGTACCTATAAGTGGCCTTTCGCCATTATGCAAATCGATAATATAATGATAAGAATCAATAGGAAGCTTTTCTCCCCTGCTTGTACCATCCCATGGCCGTGGATACCCCTTTTCAGAATTCCAGACCAGTTCTCCCCACCTGTTAAATATCTTAACCACCATGTTGGGGTACAGATCTTTCATATCTATATTCCATACATCATTTATCAGGTCACCATTAGGTGAAATAGCATTTGGTATCACCAGGCATGCCTGGTTTACAGGATCAACCCTTACAGAATCTGTTATGATACACCCGTTCATATCTTCCACTGTTACCCTGTAAATACCCCCGGTGATATTTGATAAATAACTATCTGATGAATTATCTGACCACCTGTAAGTATAGTCTGTCCCTTTAACACCACCGGTAACATTCAACCTGATTTCACCATCGGGCTTATCAGGGCAGAATGGTCTGGTAATGTCAAAGTCTATCTTTAATGAATCAGGTTCCGTAAGCGTCACTACTGAGCTGGCATGACAATTGTTCTGGTCAATAATAATAATATGATAATCACCGGCAGCAAGGTTTGTTCTTGTGTTTCCAAACAGCCCGTCATCCCACATATATTCAACAGAACCCACCTGGTTTTCAGGTTCAACATGTATTGTACCTGTACGATTTCCTGCACAGTTGATATTAAATTCTCCTGCAGTACTTAATGAAAGGTCCAATATCATCCCAAGAGGTCCAGGTTCTGTAAGTGTAATTGTCTCCTCAGCGGTACATGAATTATTATCAGTAATAAGAAGATGATAATCCCCGGCTTTAAGGTCAGATATATTTTGTGTTGTGGCGACAAAACCATCCGGACCAGTCCATGAATAATAATATGGTGCTTCCCCGCTGGAAATATCAATCTGTACAGAGCCATCAGCCTGACCGTTACAACTTATGTTATATCCATTATAGTCAGAAACAGTCCTGGTATATTCCAGTGGTGGCGGAAGGTTAACGATGGCTGAATCCTGCACAGTACATACACTATTGTATGTTACCGTTACATAATAAGTACCATTAGTCAGACCCGATATATCCTGTGTGGTCGCACCATTTGACCATAAGTAACTATATGAACCAACACCGCCTGAAACTGAAAGATCAAGAGAACCATTATTAAAGGCAGCTGCCTGACAAGTAATATCTGATGTAGTAATAGTGGTTACAAGAGCAGGAGGCTGGGTCATTGTTATATCTGCTGATACCATACAGCCATTCATATCTCTCACATCCAGATGGTATTCACCTGCAGTAAGTGATGGCTGATCCTTCTGACCTTCAACAATACCTGATCCGTCGGTTGTCGACCATCTGTATTCATAGTTCCCTGTACTGCCACCGGTAGCATCGACAGTTACGGATCCTGTCCCACCGAAACAACTTATAGTATACCCACCATCGACTGACACAGAAGGTGTGACAGTCAGGGACAGGGGAGCAGGCTCCGTCAGGGTGAAAACAGGAGTAGGAACAAGATTACATCCGTTAATATCTGTTACTATACAGGTATAAGTCCCGGCATATAACCCTGAGATATCTTTGGTATCTGCCGTGAATCCGTTGGGGCCTGTCCAGTAATAAGTTAAATTACCTGTCCCTCCCTCAATTGTGATTGTTATGGAACCATCATTACTGCCGTTGCATGTTATGTTGTAATTTGAATCCGGGGAGAGTGATACCTGTGAATCCGTCATAGTCATACCATCAGGTTCAGTTACTACTGTACTGTCAATTGTTATACATCCGAGAATATCTGTTACTTCCAGGTAATAAGTACCGGCTGAAACATTTTCAATATGGTCAGTATTATCGGGACCCGTAAAGCTGCCATCATATGTATACCACCTATATGTATATCCTCCTCTTCCCCCGGTTATTGATTCAATCCATACCGTTCCGTCATTATATCCTTTACAGGAGATATTATATCCCCCGGCGTAAGTTGATTTACCATACTGAACCACTACCGGTGGAGGTACCCTGAATGTCAATTTATTAGTGTTCTGGCAACCATTGACATCTGTGGTTATCAGTGTATATGTTCCGGCGCCAAGGCCTGAGTAATAATGGTATGTGGTAGGATCAGCCAGGTTAAGATTATCTGTAAATACACCTGTGAATAGTGTAAGACTATCATCTTTCACCACGGTGTACTGGTAAGGAGGAGTAATCCCTCCTGTCACAGATACAAGTATCCTGCCATCTGCGGACCCTATACAACTGATATTATAATTGCCAGGAGGTATGACAGTGGCAGAAATATATGCATGAGCCATAACAGGTGCAGGAATTTTGTCATCCTTAAGTGAACAACCCAGGTTATCAGTAACTTCCACAAAATATTGACCGCTTGACAGATCAGAAATATAGGTAACGTCCTCGACGTGATAATCCAATGGGCCGTCCCAGACAATATGGTATGGATCTGCTCCTTTTGATATAACTGCCTCAAGCGCTGCCAGTCCTGTTCCTGATTCACATGTAAGCTTTACCGGATTAAGAATATCCTGTAATGGTTCTGCATGTACCTTAACCTCACTTACAACATTATTACCCGGAATACAAATATTATTATCCACCTTTGGTGTTATCGTAAAATAGACTGATTGAATAGTATCTGATTCATTCTTGTAACTATAGTTTATGAGATGGCCCTGTGGCAGATTGGCCCCGGGGGCAGTGTTCCCCAAAATTACACCTGGTCCTCCTGTTACTCCGACTGTATAATCAAAAATAACATTTCCCGAAGTCATAACTGTCGGAGAAGCAAGTTCAGTGTGTGTGAATGTTCCGTAGCAAATTGAAGTATCAGGTTTTAGATTGAGGTTCACGGGAATAACTCTTGGTGTTGGATTGACTGTAACGGTTATGTCTTTTGAAGGCCCGTCTTTACAACCAACCGGACTTTTAGGTATAATCCTGTATGTAACAACCTGGTAATGGTCGGAATTATTTACCAGCATATCAGTTATAATATGGTTGTTGACAGCTCCTTCTACCGGTGAAGTATAACCTGTAACCGAAGCTGGTGAGTTTACAGCGTAATCAAAGGTTACCTGCCCCGATGTAAATATGCTAGGACTTTGAAGGGTAATTGCTGTTGTTGTGCTGTCGCACTGTATGGAATTCGGATAAACGGGGAAGATCCTGGGTGTTGGTTCAACTGTTACTGTAATTGTCTGTGATAGTCCATCATGACAACCTGTCGGACTTACCGGGACTACTACGTAGGTAACTGTCTGTGGTGAATCAGTTGGATTTACCAGCATATCGGCAATAACATAATCATTAGGAAGTCCGCTTACTGGTGTATTAAAGCCGGTGACTCCTCCCGTTGCAGTTACAGTATAACGGAAAGTAATATTCCCGCTTGTAAAAGTACTGGGACTTTGTAACCTGATTGCTGTGTATGTGCTATCGCATTGGGTGGTATTTGGCGGAACAGGGAATATTCTTGGGGTCGGATTGACAGTAACCGTTATAACCTGTGATGGCCCATCATGACAACCTGTCGGACTTACCGGGGTTACCACATAGGTAACTGTCTGCGGAGAGTCGGTCAGGTTGATAAGGTTATCAGTTATAATAAATCCGTTAGGGAGTCCTGATCCTGATGGAGTAAAGCCAGTCAATCCTCCTGTAGCCGTTGCAGTGAATTTAAATGTGACTACGCCCGATGTGAAAGTGCTGGGGCTTTCAAGCTTAATAGCCGTAGTTGTACTGTCACACTGGATAGTATTCGGATAAACCGGGAAGATCCTTGGAGTCGGGTTTACAGTAACTGTTATAACCTGCGACGGACCATCATGGCAACCTGTAGGACTAACAGGGGTCACCACGTAGGTGACAGTCTGTGGTGAGTCAGTCGGGTTAATGAGGTTATCAGTAATCACAAACCCATTGGGAAGGCCTGTGGCAGATGGAGTAAAGCCTGTTACTCCTCCTGTAGCCGTTGCCGTATAATTAAATGTAACAGAACCTGAGGTGAAGGTACTCGGACTCTCAAGGCTGATTGTCGTGGTTGTACTGTCACATTGTATTGTGTTGGGATAAACAGGGTAGATCCTTGGGGTTGGATCGACGGTAACGGTTATAACCTGTGAGGGACCATTATTACAGCCTGTCGGACTCACAGGGGTAACCACATAGGTAACTGTCTGAGGTGAGTCGGTCAGGTTGATAAGTTTATCAGCTATAACAAATCCATTGGGAAGTCCTGTGGCAGATAGAGTAAATCCTGTCAGTCCTCCTGTTGCAGTTGCTGTTAAATCAAATGTTACAGCACCTGATGTGAAAGTGCTGGGGCTCTCAAGCTTAATGGCCGTTGTTGTGCTGTCACACTGGATGGTATTCGGATATACCGGGAAGATTCGCGGGGTCGGGTTTACAGTAACAATAATAACCTGTGAGGGCCCATTATTACAGCCGGTAGGACTTACAGGGGTAACTACATAGGTAACTGTTTGTGGTGAATCGGTCAGGTTGATAAGATTATCAGCTATCACAAATCCATTCGGGAGTCCTGATCCTGACGGAGTAAATCCTGTTAGTCCTGCTGTAGCTGTTGCTGTGAAATTAAATGTGACAGAACCTGAAGTGAAGGTACTCGGACTTTGAAGTGTTATTGCTGTTGTACTACTGTCGCACTGGATAGTACTCGGCGGTACAGGGAAGATCCTCGGTGTAGGTTCAACAGTGACCGTAACAACCTGAGAAGGGCCATCATTACAGCCTGTAGGACTTACCGGAGTAATTACATAAGTGACTGTCTGCGGTGAATCACTCGTGTTTATAAGGTTATCAGCTATTACAAATCCGTTGGGAAGCCCTGATGCTGATGGGGTAAAGCCTGTCAGTCCTCCTGTGGCAGTTGCCGTGAATTTAAATGTGACAGAACCTGAAGTGAAGGTACTCGGACTTTGAAGTGTTATTGCCGTGGTAGTACTGTCGCACTGGATTGTATTCAGCGGTATGGGGAAGATCCTTGGTGTCGGGTCAACGGTGACTGTGATAACCTGTGAAGGTCCGTCGTGGCAACCGGTCGGATTTACGGGCGTTACAACATAGGTAACAGACTGAGGTGAATCCGTCAGGTTTACAAGATTATCCGCGATAACAAATCCATTCGGCAGCCCTGTTGCTGAAGCGGTAAAGCCTGTCAATCCTCCCGTGGCTGTTGCTGTGAATTTAAATGTGACAGAACCTGAAGTGAAAGTACTCGGACTTTGAAGTCTGATGTCAGTTGTAGTACTGTCGCACTGAATTATATCATTAAGAGCAGGGAAGATCCTTGGTGTCGGGTCAACAGTAACCGTAATGACCTGCGAAGGACCATCACTACAGCCTGTCGGACTTACCGGGGTTACAACATAGGAAACAGTCTGGGGTGAATCCGTCAGGTTTACAAGATTATCCGCAATAACAAATCCGTTGGGAAGGCCTGAACCAGATGGTGTAAAGCCTGTAACATTTCCTGTTGCTGTAGCCGTGAATTTAAATGTCACCACACCTGAAGTAAATGTACTCGGACTCTCCAGCTTTATTGCAGTTGTTGTACTATCGCATTGTATGGTATTCGGGTAAACGGGGAATATTCTGGGCGTCGGATTAACCCATACATCGACATCAACCGGAGTTCCTGAGCAATGCAGGGTACTATCCTCGTAAATAGTCCAGGGGGTGATATGATATATTACCAAATGTGGAGAGTCATCCGGGTTATGAAGTTGTTGGGTAATTCCCCTGTCTATCCTGTTACCATTTCCTGTGGATGATGATTCCCCTATTATAATATTATCAACATCTTCTGCTACCCAGGTATAACGAATACCCCATAAAGGATTTGTTGTTGTTACCTCCGGGTATATCGCTGTAATTCCATTATCGCATAAAGTATCATTATTTGCTGAAATATAAATTGCAGGAGTCGGGTCAAACCATATTGATACTTCATCACTTCTGCTACAGGTCCCATTGGTCTCAGTCCATCTTAAAATATAAATGCCATAGGCATCACTGGATATTGTTGTTACAGGTGATGTTACATCAGTAAAACTAATTGTACCAGGCCCACTCACCTGGGTCCACATGCCTGTACTGCCGGCATGATCACTGCCAACCTGGTATGGATGTGCGGTACCAGTCAGTGTTGTGTATAGAATACCACATATATCCTGATCCGCTCCTGCCGATAGCCCGGTTGGATCTTCATTGAAGTCGATTGTCACATCATCGCTTCTTGTGCAGGTTCCATTGGTCTCGGTCCAACGAAGAACATATGATCCGTAGAGATCGGCTGTGATCTGTGTTGTTGGCGATGTGGCATCGGTGAAGGTTATTGTACCTACTCCGCTTACCTGTGTCCATGTGCCTGTGCTTCCTGCATGATCACTGCCGGCCTGGTATGGATGTGCTGTTCCTGTTAGTGTTGTTGTAAGTACTCCACAGAGATCCTGGTCAACTCCGGCGGAAAGACCCG
>CAYYIW010000017.1:17353-80130 GCA_964472085.1 uncultured Rikenellaceae bacterium | reverse complement strand
CTTATCATTTGATTTATAAATTCTTAGGCTCTTTTCCAAATAGTCTATTGCTTTTGGATAAGATTTCTGAATATTAAGGATAAAAGCTCTATTAAGGTATAAGGTTGCTAATTCCGGTGAATTATTATTTTCGACTGCTATAAGTTTTTCTGCTTCATCTTCAAATTTTAATGCTTTCTGATAGTTGCCTAATAAAGAATTAATTGCACCAAGATTATTATAAACAGCTATTTTATAATTTGTTGGAAGTTTTTTTATTGAATCCAACAAGAAGACCAGGTCCTTTTCAGCGTTGACAAAATCACCTTTAGAATAACTCTGGGCAAATTTATTGAAATAAAAATCAGGATTTACTTCTTCTTGCTGAGAGAATAGCAGATGAAAGTTGACAATAAAAAGTAATATACTAATTAACAAGTGCCTCAATTTCTATCTGTAAGTAACATTAAAAATAAAATTTAAATGTTTTACCAAATTATGAAAAAGAGGTAGTAAAAAAAATAGACTACATTAAAAGTTGTTATCTATTTATAAAAAAACACCATATAGTTAATAATAGTACCCTAAGTTGTGAGTAATAGAATTTTAACTATATTTCCTTTTGGGATAGTGTTTTCAATATTTGAACTACTTTTAAAATGGTCTATTTAAAAATTATGACAAATAGATATTTCTATTGGTCGCCTGGCTTGGGGATAATGATGCCAACATCTCCACCGCTAGCTTCACCGTCTCCTCCCCTGACAGTGGCTAAAGCCCGGGCATTTAAAATTTCATTTCCGGAAAGTTTTGATATAAAACATTCAAAATTTTTTGTTTCACCTGTGGATTTGTCTGCTCTTTTCATGATTATTAGTTTAAAGTTATAGTATAATTTCACTGTTTAATAGTGATAGACCCCTAATTGTTACCATAAAAATCCGATAATTCTTTAACATATCTGCTCAAAGGCCCATCAGATCAGTGGTACAGGAAATGTTAAAAAAACAAAACAGAGGAAGAACAACAGGCAGGGTATACTTGGAAAACAATATGTATCAGTAAATACTTTGTAACAATCAAATTCTATCAATTTATGCATGTTGCTGATTATCTGTAAATTATTGATTCAAACTAATCTGATTCCGGCAACTTTAAATCTGATATTTGATAGTTTCAAGGTAACAATTCAGCACCTATGCCTATAAAACTATAGTTTAAGAATAGCATTACATATTAACACAACCGGCTAAAAAATGAAGAATCTAACATCGGCTTCAAGGTATTATATAACCATAAAATGTCGTACCAATGACAAGCATGCGATACATAAAGAAAGTTGCCCATTTATCAGTGATGATGAAAAACTGATTTGCCTCGGTCATTTTATTTCTTCAGACGATGCAAGAGCAGAGGCTCACAAACACTTTGATCATTCGCAGTGCTGCCGGTTCTGCATACCGGAGGATAAGGAAGAATTTGCTGAAAACCTCTTCTCTTCTACAGATTTACCGCTCATTATGCCTTCCGGCAACCTGTTATCAAATCCTTCAGGCAGGTCCATATTTTACCTGATGAACTAGTAACGGGTAATGGTGTTATGTATGTATTGAAGGTGTCAGGTTTCAGGGTGGAGATTATAAGCTCGTATAAAGTTGTTTATTCTGCTCAGGACTGACAACCGGAAATATTATCATAACTCAACGGATATGGAAATGGTAGAATCATCAAAACAAAACAGGAAGGTAGTAATCGTAGGTGCCGGAGCCGTGGGCTCAACCTATGCTTATGCGCTGGCGCAGAGTGGTATTGCCGATGAAATTATCATGATTGACAAGAATGGAGACCTGGCAAAGGGACAGGTTATGGACCTGGTCCAGGGACAGCCATTTTTCCCTACAGTTGATATACGTACGGGCACTCCGGAGGACTATTCCGATGCACAGCTTGTTGTTATTACGGCCGGTGCTGCCCAGCGTCCGGGTGAAACACGCCTGCAGCTACTCAGGAAAAATGCAGGTATTGTCGGTAGTATAGCTGACGACGTGGCAAATAGCGGGTGCGGAGGGGTAATGGTGGTGGTCAGCAATCCCGTTGATGTTCTTACATGGGTTGCTCTCAAGAGTTCAGGATGGAACAGAAGTCGTGTTCTCGGTTCAGGCACGGTGCTCGACAGTGCACGTTTCAGACATTTCCTGGCCAGACATTGCGGTGTGGATGTTCATAATGTTCATGCATATTTCCTTGGAGAACATGGTGACAGTGAGTTTGCCGCATGGTCGATGACTCATGTAGCCGGAATAAAGATAGATGAATATTGCCCGGCTTGCGAAAATTGCTCCGACTGGAAAGAAGAACGTAAGCAGATTGAACAACATGTCAGGCATTCTGCTTATCACATCATAGATTCGAAGGGATTTACACAGTTTGCTGTCGGACTGGCACTTGTAAGGATCACAGGTGCTATATTAAGGAGTCAGCATAGTGTACTTTCAGTTTCTACATATGTGGATGGTGAATTCGGCATAAGTGATGTATGCCTGAGCCTGCCATGCATTGTATCACATGACGGTATCAGGCAGATACTTATCAGCCCGCTGCCGGATGAAGAAAAAGCTGCCCTGGCTAATTCAGCTGGCATCATAAAGCAGGCCATTGCCTCGCTTGAAGGCTGAATGCCTTTACTAAAGCTTTCCCTGTTTTCACAATTCAAAAAGCAATCCTGACATTTCCGAATATTTCCCTTACCGGTCCGGGCTGATATGAATTACCATCCGGATCCGGTTCAGTAAATGCTATATATTTTGTTCCTGCCAGGTTCCTGACATAAATACTGCATTCTCCATTTATCCCTTTAACTTTCCAGGAATAGGCTATGCGTGCATGGTATAGGTTGAATCCATCCTGCCAGTTCTGGTAAACAGAGGGATCAAGCTCACCACTGTAAGCTTTTGAATCCGTATATATCGCCCATTTTGACTGGTATTCTGTTGAAAGAACAAGGGTCAGCTTTTCTGTAACTGAATAAACCAGTTCTGCATATAGCTGGTTTCTTGGTGAATTGGGAAGCCACTGACCTGCTGCAGGCGGTGAAGTAAGAACATATGCCGGATCCGTATAAACAGGATCAATCTGCGCCGATGTATATTTATAATCTGCAAAAGTATACGCAGCCTGTAATCTCAGGTCAGTTAAAATATTATATGACAGGAATATTTCCATACCATAACGTCTGCTGTTCCCGGCATTCCCATAGAATACTTCCTGGTTACCCCTGCCAGATTGTTTAAACCTGAAGAAGTCATTTTTTGTATTCATGATGAAACCTGTAATATCGTAGAAGAATACCCCTCTGACATCACCCCTGATACCCAGTTCAGTGGAGGCTGATGTTGCCGGAACAAGGTGGGTATTGAATCCGCTATATCCAACAGGATTATTCGCCAGCTCTTCTGTTGACGGAGGCATAAAACCCTGGCTCCAGTTGACAAATACATTTAAAGCCGGATTAAATGAGTAATTGGCTCCCAGGCGTGCTGATGTCCTACTGAAATTCTTTACAGTTATTGCGGTATCAAGAGCCATCATTTTGTCAGTCAGTTTATTATTCATGGCATCATAACGAATACTTCCGATTAAATTAAAGTCTCCCACGGTAAGTTTGTACAATCCAAAAGCCCCGGTACTGCTTTGTGAGATGATCTGGTTTGCGAGAAGAACATTGGTTTCAAGATTTGTCTCGTCAATGCTTTCAACTCTTAGCGGATCGGCAGCACTTTGAAGTTTGTACATCTTTGTATTTTGCCATTTAATATCGGTTCCGATGCTGATTGTATTTCTGAGCCTGGAGTTGCCAAAATGAAGGTTATACTGTGCACTGACACCGGGGAAAACAATGTCGCGGTATTCAGCTGCTTTATTGCTTGTTTCCTTGTATGCCCATGAGCGCAGGAATGACATCAGCTCGATATCGTGTAGCCTGCTTATTTTATAAATTCCGTGTATTCCTGATGTAGTACGGTTTGTTTTCTGATACTCATTAAATGGACGGGCATCAGGATTAGCCTGTTTTGGATTATCCAGTTGCTGGAGATTTAATCCTTCAGGATTTTGTTGAAAATAATCTGTATGGGAAACAATTTGTGTTATTGTAAGCTTTTCAGAAGGGCGAAAATTGATCTTTTCATACAGGTTATTTGCCCAGAATGCCTGATGTTCGCGATATCCGGCTCCATCTGAACGGGAATAGCTGATCCTGTAGTTAGTTGCACCCATGGTCCCGCCAAGCTGTACCAGTTCCTTGGTAAATCCGTTGGATCCCACTGTCTGATTTATCTCGCCACCCACAGGTCCTGATCCTCCATCCATAGTGCTTATATTGATCACACCTGCAGCGCCACCTCCTCCATACAGGCTGGCTGCAGGACCTCTCAGCACTTCTATCTTTTCAACAGTTGCCCAGTCTACATCATACAGATCAGGAGCAAAACCTGACGGATCATTAACCGGTATCCCATCCAGAAGCACCCCGATCCCCCTGATGCCGCGTTCTGTAAGAATACCCTGTCCCCTGATACTTACATGTACCCTCTCACCGTCATGCTGGTTATCGATCCTGACACCCGGTGTAAGCCTTAATGCTTCATCTATACCAATTGATTTAGGTATAAGTGAAAGTTCAGAAGGGGTTACGATGGAGATTGAACCCGGATTGTTCTTAAGCAAAACCGGAAGCCTGTTGGCTGTTACAGTGACATCTTCAAGTTTAATAGTATCCAGGGAACCATATATCCCCAACTGACCAAATGAAAGATTGAATCCAAATATAAATGTACTGACAATTGTTACTATTTTTTTCATGTATAAATGACTTTGAATTATTGATCAAACAGGCACCTCATTTTGAAAATATTTTCATTATACGAGGTATGGTAAATTAAGCCTTCGATAATTGTTTGGGGCGAGGGTATTATATTTTATCATTTCCACAGGTACAGCAGGATCAATACTATTAACAAATTCAGTTATTGCCTTGATATTTTCATCAATATCAGTTATACCAGGCACCATCGGTATCCGTACGATAATATCTTTTCCCAGTCCGGCAAGATATCGGAAATTATCGAGGATAATTTCATTGGAGACTCCAGTAAAGGTTCTGTGCCGGACATGATCCAGGATTTTAATATCGGTAATGAATAGTCTGGTAATACATACAAATTTTTCAAGGATATCATGCTCACAGAAAAGTGAAGTCTCCACAGCTGTATTAATTCCCCCTTCATAACAGGCTTTAAGAATAGCATAAGAAAACTCAGGTTGTGCAAATGGTTCTCCTCCTGTAAGGGTCACTCCTCCTCCTGATTCATTATAATATAACCTGTCTTTTTCAATTTCATTAAACACTTCAGCAGCTGATGCTTTTCTACCGGTAAACTGAAGAGATCCAGTCGGGCAAACATTAACACAGGTGACACCAGGATTGCATCTGTCCCTGTCAATTTCCACTTTCCCTTCAACCTTCCCCGTGAGCAGCAAAGCATTTTCGGGACAGACGTTGACACATGAACCGCATGAAATACAACTGCTGTCATTATGCCAGATCGTAATATCCCTGCTTATTCCTTCCGGGCTATGGCACCAGATGCAGCTCAGTGGACAACCTTTTAAAAATATGGTCGTACGAATACCGGGTCCGTCATGGATGGAAAAACGCTTGATTTTAAAGATCATTCCTTCAATGTCAGTTCTCTTCACCATATGTAGTCCTTTCAATTATTTCATCCTGAAGATCTTCAGCCAGCTCAGTGAAATAAGCCGTATACCCTGCAACTCTTATAGTCAGGTCCCGATATGAATCCGGGTCCGTTTTGGCTTTCTTCAGATCATCTGATGTTACCACGTTAAACTGTACGTGATGAACGGGAAGATATGTAATTGATCTCAGGAGTGATGCAAACTTCTGCCTGTCTGATTCCGTTTTAAAAACAGATGGTAAAAATTTCATATTCAGAAGCGACCCGTTTGATGCATGTACAGAGGGTATGTTTGCAACAGAGTTCAAAGAAGCTGTCGGACCTTTTTTGTCACGACCATAAACCGGCGATAACCCACCGTCAGCCAGTGGAGTTTTTGACAATCTTCCGTCTGGTGTGGCACCAACATTCTGACCCATAGGTACATGAGCAGATACTGTATAGAGTCCCATCTGGTAATTTCCTCCCCTTAAATTCCTGTATCCTTTAAGCGTGTCAGCGAAATATGTGATCCATTGAGCGCCAATTTGGTCAACCCAGAAGATATCATTTCCGTATTTTTCCACCCTGTTTATGCAATATTGTCTTATTTTTTCATAACCGGCAAAATCATTACGAAGCGCATCCAGCATAGTTCTTTTGTCAATAACACTGTCATCAAAGACCGTCTTTTTAATTACAGCCAGGCTATCGGCTATATTGGCAGGCTGAATAGCCTGGATTCCGGAATAGTTATATAATGCTCCTCCTGTTGTAACATCTTTTCCGCCCTGTAGGCAATTATTTACAACAGAGGACAAAAAGGGAGAAGGAAGATGTTCCTGGTGACATTCTTCCACCACCTCACAGGCTTTTATCATCCTTTCAATAAAATGATCTGTCTGATTCCTAAAAGCTTTTTCAAGATCAGAGTAAGTGCGAAAATCGGTCAGGCAGCCTGCCGGCAGACCGGTCTGTTCTCCGGTTATCATACATTTACCGTTATCCAGTGTCAGCTCAAGAACTTTGACCATATTGAACATGGCGGCATCGCTCCATCCAAGAAAGTTGCCCTGTGTACTAAGTTCGACACAGCCAACAAGTACATAATCACCAGCATCTTCTCCGGAGATTCCGGATGATAATAATGAAGGAATGATACTGTTATCATTTACAACCTGTGGCATTCCTGTACCAAGACCTATTATCCTGCTGCATTCATCAAGAAATTCTGAAGGCGATCCTCTGTGTATCCTGGCTGTAAGATTAGGCTGTGGAAGCTGAGTATGTTCGTGTGCTTTCAGGATCAGGTATGTCAGAAGATTTGTGGCATCGGTACCATCTTTTTTCTGTCCTCCTATTGTAATATTAAAACCTGTAGGGAAGCCTGCAAAATATCTGGCACTGTTTTTATTGCGCATGTAGACTATCTGGTTGAACTTAATAAAGAGGGCATCAATCAGTTCCGTAGCGTGCCAAAGATCAAGGTTATTATTCTCAATATCTTTCACCAGATAACCATACAGATACTGATCGAGTCGTCCGGGAGAAAAAGATGATGCATTTGACTCCATCTGCAGTATGACAAAGAGGAACCATACAGACTGCAACGCCTCCCTGAAATTGGAAGGCGGGTTTATTGAAAGCTTATTGCAGGTATAGGCGATCCGTAAAAGATTTTCCTTCTTGTCACTGTCCATCGCCGAATATGCCATGTCCTTTGCCAGTGATCCGTAACGATTAATAAAAGTGCAGGCCGCAGATAATGATATACAGACACTTTCGTAAAAGATCCTCTTATTCTTATCATCTTCTTTCTCCATGAGAACACGGGCCTTCCCAAGCAAGCCTGCCGGGCCGGCTTCCAGCCAGGTTCTGACATCCGGACAAATATGGCCCTGGGCATGATCCTTCTGGTTGATCTTAACTACCTTTTCTATTGACTTTATCTCATGCCCGTATCTGTCTAATATATCGTCTTCAAGGGTTTTCCCTTTCCAGAAAGGTTCAATATTATTTCTGAAGTATTTAATATCTTCCTCTCTAACATTAAATGGATCCTGGGGTCTCGCGGGAAGAGTATCAATTTCCCGGGAAAGCCATGATATACCAGCTTCCGGGAAAACAACGCCAGCCCTGATGTCAGGTGTACGGTTACCTACTATCAGTTCATCAGGATCTATGTATAATGGCATTTCATGAAGTGACCGGGCCAATGCTCTTGCGCGTTTAAGCGGTACAGGGATACCTTCATCCTGCATATACGAATCTGTAATGATCCTTGCCTGCTCCAGAGACAAATATCTTTCGGTATTTATCGTTTTCAGTTTAAGTGCACGTATCCTGTCAGAAAACTGCAGATACTTTACCTTATTCACATATTTCAGATCTTCATCACACATCTGCCTTTCAATTTCCAAAAAAGTTGGTCACTTACAAAATTATTCAATATTACATAATTGACCTTATTTTTATATATGTCCGGGCTTTCTCCTGTTTTTTCCAGGAACACCTGTGATATCATCACCCAGATCCTCCCGTGCTTTTCCTGCCAGAGACTGGAGTTCTTTTACAATTTCCGGATATACCGCAGATACATCATATCTCTCACCAGGGTCACGTCTTAAATCATACAACTCTGGTTTTGTGATAGTTAAAGTAGTAGTCTTTCCGGGCCACCCGTCTTTTCCAGGGATACAACCAACATAAGATCTTCCGGTATGAGGCAATACCAGTTTCCAGTAATCACGCTGAACACCTTCAAGGCTGTTTTGCTGATAATAGTAATAAAACTCATGACGAGGTGAACCATTTCCGTCTCCTGTTAAAAGAGGAAGCAGACTGACACCATCGATTATCTTATCGGGAAGTGGAGCACCTGTGATCGCTGCCAGCGTAGGAAGAATATCAATTGAACTGGCAAGTTTACTGCATACAGTTCCCTCTTCTATGACACCGGGCCATCTCATTATGCAGGGAACCCGTTGCCCTCCTTCCCAGCTTGTTCCCTTGCCTTCGCGAAGACCTCCCGTGGTGCCTGCGTGATTGCCAAAGTTAAGCCAGGGACCATTATCACTTGTAAAAATCACAAGTGTATTATTCTCTATCCCGTTATCTTTAAGTGCTTTCATGACCTCCCCTATTGACCAGTCAACCTCCATCATAACATCACCGAACATACCCTGTTTACTTTTACCTCTGAATTTGGAAGAAACACCAAGTGGTACATGTACCATGGAATGAGGTAAATACAAAAAGAACGGCCCGTCTTTGTGTTGATTTATAAATTTAATTGCATGCTCAGTGTAATCTGTGGTCAGCTTATCCTGGTCAGCCAGTGTATTGACTTCCGCAACTTTTTCATTTCCTTCAATGAGGGGCAAAGGCGGATAACGCATCTTGAAGTTGGTCGAATCTTTTAGACGCATTGGTACTCCATCATAATCAACCGGCCACATATCGTTGGAATATGGCAGGCCATAATATTCATCAAATCCATGTTGCAGCGGAAGAAACTTCCTCTGGTGTCCAAGATGCCATTTGCCGATTGCACAGGTACTATATCCTTTCTTCTTTAGCATTTGTGCAATTGTTGTTTCTCCTGAGCTTATTCCAATTTCTGCCCAGGGCATTAATGCTCCTGATATTCCTATCCTGTTAGGATAGCAACCGGTGAGTAATCCTGCCCTGGACGCACTGCTCACCGCCTGTGGAGAATAATACCAGGTGAACTGCATTCCTTCGTCGGCCAGCCTGTTCAGGTTGGGTGTCTCATACTGGTTGGCTCCCGTACGTCCTATGTCTCCATAGCCCATATCATCTATCAGGATCAGTACAATATTAGGAGTACTCTGGCTGAAGTGAGATGCTTTTTGGGCAGATGCATGCAGAGTTGCCAGTGATGCAACTCCCAGACTGATTGCTGATTTAATGTCTATCATTTTATTATTATTTAATTGCAGCCCGGAAGGCCATGCAGGATTACACTTAAATTTTTCATAAACAGAACACTAATTTTGTTACTTCCCCACATCTACTATTCTTTTTAAAAGTGAGGAGAGGTCATTTACTTTAGTGGGTCTTTTTGAAGCGATATTATTTTTCTCGCCAATATCAGTTTTAAGGTTATATAACTGTGGAAGAGTGTCATTGCCCAGTTCAATATTTGTGTACATACTGATCTTTGCGCCTGGCCCCGGCTGAATATATTTCCAGTCACCGGAAATAATGGAAAGTCTTCCGTTGGCAGACTGTTCAATCACCCAATCGCGGCTTTTATCCGATCTTCCCAGGAGTATATCAATATTATTATAACTGTCCGGCCCATCACTGTCATTAAGTGGTTGTCCGACAAGCGACGCAAATGAAGCCAGCAGATCGACCTGGCTTATCATAGCATCAGACTTCCCTGCACTTATATTCCCTGGCCACCTTATAATAAAAGGTATCCGAGTACCACCGTCAAAAGCACTGTACTTACCACCCCTTAACGGGCCTGCAGGTCTATGACTGCCAAGAAGTTCAACTGCATGGTCCCTGTAGCCGTCATCAACAACAGGTCCGTTGTCACTCGTTATAATTACAATTGTATTATCAGATAGATTAAGGCTGTCAAGGGTCCGGAGCACCTCCCCCACCGTCCGGTCAAATTCAAGGATGGCATCACCACGCGGCCCCATTCCACTTTTCCCAACAAATTTATGGTTTGGCACTCTCGGCACATGAATATCATGTGTTGCAAAGTACAGAAAGAACGGTTTATCCCTGTTGTCAGTCATGAACTTTACTGCCCTGGCAGTCAGTACGGTTGAAATTTCTTCATCGACCCATAAAGCAGATCTGCCACCTGTCATATATCCAATCCTGCTAATGCCGTTAATTATCGTCATATCGTGCCCGTGACTGGGCTTCATTTTAAGCAGTTCCGGATGTTCTTTTCCTGTGGGCCAGTTTCCGACCTTCTCCTTATAGCTGACGGTTATCGGGTCATCAGGATCCAGGTTTGCCACATGTCTGTCTTCAACAAAGACACACGGAACGCGGTCACCAGTGGCAGGAATTATAAAACTATGATCAAATCCCAGGTCCCCGGGCCCGGGTTTTATTTCACCATTCCAGTCTGGTCCTCCGTCGGGACCAAGGCCAAGGTGCCATTTACCAATAACTGCAGTTGTATATCCCGATCTTTTCAAAACAGACGCGATAGTTGTCCTGCCGGTATCAATAATGCATGAAGCATCGCCAGGAGCAATACCTGTACCTTCCTTTCGCCAGGCATATTGGCCTGTTAGCAGAGAATAACGGGAAGGAGTGCTGGTGGCAGAAGAGCAGTGGGCATTTGTAAATCGCAGTCCCTGTTTTGCAAACCTGTCAATATTGGAGGTGGTTAAGGAAGTGGCCCCATAACAGCTTATGTCACCATATCCAAGATCATCGGCGTATATGATCACAATATTGGGCTTTGGGACAGGGCTTTTACAACCCGAACCAATCCCCGCCAATGAGATCAAACCCAGAGCACTGTAAAGGATTTTAGAATGATCAGTCATCAGTTGCATTAATATTAAGTATATTGCTTATTCCCATGCAAAGGGAAAAACTTCAGATGGTTTATGTTCCTTTTTCATGATCTCTGCCATTTGCTTCACGATCTGCGGGTTGGATGAAGCAATGTCATTCATCTCTCCTATGTCAGCTGATAAATCATACAGTTCAGGTGCTGCTCCCGGATCTTTATTAACATTAAGCTTCACAGCTTTCCATTTTCCCATCCTAACTGCCATTCTGCCACCCTGCTCATGAAATTCCCAGAACAGGTAATCATGTTCCTTCTGTTTCTTTCCAAACAATGCAGGCAGAAACGATATTCCGTCTGTTTTTAGATGTATATCAGCACCTGTGATTTCGGCAAAAGTAGGCAGGATATCCCAGAATGCTGAGATATGATCGCTGCGGGATCCTGGCTGCACCTTTCCCGGCCATCTAACAAGCATAGGTGTTCTTATACCTCCTTCATACACGTCACGCTTATAGCCTTTCAAAGGCCCGTTGCTGTCGAAATAATCCGGATCAGCACCTCCTTCAAGATGCGGGCCGTTATCTGATGCAAAGATCACAATAGTATTGTTTTCCAGGCCAAGATCCTTTACCCTTTTAAGAATATCCCCCACATAATCATCAAGTTCTGTTACCATGGCAGCAAATGCAGCATGAGATTCAGGCTGAGATCCATATGCTCCTCTTCTGAATCCTTGTCCGGAATCCACCCCTATAAAGGATTTTTCGGGAAGAAACCTGCCACGGAACTTTTCCATGTATTTTTCTTTTGCCAACAATTCGGCATGAGGGAGTGTGGCGGCATAATACAGGAAGAAAGGTTTATCCCGATTCTTTTCCAGGAAACCGACAGCGGCATCATGAATAAGATCGGCACTGTATGAACCTGTCTTACTGCTTTCGTTTTCCGTAAGGTCTATCCTCACATGGTTATGCCACATATGATCGGGGTAATAATTATGAGCCAGGCTCTGGCAGTTGTAACCATAGAACTCATCAAAACCCTGTTTATTAGGATCACCATCAGTGTCAATATACCCCAGACCCCATTTCCCAAATCCTCCTGTACGGTAACCTTTCGACTTTAAAAGATCAGCAATGGTGTAGGTGCCGGATGGTAACGGCCAGTTGCCTTCGGGCTTCCAGTTCTTGTTTCCTCTGATCGGAGTATGTCCGGTATGCAGACCGGTAATAAGACTGGAACGGGAAGGAGCAGAGACTGTACAACCCGTATAATGCTGAGTAAACAGCATTCCTTCATTTGCAAGCCTGTCGATGTTGGGTGTTTTGAATTTTTTCTGACCATAACAACTCAGGTCACCGTATCCCAGATCATCAGCAAGGATATATATAATATTGGGAGGAGGTTCCTGCCTGGATGTGGATGTGCATGATATCAATGCATATGAGGCGCATAAAATTGCAGGTAGAGAGGTTTTCATCAGGCGGTTTTTTAGCAGGGATTTTTATGTCCTGGCAACTTTAACGATAAAATTAAACCTTTAATTTAAAAATCCAAATACTTTACCTGATCGAGTTGCGGATCAAAACGCTACGCACACTGATTATCAGATAAATAGAACGAAGGGTTAATAATCGTTAAACAATTATGCCACTGATGATCCGTTACCCCCTGACGTTGAATAACTGCAGTTGCTATTTGTACGAATCGATATGAATGTTCTTTACTGCCCTGCCCGATGGGTCATTCATATTACTGAATGATGCATCCCATGCTATGGCTTCAGGTGTACTGCAGGCAACACTTGGTACTGAGGGTACTGTCAATGCTGCGGAATCAGTTGGAAAATGTTCAGCGAAGATTGACCTGTAAAAATATTCTTCTTTCGTGAGAGGAGGGTTAACAGGAAATCTGTATTTCGCATTTTTAAGCTGATCATCTGTTACCTCCCGGGTAGCGAGATCCTTAAGTGTGTCAATCCAGGAATAACCAACTCCGTCTGAAAACTGTTCCTTCTGCCTCCAGGCAACGCTTTCCGGAAGATAATCCTCAAAGGCTTTTCTTAATATCCATTTCTCCATTCTTCCATTTCCTGTCATTTTATCTTCAGGATTTAGTCTCATTGCAACATCCATAAATTCTTTATCCAGAAAAGGGACCCTGCCTTCCACTCCCCATGCCGCAAGTGATTTGTTTGCTCTCAGGCAATCGTAAAGATGTAACTTACTTATCTTCCGAACTGTCTCTTCATGAAATGACCTGGCATCAGGTGCTTTATGAAAATAAAGATAACCTCCGAAAATCTCATCAGCTCCTTCTCCGGAAAGCACCATTTTTACCCCCATCGATTTTATTACCCTGGCTAGCAGGTACATTGGCGTTGACGCCCTGATAGTTGTAACATCATATGTTTCAATATGATAAATTACATCACGTATAGCATCAAGTCCTTCCTGTACTGTAAAATTTATCTCATGATGGACTGTCCCGATATGATCCGCTACCTTCTTTGCAGCAGCAAGATCCGGAGATCCTTCAAGTCCGACCGCAAATGAATGCAGCTGAGGCCACCATGCATCTGTCTTATCATGTGATTCTATTCGTTTTGATGCGTATTTCTTTGCTACTGCAGACACAATAGATGAATCAAGGCCGCCTGAAAGAAGAACACCATAAGGTACATCCGACATAAGCTGCCTGTGTACAGCTGATTCGAGGGCACTTCTCAATTCGTCAATACTTGTTTTGTTGTGTTCCACTGAAGAATAATCCATCCAGTCTCGGGAGTACCATTCCTTCATCTCTCCATACTTACTGTAGAGATAACAGCCTGGTCTGAATTCTTCAATCCTGTTACAGACTCCTTCAAGAGCCTTAAGTTCAGATGCAACAAAAAAATTACCATAAAGGTCCCAGCCTATATAAAGCGGTATAATACCAATATGATCCCGGGCGATCAGGTAGGCATCTTTCGCCCCGTCATAAAGTGCAAATGCAAAAATGCCATTAAGTTCTTCAATAAATTCAGGTCCCTTGTCCCTGTAAAGAGGCAGTATAACCTCACAATCGGAATGAGTCATGAATTCATATGAGTCCTTATAACGTTCCCTGATATCCTGATGGTTGTATATTTCCCCGTTCACCGCAAGGACAAGATTTCCATCCTTGCTGTATAAAGGTTGTTTACCCGACTGAGGATCAACAATGGATAATCTTTCATGAGCGAGTATCGCCCTGTCACAATAATAAATGCCCGACCAGTCCGGACCACGATGTCTTACTTTTTTTGACATCTTGAGAACCGTCGACCTCAGTTCCCTGTGATCAATTTTAAGGTCAAATACTCCTACTATTCCGCACATAGATGTTATTTAATTTCTTATTGTTTATTTACTGTCTGTTAATATCAGGCTGCAAACATAATAAATATTTTAGATATCATTATTCATAATGATATTAAATATTGCTTTTTAAGTAATATATTTAAGTAAATAAGGAATAATAATGACTATTCTTTAGCTAAATAGTTTAAATATTAAATAATATTAATATGACAAAAATCATATTTCAGTCATAATGACTGGTGATATTTTATCCAGGTAATTTATAAATTATCATATTCTCCTCTTTCTATGCATCGTTTTTATAAATTGCATCATATTTAAAAAGAGTATGACTGTTCGCCGCGGAATACAAAAAAAAGGTAAAAGAAGATCCATTGCTATCTACTCTGTACTGCTAATTATGACATCATTAATGCTTTCATTCTCCAGGAAGCCAGCCGTGACGGATCTAATGAGTTACCCTGGTATGTTTAACAATCACGTGACCAGTGTTCAGGACACTGGACAAGACCAGGTCAACTGGCCTTTTTTCAGAGGCTGGGACAGCAGGGGTATTGCCTTCGGGAGCGGATATCCGGTTGACTGGAATGGGGAAACAGGGGAAAACATTGAATGGAAAACCGAAGTGCCCGGTAAGGGAAAAAGTTCACCTGTCATTTGGAAGGACAGGATATTTCTGACCGGAGCAAAGGGAAATGAGTGTGAGGTTTATTGTTTTAACAAGAAAAATGGCAGTATTATATGGACTGGTTCAGCTTCCGGTATCCCGGGACAACCTGATTCAGTACCCCGCGGTGATCCTGAAGCCGGAATGGCTGTTCCTTCTGCCGCTACTGACGGGCAGGGAGTATTTGCTATTTTCGGGAATGGCAACCTTATCTGTTTCGATATGGATGGAAATCGGAAATGGTCGAAAAATATTGGTGTGCCGGCAAACACTTACGGGTATTCCTCTTCTCTTCTTATTTATGATAAGACACTGATAGTACAGTTTGACAGCCATGCTAAAATATCACTTGAAGGATTTGATACCGGGACCGGTGAACAGAAATGGGAAACAATCCGTAAGGGACTGCCTGTCTGGTCCTCCCCTGTCCTGGCATATTTTGGAGGACAGCCTCAGGTTATAGTCAACGGAAATCCGGGTGTGAGCAGTTATGAAGCTGTTACAGGCAAAGAACTATGGACAATCAACTGTCTTACGGGTGACGTTGCCCCGTCTGCTGCCGTAAACAGTGAAATGGTATTTTCAGTTACTGATTTTGCGATGCTCTCCGCTATCAAGGTCGGAATGACACCTTCAGTAGTATGGAAGGACAACAGCTATACCCCGGATGCATCAAGCCCTGCAGCCAATGATAAATATCTCTTTCTTACCACTGGAGCGGGAGATATGGTTTGTTATAATCCGGATACGGGTGATACACTTTGGACAAGATATATTATGGACCAGTTCTATGCTTCACCGGTAATAGCTGACGGAAAGGTTTATATGCTCGATCGCCGGGGGGTAATGCACATAGTAAGGGCGGATAGCAAATTTGAGCTTTTAGCTGAATCACCTCTGGGAGAAAATAGTGACTGCACACCTGCCTTCTCCGGTAGAAAAATATATATAAGGGGTAAAAAACACCTGTATTGCATTTCAAAATAAAACAGAGTATGAAGATGAAATACCTGCTGACTACATTGATCTCTTTGATTCTATTGATCCCGGTATATTCCCAAAAAGGTACATCTGATTGGACCCTGTTCAGGGGTAATGCTGACCTTTCCGGCCGCTATGACAATAATCTTCCTTCCTCCCCCCGTTTATTATGGAGTGTTCCATCAGGTGCTGGCTCGGAATCATCACCGGTGATCAGTAATGGAGTAATATACTTTGGTAACGACAAAGGGACACTGACAGCTGTAGATACAAACGGAAGGGTAAAGTGGAAATTTGAAACAGGTGAAACTATCGATGCAGCCCCGGCAATATTTGACGGGAAGGTGATCTTTGGTACAATTAACGGGATACTAAGGGCTGTTAATGCAAATACCGGGAAACTGGAATGGACGTATAAAACGGATAATGAGATAGCCGGATCAGCCAATGTATGGAAAACAGGAAACACAGCAGGAGTAATAGTAGGCAGCTATGACTACTATCTCCATTGTGTAGATCCTGAAACAGGAAAACCACGATGGAAAGTGGAAACTGAAAATTATATCAACGGGACTCCTGCCATCAGTAATGGAAGGATAATTTTTGGCGGATGTGATGGTATAATAAGGATTGTAGATCCTGTGACCGGAGAACAGAAAGACACCGTCAACATTGGCATATATATTGCCGGCTCCCCTGCCCTTTCAGGTGATTATGCCTTTTTCGGGGATTATGACGGAAATATATACTGTCTCAACATAGCTGAAAGGAAACCTGCCTGGAAGATCAGTCCGGGAGATGAAGGAGGTTCCATTATGGCTATACCTGCCGTAGGTTATGGCATGGTGGTAATTGGCAGTGAAGACAGGGACCTGTACTGTTATTCATTTTCAGATGGCAAACCCAAATGGAAATACAGAACTAACGGGAATATTACAGGTTCTGCTGTAATAACACCGGATGCTGTCCTTTTTACCGGTACTGACGGCAAGGTAAGGATACTGAATCTTAATAACGGACAACAAATTTGGAGCTTCAATGCAGGAGCACCTATAAGCAGTTCTCCGGCAGTAACAGACAATAGGTTCTATATTGTAACCGATGACGGAAGACTTCTTGCATTTGGAAAATAAGACATAACTTAATAAATTGAACAGTTAAAACATACTGACACCTAATTTCTGGTTTTATATAAATTTCGTACAACTTATCATCCGGAATTAAAATATTGGCTGATCAATAACAGTTAAATTGCTATAACATGCTTAATATTAAAAACATATCAAAATCATTCTTACAAAGGGGAATTGTACTTGACAATCTCTCCCTCGATGTAAACAAAGGAGAATCACTGGCAATCATGGGACCCAGCGGATCGGGTAAGACAACACTCCTTAATATAATCGGTCTGCTGGACAAACCTGATTCGGGTGAGATCCTGTTTAACGGTTCACCTGTCGCAGGCTTTACAGATGATGAATCTGCCATCTACAGGAACAGAAATATCGGATATGTCTTCCAGGACCATCTTCTTCTTCCCTACCTTACTATTTATGAGAATATTGTATTACCTCTGATGGCTTCGGAATATGACATGAAAGAACGGGCGGAAAAGGAAAAACAGGTTGAGATACTGATGGATAAAACGGGCATATCAGATCTTAAAGAAAAATATCCTTATCAGGTTTCCGGAGGCGAAGCACAGCGTGCTGCACTTGTGAGAGCCCTGGCAAACAATCCTTCGGTACTGCTGGCTGATGAACCGACAGGTGCCCTCGATGCAAAGAATTCCGACATCCTGGGAGATATCCTCACTGGGATGAATATGGACTTTGGAATTACAATTATTCTGGCTACTCATTCGGCTGCTCTGGCATCCAAGATGAACAGGATCTATAAACTTGAAGAAGGGAAGCTGATAATTTAAATCATTTCCCTATCAATCAATGATCTTTATTATTTCAAAAGGTAAATTACAGGATATGAGACGAGGAATCTTCACACTGGTAAAACAAACGATACAGTTTTATAAAAAACCTGTCCTTTACCAGGTACTGATTATTATTTTACTTTCTGCAGTAATTACAGGCTCATTGTTAACAGGCAGTTCAGTCAGAAGCAGCCTGAAGCGGTCATCTGCTGAGAAACTGGGTAATACAGGGATAGTAATAAGTTCCGGTGCCAGGTATTTTCACAATTCACTGACTGACAGGCTGAGGGATAGTGCAGGGCTCAAAAGCACGGGCATACTGACTCTCAATGGTTACTGCCAGAGCATTAATTCACAGAAAAAGGCGTTCAGAACGAAGATCATCGGCGTCAGTGATGATTATTTCAGGTTTCAGGGTGAAGATTCTCTTAATTTAAAAAGCGGGGAGATCTTTATCAACAAGCGCCTGGCCGATTACCTCGGAGCAAAAAAGGGCGATGACATATCGGTACATTACACGGAAGTGACAGATTTTCCGGCAGGGGCACCCTTTGCTCCCGGCAAAGATGAACTGCCATCCAGGGTATTCAGGGTCAGCCGGATACTTAATAATTCTGAAACAGGGGATTTTTCGTTGTCAATAAGCCAGATAACTCCGATGAATATCTTTATCAGAATTGATGATATTGAAGATTACGATCCTGCCCAGATCAGATTAAACAGGATATTGCTTGATAAGGATGATAACAGTTCTGCTATTGAGGTCACCAGGGTCCTAAAGAATGAATTAAGACCTTCGGATATAGGCCTGAAAATAAGAATGGATGAACGAACCCTGCAAAACGAGCTGATCTCAGACAGGATATTTATTGATTCTGTTCTCCTTGAAGATGTCAGAAATGTTTTTCCCGAATCGGCCCCCGTACTTACATATCTTGGTAACAGGTTTGTATGTGGTTCTCATATGACACCCTATTCTTTCATAGCTGCTATCCCACGTTCACTATATCCGGAAATATGCACTGGCAATACGATGATAATCAACCGGTGGATGGCTGATGATCTCGATGCACAAAAAGGTGATACAATCAGGATGTACTGGTATTCACCTGACTCTCTTAATAACCTGACGGAACGAAGTGATAATTTTGTTATAGATCGAATTGTGAGTATGACCGGCATATGGTCTGATTCCCTTTTGATGCCTGCCTTTCCAGGAATATCAGGGAGTGAATCCTGTTCCGACTGGGATGCCGGAATTCCTATCAACATAAAACTTATAAGGCCAAAGGATGAAGATTACTGGTACCAATACAGGGGTACTCCCAAAGCGTTCATCAGTTACAGGGAGGGAAAAATGTTGTGGGGTAACAATTTCGGACCGGCTACTGCTATCAGGTTTGCACCGGGAATCACCGGGAAAGTTATACTGAGCAGGCTAAACGGATCACTTGAACCGTCAAAGACAGGTTTTGCAATAAATGATATCCGGAGGCAATCTATTGAAGCAGCTGATCAGAGCGTTGATTTCAGCTCACTGTTCCTCAGCCTTGGGTTCTTCCTGCTGGTTGCTGCAATAGTCCTGTTGTCTTTTGCCGTTTCCGATTATTTCAACTCTAGAAGAGATCATATTAAAACAATGTTCGCACTGGGGTTCAGATCACATCAAATAAGGCGAATTCTGTTTACTGAGTACGGATTAATTGCCATTGCCGGATCATTTGTTGGAGCACTGGCGGGCATACTTGTCAATATCCTGATCATTAATGCCCTGAATTCTGTCTGGAAAGGAGCTGTTCAGACCGATACCCTGAATGCATGGTTCAATACAGTCCCCGTAATTACAGGTTTTTTTGTTTCCCTTTCTGTGATAATCATTTTTATAATTATAAAAGTAAACAGGTATTTAAAGATACTGAACAGGAAAGAAAATGAAAGAAACAGGTTGCCGTCAGCATCAACTAACAGGTTATTTCTGATTCTGTCATTTATCCTTACCGTATCACTTTTTGTCCTTTCTGTCGTTATAAAGGGACAGGAGATGATGTACTCTTTTGCATCAGGTACCATGCTGCTTGTTTCCTTTATCCTGGCATGGAGACAATACTATATAATAATACCCTCAAAGAGAGCCGGACATATAATTAAGGGAACGAATGGGCTATCCAGGTTATACTATACCAGTTACCCTTCACATGCTGTTACTCCTGTTCTTTTTATTGCTGCCGGTATTTTTGCAGTGTTTATCACAGGAGCGAACAGGATGAATTTCAGTGGTAAATATCTTCAGAGGTCTAGTGGCACGGGAGGTTATCTTCTCTGGTGTGAGACAGCTATCCCGGTAAGCGAAGATCTGAATTCACCCTCCGGCAGAAAAGTATACGGACTTGAAGGTGAGCAGTTCAGCAGTCTGGATTTTGTCCAGGCTAGGGTGTCGTCAGGTAATGATGCGAGTTGTCTGAATCTGAACCATATAGTATCACCACCTTTATTGGGGATCGATCCGGATAATTTTATTAAAGAAGGAGCATTTACATTTGCCAGTGATATCCAGGATACGGATATTAAGAATCCATGGAGTTACCTGGATAAGAAAGCGGGTAACAATACAATATACGGAATAGCTGATCAGACCGTACTGGAGTGGGGACTAAAACGAAAGATCGGGGACACGTTACAGCTTAGAGCAGAAAACGGCCAGCCACTTAAGGTAATTCTTGCTGCAGGATTACAGTCATCCGTCTTCCAGGGATATGTTATCATTGGTATGGATGACTTCACAAAATATTTTCCTTCTGTTTCAGGCAGCACTATTATGCTGGCAGGTGGCGATCCGTCAATGATGGATGTATATAAAAACACTCTTGAGGAAAGATTTGAAAACACCGGCATAGATATTCAGAAGACAACAGACAGGCTGGCTTCTTTTTATGAAGTTACAAATACTTACCTGGCAGTATTCGGTGTATTTGGTGCTTTTGGCATGATAATAGCCATAGCCGGACTGGGTTTTGTTCTGCTGAGGAACTACAACCAGCGCAAACGTGATTTTTCACTGATGCTGGCAACTGGATTTGCATTCAGGGAAATAAGAAAGATGATATTTTCTGAACAGTTAACAATACTGATTGCCGGATTATCATCCGGTATAATATCCGCTTTCATCGCCACGCTTCCATCTCTAAAGACAAGAGCTGATATACCATGGGGATTTCTTTCATGGATGGTAGCCGGAGTTCTGCTTTCCGGTCTGGCCGCATTATTACTGTCAATCAGGTCAATATCAAGAGATTCACTGACGACAGGATTAAAAAAAGAATAGCATCACGGGTCTTTTTTTCCTGCAGCAACAAGAAAATGCTGGGTACGGAATATTATCATACCATCCGTGATTGCCGGGGCTGTCATACAAATATCTCCAAGTGGTATTTCTTCAAGGACATTGAAGGTTTCACCATCTTTTAAGAGATAGATCATTCCTTTTTCATCAACTATGTAAATCTTACCATCTGAAGCTACAGGAGAAGCGATAAAGCTGTCGGCTTTTCCAAGCTTACCTTTGAAAATCTCTGCTCCTGTCAGGGGATTGAGGCATGTGACCGTCCCATTCCAGTTCACATTATAAAGATGGTTCCTGTATAACAGCATGGTATGCATATAGGATCCGCCACGAGGTATGCTCCATTTTACATATTTATTCGATGTTTCATTACCCGATAGTGTAATGTCTCCGACAGCATTTGTTTTAACTGCAAGTATTGGGGAAGAACGTCCGTGTGCACTGTTGAAATAGATAAGTCCGTCTCCAATTATAGGTGTAGGGATTTGAATATCGCCACCCCCCGACATCCACCATACCTCTTTCCCTGTTTCAAGGTCATATCCTCCTCTGTTCTTGTAGCCGTTCAATGCTATATATGCCTTCCCATTGTTAGTATATATATTGGGAGTACACCAGCCTGGATATTCATCTCTTGATGTTCTCCATAGTTCCGTGCCTGTCTTAACATCATAAGCAGCTACAAAGGAATTTTCAAGTACATCACATTGTATTACAAGAATACCATTGTAAATTACCGGTGAACTGGCAAACTCCCACTCTGCATTTTTCATCATGAAGAAAACTGATTTTAATACTCCGAAGTTTTTCTCCCACTGAAGATTCCCATTTATATCATAACAATAGAGTCCCTCGGAACCAAAAAAAGCGACCACATACTTACCATCAGTTGCAACTGAAGAATTGGCATGGGTTGATTTTGGATGACGTTTTATTTTTGGTATTCCCTTATAGGCAGTCCTTTCCCAGATCAGCCCGCCGTTATTCTTATCAATACAGAGTATTTTCCACTCATGTACCGATGAATCATCAACTGATGTGACATCTCCATAAATACCCGGTTTGAAGCCTTTTTTGTCCGACTGGCTCACGGCCGTTGTGATAAACAGCCTGTTACCCCAGATTACAGGACTCGAGATCCCCATGCCCGGTATATCAGTCTTCCACATGATATTCTTCATGGTACTGAGGTCAAATGATTCAGGCAAACCAGCTTTATCCAGCACACCGGATGAGAAACTTCCCCTGTATGATGTCCATTGTCTTCCAGTATCTGACTGGGAGAACACGTTTATTGCTCCGAAAAATATAACTGCTGATAAAATGATATTTAAACAGATCTTTTTCATGTGTAATTCTATATGATTTTAAGGTCACCGTTCCATAATGTAATCATGGCACGCTTGTTCGTGAAATTAAGCAAATAACTTCAAAATGACATTAAAATCCTGGTCATTTTTTCCCTACTCCTATCAGGTATCTCTGAGTCCGGAAGACTATCATACCATCAGCAATTGAAGGAGCTGTAAGACATACATCATTAAGGGGTATCTCTGTTATTTTATTGAATGTTTCTCCATCCTTTAATATATATACAGTGCCGTTTTCATCTACTATATATATTTTTCCGTCGGATGCAACCGGAGATGCAACAAAGCTTTTTGCCTTCCCCAACTTAGCCCTGTAGATCATTCTTCCTGTCTCAGGTTCCAAACATTCCACGGTACCATTCCAGTTGACATTATAAAGATGATTTCTGTAAAGCAGCATAGTATGAATATATGATCCGCCCCTGGGGATGCTCCACCTGACATACTGATTACTGACCTGCCCCGGCTGAAGAGTAATATCTCCCGTTGCATCTTTGCTGATTGCAATTATTGGTGAACTTGGTCCGTGTGCACTGTTAAAATAAACCAGGTCTTTTCCTGCCACGGGTGTAGGAATCGGAACATCTCCACCGCCGGACATACGCCATATCTCTTTTCCCGTTTTGAAATCATAACCTCCGCGGTGCTTGAATCCATTCACGGCAATGATCGTTCTTCCTCCGGAAGAATAGATGCCAGGTGTACACCAGTCGGGATATTCATCGCGTTCTGTCTTCCAAAGCTGCCGTCCCGTTGCAACATCAAAGGCAGCAATAAATGAATTTTCCAGCACATCGCATTGGATCACCAGGACACCGTTATAAATTAAAGGAGAACTGGCAAACTCCCATTCAGCAGCATTATAATCCCAGGCCACAGATTTAAGCACGCCGAAATTTTTCTTCCATACAAGATTCCCGTCATAATCATAACAATAAAGCCCTTCAGAGCCAAAAAATGCTACTGCATATTTACCATCGGTTGCGACTGATGAATTAGCATGGGAAGATTTTGGATGCCGCTTAATTTTAGGTATTCCTGTACAGGCTGTTTTATCCCAGATTACTTTCCCCGTGTTCCTGTCAATACAGATCACTTTCCATTCATGATAGGAATTGTCGGCTACAGGCATACCGTCACCATATATACCTGGTTTAAGGCCACTCTTATCTGATTTGCTTACGGCTGTGGTAATAAAAATCCTGTTGCCCCATATTGCCGGACTTGATATGCCAAGTCCGGGAACCTCGATCTTCCATTTAACATTTTCCATGCCATCAAGGCTGAATGATTCAGGAAGTCCTGCATTATCATGCACCCCTGATGCCAGCCAGCCCCTGTAGCCGGGCCATTGTTTTTCAGGATCCAGATGAGATTGGGAAACCACGGGTGTGAGCATGAATACACTCACCAAGAAACAGAGTAGTTGTTTTTTATACATATAAAATGTCTTTTTAGGAAACAGGTATGGTGCTTCTTTATATGGTATTACTATTTCTTTTTTGATAGTTTGCCGTTATTCAGCCAGAGGGTTACCCTGCTCATCCTGTCATATGGAGGATAAGCATGCATCCCGCCTGTCACAAAATCAGGCTGACCATCATTATTAAAGTCCCCTGTTTCAAGGGTAAGCAGATGAGTCGGGGAACCTGCAATATTATGTCGAATGAACTGCATATTACCGGTGTTTTCAAGCCATATGAAACTCTGCGCCTTTGGGTTTTCCCAGAGATTAAACCCGCTTACGACAAATATATCAAGATCACCATCGAAGTCAATATCAACAGGTCGTGCATTATAGGCACCTACAAAGTCACATATTCTGTGATACTCAAAGTTTAAACCTCCTTTATTCTCAAGCCACTGTACACCATGCCAGGGACGGCCCTGTGGAGGTATATAATCAAATGCATCACCGTTGGTATATAAAATATCATCCTTGCCATCCTTATTCAGATCGGTAATATAGATGCCACTTGAGCCAAAATCCTCATTGCTTGAACCCCACAGGAGTTTTGGTGTAAATTTTTTATTACCCTCATTTATAAAACAAAATATTTCCTCCCACTCCTGGCTTACCAGTGAGATAATATCATTATCCCCATCTTTGTCAATGTCAACAATTTCAACATTTATCGGACCTGAAAGGCTCTGAAGACTATGACTCGTGAACTTCCAGTTTCCAAGATTTTCCATCCATCGTGTTTCGCCGTCATCATAACCGAACTGGGCAACGGCCAGATCAAGATCACCATCATTATCCAGGTCACCTGCCCTGACATCTGATACGCGGGCAATCTTCTCCGCTATAACGTGTTTTATAAAATGGTTGGTTCCATCATTTTCCAGAATGAGTACAGAGCCTATCTTATCATTGTTTGGAAATAATAATCCAAGAACGGCAACTATCACATCGTTATCACCATCATTATCAAAGTCGAGTACCTGCGCATGAGCTGGTGCAACAAAACCATCCGCAATGACTGATTCATTGTAGACACCTTCCGGATATTGCCTGATCCAGCTCACGGCATTGCTCTTGCAATCGCATACCACAACATCAAGCAATCCGTCCTTATCAAGGTCAGCAGGCTGCACATGTGAGATAAGCGGAGGTTCTGTAAATGACTGACCAATTGCTACAGGATCAAGAAAATGAATTGTTGCTCCTTCTGTACTGCTTCCCTTTCCTGTTTGTGTTTCTCGTCCGGCAACCGATCGTTTAAATATCCTGGTTATAACTTCACTTCTGGTCATTCCTTTCTGACTTGCCTGGTAACTTACCAGGAGGTAAGGAATACCGACAAATATAATAACTACAAGTAATATAAAAATATACGTTGTTAGGCCTTTTTTACGTTTCCCTTTCAGTCCACTATTTTTTGACATCTTTTTTCCTGTTATTAGAACAAGTGAATATTTAATACTTCGCAAAAATAATTTAAATGTGCTTTTAGGCAGCGAAATTTAAAAATATATTAGTTATCATTGAAAGTAAAAGAAATAAAAACTGGCCCGTTTTTAATAGCCTGATAAATAATTGGTTTTTTGAATGAAGCTATTAAGAAATAATCTTAATAATTTTATTGTCATACTGGTATTTGGATTGATACCGGCTGTGATTGCACAGTTTTTTACCAAAAAACCGACCACAAGAAAGATTCATATAAGAAGTTTCCGCTATGGAAAAGACCCATATGTCATAAGATGTAACAGGGGAGACACTCTACTGCTGACATTCTCGTCTGATGATACCGGACATTCATTCTATCTCGAGGAATTCGATATTGATGTCAAGGTCTATCCTGCCGATAACACTGTGAGTGTTTTTAAGGTCAGTGATCCGACAAGTAAGCCGGTTATAACAAAGGAAGTCATGCTGGTGGCAAGGCATCCGGGTATCTTTAATTACCTTATATCCAAAAGCAATTACCGATGCCATGTATGGTGTGGTCCTTTGCATGCCTTCGAGCAGGGAAAGCTGATAATCCTTCCGAATACCCTGCTGGTATTCAGCCTGGGATGTGTTACCGGGATATTGTTTATCTGGTTTACTGTTGTGTTTAAAACAGGAAGTGAGGCTATTGATCCGGAAGATGAGCGCAAAGGATACAGGGATATATTTAAAAAGAACGGGCTATTGAAGAAAATAGCTTTATCGAGATATACCCAGGCTGTGCTCGTTACTATTACCATGGTAATGATATATATTGTTATCCTGACATCTGTCTTTGGCACTAAAGTGTCTGGCAGGAATCTGGGTGTTCTGATGATGTGGGCCATATGGCTTTTCGCCCTTGTGGCTGTCATAACCCCGTTTCTGGGAAGATTCTGGTGCACCATATGTCCACTGCCCTTTTTCGGGGACCTCATACAGCGAAAATCCTTTTTTAATCCATTAAAAGGCAAAACAGGGAACTATAACAATAAATTTTCCGGACTCTTCCTTAAATGGCCCAGGGCATTAAGTACTAATTGGTTCAGGCTTCTTGTCTTCCTGGTTCTGGCAACATTTTCGACAACTCTGGTTGCCATACCGAAAGTATCAGGTATTACGGTCCTGATGTTACTGATAGTTCCTACTGTGATGTCGGGGATATTTGAATTGAGAGCATTCTGCAGGTATGTATGCCCGATAAGTGTCTTCGTAGGGCCCTATGCCAGAATGAGCACTATTACTCTCAGGAATAAGTCTCAGGAGGTTTGTGACCAGTGCAAACCCCGTTATTGTCAGAAAGGTAACACAAGTGGCTGGGCCTGTCCATACGGACTGAATGTTGGTGAAATAAATGAAAGCTCAGATTGCGGTCTGTGTCTGGAATGCCTGAGAAGCTGTACATATGATAATGTCAGTATCTATGTCCGGCCTTTCGGAAGAGAGAAAGGAACACGTAATCTCAGCGAGGCATGGCTTTACATTGCCACCTTTACTATTGCCTTTATTTACAGCATACTGTATCTTGGCCCATGGCCTGCAGTACGCGACTATATAAATATTGTGGACAAACATAACTGGAACCTGTTTGCTGTATATGCGCTGTTAATGTGGACTTCTGTTCTTTTGGTCATACCCGGAGTTATATACATGCTTTCACTTGCGGGCAAGAAAATATCCAATATTACCTGTTCTGTCAAAGAAGTATTTATGCAATATGCAGGAGTGCTTCTTCCTTTCGGACTTCTGATGTGGATTGCCTTTGTCATACCGATGCTTTTTGTAAACATTACATTCATCATTCAATCTGCTTCAGATCCCTTCGGATGGGGCTGGGATTTCTTTGGTACAGCCGGTATACCCTGGCATCAGTTCCTCCCCAGGTATATACCATGGTTCCAGGCAGTTCTCTTACTAACAGGATTTTATCTGAGTCTGAGGAATCTCCGGAAATCCTGGGTACACATTACATCAAACAAAAGACAGGTATTAATGGTAAGTATCCCTATTGCAATTTTCATCACAGCAGCAGCTGTTGGCATGATTCTCTTCTTTACCAATTAAGGGAAAGCGTGTAGGTTTCCGGCAAAAGACAGGACAGGAAAGTCCAAGCTTCAGCTGTATCAGCCTGGCCATCATTTAAATTTCAATTTGTACTCAACGGTTACCAGGCTTATGTTTGAAAGATGCGGAGCATAATCGCGCTGAAATATATATTCAGCATCTATCGATTGTTTCTTTGCTATCTTATAAGTTATTCCTGCTCCAAATCTCCACTTGTCAATACGTTTTTCAACAGGTTGAAACATCTGGATAAATGATTCTATATTTATATAGGGATTTACCGGGAAGGAAGGAGTTTTATATTCTGCTTTCAGCTTTATCCTTCCGTGATAATCGGGAATCTTGTCACTTTCACTGTCGAAATATGTTTTGTCCTCCCGCTGAAACCTTAAACGACCTGAGAGATCAATATTACCTGTTTCCCAGCCGGATTTAATATCAGCGAACCACTTATGACGGACATGATAATCAAGGTCTTTTTCATACACTTCGGCAAACCTGTATTTTAATGCAAGAGAAACATATTTGCACCATTTGTATTCAACTCCTCCTTCAAGATAGCCTTCATCTATCCTGGATGCATTGTCAAAAGTCCGCAGCTGTGTCTGCAGCTCCAGCTCAAATTTCTTCTTAACTGACATGCTGGTGCTTATCCCGTACCAGAGCCCAAAATCTTTATCCTGTCCGAGTGCAGGCTGAAGAAGTAATAACAGGAGAAACGATGGTAATAAATATTGTCTAATAGCTTTCATCGTTTTCCTTCTTATGCATAACCAGGTTAGGTCCAAAATCGTCGTTATCCGTTGTTTCAAAATAGATAATCAGGTGGCAGATATCCCTGAGAAAATCAATCTCCCCTATTTCAACACGAAGTATCTCCGGTATACCAGTCCTCTCCTGCAGATCATTAATAAGATCTTCAGCATGACCTGGTTTAAGCAGTTCGATCTTTTCATATATAATAACCTTTGAGGTCTCATGTCTCATCAACCATCTTTTTTCAAGTCCGTAAGTAATTAATATTACTATAAGGTTTGTGAATATTATTGCGAGAATATCGGATGAAGTATCTGCCAGGGCATTGATAACGGAAATACCAATTATCAGGAAGAGATATGTCATCTCTTTGATGGGAATAGTAAGAGTACGGTAACGGATAATGCCGAAAATGGCAAACAGGCCCAGAGCAAAACCGATCTGAAGCATTACCTTTTCCAGAAGGTAGCATAGAAGAAAGATAATGCTTGATATCAGAATATAGGTGAAAAGGTAATCCTTGCGTTTTGAAGTTGAAAAATAAAGCCAGCGTACAAGGATCAGTATCACAACGAGGTTTAGAGAAAAACGCCATATCATATCAAGAAGGTTTGAGACATGCTCAGTATCAAGAAGAGCTAATTTCCCCACTTCAGTTGCTACAAGATTTAATGTATTCATTTTCTATTTTATTTAGCAATAAGATTTTTGGTTTTATCATGTTGGTTTTGAGTCCTGTTTTAAGAATGGCGTTGCCCGTGCAATATTTACTGAATCCTTCCGGATAAATATTCAGGCTTTTGGCTATACTATTAAATGGAGAACACTGTGAAAACCCTGTATTCTTCATCTCGATTACCCCCAGGTATGGCATTTCTGTATAGGAACCGGAATTCGGATCGGTAAAATTAATATTGTAATCAAGAGTGATCCTTTCATCCGTTTCCTTCCCTATCACCGTTATCCTATTGAACCGGTTTATCAATGAAGGGCTGAGCAAGGATGAACTAACAGGAAGATACAGGCCAATGAGATCCTCAGCATCTTCATTATAAACGCCAGGTTCAAAGGAATTTTCAATTCTCCATTTTATAATCCTCTTCTTATTGGTCTTCATTTTGATCTCAAGAAAAGAATCACCGTTAATCTCATATCTCCTGTAACGTATTTTATGACGTGAGAACTCTCCCCTGGTATGCTGGTTATAAAACAAATAGTCAGATGTATCAAGGTATGTGGTATTATATGGTAATGCCCTTGTGTTCTTTATTTCCAGAACCCGGTAGTTATCCTTCAAAAGTCTGATCAGAGCACTCATCTTATTAACCGGAAATATATATTTGACTTCAACACGGTCCATCATGCTTAAGGAGTTGATTTCCTGAAGGCCGACAGGATTAAGGTCTATGAGAGCATTTTTAATATCTGAATCGTCGATCATAAGCGTAAAAAAAGCAAATTACTTTTTACCGGGCAATGATATTGCCGGCATTATAAAAGAAAAACGGTTATTAGTGATTCATTTGGTATCATTATCCCTGTTGAAAGTTGGTATCATCCATCTGAAGTCACCTGTACCATTTGGTATCCGTGAATATGAAAGTTCAAGGGATTGTGAAGGAAAAGTGACCTGGTCTATTATTTTCCCGTCGGCCCGCGACAGCGCAACCTCCTCCCCTGCAGAAGACAGCTTGAAATTTGCATGCAGTCCTGCCTGGGCAGTATCATCATCAGCCCATATTATCAGGTAGCCGTTTCCTGTTATTGATACCCCCTCCGGGAATTTCCATTTAAGGTTTTTCTTTATGTTATCAGACAGGTAATATCCGGACAGATCTATACTGTTAAATGATTTATTATATAATTCTATCCAGTCGTCATACTGACCGTTCTGATCAGCTGCCGTAGTAGAATTTACGGGCATCAGTTCATTTATAACAACTTCGCCGGGTGCAGTATTGTCAACAGTCTTTTCACAGGCTAACAATAAACCAGGTAAAAGCAGGGCATGAATTAATAATTTTTTTTTCATATATGTAATTGATAAATAGGTGCTTAATTACGACACACACCGTGTCAGACCGAGGTTGGGGGCACGATCTGATCCTGACACAACAAGAGCCGCACCAAGCGCTGAAGCATTAGCAATTTCAGATATATAAACCTGTTTTGATGGAAAAGCTTTCGCTATATGGTCTACAAAAAGTACATTTTTAGAAAAGCCTCCGGTTATATAAATATTCCTGGTCTCATCTCTTTCAGGCAGAATAAGACGAACTGATTCCACTGTCAGATGAGCAAGTTCATTCATAAGCTGTTGATATGCCTGCTCATAGGAACCAAATACATACATGTCAATATTTTCTCTTAGTTCATGAACGTATCCGTCAGAAATGAAGAACACAGTTTCACCCCTGAACCTTTCATTCATAGCATCAGACAGAACCCTATCAACCTTTACCTTCTTATAATAATCTTCAGGTTTCCCAAAATGTATTGTAAGATAATTAAGGGCTTCTTCGTGCAGATGGCCGAGAAAAAGGCGTGATGATTTAACAGGTTTCATACTTATACTCAAATAACACAGGCAATCACGTTCGAGCTGGTCTGCAGTCAGTATCTCATCATTAAAGGGATTCATGTTAATACACCATGTACCAGTTGACAACAAAATGAATTTTTCTTTATTGCCTGAAAAATATGGTGCCAGGGAAGCAGAACTGTCGTGAATACCGATCCCCACATTCACTTTCTTCCCCTCCATCTCAACTTCATATAAAGTACCTACTGGAACAGGTTCCGGCAGGTTAAGTCCGTAATTTTCAGTCCAGCGGTCATATTTCATCAGATCAAAATCCCACAAAGCTGTATGACAACCGATAGAGGTATGTTCCGAACATATTTTTCCTGTAAGTATGTATGACAGGTACTGGGGAAAATGCAAAATATGCCTGACACTGGCAAAAACTTCAGGCTTCACCGACCTCAACCACATAACCTGCATCCCTGAATTGAGCATACCCAGAGCAGGGGAAGCAGTCCTGCGACAAAATTCATCTCTCCCTCCGTAGCGCTTATAAAGACTCTCCTGAATCTTCTCATCCATAGGTTTTAGATAATTATAAACAGGTGTCAGCCTCTTTCCGTCTTCATCGAGGTAAGCAATTGTTGCGCCATAGGTGGTGAAATTAACTGCTTTAAGCTCATATTTGTCAGATTCCAGAAGAGAGACCAGTGTCTCTTTAATCCATCCTTCGATATTGTCAATATCATCACACTCAAAGCCATCATCATCGAGAACCTCCTTGAATTGTTTCTCTGTCTCCGATATAATATGGAATTCCTCGTTGAACAGCAATACTTTCTTATTAGTCTTACCGATATCAAAAATTGCAATAACAATATCCTTCATTGCCCAGTTAGTTAACTAAAAATGCCAACAATGTTTGTTAATTAGTGTAAAGGTAACACTTATATACTATCTTTTTAAAAGAATATCTTTTTCGTATTTTTTTATCTCATCAATGTAGTCTTCCCCGGCAGGCACATTGTTTTTCAGGCAATAAAAATCCCAAACCGCTCCGAAAGGCATCGACTTAAGTAGCTCGAGATAAGCAAGTTTTTCAAAGTTCCGTTCCTCTTCCTCAAACTTAACAAGCATTTGATGAGGTTCGAGCAAAGCATACAAAAATGCCATCTGAGCTGAACGGGTTCCAATGACATATGCCCCGACGCGATTAAGGCTGGCATCGAAATAATCAAGCCCGATATTCACATGACTCAAGGCCTTGCTCCTTATTATTTCCTGGGCTATAAGCAATAATTCATCATTAAAGGTCAGGACATGATCACTATCCCATCTCACTCCCCTGGTTAGGTGTAACAATAGTTCATCAACATAAAGAAGAATCGATGATATCTTATCTCCTACCTGTTCTGTAGGATGAAAATGACCATTATCCAGAGTGATCATTGTATTATTGGTCACAGCATATCCCAGGTAAAAATCATGAGAACCAACCACCATCGATTCAGATCCTATGCCGAATAATTTGCTTTCAACCGAATCTTTAAGGTATTTGGAAGGATATTTTACAGCAAATATTTCATCAAGAGACTTTTTAAGGATCTTACGCAGAGTATACCTGTCAACAGCAGTTTCTTTCATACCGTCAGGGATCCAGATGTTATGAACAGCAGGTGTGCCCAGTTGCTTTCCCATTTCTGCAGCAATGGCACGGCAGCGTTTCGTATGTTCCACCCAGAATCCCCGTATTTTCTCATCCTTGCTGGATAATGTGAACCCGTCGTCAGCGTAAGGGTGTGAGAAACATGTGCAATTAAAATCAAGTCCGATTCCTCTTTCCATGGCCCAGTCAATCCATCCCTGAAAATGTTTGATTTCAATTTGGTCGCGGTCCACGAGTTTACCTTCAAATTCACCATAAATAGCATGAAGATTCAGGCGCTGTTTACCCGGCATTAAAGCCATTGCCATATCAAGGTCGGCTTTCATTTGTTCTATAGTTTTTGCTTTGCCAGGGAAATTACCGGTAGCCTGTATTCCGCCGCCACCAAGTACAGCGTCAGGCTTCTCAAAACCACCGACATCATCCGTTTGCCAGCAGTGCAGGCTGATATTTATCTTGTCCAATTCAGAAAGAACCTTCTCTGTATCCACACCAATCTGTGCATATTGTTCTTTCGCCAGTTCATACGCTTTTTCAATTTGATTCTTTTTCATTTCGGTTATTTTATATTCTTCTTTTTAGCTTTATTTGCAACCATCTGCTTTTCATTTATTCCATCCGGAAAATGCAGGCTACTGCAATAATTGCTTTAACGATATCAGCGGTTAACACTATTCCATGTAAAACACCTGCTTTAGTGGTATCGTTACAGGCGAATTATCAGGATTGGTTTCCATAATGTCAGCCATATAGTACCACCATCTTTTCACAATATCAGACTTTCCCAGGTCCTGTGATGATGTGTCCCCCGACTGTTCCTGGTACGCAAACAGATAATTCGTTTCTTCATCAAGAAAAATAGAATAATTGGATATCCCGTTCTTTTTCAGCAAAGCCACAAGCTCAGGCCAAATAGCATTATGTCGCTTTTTATATTCCTCTCTGTAACCAGGAAGAAGTTTCATTTTAAATCCGGTTCGTTTTGTCGTCATAGCCATTATCCAAGTTTAACCACAAATGTTGATAAAATAAGAATCACAATACCAATAGTAAGAACAACTATAGTTTTGCGACCGGCTCCTTTCCACTCATTCAGAAAGATACCCCATATGTTGCTTATAGCAATGTTTAGAGCCATCAGTATACTCCACCCGAAAACTGCCATACCCTGGGGCAGTTTACTGGATCCCATACCAAAGAAATGGAATTGCAGGAACCAGAGAAATCCTGCCAGGAACGTAAAGAATATATTATTAAAGAATACACTACCAGTAACTGTAAAATAATCCCTGTAAGTTTTATTCTTTATATTGAGATATCCACAGTAAGCCAGATTTGTGATGAATCCGCCCAGCAGAATGAAAATCAAAGAAGGATTCTTTTGGAACAAGGGATTTGTACCGTGATCCAGTGCCACATTTTCTATCGGCTTCGCAGCTTCAAATCCAAAGTTAAAGCAAGCGCTCATTATACCTGCAAAAACAGCGATCAGGAGGCCTTTCTTAAGGGCGAATTCCTGTACGGCAGCTTTCTTTTCTTCGTCTGTCATTTCCCGGCTTTTGAGCGAACCTGCATATCCAATAACAGCAATACCGGCAACTGTAATCGCCACCCCCACAACAGTCAGTATGCCTGCTGTTGAAGAAAAAAGGTTGTCTCCTGCCACAATTGGTGGAATGAGTGTCCCAAAAGCTGCACACAACCCAAGCGCAATACTCTGCCCAAGAGCAACACCAAGATACCTGATGCTCAAACCGAATGTAAGTCCGCCGAATCCCCACAGCGCACCAAAAAACATGGCCATAAGCCTGGCAGACACAGGTGATTCTTTTATAATATTCAATAACTCACCATGAGGAACGAAAAGCAGGGCAAAGACCCAGGGCGCGATAAGCCAGGCTGCCACACCCTGACTAAGCCAGTAGGATTCCCAGGCCCATATTTTAACCTTTTTAAAGGGCACATAAAAACTCGCAGCACCAATACTGCCAAGAGCGATAAGTAATATACCAGCAACCGGATTCATATTGTATTCTGTGTTCTGATTTAAGTAAACTGCAATTTATAAACTTTCATCTATGAAAATGATAATTAGATGACTTTTTTATTAGGACATTTTTTTATAATCTTGATAATTGTTAACAAACCTGATGCAATCATGAAATCAATCAGACTTATTATCGCTTTTCTATTCTTATTCACATTCATTAACGGACAGAAACTCTCAGTTATGGATCTGTCATGCGAACATAGAACAAATCCTGTAGGTATTGGAACTTCAGTACCCAGGTTTTCCTGGAAACTGGTATCAGATGATAATGGAGTAATGCAAACTGCATATTCAATACGTATATCAACCAGTCCGCGATTCCGTTCTTCCTCGATGGTATGGAACAGAGACAGGACAGAATCCGGGGAATCGGTTCTGCTCTCATACGGAGGCAAACCACTTAAATCAGCTCAGCGATATTACTGGCAGGTAAAGGTATGGGATAACAATGGAAACTCATCGGGATGGAGTGATGTTGCATATTTTGAAACAGGGCTTTTTTCAATTGATGAATGGAAAGCTCAATGGATCGAATTGCCAGGCGATACAATGAAATACCCTCCTTCCCCTTATTTCAGGAAAGAATTTCTACTTACCAGGAAAATTGCCAGTGCCAGGATATATGCCACCTCCCATGGTTTTTATGAACTGCACATTAACGGTAAGAAAGCAGGCGATCAGTTTCTGACACCTGGCTGGACATCATACCATAAAAGACTCCAGTACCAGGTATATGATGTCACACCTATGCTTAAAAAAGGCAAAAATGCTATTGGCGCCGTTCTGGGTGACGGATGGTACCGGGGAACTCTTGGCTGGGGGGATAACTGGGCCATATACGGAAAGACGCTCGGGGTGTTTCTCCAGATGGTAATTAAGTTCACTGATGGCACGGAGGAAACCATAATAAGTGATAGCTCATGGAAAGCAACACGAAATGGTGCTATCAGGATGAACGATATTTACAATGGTGAAACATATGATGCCACAAAAGAACTTACTGGATGGGATCTGCCTGGATATAATGACTCAGGTTGGAAAAATGTCAGGATAGGAAAATATAACAACAGCAACCTGATCTCTTCGCAAAGCTATCCTGTAAGAATAACAGAGGAGATAAAGCCTGCCAGGATCTTCCGTTCTCCCAAAGGAGATCTGCTGGTCGACATGGGACAGAATATGGTAGGATGGATCAGGCTGAAGGTTAAAGGCGATAAAGGCACTGTCGTTACACTTAATCATGCTGAAGTGCTTGATAAATTTGGTGAATTTTATACTGCTAACCTTCGGTCTGCCAGATGTCAGCTCACCTATACCCTTTCCGGTAAAGGTGAAGAGGTCTATGAACCGCGGTTTACCTTCATGGGATTCAGGTATGTTAAGGTTACCGGTTATCCCGGAGAACTTACCACGGATGATCTGACCGGCATGGTTGTTCATACCGATATGCCACAGACCGGCACTTTTGAGTGTTCAAATCCGCTGGTAAATCAGCTTCAGCATAATATTCAATGGGGACAAAAGGGCAATTTTGTTGATGTACCCACAGACTGTCCTCAGAGAGACGAAAGACTTGGCTGGACCGGTGACGCACAGGCCTTTTGCAGAACTGCAGCATTTAACTTCGATGTATCAGCATTTTTTACAAAATGGCTGAAAGATGTGGCAGCAGATCAGAAGCCGGGCGGAGCGGTCCCCGATGTAATACCTGATGTACTCAACCCTCAGGATGCTGTTACCGCCGTTCCATCGGCCGGATGGGGAGATGTGGCTGTTATTGCCCCATGGACAATGTATCTTGTTTATGGTGATAAGCAGATCCTGGAGAATCAATATGAAAGCATGAAGGCCTGGGTGGAATATATAAGAAAGAAAGCCGGAAGCAGCTATATTTGGAAAGGTGGAAGCAAGTACGGGGACTGGCTGTTCTATCATCCTCCTCTCTATAATCATACCGCACCCGACGGATATACAGACCATGATTTTATCGCAACGGCATTCTATGCATATTCCACAAGTCTGCTGGCCAGAACAGCAGGTGTACTGGGAAAAACAGATGATGAGAAATCATATTCTGATTTGTTTAACAAAATAAAAGATGTATTCATTTATCAGTATGTGACCAGGGCAGGAAGGGTTGGAACTGATTCTCAGACTTCGTATGTACTTGCACTTATGTTCAAACTACTGCCTGAGAACCTCGACCATAATGCAGCTGAATTCCTTGTGGCCAATATAAAAAGCCGCAGGGACCACCTCTCAACAGGCTTCCTCGGAACACCCTACCTGTGTCATGTATTGTCTGACAATGGCTATACAGATGTCGCGTATGATCTTCTTCTCCAGGAGACATATCCTTCATGGCTTTACCCTGTTAAAATGGGTGCTACCACAATCTGGGAAAGATGGGATGGAGAAAAACCGGACAGCACTTTCGAGGATGCCGGGATGAATTCATTCAATCATTATGCCTATGGTGCTATTGGTGACTGGATGTACAGGGTGGCTGCAGGTATCGATACAAAAGGAGCCGGTTACAAGCATATCATTATTCACCCACATCCGACTGAAAGAATGAAGTACTGCAGGGCAACATTTGAAAGCTCGTACGGAACAATAGGATCGGGCTGGAAAAGAAAAGACGGCATGCTTATATTTACAGTGAAGATACCGGCCAATACTGTTGCCACCATTATACTTCCAGGTATTGATCCGGAAAGCCTGACTGAACATGGAAAACCAATCAGGGAGAATAAATACCTTGAAAATATAAAGACAGACGGAAAGAACCTGGTGATGGAAGCAGGTTCAGGGGATTATATCTTTGAAAGTAAGGAGTAAGGACGCAGATATAAAAACGCACTATAGTCTTTTTAATACCTGCCAGGTGCAGGAAATATTATCATGAACTTTTTTACTGAACATGCCGGCGAATTTGCGGCACTCCTGACTGCTGTTTTCTGGACTGCCACATCATTGTCATTTGAGTCGGCCAGTCTCAAAATAGGCTCATTATCGGTAAATATAATCAGGCTCATTATTGGATTTCTGTTTCTTAGTCTTTTTACTGTTATACACAGGGGTATTCTTCTGCCTTCAGATGCAACTGAAGATAACTGGATATGGCTTTCATTATCCGGGCTTATAGGCTTCGTTTTCGGCGATCTTTTCCTTTTTAAATCGTATACAGTGATAGGTTCCAGGTTTGCCATGCTTATCATGACACTAGTACCGCCAATAACTGCATTTTTCAGCTATTTTATAATTGGTGAACGCATGACACTCTTCCATTACCTGGGCATGACACTTACATTTTGTGGTATAGCCATGGCAATTTTTGGCCGAAAGGGAAAAGGTGAAAAACTTGCTTTAAAACTTAAGCCGTCTGGTATCTTGTTAGCCTTGGGCGGTGCTGTTGGGCAGGCACTCGGACTTGTTTTAAGCAAACTTGGCATGAAAGGTTATGACCCTTTTGCAGCGACACAGATAAGAATAATAGCCGGTATTGCAGGCTACACGATGCTTGTAACTATCCTTGCAAGGTGGGGGAATGTCAGGAAAGCTCTTAAAAACAGGCATGGTATGATTTTGACAGGGGTAGGTTCTTTTTTTGGTCCATTCCTGGGAGTCTCTTTTTCGCTAATAGCTGTAAAATATACAGAGGCAGGGATCGCGTCTACCATCATGGCTTTGGTCCCTGTATTCATTATTCTGCCTTCTATTTTAATTTATAAACAGAAAGTAACAATAGCCGAGCTTATCGGGTCTTTTGTAAGTGTTGGAGGTGTTGCAATATTTTTCCTGTAAAATGAATTCTTAAAATGGAACCTGAGGCATTAAAAGAGAGGGATTTTGAAAGTGAATTTGTTTTCACTGCTACACGCAGTGGAGGTCCGGGAGGACAAAATGTAAATAAGGTAAATACAAAAGTAGAACTTAGGTTTAACATTAAAGCGACCTTGTTGCTAAGTGAGGATGAAAAGTCACTGGCTTTTTCAAAGCTTGGTAACAGAATTAATAAGGAAGGTGAAGTAATTATTACTGCACAATCGGAAAGATCTCAGTTCTCGAATCGTGAGGAGGCTAAAGAAAGATTCTATGATTTGCTTTCCCGTGCCCTCACAGTGCGTAAAAAACGTAAACCAACATCCCCTACCCGGTCATCGAGGCTAAAAAGACTGGAAGACAAACACAACAGGAGCACTATCAAGAGACTGCGACGCGATACGGGATCTGAACAGGTTGATTAATACTGGATTTTCTGGTAATCAGATAACTCTGAGCTTCCATTTTCCACGCCTGAAAACCAGCCACGATACGACAGTCAGTACAGTTTCTGCAATGACGATGGAAATAAAAACACCTGTTTCATTCATTCCGGCATTCATGGCAAGTATCCATGCAAGTGGAATTTCAAGCAGCCAGTATGCAAAGAAGTTTATTATCAAAGGAGTAGTGGCATCTCCTGCCCCGTTGAATGAATTGACAAGAACCATCCCGAGTCCGTAGGCAATATAGCCTGTACTGATTACCATAAGTCCCATGGCTCCTGCACGAATAACATCATCGTTGGTTATGAAAATCCTTATAAAAAATTCAGGAGCCAAAAACAAGACCACTCCTATAACGCCCAGCATTATCATGTTGACCCGGCCCGTCACCCACACCGAACGTTCTGCCCTTGCAGGTTTACCTGCACCCAGGTTTTGTCCGACCAGGGTGGAAGCTGCATTACTTATACCCCATGATGGCATCAGAGTGAACCCTATTATCCTTAGTGCTATAGTGTAACCTGCTACTACTTCACTGCCAAAAATAGATACAATCCTGAAAAGACCTATCCAACTTGTTGTACCTATCAGATTCTGTCCTATAGTACCTGTTGATAATTTCAAGAGACGCATCATGACCCTGAGGTTCACATACATGGTCTTTAACTTAAGCTGAACTCTTTTTCCTCCAAAGAAAAGAAGGTAAAATTGTACGGCGACAGCAGTTCCCCGGCCGATTATTGTAGCAAGTGCAGCACCGGAAATACCCATTCGCGGGAAAAATCCGATGCCGAATATAAGACAGGGATCAAGAATTATATTGATAAGGTTTCCAAGCCATAACATTTTCATAGCTATTGCAGCATCGCCAGCGCTTCTGAAAACGGCATTGATAATAAAAAGCATCATTATCACTATGTTTCCACCAAGCATCAAAGTAGCATAAACTGATAACCTGTTCACAATAATATCCGAAGCACCCATAAGACCAAGCAGCTCTTTACTGTATAAAGCACCGGGGATACCAATTAATATACCTGCGGTAAGACCTATCAGGATTGCCTGGAAAGCTGTGTTTGACGCTTCTTCCGGTTTTTTCTCTCCTATTCGCCGCGAAACCATAGAAGTAGTTGCTGTTCCAAGCCCAATCGATATAGCATATATTATCGTCATCATTGACTCCGTTATTCCTACTGTAGCTACGGAGTCCGCTCCCAGGCGTGAGACAAAAAAGATATCAACTATTGCAAATACTGATTCCATAACCATTTCCAGGACAGCAGGTATTGAAAGAAGCAGTATGGCTCTTCCCAGTCTTCCTTCCGTAAAGTCCTGTTCAGAACCGGCAATGGCTTCCGAAATATCAGAAAACAATGTTTTTATCATTTTCCGACGTCTGTCGGATATATAGATCTTACTCATATCTGACCTGGATGAGTATTACTTTCCTGCCCGGAAAGAATGTGACAAGTCCTGCTTTATTCTTTCCTGAACTATCTGAAGGTATATCTGTAGCATAAATGATCAAAAATATGAAATACAGTTAAAATAGCTGAATTGTAACACTAAGATTTTAAGTGATATTGTAAAAAAAAGAGATTTTACGAAGAAAAATGCAGTCATTAAAATTGCACAGGAAAGATTTTTTTATCGTTCGAAAAATAATTGTATTAAAAAGCATCGTATATTATCCGCTTTTTTAATAGAGAAACAATATTTAACAATCTAAATATCATTTATTTGGCGTACTGTTAAACATTATTGGAATTTTCATGTTTATAAAATTAAAAATAAGTTAATATTTCTGGCGGTCGAATGATTCAACATATTTATAGATTATTTACATTCGCACCTAAATATTTTTAGAAAAACAGTTATTAACAAAGAAAACAATTAAAAAAGAAAAAGGTGAAATAACTCATCATCAGTCATGAATGCTAACAAGAATGAGGCTACGACATTCCTCGGTGAAAGTCGCCTCGTGGGTTGTTCTTCTGATGAAGAACCTGGCGCGAAAACCATGATATTTTCGCAAAATGTAATCCCAAACCAGTTAGTTAGCAACCGAAGTACGGGTTTTATGCACCGTTACTTCCCTCAAGCGACTACAGAATCCTGGAATGATTGGAAATGGCAACTAAGAAATGCTTTCACCGGCATTGAAGATCTGAATAAGATAATGAAGCTTACAGAAAAGGAGATCCTGGCTATTAATAATTTGAAGGGCCGGCTTCCCATGAGGATAACTCCATATTTTGCTTCATTGATATATAACACTAAATCTTCGCATCCTCTTCGCAGAAATGTTATTCCGGTTGTTGAGGAATTGATTGAGACTTCAGGTGAGCATTCAGACCCGTTGCACGAAAAATCTTTTTCGCCTGTTAAAGGTGTTGTACACAGGTATCCTGACAGGGTTCTGTTTACTGTCACACAAGTATGTTCAAATTACTGCAGGTATTGCACACGTTCTCATTCAGTTGGTAAACTGGACAAGCTGGGCAGGCAGGACTATGAGAGAGCGTTTAATTATATTGCCACTCATAAAGAAGTGAGGGATGTCCTGATCAGTGGAGGCGATCCGCTAGTTCTATCTGATGAATTACTGGACTATATTCTGTCACACATCAGAAATATTGAACATATTGAGATTATCAGGATAGGAACACGTGTTCCTGCAGTGTTGCCGATGCGCATTACAGACAACCTTATAAATATTCTGAGAAAATACCACCCATTATTTTTCAGTCTTCATTTTTCACATCCGGAAGAAATAACCGATGAATGTTCCAGGGCCTGCAACAAGCTGGCCGATGGCGGCTTTCCACTTGGAAGCCAGACTGTTCTGCTTAAAGGCATAAATGATAATGTACCTGTAATGAAGGAACTTATGCACAGGTTACTTAAGGTGAGAGTAAGACCCTATTATCTTTATCAATGTGACCTTATCCCGGGATCAGGTCATTTCAGGACTACAGTAAAAAAAGGTCTTGAGATAATCAAAGGATTACGGGGATTTACCAGTGGTTATGCCGTGCCAACATATGTGATTGATGCACCCGGAGGAGGAGGCAAGATCCCTTTACTGCCGAATTATGTGGTGGAACATAACAGTGAGCACATTGTTCTGCGTAACTACAAGGGTACACAGTGTGAATATCCTGAAAAATAAGTCGATAAATGAAGATCGGATTGACTTATGACCTGAGGTCATGGTATCTTGACCAGGGTTATTCCATGGAAGAAACTGCAGAATTTGACAAGCAGGATACCATTGATGCCATAGATTATTCCCTGAAAAAAGCAGGGTATGAAACTGAGCTGGTTGGAAACGTGTTTCAGCTTATTGAAGCTTTGTCTGAAGGCAGAAGATGGGACATGGTCTTTAATATTGCCGAAGGACTGTATGGTGATGGCAGGGAATCAGTTGTCCCTGCATTGCTTGATCAGTATAGGATACCTTATGTATTCAGCGGCCCGGTTATTATGGGCCTTTCGTTAAACAAACATCTGGCCAAGCTGGTTGTGGCTGCAGCCGGTGTCCCTGTGAGTCCTGGTATGCTTCTGAACACAGCAAAGGAAGCTGAGAATTGCTCCCTGGAATATCCCCTGTTTGTAAAACCTGTATCAGAAGGTACCGGCAAGGGCATAACTGAAAAAAGCCTTGTCAGATCAAAGGATGAGCTTATTACCGCTGTCAAATGGATTGCTGAGGAATTTTGTCAGCCCGCTCTTGCTGAAGAATATCTTCCGGGAAGGGAATTCACAGTAGGTGTAACTGGCAGCGGATCGGATATAACAACTATAGGAGGTATGGAGATAATATGTTCCGATAATCTTCCTTATTCTGTTAAAGTAAAGGAGAACTACCAGGATTACTGCAGGTATTTGCCTCTTGATAAGGATATTGAGAAGGAATGCAGGGATGTGGCAGTACGTTCATGGAAAGCACTTAATGCTGTTGATGCAGGAAGGATAGATCTCAAAGCCGACAGAAACGGCAGGATCTGTTTCATAGAGGCAAATCCACTTGCAGGCCTCAATCCCGTGCATTCTGATCTTCCTATTTTATCGAGAATGTATGGCATTGACTACCAGACCCTGATAGAAAGGATAATGAAATCCGCCTTAGCAAGGGTAAAAAAGTAAATGAAAAGGTGCTGTATCATATATAATGAACCCGGCGTTGAAGCTCATGCTGATGAACTGGATGTTCTCGACCAGGTTGAACACATCGGGGTTCACCTGTCCGGACTCGGCATTGAAGTATCGAAAAAAGGTGTCACATCCAACTTTATGACTGAAATAGCGGAACTGGCCGGACAGAAATATGACTTTGTCTTCAACCTTGTGGAATCTATCAACAATAAGGGAGAACTGAACTATTTCATACCAGCGTTGCTAAACATGTATTCCATACCATATTCAGGCAATCCCCTTGAGGCTATCTTCACAACCAGTAACAAAACACTGGCAGGGAGCATGATGAGAAACGCAGGTATAAAGAATCCTGCTTCCTTCAAACCTTCACAAGCAGGGTTATTAAAGGAAGGAACAAAGTATATAATCAAACCTGTATGGGAAGACGGATCGCTTGGCATTACAGGTGATTCTGTATTTGAATCAGGTAAAGGGGATCAGGAAAAACTGAAGGGTTTTGATGATGCACATTGGTTCATTGAGGAATATATAGAAGGAAGGGAGTTCAATATTAGCATCCTTTCCGGACCAAATGGACCAGAAGTCTTACCACCTGCTGAAATAGTATTTGTTAATTTTGGTGATAACAGGCCTAAAATAGTTGATTTTAAAGCGAAATGGGAACCTGACAGTTTTGAATATGCAAACACCGTAAGGAAATTTCCCGGCGACACTCTTTCCAATAAACTGCGCACAGGATTGAAAAAGGCGGCTGTCGAATGCTGGAATCTGTTTGGTCTTAAAGGATATGCACGTGTTGATATTCGAACTGACAAAAATGAAGATGTTTTTGTTATCGAAGTCAATGCTAATCCGTGTATTTCCCCTGACAGCGGTTTTGTTGCTGCTGTCGGTGAAGCCCGATATTCCTTTACTTCCGTTATTGAAAGAATAGTTGACGACCTTAACAATTAATTGGAAGGACTATTTTATCAGGTTTGCGTTATAATATTCCGGATTACCTGTAACCTCCCGGCCCAACCAGTCCGGCCTATGAAAGACTTCATCATCAGATGACAATTCCAGTTCCGCCACTATTAGTCCCTCATTGTCCTCGTGAAAAACATCAACTTCAAAGGTGTGGCCGGAATAAGGTACAAGATAACGTGTCTTTACCACCTTACCCGGAAGACAAAGCCTCAAGATATCTTCAGCGTCACTGACAGGAATACGGAATTCCCATTCACTTCTGGATATTGACCTGCCTTCGGGCCTACCCTTTATAGTAAGAAATGCCTCTGTGCCCGCTATTCTTAAACGTATGGTCTTGTCAGGATCTACCGACAGATAACGCTGCAATATTTCAGTTTTACTGATCGCTATATCCCGAAATTCGCCTTTTACAAGGAACTTTCTCTCTATTTCCGTTGCCATATCTGGTTTTATCGCAAAGTTAATATTTAGCCCACTCTCCACAAATTATGTTCAGGACAATGTTAATTACCTTATCAGCCATAGCATAAAGATTTTTAGCTTGGTTGTTGTTTTTATAAAATTTTTATCCGGAAGATGTGTTAAATGTTTATAACTAATAACACATTGTTAACATATTTTTTTAGGTTATAGATTAATTATTGTGTAATTTTGATATGTGAATATAAGAATTGCATAATAATTTGTAATATTCTAATATTCAGTTGATAGTTAAAGCAGTTTTTAGTTTAGGTTGTGAGGGTGAAACGCGGGTATGGGCTGTCGAGAAACGACAGCCCATCTCTTTTTAATAATGTCATCATTTAGTAAATTAGCAAGGATGTTCAGTTAAACATGTATGCGATGGATGTAAAAATTGATCCCAGCTGGAAAGAAAGGCTTAGAGATGAGTTTGACAAGGATTATTTTATCAGGCTCGCCGAATTTGTGAAGCAGGAATACAAAGTCACCACCGTCTATCCTCCGGGAAGTCTGATTTTCAATGCATTCAACCTGTGTCCGATTGACAGGTTAAAAGCTGTTATTATTGGCCAGGATCCATACCATGGGCCAGGACAGGCGCATGGTCTTTGCTTTTCAGTACGCGAGGGAGTTGAATTTCCACCCAGCCTGATCAATATATTCAAAGAGATCAGTTCTGACCTGGGATTTCCAAGACCTTCATCCGGCAATCTTGAACGATGGGCATCACAGGGAGTATTACTGCTGAATGCAACTCTTACGGTAAGGGCACATCAGGCCGGCTCGCACCAGCGTAAGGGTTGGGAGGAATTTACAGACAGGGTTATAAGTATTATTAACAGTGAGAAGGAACATATTGTCTTTTTTCTCTGGGGTTCATATGCGCAGAAAAAGGGAGAATCCATAGACAGGTCGAGGCACCTGGTACTTGAGTCGGTCCACCCCTCCCCTCTTTCAGCAGCCCGTGGATTCTTTGGCAACGGGCATTTCAGCCGCTGCAATGAATATCTTAAATCACATGATATTCAGCCTGTTAACTGGCAATAAAAAAACAAATGCCCGGCTGTATCAGCTAAAGGCCTCCCAGTCCAGCTCTTACAGCTTCTTCGATCTCAGTAAAATTCTCAAAGCCCACTGAGAGTCTAATCATACCAGGTTCCGGGTATTTGGCTCCCCATACTGATTCCACAGGCATCAGGATCGTTTTTGAATCACCAAGAGTAGGGATCAGCTTTATCCGCGAAGATACTCTCTCAATGAACAGATCCCTGCGCTGTCGTTTTTCATCAGCATCCTTTCCGTCAAAATCAAAAGTTATCATTGCTCCCCATCCCTTACCTCCAAAGTGTTTTTTTGCATTATCATGAGTTGCATGATTATTCAATCCCGGATACCATACTTTCCTGATTGCTTTATCTTTATCCAGGAATGACGCAAGAGCATGTGCATTACTGCATTGCCTGTCGAATCTCAGTTCAAATGACTGTATCTGTGTTTCAAGCCTGTATGCATCATCCGGTGATAACATATGACCAATAAATTTCCTGTATTCCAGCGCCTGTCTCATTATTTCGTTATTGTTCCCACAAAGAACACCGGCAGTAAGGTTTCCATGGCCTGAAAAATATTTGGTTACACTATGGATTACAATATCAACACCGTCTTCAAGTGGTTTATAGAGCCATGGAGTGGCAAAAGTATTGTCGATAATAACCTTTGAACCATATTTTCGTGCTATTGCCACAATACTACGTATATCCGGAACAATCAGCATAGGGTTTGAAACTGACTCAATATAAACCAGTTCAGGCATTAGTATCTCCATTTCCCTGTCGAACGCCACCAGGTCATACTTTTCATTCTCAGGAGTAAAAAAATGAATATCAAGTCCCCTTCTTGCCCTGAGTATGGAGTCGATAAAGGAAATTGTTCCTCCATAGATCTCTGTGAAGAAAAGCCATGGGCGAATCTCTTTTCCGTGCTGGAACACTGAGAGTGCGGTATCGATTGCACTCATACCGGATTGTGTCACAAGCGCCCATTCCGATCCTTCCAGTTTCATTATCTCTTCTTCTGCAGAAACAACATTTGGATTCCTGTAACGCGAATAAATATATAATTCCTGTTCCCTTTTATTTTCAGTCTCTTTTTGGAAAGCGGAGGAAGTAGTCTCAGCGTCATATAGTTCAAATCCTGCATCCCGGTAAACTGGCAACCTCGAACTGTTAATTTCTTTTCTTTTCATTGGAGAATATTATTTCGTTATTATAAATCAGATCATTAATATTGACCGGTTTGAAGTCAATGTAAAATAATATCCTGTCAAGCAATTCTCCCGACAGGAAAACAAGTATTACAATATTATTGATTTCATACCTACCTGATATCAGCATAACACCTGTTATCAGCAGTATGGCAAACCTCATAAAACGCAGGCTGAAATTTTTCATAGTCTCCTGCAGAGAAGTCATGCTAAAAAATGATGAAGCTAATTTTAATAAAGCAATAAACAGGAATGGTAACACATTGTTAGTCAGAAATGATATAATGATCAGGGCGCTCAGGAATGTTTGTCCGCTATGGAAAATAATTTTTCGGCTTCTGTCGGCAAAGTAATATACAGCATCAATAAATATCAGAAGTATCAGTCCTGCGGCTGAGGAAACCAGTAGTAACCCAGGCATACGTAAAATAACGGCCACACACGACAGCACTGAATATAAAATAAATGCCGCTATCTCCCTGCTCAGAGGTGATCTTCTGATATTCACCGGCGCTCTCCATGCCCGGATTTTCCGCCCCAGATGCAGAAGGGAAACGAGTCCTGCAATTATTATTGAAAGACAAAACAGTCCGGGCTGAGGGAAGGTGCCATCAATCAGGGATTTTAACACGGCAGATACGGACAGGGTTATTAAATATGTAAACAAAACGAGCACCCAGATGCCTTTCCTGCTGTTATTGGTTGCAGTTGTCTTTTTAAGCTCAGGTTCAAACTTATCAGCGGGTACTACTGTTGTGGCTTTATCTTGTGCATGGCCTGTCAGCATAAGGGAAGGTTTGAGTTTTTTGTCAGGCAGCCATGGAAAGCTTTTAATGGATGGTATGTCATTAAGTTTGCCAAATGAAAGGGCTCCGGTTGGGCATGCTGATGTGCAGGCCGGGATTCTGCCTTCGCTGAAGCCATTATAACAAAGATGACATTTACCTATTACCCTTTTGTTTTCATCAAATTTAGGAGCATCATACGGACAATTCCATATACAATATTTACACCCCAGGCATTTTGCTTCATCTACCACAATTGCGCCGGTACCGGGATGGCGGTAAATAGCTCCGGAGGGACATCCATCAAGGCAAACAGGTATCTCACAGTGGTTACACGCCATAGACAGGTTAATTACAGGCATATACGTCAGCCTTTCATTATTGAAAGTAAAAACAGTCCGTGGTTTGACAGTCCATCCGTTTTCCAGGATACAGGCCGCAATGCATGCTTTGCAGTCAACACACCTGTCATTGTCGAATAGAAAACCTTTATCCATCGGCGGCCAGTTTTTCAATTTCGATCCTGTTATCATGAAAAGCCGATCCGTATCCCATGTCTGTCTCCACTCCTTTTATAAGGAAGTTACCACCTCCCCCATCAGCCATCCAGATACCGTTATGCAGGATAACCGATCCGGTCGGCACACATGATGATATCCTTACCGTACATTTAATAACACCATTATCATTAAAGATTCGGACAATATTGCCATCCTGAATATCCCGCATCTCTGCATCTTTTACTGAAATCTCAACAGCAGGTTCCTCAGTAACCTCCCGTATTATCCTAAGATTTCCAAACTGTGAGTGAATGCTGCTGCTTTTATTTGGTGTCAGAAAAACCAGCGGGTATTTGTTTTTATCACAGGGCTCATTCAGGGGGACATAACCTGGCATGGGAGATACATCCCATTTTGATTTTGCTTCCTGTGAATACAGTTCTATTCTCCCTGATGGTGTTTCAAACACCATATCATGCCATGCAATAGGCTGCAAACCGGGAGCCAGGACGGGACCCTTTCTGAGGTCATCAAATACCAGTGAAGAATAGCCTTCAATCCTCTTGCTCAGCCATTTTTCAATATTTTCATTCCCGGGTTCAGGCAAAAGGTCGGTGGTAACTCCGAGGCCCATTTTCTTACTCAGCTGGAAATATATCTCACTTTCCGGTTTCACTTCACCGGGCATTTCAATAATTGCAGGTTTTAACTGGATATACGGAGACCAGTAGGAACCGATTATATCAGTCTGCTCAAACATATTCTTGGCCGGGAGGATAATGTCTGCCATACGGGCAGTATCAGTAAGGAACTGATCTGTCACCACAATGAAGTCCAGCTTCTTAAATGCCTCTGTCACTTTAAGACTATCAGGCGACTGAAGAATGGGATTACCTCTTTCTATATATGCAGCTTTAAGTTCCGGATCTTTGGTCCGCAGCATATCAGCCCCAAGCTTAGCTTTGGACAATATTCTCCTGAAAGGCCTGTCCTTTTCAATATCAGGGTAAAGGCTCAAGGGTTCCTTTTCATCATCAAAGACATAGCTCTGCAGATTAGCATAATTAAATCCTGCTCCCGTTTTACCTATATTTCCAGTAATAACGGCAAGTGAGAGTATTGATCGTATAGTCTGTCCTCCGTTACTGTGTCTCTGAAGGCCATAACCGGGAAGGAAGGTTACGGGGCCTGATTTTCCTATCAGGTATGCCATATCCGTTATCGTATCCCGGGGAATTCCTGTTATTACCTCTGCCTGTTCAGGTGTGATTGTCAGTGATTCCTTAAATTCCTTGTATCCGTATACATATTTGTCTATAAAAGCATCATTGGTCATTCCTTTATCAACCAGTATCCGTGCAATAGCAAGAGCCAGTGCTGCATCGGTACCGATTACCGGGCAGATGAAAACATCGGATTTTTCTGCAGTTTCTGTACGTAAGGTATCAATCACAATCACCTTACAGCCTTTATCCCTTGCTTTTCCAATAAAGGCCATTTCCTGTATATTTGTTTCTGCAGGGTTTTTTCCCCATATGACCAGCAGGTTTGCATTCTCGATATCCCATGGAACATTGTGCTTTACAGAACCCATGGTAAGACGAACGGCCTCCAGTCCTGCCGGCCAGCACAGGTCACCATAAGTTGTGGTTGGCCCCCCGAACGCTCTCCAGAAGCAAGATCCTGTTTCATTTGTCAGCCCTGACATACCACTTCCGGTATACCACATAACACTGGAAGGTCCAAAATCCCGCCTGTAAAAATTTAACTTACCGGATATTATATCTGTTGCTTCTTCAAAAGAGATCTCTTTAAAATCGCCTGTTGATGTTCTGAGCAGCGGATGTATGATACGTTCTTCAGAATTGCTCCGCTCAACATAGGAAAGGCCTTTGATGCATGGGCCTTCAGGCGTTGCACGGTTACCTGCGTAAGGCAGTATTCTAATGATATGACCATTCTCTACCTGAACCCTGAATGAACAGGTGCTATAGCAGTTTCTTGGACAGGCTGTTACAAATTCTTCCATTAATAGATGGATAATAGCAAATGTATCAATATAACTGCTAAAAAGAAATAATTACAGCGCAGAGGTTTTAAAAGTTGACAACTATTTAAGTGTTAACGGGGCTTCAAGTACCACGTTATTAATACTCAAAACCCTGTTTGCCATATCGGATATATATACTTCATAGGTAATCATATCCTGCCCGATATATTGCATATAGGTATAATCAACAGGTCCGGTGGAAAAGATCACAGGAGAACCGTCAATATCAATAGTTGCTGATATCTCAGCTTTGGGATAGGCTTTTTTAAACCTGTAATAATCTGACTCACTCCCATGTATAATGGTTCCAAGAGTATCAACATCTTCAGGATATTCAGATGTTGAGAGAATAACATTGTTAAATGTAAGGTCAGAAAGGTTTCTTATTCTTATATCAGTGGGGCCTTCAGGAGAAAACTTTGTTTTCTTGCAGGCAACTGCTAATATGAAAAGGGCGGATATTACTAATATTTTCTTCATGATCAGGTAAGTATGAACCAGCTAGCTAATTTTCTGACCTGAAAAATAACAAATAAGTTGCAAGATGGTCAAATAATATCAAGACTATTTGACGGAACCCATCCCTTATTGCCGTCTGAAAGGGTTATTTCCAGCCAGCCCCCTACTTCATCATCAACCGATACTTTTGTCCCATCGTGGAGAATGAATAGATCGGTGCCACTGCTATCCGGTGAACTTTTCCCACTTACCTGCGGAGAAGTTATTATTGCCTTATGGCTATCATATACCAGCGATTTATTCCTCAAAGTAAAGGCAAGCGAAGCTCCTGAAAGAATCAGGAAAAAGACTGCAAACCAGAATCCCAGTACTTTAAGGCGGTATTTGGATGTATATATATAGACGGACAAAAGAACCAGGCATAAAACAAATGACACGAGGCTTATTACAGCCCATGTATTTGTTGACAGTATTAAAGAAACAAAGTCATACCATTTGACAAAGAAAAGTTCCGGTATTTCCTGGAAACGATCCACGGTCAGAGTTCTGGCTATCTGAAGGTTATAATTAATATCCTCATCAGCTGGATTAAGAAGGTCAGCACGTTCATAGAACAGTATTGCTTCTGGTATCTCATTCAGTTTAAAATATGCATTTCCAATATTGTAGTCAAGTCGTGCAGACCTGTAACCTGTATTATAGAGATCAGTCCATACTTGCACTGCATTCTTGTAATTACCTGCTGTGTATAATGTCACACCTCTCCTGAACCTGTCTGCAGGAGAATCCTGCGCCAGAACATTCAGTACAGTTATGAAGGTTATCGATAATGTCAGTAAATATTTAAATACGGGCTTCATTGTTTAACGTATTGAGTTTTCAACAGACTTGATGAACTGGGAAGTTCCCTCATAAATATTTTCAGCTTCATTTCCTGAACCGGAAGGAGCAAACCTGGCATATTCACAGGTATCAAGGATACTGTCCAGCAGCTCAATCCTGTCATCTTCAATGTCCTTTCCCCTGAGAGCATCAATAGCATTGGTTCTTGTAAGATCTGAAACAGGGATATTAAGCTTATCGCTCAGATAGCCCCATACTGCTTTGAGTATCTCTTCGTAAAACTTGTCTATTTCATTATTTTTAAGACACAATTCTGCTTCCTTAAGTCTTTTAACGGCAATTTTTGCAGCCTTCCTGTTTCGCACAAGTGACAGATCCGAATTACGTCTGATATGCTCTCTTCTCAGGAACAGTATCACAAAGAAGATAATAAGTGCCAGGGCATACAGGCTGTAGAATGAACGTCCGGAGGCTATTATTTTAGCCGCCCTGGACAGTTTGCCAGGACTTGATTTAATGAATCTTATATCTTTACCGAGGTATTTAACGTCCTCCTTGGCCACACCACCATATACAGTGATCCCCGAGTTCTGATCATTTACTTTCTTTGCATAGAAATGAAATTCCGGGGTGGTCAGCTTAGCATATTTGCCTGTTGTGATATTAAAATATGAATATGATAATGGTGGAATGGTATAATCTCCATAATGTCTTGGTATTATCAGGTATTCAAATGTCTTCTGCCCTGTAGTCCCGTCAGAACCATTCTTTATATTATCAGTTACCTTTGGATCATACACTTCCAGATCAGGTGAAAGTTTCAGCACGGGAGTACTTGCTATCTTAAGGTTGCCGTTACCCGAAATAGTAACCTTATAAGTCAGTGCATCATTTACATTAACTGAATCCTTGTTTATCCCTGCCTTCATGCTTATGTTACCGACAATTCCCGAGAAATCATCCGGCTGAACCCCGGGCAGTGGTTTTACCTTTATCTTCACAGGCATGCTTGCAACAGCTTTGGGAACATTATCATACTGAGCAAAGAAATCACCGAAGAAGGGATCAGTATTACCTGATTTCTGCTGGACAAGGACCGATATCTGAACCGGATCAATTGTCACTTCACCTGTTACCTGGGGATACAGCAGGAACTGCTGAACCACACCGGTACCATAGACCTTTCCATTCACATTTTCCTGACGAAGGGAAGTTAACGGAGGAGTCGCAATATCGGATTTCAGGAAACCATTGAAATCGGGATATTTTATCTCGTTTATTCCGGCAAGGTTGACCCTGGTATAAATCTTCACTGTTGCAACAATATATTCGCCAAGGTACACCTGTTTTCGATTTAGCGAAAGAGTTACAAATATATTATTACCTGCTGCTGCCTGAGCCTCCTGGCTTCCTGTGGAACCTCCTTTATTGCCTGTAGCTGCAGTGTTATTCTGAGCGTTCCCTGATACAACTTCAATACGCAGGGAATCAGATGAATATTCTTTATTTTTATATGTGAAGGTGGCAGGGGATACCACAAATTTCCCCGTATTCAGTGCCTGCAGATAATATACATAGGAGTACGACGTCTGTGTAGACATCTTTCCGTTGATGATCTGTGTGCTTGAACTGTACGAGGTCTGGGGCCCCATAAGCTTATAAAATCCGTTGAATGATGGTGCGGAAAACTTCCCGCCACCAGTATTTACCGTATACATGACCGTAAACTGCTGTCCTTTACTTACAACAGAGGGATAGTCTTCCTTAAGTACAACATCCTGGGCAGACAATGCTGATGCCAATATGAAGAATACGGTATATAATAATGCTTTTTTCATTAGTGATATTCAGTTTACCAGTTCTTTACTGTTCTGACCTTCTCTTTTGCAGCTTTTGCCAGTTTGACTTTTTCCTCTACTTTCTTTTCATCGTTGGCCAAAGCATTCAGCAGTCGCTCTGCATCTTCTTTTGATATCTGCTGCTGCTGATTCTGTTGATTTTTAGGATTCATTTTATCCTGGTCGTTCTTCTGATTATTTTGCTGTTGTTTATTATTATCCTTTTGATTATCTTGCTGTTGCTGTTTTTCCTTATTGTCCTTATTATCCTTATTGTTCTTCTGCTGCTGTTGCTGTTGTTGCTCCTGCTTTTGTATCCGGAGAAGGTCCTGGGCATATGCCAGGTTATATTTTGCTTCCATGTTACCGGGATCCAGTCTCAGGCTGTTCTCGTAAGCATTGATACTCTCCTGTACCTTATTGGACTTTAGCAGGGAGTTTCCAAGATTATAATAACCTTCTGCTTTTTTTACCTTGTCTTCATTCTGGCTGGTACTCTCCATGAACTGTTTTCCCGCATCATCATACTTCTTTTGCTTATAAAGTGCGTCCCCGATATTAAAAACAGCATTTGGTGACATTTTGTTTTTGTCGGCTGCCTTGCGGTATGAAACCTCCGAGTTTGAATATTCCTTCTTCGAATATTCCCTGTTGCCCTGTCGTATATATTTCTTATCCGACTGTGCCTTTGCTGTAAATGAAAGGCTAACAAGCATCAGTACCGGTAGAAATCTTACTGTGAACCTGTATAAAATATCTGTTTTGAAAAACATAATTCTATTATCTGAGATCATACTTTAAATTTAAATAAACGGATATTTGCAAGTTTCCTGTTTTTCCTGTCCATTATCATGAATTCGGCAAAAACAAGAAACAGCATTATAGCTGCAAAGATCTGGAATTGATCGTTATATTCGGAATACATAGTGCTTTCCAGTTCCTGTTTTTTCATTTTTTTTATCTGGTTGTATATCTCATCCAGACCTATGTTAGAATTACTGGCCCTGACATATGATCCTCCTGTAGCCATTGCAATCTTCTTGAGGATATCTTCATCGAGCTTTGTTACAACCGTATTTCCTGATGCATCTTTCAGATACTCCGTCTTCCCGTTAACTGTTATAGGTATTGGTACGCCCTCTGTTGATCCTATACCAATTGTATATATCACAATTCCTTCCCTGGCAGCTTCTTCAGCACTTTTTACAGGATCATCAACATGATTCTCACCATCGGTAATTATTATCATGGCCTTACTCTTTGAATTATCAGGTGAGAAGGATTTCATTCCCAGGTCAATTGCTGCTCCAATTGCTGTTCCCTGTTTCGGGACCATATCTGGACTTATTGTAGACAGGAACATTTTTGCTGAAGCATAATCTGTTGTAATAGGGATCTGGGTATATGCATCACCAGCAAAGACGATAAGACCAATTTTGTCATTTTCCAGTTTATCAACAAGTCTTGAAATAGCCTGCTTGGCGCGGGTAAGCCTGTTTGGCTGAATATCCTGTGCAAGCATTGAGTTACTTACATCAAGGGCAATTACCACTTCAACACCCTGTTTTTTCACATCCTGCAGCTTAGATCCGAATTGTGGACGGGCGAGCATAATTATGCCCGATGTGATTGCCAGCAGCAACAGGATAAACTTGATGAGTGGTCGCGATTTTGACATTTCCGGCAATAACGTCGTCACCATGGCCATATCGCCCAATTTTCTGATAGCCTTCTTCTTCCTGATCTCATTGATTATATAAAGGAGCAATAAAACCGGAAGTATAAGCAACAGGTATAAAAAAGCCGGATTTGCAAATCTGAACAGTTGCATAATATCTCCTTGGTTATGTAAGGTTTTTAAAAATCGTATTTCTTATCACTATCTCCAGCAAAACAAGGCAGAAAGCTATTAGTGCCGGCAGCATGTATTCTTCTTCTTTCCTGCTGAATTGTTTTACATCGATCTTGGATTTCTCCAGTTTATCTATTTCGTTATAAACCTGTACAAGCTTGTTATTATCTGTAGCTCTGAAATATTTTCCACCTGTTTCCTGTGCGATGTCCTTGAGAACTGCTTCATCTATCTCGACAGGCATATCCTGATATTGAATGCCGTAAGGAGTCTGCACAGGGTAAGGTGCCATTCCCTGAGTTCCGACACCGATGGTATACACCCTTATGCCGAATGTCTTTGCAATATCAGCAGCCGTTGCGGGTGCAATGTCGCCCCTGTTATTAACCCCATCAGTGAGAAGTATTATAACTTTGCTTTTTGCTTTTGAATCCTTTAGTCTGTTAACAGCAGTTGCAAGTCCGTTACCAATAGCTGTCCCGTCCTCTATCATACCGCTCTGAACCTCACGCAGAAGGTTGATAAGGACAGCATGATCTGTGGTGAGAGGGCACTGTGTAAAGCTTTCCCCGCTGAAGACCACCAGGCCTATCCTGTCATAAGGTCGTCCCGAAATAAACTGGATTGCAACATTTTTTGAGGCTTCAAGCCTGTCGGGTTTAAAATCACGGGCAAGCATACTCCCTGATATATCAAGTGCCAGTATAATATCTATACCTTCCGTTGAAACGTTCCGGAACCTGTCGGTTGCCTGCGGACGGGCAAGCACTATTATGAGTAATGCTACTGCCAGTGTTCGGAATGAAAACAGGATATGCCTGATATAATGTCTGAAGGTTTTTCCTGTTCCGGCAAAAGGATTCATAGCCGGTACCCTCAATGATGCTGTAGCTTTTTGTTGCTTCAGAACATAGAATATGATCATTGCAGGTACTACAGCAAGAAGATACAGAAATAGTGGGTTTGCAAATGTTATTCCGTTCATGATCTTTCCTCCTCATCCACTTTTTCATCAGGTTCCTGTGATTCCTCCTCAGGCACATATTTTGTTACCATGACAAAGTCCCATGCTTGCTGAAAATGTGCCTCGTTTTCAGATGGTTCTGGCTTATGCTTTGCAAATTTCACAAGATCGGCAGCGGTAAGAACAGTGCTGAGCAGCTTAAAAGTATCATCTTTCTTAAACCCGGTTTTGATAAGCCTGTCAAGGGTTTCCTCGGTTGTCAGCTCAAGTGAATAGACCCCGAACCTGTTCTCAAGATACTGCCGTAAAATCTCGGTAAGTCTTGTATAATAAGCCTTTACCTCACCTTGTTGCCATAATTTTTCATCGCGCAGCTTTTCAAGCTCCCGTAATGCAATAACATGTGCCGGGTCAGGATTAATTACAGGTACAATACCTTCTCTTGAGTCTTTTCTTTTCTTTATATATTTAATTATATACCAGACAAGACCACCAAGTATAATAACCAGAAGTATCCATGGCAGGATTTCCCCTATTGTAACAGGTGCCTTATATGGCCCGACAATGTCAAAGATCTTAGCCGTGGTATCAGGAGGAGAAATCTTAACACGCATTACTCTTAGCCTCGCATAATCTGAATAGAACCTTTTAATACCTCCCTCGGTCTTCATTTCCGCGTAGACAGGCGAAACCTGGTAGAAGCCTGAATCATACGAGGTGATAAGGTATTTCTGAACAACTTTAATATTTCCGTTTTGTTCCCTGACTGTATCTATTGCCGGTCCGGCGAGGATATCAATATTCTTACACAGGGAATCCCTGAAAACAGGTATGTTAAGTTGCTGATTGGCCGGCTGTTCAACTGTTACAGTATAATTTATCTGGTCGCCAAGATATATCTTTGTGGAATCGAACGATGATGTCACACTGACATTTTGAGCATCAGCGACAATCAGTACAGCGGCAGAAAGTATTATACTGAAAATTAGTCTCTTCATATTCATTATCTGTTCTCGAATAATTTTACAAGTGGCTTAACATAATCGAGGTCAGTTCGTAACTCTGTTGAGTCAACTCCACATCTTTTAAATGTATTCCTGACCGATTCTATATGTTTAAGCCACCACCCCTCATACGATTTTCTTGTAAATTTTGAGGATGTGTCTATCCATTCCTCTTCCCCTGTTTCCGAATCGACCACTTTCACAAGGCCAATATCCGGGATAGCTCTTTCAACAGGATCATATACCTTAAGAGCCACCACATCGTGTTTATTTGAAGCTATCCGCAGTGCCTCCTCAAAATCCGGTGCAAAAAAATCTGAGATAATGAATGCAGTACATTTTTTCTTGATTGCATTGGTTAAGAACCTCAATGGTTCGTCAAGATTGGTCAGATTGCTTGTTGATTGAAAATCAAGAAGTTCTCTTATGATCCTGAGTATATGTTTCCTGCCTTTCATCGGCGGAATAAATTTTTCAACCTTATCGGAGAAGAATATTACACCTATCTTGTCATTATTGAAGATGGCAGAAAAAGAAATCACTGCTGCCACTTCGGTCATGATATCCTTTTTATAGGACGTAGTTGTACCGAAGTTACCTGAGCCACTTACATCGATAAGTAACATAACCGTGAGCTCCCTCTCCTCCTCAAATATTTTAACATAGGGATGGTTAAACCTGGCCGTTACGTTCCAGTCTATGCTCCTGATATCATCGCCGTACTGATATTCCCTGACTTCGCTGAAAGCTATACCACGCCCCTTGAAAGCACTATGATACTCCCCGGCAAATATATGCCGTGTCAGACCACGGGTCTTGATTTCAATTCTTCGAACTTTTTTAATTAATTCCGTTGCTTCCACTTTCAGCAATTTATTTTTCCGGTTCTATCGTGACAATGAATGACCATTGTCTTTCTTTTATCGTAATAATATAGTCCTTGCCATCATGTGAGTCAATCCAGATGTTTTCGCCTGTCTCCTTGTAGAGTTTATCAAATTCCCTGAGTTTCTCATCTTTCACACTGAAATCGCAAATCATTCTTTCACTGTAGCAAACTGAATTTTTTTTCAGGAAAAATAAAATTGTCTGGTTATCGAGATTGTCAGAATATTTAAGATATCTGAATTTGCTGTTTTTGGTGTTATCAATATTCATATCCTTACGGTTCTCCTGCATATATTTCTTTATCTCACTTTCCCTGAACCCCACAAGATTCTGACTGAATAACGAGGTACCTGTTGACAACAATAGCGTAATAAGTGGAAAGACCTTCATATAAATAGATTTATGGTACTTCAACTATATTAAGGATCTCAGAAATGATATGATCCTGGTTCACATTCTCTGCTTCAGCTTCGTATGTGAGGCCAATTCGGTGACGCATCACATCATGACAGATGGTCCGGATATCTTCCGGTATTACATAACCTCTTCTTTTTATGAAAGCATATGCCTTGGCTGCAATCGAAAGATTTATTGATGCACGCGGAGATGCACCGTATGAGATCATTGTTGAGAAACTCTGGAGTCCATATTTCCCCGGATCGCGGCTGGCGAAAACTATATCAAGTATATAATTTTCTATTTTTTCATCCATATAAACCTCACGTACAATATTCCTGGCCCTGACAATATCTTCAACTTTCAGAACAGTGTTAGCTGCAGGGAATTCTTTTGCCAGGTTCTCCCTGATGATAAGTTTTTCCTCATCCATGGAAGGATAATCAATCAGTACTTTCATCATGAACCTGTCGACCTGTGCTTCAGGCAACGGGTATGTACCTTCCTGTTCTATCGGGTTCTGTGTTGCAAGTACCAGGAATGGCTCATCAAGCCTGAAGGTTGATTCTCCTATTGTGATCTGTCGCTCCTGCATCGCTTCAAGTAAAGCACTCTGTACCTTTGCCGGTGATCTGTTAATCTCATCAGCCAGAATAAAGTTAGCGAATACGGGGCCTTTCTTAACTATAAACTCCTCCTTCTTCTGACTATAAATCATAGTACCGATAAGATCGGCCGGAAGAAGATCGGGAGTAAACTGTATCCTGCTGAATCTGGCATCAATAATAGATGCCAGTGATTTTATTGCCAGTGTCTTGGCCAGTCCGGGAACTCCTTCAAGAAGAATATGCCCGTTAGCCAGGAGTCCAATCATTAAACTATCTGTAAGGTGCTTCTGTCCTATTATCACCTTATTCATTTCCATCCTGATGATGTCAACGAAAGCACTTTCCTTTTCTATTTTTTCATTTAAGATACGGATATCAGCAGTTTGCTCCATGGTATGTTTTTTTAAGTAGCAAATATAATAAAACGTGATTCAATAACTATTTCAAAGTGATTTTGATAACAGTTGCAAAAGAAACCCCTTTACTTCTAAATTGGTGTTAATGACTGTTAAACTTTTGTTAAAGGTTACCTTCACCATCCACAGGCAGGGTGAGGGGATTCCAGTCAAAGTCACCCCTTATTGAACTCCTGAAAAGAATAATCGCCAGCAATGGAATTATGGCAACATTAAAATATTGAGGAAGAATAAACTGCAGAACAGCAAAGCCTGCAGTGAAATAGAAGACAAGCCTGAACCAGGAAGTGCCATTCCTGTTTATTAATAGCATAACAAAACAAATAATTATAAAAGGGTTAAGCCAGAGAATATTCAGATTCCACCTTAGCTCAAGATGGTCGGTAAAGAAATTGAAGAATACCATCATCACGGCCAGGATCGAACAGATGAACCATATAATGAGATCCATAATACGGTTACCTCTTTTACTTTTAATCAGAGAAGACATAATTATAATCAGGATCATTACTGCGGAAAACACTACCCAGGGGGCTGTCAAAAAATGATGCTTTACGCTGGGTACTGGAAAATCAAGAACAATAACAGGATTCTGTAACAGGGGAATCATTTTGCCTGACCTGTTGACCACGGCTTCAGACAATTCCTTCTGCATTTCAACGGGAAGGAACATTCTGTCGCGGAAAGGAGCCTTCTTATCCACCGGGGATCCCAGGAGAAGGTCTACACCAAACTTGAGCCAGGGATAGGGATTCTGATATTTGGATATAAGCTTTCTGAAAGTGGGTGGCTTTTTATCTTCTACCGGGGGGGGGTATAGCAGTGTTTTTCCTATCGTTTTCTCAAAGAGATCACGGATACGGGTTGAGCAATTGTCGTATAAGAAATCATACCTGTAGTTACGGTTCTCCGGCTTCAGGTTCTCATTTATAAGTTCCATAAGCCTGCGGGTTTCTGCAGGACTGATATTTACTTTCTGTGAAATAACATACCTCTTTTCATAAAAATAAGATTGAAGGAAGGACCTGTAATTTTCCACATCGAGCATATAATCAAGCCGGCCTTTGGCAAATTTCCAGGCAAAATGAGGTGTGCTGAAATCAAAGACGCCCCAGTTATATACATTGTCTGACCGGCTGTTGTTAATAACAACATGTAACGCACTGTGACCATATATTGAATAGGTTTCAGTCCCGGGGCCGCAGGTTACAAGGTAAACAGACGTATCCCGGGGTTCCTGAGAAAAAACAGATGGAGAAAGAAATACCAGCATGAAGGCAAAAAAGGTCAGTCTCTTTTTCATATGTGAAAATTTGGTATAAAGGTAACATGTAACCAATATGTATCAGTTCTGCTTCTCATTGTTATTATTCAAAATCATTTTGGTTTCAGAAATATTCCTTTAATGTAAACGTAAGAGATTTTTGGCAGAAATAAAAAAACCTTTTTGGTATCGGAATGCTTTTTTGTTAGCTTTAAGCCGCTTTTTAAAATTTACTTAACACGATCCATACCTATTTAATAATTCCTGATATGAAAAAAATTCCAGTATTCTTTTTTGTTGTTTCAGCATTACTTGTTACTAGCTGTCACACGGACAGATCTTTTCCCATCACTGATCTGCATGTTCACCTGAAAGGTGGATTCACATTGCAGGATGCAGTCGCAAAATCAAAAAATGAAAATATTCAGTACGGAATAGCAACCAATTGTGGAATTGGCTTCCCTGTACATACCGATGGACAGATTGACTCGGTAATAAAGTCTTTCAAGGACTATCCCCAGTTCTTCATGGGAATGCAGGCTGAAGGACGCGAATGGGTAAATATATTTTCACAGAAATCACTCAATAAATTTGACTACATCTTTACAGATGCGATGACCTTCACAGATGCAAAAGGCAGACGTAACAGGATATGGTTACCTGAGGAAACATGGATAGACAATGAACAGGATTTTATGGATTACCTTGTTAACACTATTGTAACCATAATGAACACAGAGCCCATAAATATTTATGTCAATGCTACTTATATACCTGACCAGATGGCTGACAGGTATGATTCCTTCTGGACAGATGCGAGGATGGATACTGTTATACAGGCTGCTGAAAATAATAATATAGCCATAGAGATAAGTAACAGATACATGATCCCTTCTGCTAAGTTCATTAAGAAAGCAAAGGCAGCCGGTGTCAAATTCACCATAGGAACAAATAATGTTGATGCAAATTTCTCCGGGGCACAGTATGCACTCGATATGATAAAGGAGTGTGGCCTGAAGCAGAGTGATTTTTACCAACCGGTAAATAAAAGACTTAATGGGAAACTTTGATCTTGTCAGAATACTTGAATTCCTTCCGGGTATTATTCTGGGATTAACAGTGCATGAGTTCTCTCATGCACTTATTGCACATATGTGTGGTGATGACACTTCCAAGGAACAGGGACGGATATCTCTGAATCCTTTGAAACACATTGACCTCATGGGCTTTATTCTCATCCTTATAGCAGGATTTGGATGGGCCAAACCCGTTCAGTTTAATGAACAAAAACTCCGGAATCCCAAGTATGATATAATGAAAATTGCCGTTGCAGGACCTGTATCAAACGCACTACTGGCTATGGTCCTTTCTGTAATCTTTTCTGTCCTGGTTTCATCACACCTGTTACAGGGACATTCAGGATCACAGGTTATTTATGAGATTTTTATCTATGGTATATATATTAACTGGGGACTCTTCATCTTCAACCTCATACCTCTGCCACCTCTTGACGGATCACACCTGATCTATTCACAGCTAAGACGCTATCCCGCTGTATATAATGCTTTATACAAATACGGATCATTACTGCTCTTCGGACTTATCATCGGTACTTTTGTTACCAAAATCGACCTCCTTCCTATCTGGCCCGCAATACAATTTCTTGGTAAAGGCTTCCTCTCGCTCGTGGGATACAGGTAGGGAAGGCAACAGGCAACAGGCGACTGGTTACAGGCATAAGATGTCAGACGCAGAGCAGGTTAGCTGCTTCGTTGCAAACTATAGTCATTGACCAACATGAACCGTCATTCATAATCATTGGCCCTGTGTGCTCGGGGTGTCATTCATATGCATAGGTTATATCGATAATCAACCCACTGAATAACAATCGAATGACAATTGAATGGCTATTGAATGACAAT
>CAYYIW010000017.1:0-17253 GCA_964472085.1 uncultured Rikenellaceae bacterium | reverse complement strand
GAATGACAATTGAATGACTTATTCCGATCCTCTTGAACTTCATTGAATAATTTTGTACCTTTATGGAAATAAGCAGCTTGTGAAGCTTATTGCCGTAATATTGCTCACAATTATGTGGAAAACGACTTTTCCCCAGGCCGATCCTTATGATGCCGCCAGAAAAAGGATGGTTTCTGATCAGATACGTAGCAGGGGAATAACGGATGAATCTGTACTGGAAGCCATGCTGAAAGTGCCCCGCCACAAATTCGTCCCGGCAGAATACTGGGATCAGGCATACAATGATTATCCACTTCCCATCGGCTATGATCAGACCATATCACAACCATATATTGTAGCTTACATGACTGAAATTGTAAAGCCTTCAGAAGAAAAGAGGGCCCTGGAAATAGGGACTGGTTCAGGTTACCAGGCCGCCGTATTATCTGAAATTGTGGATTCGGTTTATTCAATAGAAATTATACAACCGCTTGCTGAAGAATCATCTGCCAGGCTGAAAGTATTGGGTTACGATAATGTTGTTGTTAAATCAGGCGATGGCTATAACGGGTGGCCTGAACATGCACCTTATGATATCATTATTGTAACAGCCGCTCCTGTGGATATCCCGGAACCACTTATTGACCAGCTGGCTGAAAACGGACGCCTGGTAATTCCCGTTGGCAGGCAGGGTGGTGTGCAGGAGCTCATCCTGGTCGAAAGGAAAAAAGGCAGAATAATTAAAAGCCGGCTCACTTTTGTCAGGTTTGTTCCTTTTAAACGATCAAATAAAAACTAAATACTATACCAGTAATTATGGAATATATTGATGCACTTAAGCTCAAAGAGGAATGGGGAGACAAACCCTGTGATCATCCTGTTCTTGTAAAAGAAAAATATGTCGGGACATTTCTTGTAACCTGGGTATGCACCACCTGTGGCAGGGAGTTTACTATAGCCGAGAAGATGGAGATGTATCAGCAGAGAAAGAAGGCACAGAGAAAAAAAGAGCTTGAGAGGAAGGAAAAGTAAAGAACACAGAGGCATAAGGCCTGGGACACGGGATTAAATATTTCATACATGTATGTACACTGTGGTGGGATTACTGTTCTGAATGTGGATACTGATCAGATACTAATCTGACGCCGACTGACGTTTAACTGAAAATGCCTCCTGCTTTATGACAAGGCTGACCCCGATAAAGATAATACTGCTATTATTATCCCTGATATTAATACTACCACTGTATTCTTGTGCTGCCCACAAATATCACCCTCCTCATTCCAGAAATCACATACAGCGTCCCCTTTATGGCCCGCCAAAACGATAACAAAACATTCATTCAATTTCACACTATTTCTCCGGTAAGCTTATACTGACTTTTCTGTGGTCTGATTGCAGTTAATGGTGAATTCAGCACCACCGGAGGATCCGTTTTTCAGACTGAATGCAAAATTATGGCTTGTAAGGATTTCCCTTATAACAGTAAGCCCGATGCCCTGTCCGCCAGGCTTATTTGAAAAGAATGGGGTGAAAATCTTTTTACTGGCATCGGGTGTAAGTCCCGGACCATTATCCCTGAAAATTATCCTGACAGGATTCAGGTTTACAGTTATATCAATAGTCCCGTCGACATCTATTGCTTCCACTGCATTCTTAATGATATTTGAAAAGACCTGTTCCATCTGGCTTCTGTCAGCAGAAACTACCGGTGAGTGATCAGGAAGATCAGTCATTAGCCTTATGTTTTTATTCTTTAGTATTGATGAAAAGGAATCTGTAACTATCAATAATGATTCATTCAGATCCATTGGTTCACGATCAGGAGCAGGAAGTTTGACCACATTTGAGAAATTCTGCATAAACCTGTTAAGTTGATAGTTACGCTGTATTGCAACCTCCAGTATTCTCTCTGTTTCCTCCCTTCCCTGTTCGTTTCCGTCCTCCGGACTGGTCTGCAGGGTTTTCATAATGGAATTTACAGCTCCTATAGTATTATTTACTTCGTGAGCCATCATCCTTATCAGTTTCCCATAGGCTACCTTCTCTGCATTTCGTATCTCGTCTGTAAATTCTTCCATAAGGTAAAAGGGATGCCTGAATCCCCTGTCCATGAAATAAAGTTTCCTGCACAGGTACTTATATCCTCCGTCAACAACAATTTCTTCTTTCTGTCCAAATTCCAGATTCATGAGTCCTTCAGCCAGCTGGCTGTGGATCTCATTGATTGACCTGTTTCTGTATTCGCTTCCCTGCATATCAAGGAAGCGAATACCGCTTTTGTTAATATCTGTTATCCTGTCATCAAGATCAGTAATAATTATTCCAAGTGGAGAGGAGTCTATCAGCAGATCCAGGAACTGGTTTTTTTCCCTCACTGACAGACGCTCTTCCCTTAAACGGCTGATCATCGAATTATATACTCTTATGATATCATTTACCTCCCTGTTCCTGGTCTCTACCATAGTTACACTGAAGTCACCCTCCCTGAGAAGGTTGAGGTTGCTGGCCATATTGCTTATCGGTCGCAGCGATCTCAGGAACAGGGTGACAGTTACAAGGTACAATAAAGGAATAACGATCTCTGAAGTGATCAAAAGGAACGGCTTATCCTTATGAAAGGCCATGACAGCAAGAACCAGGAACAATGCAAAAACAAGGGTCAGCCAGGCTATGGTCAGCTTCTTACTCATCACTGCCCGATTGTATGCCATATTTATCCATCTTCCTGTACAGGGTTGCCCTGCTTATTCCAAGTTTTTCCGAAGCTTTTGACAGGTTACCACCGCTCTCATCTATAAATCTGAGTATCATCGAACGTTCCATATCGTCAAGAGTTCCCTTTGTCGATATTCTTTTGTCTGTCCCTGCTCCTGTACCGGCAGCCCGCGCCAGATCAGTCGCTTTTATTCTATCGCCATGAGTCAGCAATACAGTCCTTTCAACAAGGTTTCTCAATTCCCTGATATTACCCGGCCACTCCTGCCCTGCCAGCCATTCCTTTCCGTCCTTCATGATAGTTTTGCTTTCCAGTGAATAAGTCCTTGCGGCATTTTCAGCAAAAAAATCTGCAAGTGCAGGTATATCATTCTTTCTTTTTCTCAGTGGTGGGACTTCAATATGTATAAGGTTTATCCTGTACAGGAGATCTTCTCTGAATGTACCGTTCTCCACCATAAAAGTCAGATCCCTGTTGGTAGCTGAGAGTATACGAACATCCACTGTCTTGCTCTTTGAATCCCCCAGCTTTTCAAATGTCTGATCCTGGAGTACTCTAAGGAGTTTTACCTGCGATGCATTGGACAGGTCGCCTATCTCGTCAAGAAAGATCGTTCCTTTGTCCGCTCTTTCGAATCTGCCGTCTCTTTCTCCTTTTGCATCAGTAAAAGCACCCTTTGTGTATCCGAACATCTCCGATTCAAAAAGGGCTGTTGGTATTCCACCCAGGTTAACCTTAATAAACGGATTGTTGCGTCTCGGACTAAGCTGATGAATGGCAGAGGCAATCAACTCCTTCCCTGTTCCGCTTTCACCGGTTATAAGGACCGGGGCGTTTGTAGGAGCTACTCTCTTGATTACTTCCATCAACTCAATAAGCCCCGGATCATTTCCGATGATACCTGAAAATACCCCGGTATCATCTGATCCCATACCTGTGCCTCTGATCTTATGTAACAGACTGTCAGATAATGATATTGAAGTCTCTATTATCTTCAGAAGCTGTGTGTTATTCCATGGCTTTGTCACAAAGTCGGCAGCCCCGAGCTTCATACCTTTAACAGCAAGCTCGACGGAACCCCAGGCGGTAATCAGTATAACCGGCAGCCGTGGGGCCAGCAGTTTAATCCTTCGTAGAAGGTCTATTCCCTCCTCACCGTCATTATTAAGAGAAAAATTCATATCAAGCAGAACAAGAGTAAACTTTTTTCCTCTTATCATATCCGGAACTTTATCCGGATCGGAGATACATACAGGCTCATAACCGGCTTTCCTAAGAAGGAAACTCAGAGAACTCCTTACAGCATCATCATCATCGCATACAAGTATGTACTGTGGCTGTTTCATCAACGGCTAATATAATAAACTATTCTGTCTTAAGTGCGGTGGCCGGATGTATATTTGAAGCTATGGAAGCAGGTATCCATGTACTGACAAGGACCAGAAGAACCATGGAGATACTGCTTATCCAAACTGATTTTACGTAGACTCCATTCTCAAGTTCTCCGCCAGGCAGGAAGGTTGGAACCTGCATTATAACAAGCATAACAATGACCAGTGCAAAACCTGCAATCACAAGGTTTTCAAGTATAAGCATCTTTCTGATACCCAATCCTGTGGATCCCACAGCTCTCTTAATTCCTATCTCATTTATTCTTAGATTAGTATTGTACCACAGTATCCCGATTGTTCCAAGGAACACATTTATCATGATAAACAGTGCAATAATAATGCTTAGATAATTTCGCTGTGAACTGTCAGCATTTTGTGCAGCCCTCATGTTGTCGAGGGAATTAAGGCTGCTTATTGCCCATTTTTCAGGATCAAGTGTTGAATACACCTGACTTTCTGCCATTTCCAGCATTTTACCGGTATTCCCTTCCGTTGTCCGGACTAGAAAGGAGACAGACCAATAGTATTGTGGATCCACCTTAGTTTTAAGAAAGAAGGCAAAAGGAATGGGTTTTTCAATATCACTTCTTTTAAATTCATCAACAACTCCTATAACTTCAAACTTCCTGTTTCCATCATCAATAGTTTTTCCCAAAGAATTACCATCCAAATATTTTTCGTCTGCACTTTTGGATATTACTATCGGTTCTACTGTTTTACCAAGATCTGTTTCATCAAACCATCGTCCTTTTACCGGGGTTATCTTCATGACTCTGGCATAGTCAAAATCCACACGCCTGCCGGCCAGGTTAAAATGTTGATCATCATATTTATAGTCAGAGGACCAAAGATTATAATTATATGGTAACGCTGTAGTACTAATTGATACAGATTCTACGAATGGATTTGATGCCAGCACTTTTTTCAGGTTAGCAAAAGCCTGGTCAGTTTTGTCCTTATCTTCCTCCGCTTTTTTTGAAATATTTATGAGAACAACATTATCCGTGTTATAGCAGTTTTTTATCCTGTAAATTGTAACCATGTTCACAATATACAGAGTCAGGTTAAACAGGACAAGAGAGATCATTAAAAGTTCTATAAATACCAGGATGTTCCTCTTCCTGTTGTTCCAGAGGGTTTTAAAAAATATACGTATCATACCTCACCTCCTTTCAGGTAAACAGCCGGTTTCATTCCTGACAGTCTTATTGCCGGCAGATAGCCGGATAGCAGCGCAAAAAGAAGACAGGCAGCCAGGGCGACTGCAAAAACGTTGAAATTAAAAGAGAAGGTTAGGGGAACATTATTGAAGTAGCTCATCCTCAAAGATATAATATCTCCAAACAGGGCTACCATAAGATATGACAATAATATGCCCAGCACACCTCCGATAAGTGTCATAAGTACATTCTCAAACAGGAACTGTCCTTTCAAAGCTGAACCGGGTGCGCCAAATGATTTTCTGACTGCAATCTCCTCTCCCCTTTCATGTATCCTGGCAAAATTAAGTGCCATAAGATTGATAGCCGGCAGCAAAATGAACGCCAGTGCTATCATCAGGTATTTAAAGATACTGGTTCCTCTTGAATAATCTTCAGGATCACCATAACCGACCATCATCTTCTCAAGCTGTGTATAAGGTCCGGAAAGGAAAACAGTATGGGTTGTATCGGCAGCATCAAGTCTGGAAACAACATCCTGTACCTCATTTCTGATAGCTCCGAATTGTTTTGATGACTTCGCCTCAAATGCCATCCTGTACCCCCCGGTAAATGTACCAAGGCTATAGGTATCCGGTAAAAGCGTATAGGGAAAATAAAGATCGCCATACGCATTCTGATCTGTTGCCGGAGGATCTTCAACAATTCCTGTAACTATAAGGTCCATCGAGTTATATCGTATTGTTTTTCCCAGGGCATTATCGTCATCCCCGAACAGAAGCTGCTTCAATGATTCCGAGATTACTGCCAGGTTGGCTTTATTAACAACATCCTCGCTTGTATAGGGCCTTCCTTTAATAAATTTATAATTAAATATTTTCCAGTAATCAGCATCTGTTGCCGTAACTTTTTTAAGCTCGTGTTGACCGTTAAAAATAAATTCCCACTGATCATATGCATACATGGAGGAGAACTCAGCACTTTTGATGTTTTTCAGGTGATCCTCGCACAACAACCTGCCGCAACTTGAAATATTATAACCACCACCCTTCTGCTGAGCCGTGTTTTTTGTCTTAACCCTCTCTGCAAAAATTATCCTTTTCAGATTGGATTCAGGCCCGGAGCCTGTGGTAATCTTTGAGATTGTCATGCTGAAAATCATTACAAACATAATTGTCAGGCTTATACCGAAAAGGCTCAGGAAGGTGAATAGCTTGTTCTGAGAAGCAATTTTGAGAAATATCCTGAAGTAATTCTTTAACATCTTTATTGAATTTTATTGGGTGAATACACTGTCAGCTTACAAGTCTTCCATCAAACAGCCGGACTATACGATGCGTCATCCTGGCAAGAAGTTCATCGTGAGTCACCATGACTACTGTAGTTCCTGTTCTGTTAAGGTTAATAAGGATCTCCATCACTTCATGTCCTATCACACTATCAAGGTTCCCTGTAGGCTCATCAGCAAGTATTATCCTGGGTGTCCCGGCTATTGCTCTTGCAATAGCCGCACGTTGACTCTGTCCGCCCGAAAGCTGGGAAGGGTAATGTTTCATCCTGTTCATTAATCCTACCTGCTCCAGTGATTCCGTTACTCTTTTCCTGCGTTCTGATGCCGGCATCTTGCGATAGATAAGAGGAAGTTCAACATTATCATAAACATTCAGCTCCTTAATGAGATGAAAGCTCTGAAAGATAAACCCTACCAGCATGTTTCTCATGCGTGCCGTCTTTTTATCTTCATAAGTCGTTATGCGCTGGTTGTCAAGTTGTATATTACCTATGTCGGGCTGATCAAGAAGCCCGATAATATTAAGCAGTGTACTTTTCCCACAGCCTGACGGGCCCATCACAGAGATGAACTCACCCTGGTTTACCTCGATATTGATATTATCGAGAGCGAGTGTTTCGACCTCCTTTGTCCTGTAGGTTTTGCTGATCTTTTCCAGTTTTATCATAATAGTGTCATATGTTTATATTTATCATGAATTTCTTAAGCCCTGTTACTATTTTCTTACCCTGATCACATCTCGTGTATATTTCTCATCAATATCGGAAAGTATCACCATGTCACCTTCATTAAGGCCGTCAACTACCTCAACATAATCAAAGCTGGCGTCTCCCAGAAGTACCCTGGTCCTGTAGGCTTTATTACCCCTGATGACGAATATGTTCTTATAACCACGTGATTTGTAATATGTACCGTTAGGTATTCTCAATACATCTTCTTTATAGGATATAATTACCCTTATCTCAAGTTGCTGATCGGGACGAAGATTTGATATATCGCCGTCTGTTATTTTTATCTGGCACTCCATCATACCCTGGCTTACAGCAGGCATTATATTTTCAATGATACCTGTAAGTGTTTTGCCCTGATCCCGGATCTGCACTTTTTGACCGGTCACCACACGACCAGCCCAGGCGTTACTGACCGTACCCTTAAGCCTGTAGTTTGAAAAATCGGCAACACGAGCTATCTCCTGGCCTTCAGAGATTGTCGCACCAGGTTGATCAACAATCCAGCTAAGGTCTCCACTGAAGGGCGCTTTTACATAGGCCTGGTCAACCAAATCCTTTGCTTTTATTATCTTATTTTTCAGGATACTTATCTCAGTTTCTGATTCCAGGATGCCATTCTTCCTGGAATTCACCTCGTTATTAAAATTGTAAAGAGCCTGGTCTGCCTCAAGTTTTGAAACTTCCCAGTCCGTTTTAGCTTTTTTAACATTGTATGCGGGACTGCCTCCCATCCTGTTCAGTGTTGATTCAGCCTGGAAGCTGAGTCTTGAATTTTCAACACCGATATCCTTTATCTTTTTACTGAATTCAAAATTCTCCTTTAATTGCTGTAATTCTATATTGAGCTTTTCTGTCCTTATCTTCTGCAATTCCAGTTCATTTTTCAGCATATCAAGATCATTTTCAGCAAGTTTATTATTCAATATCAATAGCGTATCACCTGCAGAGACCTTCTGTCCCGGTGTGCGAACTATCTTAATGACATTACTGCGAAAAGGAGCTATTATAACCTCTTCATAGGCAGGTATCACAATACCTGAACCCTGTACTGTTATAAGAATGTCCCCCCTTCCCACCTTTCCTGTTGTTACCTTTGAAAGACTTACTTCCTGGTTGAGAACAAACCTGAGGAAAAGGATTATCATCAGAGGTACAAGAGCCAACAACGAAATAGTCATGGCACGTTTAATCAGTAATTGTCTTTTATGCTTTTTTGAAACTGGCCGGTCCATCAATAAAATTTTTGGTGAACAATTTAAGCAATAGTCATGCCACAATCATAATGCTCTGATAATATGGAATATATAAATTTTTGATTTTTAAAATGTGTCACAAAATGATACACCGTTGAGCAATGAAGTGTTTTATTTTCTTTTCAGGGTTTAAGTTTAAACTTTCGACTCTGTTACAGTGTTACCATTAGTGTAAATCGAATTATACAAGTTAATTCTTCGAAGAATTGGATATAATTGTGTAATTTCACTTTGAAAGATTGATATTATGACCCAGTATAGATTCCGTGCAACATTAACAATCAAAATTATCCTGACATGAAAAAAGGTAAAAAATTAATAATAATTATTGCTGTCATAATTGCGGTATTTTACTTACTAAACCTGTTTTTAAATTATTATGGTGAATGGTTATGGTTCAAAAACCAGAGTTATGAATCAGTGTTTAATACCATGATTTTTGCCAAGATTGTTTCGTTCATCCTGTTCTTTGGTATTTTTGTCTTTTTTTTCAGTATTCATATCAGTACTGCATACAGGAGAGGACACATAACAAGAAATACTGTAACTTTTTCCGATGATGATCCGCGACAATTGATCGCAAGTATCTACAAGGGAAAAACAGTTGCCTGGTTGTGGGGGATTTTGACATTTTTCCTTGGTGTCTTTATGGCCAGTGGTGCAGTAAACCAATGGAACAGTTTTTTACAATTCATCCATGCCACTCCCTTTGACATCAGGGAACCTATATTTAATAAAGATGCAGGATTTTATGTATTTAAGCTGCCGGTTTACCAGTTTATCACTGGTTGGTATCTCATAATGGTTGTTCTTACATTTATTGCGGTTCTTATTTCATATTACCTGGACAGCTCCATCTCTGCCCTCGAAAAGGGCATAAAGGTTCCCAAACCGGTTCAAAGACATTTGCTCAATCTTACAGGATTCTTTGTGCTGGGCATTTCTGCATTATATTTTCTTAAACTTTTTAATCTGCTATATTCCTCCAATGGAGTAACTTATGGCACCTCTTATATGGATGTACATGCAAAGATACCGGCATACTGGGCTATATTCATTTTGAGTCTCATTATTACCCTGCTGTTATTTATATCGCCTGTTATTAAACGAAAGAAGATCATCTTATATGCTGCCGGTCTATGGGTATTTGTTTTAATTGTGTTTGTCGGATTAACGCCGGGTCTTGTCGAGCAATATATTGTAAAGCCCAACGAGCTCCAAAAAGAAACACCATATATCCTTAACAACATCAAATTTACACGGGCAGCATATGGTTTAAACAAAGTAAGGGTTGAACCCTTCCCTGTTGACCAGGCAATTACATACAAAGACATACAGGATAATCATAACACCATCAGGAATATCAGGTTATGGGATCGCAGACCTTTGATACAGACTTATAAACAGTTACAGGAGATTCGCCTTTATTACGACTTTAATAGTGTACAGGTCGATCGCTATCATTTTGACAAATATACCGAAGTTGCTCTGGCAGCACGTGAACTTCCGGTATCCCAGATACCTGCCAGGGCCCAGACATGGGTCAATACCCATTTGATCTATACTCATGGATATGGGGTGGTCATGAATCCGGTTAACGAAATAGAACTCAATGGTATGCCCAATTTAATTGTAAAGGATATTCCTCCTATAACTACTGTTCCTCTCAATCTCAAGCAGATGGGTATTTATTACGGGGAAGAGTCGAGCCAGTTTGTGCTGGTAAATACAACAACAAAAGAATTTGACTATCCCAAGGGTGAAGACAATGTATATACAAGTTACTCCGGTAAAGGAGGTGTACGTATTTCCGGATCATTTAAACGCCTGTTATATGCCTGGAAATTTTCAGATATCAAAATTCTTCTGACCGACTATCTGACTGACCAAAGCCGTATCATGTTTCACAGGAATATAAGTGAGCGTGATAAGACCATCGCTCCTTTTCTGTCATATGATAGCCAGCCTTACCTTGTGGTTGGTAAAGACGGGCAGCTGTACTGGATACACGATGCTTATACCACGAGTAACATGTATCCATACTCGGAACCTTCCACACAAAGCATGTTCGGATATGGTTTCAACTATATAAATAATTCGGTGAAAGTTGTGATAAACGCCTATAACGGAGATGTTTCATATTATGTCATCAATCCTGATGATCCGATTATCAAAACATTCATGGAAATATATCCTGATCTGTTTAAACCATTCAGTGAAATGCCTGATTTTCTAAAGACACATATACGATATCCGACTGACCTGTTCAATATTCAAACTCAGACATACAATGTATATCATATGACTGATCCCAAGGTATTTTATAATCAGGAAGACTACTGGCAAGTCCCGAATGAGAATTATAATAATTCCCAGATGAGGATGTTTCCCTATTACATCATTATGCGTTTACCAGGGACAAAGAGTGAAGAATACATCCTTATGTTGCCGCTTACACCTTCAAAAAAAGATAACATGATAGCATGGATGTGTGCCCGTTGTGATACACCCAACTATGGTGATCTTATTGTGTATTCACTTCCTAAGGACAAGCTGATATATGGTCCCATGCAGGTTGAAGCAAGAATAAATCAACAGCCCGACATATCTTCCGAGCTCACACTGTGGGGGCAGCAGGGTTCCGAGGTTTTCAGGGGAAATCAGCTGATAATACCAATTAAAAACGCCTTTCTTTACGTCGAACCTGTATATCTGCAATCGGAGCAGGGACAAATACCAGAGTTAAAAAGAGTTATTGTTGCCTATAATGATCAGATAGAAATGAGGGCCACACTGGAAGAATCGCTTCAGGCAATTTTTAATGCTAACGGCGCACAGGACACTACTATGCTCCAGCAGGTAAAAACCATTGTCAAAACGGTAAATACCACGCTTTCAGCTAAAGCCCAGCAGGCACTTACCCACTATAACAAAGCCATTGAATATTTGAAACAAAACAACTGGGCCGGCTACGGAAAAGAACTTGATAACATGAAAAGGGTTTTAATTGATATGAGCCAGGACAGCACGGGACAGGGCTTAATGCAACAGAGATAAACGACAAAAGATAAAAGATAAAGGATAAAGGATAAAAGATTAAACGATTAAAGACAGGGACCCTTATGTTTTTTTCATTCAGGGATGTAAAAATAAAACGTAACGGTACTTTACTCGTTGAAGATCTTAATCTTGAAGTAAATGAAGGTGAAGCCTGGTGGATCTGCGGTGCCAACGGATCAGGTAAGACAACTTTCCTCGAAGTGATATCAGGTCATCAACGGATTACCGGAGGTAAAATGATACTTACTGAAAATATGCCTGACGAGATTTTTTATTCATCCGTCGCGCTTATACGAAGGGATTTCTCACCTTATCATTTGTTTAACAGCTCGGCCAGTTTCTATCAGCAGCGTTTCTATTCATCCGGAGTTAAAGAAACACCACCGGTTATCGATTTTATTGCTGAAAAAACAGGCGCCTCAATAGAGAAAATACGTTCTGAGGCCCTCGGGTTCAGAATTTCAGATTTGCTTTACAGGCATATTGTATCATTATCCACAGGCGAAGGACGAAGAGTGCTTTTGCTAATGCTATGGCTGACTGATAAAAAGATACTTTGCTTTGACGATCCGTATGCAGGTCTTGATGCTGAAGGACAACAACTGGTTACTCATGCACTGAGAACGTTGCTGAAAAAAAATATCACCGTGTTTGTTACATGCGCCGGTACAGAACCACCTGACTATATCAGCCACGTTTTATTCATAAAGAACAAGTCTGCCGGATATGTTGGAAAGCGGGAAAACTTCTCAGCTACTGACCAGCAAGCAGGATTGAATTCCGGAAAATTGTCAATTGATCAGCATGTTCCAGATAACTATGATCAGTCATTCAGGGTTGTGGCAGAGATGAATAATATAACAATTAAATTTGATCAGAATATAGTGCAAAAGGATTTCTCATGGAAGATCCTAAAAGGTGAAAAATGGATGCTGACAGGCCCCAACGGGTCAGGAAAAAGTACGCTTATGAGCCTTATCTATGGTGATAATCCCATGGCATATGCATATAAACTGATTGTTTTTGACCGGGTAAGAGGCACCGGTGAGACTATCTGGGATATTAAAAATCCGATAGGATATTTTTCATCGGAACTGCAACAGTTTTTTCCACGTTCATTGACCCTTTATGAGGCTGTACTCAGTGGCTTTAGCAACCACTTTGTTGTGCGGAATAACCTGACACGGGAACATTATTTGCAGGCTGATGAATTAGTTGCAGCTGCAGGCATATCAGCTTTCAGGGACCTCCCCCTCTTACGTCTGTCCTTTAGCCAGTTACGGATAGCGCTGGTATGCCGGGCCCTGGTTAAACTCCCGCCTGTGGCAATTCTCGATGAACCATGCCAGGGACTCGATAGTGAATCGACAGCTATCATTAACAAACTGGTGGATATCGTTTGCAATGATAAATGGAAAACACTTATATACGTGACCCACCGGAAAGATAGAATTCCATCGATAATAAATCATCATTTAGATATTAAAAAAGCTCAGGAAGATTAAGACAATGGATGTCATGGGCCAGACATTATCCATTATCAATGGATGTTAAGAACCTGATACTGTCGAATCGAATAATTATAATAATATTTGATTTCACCTATAAAAATAGTTGATTTTGAAATAATATTGGTGTAAATTGGAGCTTTATTTTTAAACTTTAATAATTATGAAGCGCAGAACTTTTATCAGGAATACATCAATAGCAGGAGGTATGCTTGCTGTAACTCCTTTCTCAAACTTTGCAGTTATACCGGAGGAGAGTGAATTTCCCATAATGGATCTTCATGTTCATCTCACCAATTACTTCAGAATTGATCAACTTATGGAGATTGCAGAAAAAAATAATGTTCAGTTTGGTGTTATGGTAAATCCGGGTTACGGGGTGAACGATGATGCCAGCCTGGCCAAATATATTGAATCACTTCGGCCCTACCCTGTTTACGTTGGCTTGCAACCTATGAGTCCGGGCTGGTCCAAAGCTTTTTCCCAGTCTGTAATTGACCAGTTGGATTATATTCTGATGGATGCACAGACCATACCTTCAGGAAACGGATACAATGAAACACTCCGGATCTGGAACTTTGACACTTACATAGATAATGCCGAAGAATTCATGGAAAAATACATGGCTCACATAATGGAAGTAATAAATAATGATGAACCATTGACTACTTTCGGTTGGCCTCTTTTCCTTCCTGTATGTATTGCCCGTGATTATTATAAATTATGGACGGAGGAAAGAATGCAGCAGATAATTGCAGCTCTCAAAAAGAAAAATCTGAATGTGGAAATTAATGACCTCGCTCATACCCCACATGAAGAATTTATAATCATGGCAAAAGAGCAGGGTCTTAAATTCACATTCGGTTCTGATACACGCGATAATAAGGCTGGGCGCCTTGATTACTGCAAATATATAGCCGGGAAATGTAAACTTACACACGACGACTTCTATATCCCGAAAAGAAAACTCGATAAAGCCTGAAGTGGTTCACAGTTAGAAATTTAGATATAACTTACTGTCGCAGGGCTATTAACAATACACCTCAAACATCCGTAAAGCGGGTAAAATGTTGTGAAAACACCAGGTAGGTATATTGATCACTTCCTGCAGAATGCACGGTTAATCATTTTTATAGTAGCATCTGTTTTCGGTTTTTTGATTTCAGGATGTTTGAGAACTGAAGGTACCCTGACACTTAAAGGGAAAATCACGGATCAGTTAACCAATGAGCAAATTCCCAACAGAAGAGTCATAATTCATGCCCGGGTCAGCAGGATGGATAAATTTGTACCTGTCTATGCAGGTCAGTTCATAACAGACAGTGCGGGTTGTTTCAACTGTACTATTTCCAGAATAAGCGGAGCTTATGACTATGACTTTTCACTGGTCGGAGACACAGATTATTTATTTACAACAGAGAGACTCCCTCTCTTCGGATTAGTAAAAAACGGAGAATTCCTTTCTTTTAAGATGAGAAGACTTACAGAACTTAAAATCAAAATAAACAGGGAAAACGACGCCCCTGATACAGACACTCTGTATCTCTACTGGGAGTCAGACGGAAACAACGGCAGAGGATTGGCCTCTTACAAAGTGGTTAATTACGGGAATTCTGATAATTATCTGGGCTCCTCCAATTACCCTGATTTAAGATGGATTGGTGGAAAAGTTAAATCACAGGTCAACACAAGGGTCTTTGCAGATAAATGGACGATTATCTATTTTGAGTTGATAAGGAATGGTAAAAGACAGGTTATAACAGACACCATTACTTGCCATAGAAAAGCTGAAAATGAGGTATATTTTAAATACTGACATATTTCTCCTGCAGAAGTTTTAGATATTTTATATAAAGGTTTTGTACCAGACAGGTGTTATACATACATTTGCATTTAGAAATGCAAAATAAGAAGACCTGATATGTTCAGATACCTGTTTGGCCCTGTTCCGTCAAGAAGACTTGGGATGTCCCTTGGAGTTGACCTTGTTCCCATTAAAGTATGTTCACTTGATTGTGTCTACTGTGAAGTTGGCAAGACGACCAAACTGACCCTTGAGAGAAAAGAGTATATTCCGGTGGATAAGATCAAAAAAGAATTGCAGGATTATTTTATTAATAATCCTGATCCGGATTATATCACTTTTTCAGGCTCAGGAGAACCTGTCCTGAACAGCGGAATATATGATGTCCTTCACTTTATAAAACAATTAAAACCGGATATTCCTGTTGCTGTCCTGACCAACGGAACAATGTTGTCAGAAAAGGAAGTAAGAGATGCTATAATGGACGCTGATGTTGTTCTTCCGTCACTTGATGCAGCCACACAGGCAGTTTTCGAAAAGATCAACCGTCCGGCCGAAGGGCTTGCTATTGAAAAATATATACAGGGGATTGTTGATTTCAGGCAGAGTTATAAAGGAAAAATGTGGCTTGAGATTATGATCTTACCCGACTATAATAATAGCAGTTCTGAACTTTTTGAGTTAAAAAAAGCTATCCAAAGAATTCAACCCGATTCGGTACAGATCAATACTCTTGACAGGCCCGGGACGATTGAGGACTTAAGGGGAGCAACCCGGAAAGAACTTGAAGATATCGTTGCTCTATGGAACCTGGATAACGTGGAGATCATATCTAAGTCACCTGAAAGGAAACATATAACCTCTTACAGGAATGACATTGAAAGCGCTATTATTGAGACAATTATACGCCGTCCATGTACAGTCGAAGATCTGTCACGGATACTTGGTATGCATATAAACGAAGTTAATAAGTACCTTGATGTCCTGGATGCCGAAGGCAGGATTGAAGGTGTTAAAGGTGCCCGTGGATATTTTTACCAGGTAAAGAACAAATAAGAGCCTGACTGCATTTGATCTTAAAGTTAATTTGATAATATTATTTTTCTGAAATTCAAAAATTAAGAGGAATTTATGAAAAATACACATCTTAAAGATCTTGGATTATCAAATAAAGTAATTTCCTACCTTGAAGAGAATAGCCTTTCAGATCTTTCGGTCGGAAGGGTAACACAGGAACACAGGGAGAGGTATATTGTCTCTGATGGTCAGCAGGAATATGAAGCTGAAATTACAGGAAATCTCAGGTTCTCTGCAAATTCGCGGGAAGACTTTCCGGCTGTTGGTGACTGGGTGGCCATGATGATATATGATTCAGATCATGCTATTATTCACAGGGTGCTTCCACGTAAAACAGTTCTGAAAAGACAGGCAGTTGGAAAACCAGGCGAAATACAGATCATTTCAGCCAATATTGATGTCGCATTTATAGTACAGTCAATTGACAATAATTTCAATATCAACAGGCTGGAAAGGTATCTGACAATCTGTTATTCTTCCGGAATTGAGCCTTTACTTGTAATAAGCAAAACAGATCTGGCAACTCAGGAAGATATAAATAATGTTGTTAATAACCTCAGGAGGAGGAAAAAGGAAGTCAGGTTTGTTTTTCTGAGCAATATTACAATGGAGGGAATCGACCAGGTACTGGAATATATTCAGAAAGGTAAAACCTATAGTGTGATAGGTTCTTCAGGTGTCGGGAAATCGACTCTGATTAATAACCTGCTGAATAATAATATCTTAAAAACCGGAAATATCAGCAAAAGCACTAATAAGGGCAGACATATTACTGAACACAGGGAATTGTTTGTCATGGAAAACGGAGGAATTATTATTGATACACCGGGTATGAGAGAGCTTGGAGTTACCGATGATGAAGAAGGTATAAGCACAACATTTGATGAAATAGCAGTTCTGGCCTCCCGATGCAGATTCCCCGACTGCCGGCATATAAATGAAACAGGCTGTGCGGTTATTGAAGCTTTAACCAATGGTCTGATCGATGAAGAATCATATAACAATTACTTAAAGATCGTGAAAGAACAGGAAAGATTTAATACTTCAGTTGCTGAAAAAAGGAAAAAGGAGAAGGTTTTCGGAAAAATGATAAAGAATTATTACAGGGACATGAAAAATAATGGATCCTGAAAACATGGATGATGTCAATCCCGGAGGTTACAATGATTTTCACTTTGAAAGACCTTCATTTATTCCCAAAGTCATCAACGCATTATTCCTGATTTTAAAGGACATCAAAAATTCCAGAAAACATTAAATATAATATTGTTAATAATTAT
>CAYYIW010000016.1:84663-88093 GCA_964472085.1 uncultured Rikenellaceae bacterium | reverse complement strand
GATATACCCTATTTACCCTAGAATTAACCTAAATTCTACCTTCGAAGAGCCGGGCTACAACCCGGTTTTTCATTTTATATTAAGTATATTTGTGACGATCAACACATAATATCTGCGATCATGAAAAAGTTGCTCCGCAAAAATCATCTGTTGCTACTTATAACAGTTACAGCATTTTATGTTTTGCTTACTGACTGCAAGAAGACCGATAACCCGGAAAAATATACCTCAGGTACTTTTCCTGATACAGTTATCAACCTTGAGTCTCTCAACACCCAGTATGACGACTATAATATTGCCCTTCCTCAGTTCACAGGCGATGCTCCAATAATATTCTCCAGCAACAGGAAGAGCCAGGGCGGACAATTTGATCTTGTACAGGCTGATGTATCATTCACTTTTGATAAGATCGATGGAAACTTCACACTTACCGCCATAATGACCGATGATGCTTTTCTTAATGAACTCATCGGAAAGGCTGTGACCGACGGAAATGATTTTGGTCCGTACCGGCTGTTCAGTGCTATTGACGGTTATGAATATCTGATCCTTTCTTCAACAGCTAACTCCGGCGATCTTGATCTTTATTATCTTAAGAATCAGCCTGTTTACAACGAATCTCTCCCGGAAATCGACGGACCTTACCCGGTAAATGTTCTTAACACGGGTTCAGATGATGCTTATATCTGCTTTAACAGTAAGCAGGATACTGCCTATTTTGCATCCGACAGAAATGGTGATTTTGATATCTTTTACCAGGTTGTTCCGCCGGAGATGACATTGTCCGACTGGTTCGGACAGGTACTGGCAAACTCTTCTTCTGTTGACAGTATAAACAGCCAGTATGACGATAAATGTCCAATGGTATTTAAAAATATAATGCTCTTCACATCAAACAGGCCAGGAGGTCTGGGTGGTTTTGATCTTTATTACTCAGTCCTTCATAATGGGAAATGGAGTTCGCCTGTAAACCTGGGTCCTTCTATAAATACGTCATCAGATGAATACAGGCCGGTTATCGGCTACCACCCTGATTTTAACAACCTGTTCCTGATGTTCTCCTCGAACAGGCCGGGGGGTAAAGGCATGTTCGACCTTTATTTCACAGGTATAGAGCTGCCTGTTAATTAAATAATTAAGTGTACTATTTTTTCTTCTTTCCCCTGGCAGCAATCAGAGTATTGCGCAGGAGTGATACCCTTGTCATGGGGCCCACTCCACCCGGGACAGGAGTTATGTATGAACATTTCGGAGCCACTCCTTCAAAATCAACATCGCCTGCAAGCCTGTAACCCGACCTTGTCACAGAGCTTTTGATTCTTGTGGTACCAACATCAATAACGACCGCTCCCACTTTGACCATATCAGCCTTAATAAAACCGGGTGACCCGATAGCAGCTATTATGATATCAGCATTTTTTATAATTTCTTCAATATTTTTGGTTTTGCTGTGCACAACGGTAACTGTGGCATCCATGCCCTTTTGTGACAGTAGAATACTTACAGGACGGCCCACAATGTTACTTCTGCCTATAACCACGCAGTTTTTTCCGGCTGTTTCTATAACGTACCGCTTAATAAGTTCTATAATACCGAATGGAGTAGCCGGAAGGAACCCGGGGATACCTATAACCATTTTACCGAGGTTCACAGGGTGGAATCCATCGGCATCCTTTTCAGGATCTATAGCTTCAATAATCCTGTTCTCACTTATATGCGCCGGTAACGGCAATTGCACTATGAAACCGTCAACATCATCATCATTATTCAGTTCTGATATCTTTTCCAGCAGTACTCTTTCATCAATACTATCAGGAAATCTAACCAGTGTTGACCGGAACCCTACTTCCCCGCAGTCTTTAACCTTATAGGCTACGTATGTTTCGCTGGAGCCATCGTTACCAACAAGTATAGCAACAAGATGAGGTATTTTCTTTCCGGCCTTAGCCAGCTGCTTAACCTCTTCAGCTATTTCCAGTCTTATTTCTGATGCTGTTTTCTTACCGTCAATTAATGTATACATTGTTAGGGTTGTTTTTATCTTTTTCCCATCATACGGGCGACATTACTACCTTTTGTCATCATCTTCATCATACGGCGTGTTTCATCGAATTGCTTAAGAAGCTTATTTACTTCCTGTACCGTTGTACCGCTACCAAGGGCGACCCTCTTGCGCCTGCTTCCGTTCAGCACATGGGGGTTTGTTCTTTCTTCTGGAGTCATACTCTTGATTATTGACTCTATATTCTTAAAAGCATCGTCATCAATATCAAGGTCCTTTATAGCTTTGCCAGCTCCCGGTATCATAGCCATAAGGTCCTTGACATTGCCCATCTTCTTTATCTGCTGGATCTGGGAGATGAAGTCATTAAAGTCGAACTGATCCTTTGCAATTTTCTTTTGCAGCTTCCGTGCCTCTTCAGCATCGTACTGTTCCTGGGCTTTTTCAACGAGTGATACAATATCCCCCATACCCAGTATCCTGTCGGCCATTCGGGAAGGATAAAAGATGTCAATAGCATCCATCTTCTCACCCGAACTTACAAATTTGATGGGTTTGTTTACCACCGTCTTAATGGATAGCGCAGCTCCACCTCTTGTATCACCATCAAGTTTGGTCAGCACAACACCGTCAAAATCCAGTCGCTCATTAAATTCCTTCGCCGTGTTCACTGCATCCTGGCCTGTCATTGAATCAACAACAAATAATGTCTCATGCGGACTGACAGCTTCTTTAACAGAAGCTATTTCCTTCATCATTTCCTCATCGATGGCAAGTCGTCCGGCAGTATCTATAATCACAAGGTTATATCCGTTCTTTTTCGCCTCCCTGACAGCACTCCTGGCAATAGCCACAGGATTCATATTGCCATCTTCTGTATATACCGGGACTTCAATCTGTGATCCTATCACCTTCAGCTGCTCTATAGCAGCCGGCCTGTAAACATCGCATGCGACCAGAAGAGGATTCTTTCCACGTTTTGATTTTGTCCACCTGGCCAGCTTACCACTGAATGTAGTTTTACCGGAACCCTGCAGGCCTGCAATCAAAATGACAGACGGATTGATTTTAATATTAATATCCGTGCTATCTCCTCCCATCAGGTCAACCAGTTCATCATGAACTATCTTAACCATCATCTGTGACGGGTTGATAGCTTTAAGAACTTCCTGCCCGAGGGCTTTTTGCTTGACAGTATCGGTGAATTGTTTCGCTATTTTGAAGTTCACATCGGCATCCAATAAGGCCCGGCGCACCTCTTTAAGAGTCTCGGCTATATTAATTTCAGATATCCGGCCCTGTCCTTTGAGTATTTTAAAAGATTTTTCAAGCCGGTCACTCAGATTTTCAAACATTTGCTTATTCTCTTTTTAGTTTCTTATTTTAAATTATCCTGTCAGAAGGCAGAAAAACCTGACACCCGACACC
>CAYYIW010000016.1:0-84563 GCA_964472085.1 uncultured Rikenellaceae bacterium | reverse complement strand
GACACCCGACACCTACCCCCTACATCCTTTCAGGCATTTCAATGCCAAGCAGAAACATACCTTCAAATATAATCCTGCCGGTAACTTCAGACAACATTAACCTCAGATTTCTTTTAGATATGTCATTTTCTCCAAGTATTGAATAGTCGTGATAAAACTGGTTGTATTCCCGTGCAAGCTCATAACAATAATTGGCTATCAGAGCAGGACTGTACAACTCTGCAGCTGATCTGACTGTTTCGGGAAATTTCCTTAGCAGCTTAACAAGTCCTATCTCCTTATCAGATGCCCTGGCTTCTTTAATACCGCTACTTTCCACCGGTATCCCTGTTTGTTCTGCTTTCCTGAAGACTGACCTGATACGAGCATATGTATACTGAATAAATGGACCTGTATTACCGTTGAAGTCAATTGACTCAGCAGGATTAAAGGTCATGTTTTTCTTTGGATCTACTTTCAGAATATAATATTTGAGCGCCCCAAGTCCTATTTTTCTGAAAATATCCTCTTTCTCTTCCTCATTGAAATCAGCCAGTTTACCAAGTTCTGAAGATACCTCTAATGCAGTCTCATACATTTCCTTTATAAGATCATCTGCATCCACTATGGTGCCTTCCCTCGATTTCATTCTCCCTTCCGGCAGTTCAACCATGCCGTACGAAAAATGGATCAGTCCGTCAGCCCACTCATAACCCATCCTTTTAAGAATGGATCTCAACACCTGGAAGTGGTAGTTCTGCTCATTGCCGACCACATAAATATTCTTATTAAAATTGTATTCCTCATAACGGCTTACGGCGGTACCCAGATCCTGAGTCATATACACTGCCGTACCGTCAGACCGAAGCAATAACTTCTGATCGAGGCCGTCAACTGTAAGGTCGGCCCAGATAGATTTATCCTGATTCTGATAAAGGATACCTTTTCTCAAAGCGTCAAGCACTATATCCTTTCCAAGTTTATAAGTATCTGACTCATAGTATATTTTGTCAAAATCGACACCAAGTTTCCGGTAGGTCTCATCAAATCCTTCGTAGACCCATGAATTCATCATTTTCCACAACTCCACCACTTCCCTGTCTCCGGCTTCCCATTTTCTCAGCATATCCCTGGCTTCATTTATAACAGGAGCAGAATTTCTTGCATCATTTTCATCCATACCCTTTTCCACAAGCTTTTCCACCTGAGATTTAAACTCCTGTTCAAACAAAACATAATATTTACCTACCAGGTGATCTCCCTTTATACCTGATGAAGAAGGTGTTTCCCCTTTTCCGAATTTCTGCCAGGCAATCATGGATTTGCATATATGAATACCCCTGTCGTTGACAATATTCGTCTTAATAACCCTGTTTCCCGTGGCAGATAAGATCCTGCAAAGAGAGAAACCCAGTAAATTATTCCTGATATGCCCGAGGTGAAGGGGTTTATTGGTATTCGGCGATGAATATTCTACAAGTATGGTCTCAGGAGTTTCAGACCGGCATTCCCTGTAATAATCCTTTTCTGCCACCAGACCATCAAAATAACTGAGCCACCATGAAAAGGAGATCTCCAGATTAAGAAATCCTTTTATTACATTAAATCCTGTAACAAAGTCGGAGTTTCCGATCAGATACAATCCTATGGTCTCTCCTGTCTTTTCCGGAGTGTTTTTTGAAAATCGCAACAGAGGAAAAACTACAAGCGTAAAATCACCGCTGAAGTCTTTCCGGGTTTCCTGTATTTGTATCAGGTTGTCGTCAACCTCACAATTGTATATTGATCTGACAGCTTCTTTAACCTTATCTTTTAAAACATTCTCCATCTTTATAGTCAAATTTCAGGCTGCAAAGATAATATATTAAAGTTTTGATTTAAAAGAAAAGAAACGTATACTCTTGTATATAAGAAAGTCGGTCCATAAAATTATTCATAATCGACAACACCCTTGAAAATCATAAAATTATTTAATAAATTGTATTAAAATTAATAATGGATTTGAACAATTTGTTCATAACTGTGATTTATTGAGATATGCTATTTTCACTAGTATACGAAATTTATGGACCCTTACCTGAAAAAAACTCGACTTTTACTCCATAAACCGTTATTTATGGTGTTGCTATGCATAAGCTGTAATAATATTTACGGGCAACAATTACCTTCTTTGCCAAATTCCTGGCCTGTTTTCACTCCATATATTCTTAACCCGGCTATTGCAGGCAGTAAGGATTTTTTCTCAATGGATCTTTCAACGGGCTGGGCAGATAACTACAATTCTTTTCTCGCAGCGGGAGCTGCCAGAATTGCAAGAAGAATGAAAAAATTCAGGGACCTGCCTGTACTTTCAGATTATACAAACTTTGGTGCAGGTAGTTACATTTTTAATGAGAGAACCGGGCCATATAACAATACAGGAGCAGCCGGAATTTTTTCCTGGCATCTTAAGTTATCTGCCGATGCGCTAAGTTTTATTTCTTTCGGATTATCAGCAAAAGCCCTATACACAGTATATTATGGAGAGCCCGACCTGGGGAGATTACCCAGTTATGAACTTTATCCTGACATGGACCTTGGGGTGTATTTTTACAGCCCTTCATTTTATGCCGGGTTATCTGGTCTTAACCTGCTGAGAGATTATACAGTTTCGGATACTACCGGATATTCTCTGCCAAATGTTGACCGTCATCTGAGTTTCCAGGCAGGATACCGTCAAATTATCAACCGCAACTTTAACCTTGTCATTGAACCATCAATTTTGGTTAGTGAGAATTACTCTTTTTCCGGTAATATTAAAGATATGCTTTCCCCTATGCTGAAAGTTTATACCGGTTTGTTCTGTGCAGGAATTTATTACAAAAACTTAAGTACAACTAACTTCTTTTTCATCTATAAATATCCGAAATTTGATATTGGAGTATTTTTCCGGATGCCTGGGAAAACCCCATATTTCAGGAATCCTCCTGTGGCCGAACTTAAGATAGGCATCAATCTGTCATCAATCATATATAATTCAAGAAGTTATAATCATTGGTGACAATATTTAAAATGATGATTATGAAAATATCACCAGCAATATTATTTTCCTGGATACTGGCATTTGTAATATTGACCGCCTTTGAATATTCGGGCGGGAACATTGAGAATGACCAGGTTCAGTCCGGGTTAACAAAAAAGGATACCATAAAAATATCAGACCTGATCACAAAGGATTCTTTCGGACTTAATATAGTGAAACCATCAAATGGGATTCAGTTTTACAGGAACGGCATTATATACACATCATCTTCAAAAAACAATAACAGGATGTCTCCCCTGTTTGAGTCTTTCGGCGATGTGACCACAAGTTTTTCACCATTGACCGACTCAATAGCCGGGAAACCTGTGTCTTTTGCGGGATCTGAGATATTTGATTGTCCCAGCGACGCAGTCACTTTCAACAATAAATACAACATAATGTACTATAGCACATTTGCAAAGGAATACGGTACCTATGAGATTTTCAGGGCAACATTGTCGGCAGGCCGACGTGGTAAACAAGACAAATGGGATTTTGATCCCGAGCCTTTGGGGTTTTGTTCTGATAATGCAATATATACACATCCCGCATTGTCGGCCGATGATAGTATAATGGTGTTCGCTTCCGACCGGCAAGGAACTAAGGGAGGTCTTGATCTTTTTATGGTCCACATCTCAGATACTGGCTGGTCAAGTCCTGTTGATATTCCCGGAATGGTAAATTCTGAGGCGAACGAAACATATCCCTTTCTTGATAAAGATAATAATCTCTATTTCTCATCAAACAGGCAAGGAGGATTTGGCGGATATGATATCTATTTTGCCAGGTTCAACGGAGTAACGTGGGATAAACCGGTTGATATGCCTGAACCTCTTAATACTGCAAATAATGACATAGCTTTCAAAATAAGCAGGGAGAACGGAGAATTAGCCTTTTATTCAATTGAACCGGTAAACGGAAATACTGAACTTTCAACATATCTGATTAAAATGTTGAATCCGACTGGGACCGAAACGAAATATTCTGACCTTGGAAGTGCGTTTTCTTCAATCCTGACACCTGGACGAAAACAAGAAAATATAGCCTCAGTGTCATCCGGAATTTACACAAACAGCATCCATGACACTGCCAAAATCACTGTTAACTCCCAGAAAATACAGGATTCGGTTTTAACCATGGAACGCGTAAAAAATCAGGATATATCTGCCAGCACAGTTGAGGGGGCAGTATCACTGCAGGATAAAAAAACAGTAGCAACACACAGTGAAACAGGACGTCCCGGCTCTTTAAAGAGAGAAAGTACACAGGAAGCGCGTATTCCAATATACAGGGTACAAATTCTTTCCAGTATGAAACCAAGGGACGACAAAACGATTACGATCCAGGGAATTGAATATGAATCATATGAATATTTCTACAAGGGAGCATACAGAACTTGTGTTGGCACTTTCAGATCGCTGAGTGATGCTGTTGAGTTAAAGAGCCTGTGCAAAAAATCAGGTTACCAGGAGGCATTTGTTGCTGCATTTGTAAATAATTCAAGATCTAATGATATCTCGCTATTCAGAAAATAAAAGATTAAAACATGCTGCATTATACAATTAGTTGAATATTCCCTGATCCAGCTGGTATGATATTTACATCTGATTAAACCTTATCATAAATAACATGGTATTTTTGAGGTACAGTCACTGGTAAAAGAAGATTTAAAACAGATATTGCCTTTTAAATGTTGGTCTTTGCCGGTAATGTAATAAACTATTGTGAAGTTATATTTGTTATAGAAAATAAAAACACCTCAGAATATGTCGAATATTGGATCTTACAAAAGCAGGATAAATGACTTCAAATGGTCTGATGTTGAAAAAGAAATCAGCTATTCAGATGGGAAATCCAAAAATATAGGATGGTATTGTTCCGATAGGATTTGTCAGCTTGGAAAACTGCTCTTGTACATGAAAATTTCAAAGGAGAAGAACATACATACACCTTCAATGATGTACGGGTTGTCAGTAACAGTATAGGTTATTTCCTAAGACAGCTTGGTATAGAAAGCGGTGAAAGGGTTTGTTTATTTATGGATAGGATACCGGAGTTATATTTTTCATTTTTGGGGATATTAAAGATAGGGGCTATTGTCCAGCCGTTATTTTCCGCATTCGGGGATGAATCACTCTTTGTAAGACTTGAAAACGCAGGCACACGGGCTATTATAACACAAAGGAAACACCTTGGTAAGGTCAGGAAGATCAGGAACAGACTTAAGACACTTCAGAACATTATAGTTGTTGAGAACGGATCGAGACCACTTGAATCAAATGAGGTTGTCCTCGACCTTGAGAAGCTTGCTCCGGTTGAAAATCTTGATCTCTTTAATGCTACCCCTGAATCACCGTCTGTTTTGCATTATACTTCAGGAACGACCGGACAGCCAAAAGGTGTTAAACATGTACATTATTCACTGATTTCACAATATCTCACAACTAAATGGGTCCTGGATCTAAGGGACGACGATATATACTGGTGTACCGCCGATCCGGGTTGGGTGACAGGAACCTCATACGGGATTATCGGTCCCTGGAGCCTCGGAATCACACAGTGCATTCTGGATTCCGGATTCTCTGCGCATAACTGGTACAGATTTATAGAAAAGCATAAAGTAACCGTCTGGTATTCTGCCCCTACTGCTATCAGATCTTTGATGAAAGCAGGGCATGAACTGATAGACCAGTATGACCTTTCAAGTTTAAGACATCTGGCAAGTGTAGGTGAACCACTTAATTCCGAAGCTGTTATCTGGGCCAAAAAGTATTTTGACAAACCTTTCCACGATACCTACTGGCAGACAGAGACCGGATCTATTATGATCACCAATTTCCCGGGAATGAAGGTAAAACCGGGATCAATGGGCAAGCCTTTTCCCGGAATAACAGGAACTGTTCTTTCACAAGATACGTTTGAACCCATTGATGAACCCGGCAGAATTGGTCTGATAGCCTTCAGACCAGGTTGGCCTGCCATGATGAGAACTTACTGGAATAACGAGGATAAATACAATGAGAAATTTGTAAATGGGTGGTATTTAACAGGAGACAAAGGCAGTATTGATAATGAAGGATATTTCTGGTTCGTCGGCAGAGATGACGATGTAATAAATACAGGCGGGCATCTCGTAAGTCCTTTTGAAGTTGAGTCAGCTCTGCTTGAACATCCTGCAATTGCCGAATCAGCAGTTGTCGCCAAACCTGACGAGATTAATATGGAAGTTGTCAAAGCTTTTGTAACCCTTAAACCAGGCTTTACTCAGGGAAGTGACCTGGAACTTGATATCATGAATTTCATAAGAAAAAAACTATCGCCTGTTGCCATGCCGCAGGAAATAGAGTATATGGAAACACTACCAAAAACAAGAAGTGGTAAAATTATGCGCAGACTCCTTCACGCAAAAGAATGGAACGAGGAGATCGGGGATATTTCAACTCTCGAAAATGACTAAATTTCTCAGATAATTTTACTTTATAGCACTGATCGGATGGTATTGTATAAATAAGTATATTTATGAATAATTTAATTGCATTGGAAATTATTATTTAATAACCCGCTAATCAACGTATTTATGTCAAAACCAAATCAATCAGAGATTAAAGAGACAGTTTTTAATTATATCATTGAGGAGTATCTGGAAGATATGGCTGATGAAATTGACTATGACACACCCCTTATTTCAAGCGGGCATATCGATTCCTTTTCTATGGTAACATTGCTGGTATTCATTGAAAATAAATTCGGAATTAAAATTCCTCCGTCAAAAGCCACACCGGAAGCATTTAACACAGTTAACAATATAACCGGGTTAATAAATGAATATCTCTGATAGTAAATTTATACTATCTGATGGATACTGTAACTACAATGATAATTATATACCCTGGCTTAAAAATGCTAAAACATTTTCAGAGTTGTCATTTTTTATCTACAAATTTTCCCGATTAGTCAAAATCCCTTCTATTGAATTACATTGCTTGCCGGTTAAATACTGAAGCATAAATTACTGTCTTTCTGCCAAATACAAAGAATGGTAATTTGTTTCGACATATTATGCTAAAAATACCTAATAAATGAGTACTGATTTTGACAAACAGCAGAGAACTGTAGACTAAAGCATGAATTTAGGCTATTTATTGTCTAAATTGCATTGATTAACACAAAGTTAGATCATCCGGAAAATCATTTGAAGTGTGAAATTCTATTGACTGAAAGTTAAATATTTCATATTTTAAGCCCTGTAAATAGAGCATATTTTCAAGAATGCAATTTTATTTAGCTGCGTACCATAAATAACTAATTATAAATATGTTATACTATAAACTACTCAATTTAAAATACTATAATCAAGATATGATGAAGTAAAGAATGAAAAAAATACACATTACCTGTTAAAGTATCTCACTTTTTGAAGCTAATGAAAACTAGACACCGGTAAAAAGAAAAAGGACGTTTAGTCGGTAATTGAGTTGACAAGACAATCTGAAATCCACAAACGTACAGAATCAATGGACATTTATAATAAACTTACCAACAGAAACATAATAGACTTTTTTAAGAAATGGAACTTGCTTAATATCTTCATTGGTGGTTTTGATATACTTGCTATTGCATCAGCATTTCAGGTTGCGTTTCTTATGAACTATTATGAAACCGGGGTATTTTTCTTCATGAAGAGAAGGATGCTTATGCTATTCCTGGGTGTCCTGCCATTCTGGCTGATCACTCTTTATCTAATACAGGTTACAGAAATACCGCGTACCAAGCGCAACAGAGTTCTCTTTTTCGAATATTTTCAGTCAGCCCTCGTCATAGCAGCCATACTTCTTATAGTATATTTCATTTTCAAGATGGCGTGGATTTCACGTCTTTTCCTGATAGAACTGGTATTTCTCGGCTTTATATTTCTATTTATTGTAAGATTTGTGGAATATAAGGTCCTTAAGAGCTACAGGGCCAAAGGTTATAATTACGTAAATGTGGTGCTTATTGCAGATGATTTATCTCTGCCTTTCATCAATACACTATTGACAAACAAGGAATGGGGTTACAGGATAATCGCAATTTTCACGGAATCGGATCTGATAAAAAGCAAATATGAAAAGACCATAATTATACTCCCGGAAGAATATCTTGAAGTTATGAATGACCTTATGGAAGTGGATATTATTGATGAAGTTCTATATGTCAAAAAGAAAATAAATCCTCGCGAAATAAGAGAAGTAATAAGTTCATGTGAAGAACTTGGAGTCATTTTCAGACTGATGCATGACGAAAAGAAAGTGAACCTTACAAATGCAACAAAAACGAAAATCGGTGATAATAAATTCCTGAATTTCATTAATATCCCATACAACTCTTATGCTTTGGCTATTAAGAAGATAATGGATCTTAACATATCCCTGTTAATGATTATCCTTCTTTCTCCTGTCCTTCTGACTGTAGCTGTATGGATAAAAATATCATCGCCGGGGCCAATAATATTTAAACAAAAGAGAGTTGGCCTGCGGGGCAGACTGTTCAATTTATACAAGTTCAGGACAATGGTGCCGGATGCTGAACTGCTGAAAAGGCATCTGAAGAAGGAAAACGAGATGGATGGACCCGTATTCAAAATTAAAGATGATCCGCGTGTGACCAGGATAGGGAAATTCCTTAGAAAGAGCGGTCTTGATGAATTACCGCAGTTATTTAACATTCTCAAAGGAGAAATGTCGTTAATAGGTCCACGGCCTCCTATTCCCAGTGAAACTCAGCAGTATGAACGATGGCAGCTCAGACGACTTTCAGTAAAACCGGGGCTCTCATGTTTCTGGCAGATTAAACCTGACAGAAATAATATAAAATTTGAAAAATGGATGGAAATGGATCTCGCATATATTGATAACTGGTCGCTGAGGCTTGATTTTCTGATACTTCTAAAAACAATAAAAACTGTGTTTCAGAGAACCGGTTTATAATAAATTAACAATCCTGTAATTCAAAATTACAGTGTCTCATTATTGAGGTTATCTGTGATCCGGGTACAGTATCAATTTAATTAATAATCATAAGTTTATTTACTGCAACTGTCTTCCCTCCTGATATAAGCTGAACAATGTACAAACCGGATTTTAGCTCTACCGGGATTTGCAACTCAGTTTTATCAGATGCTATTAAGTAATCTCTAACAGCTGATCCCGAAACATTAAGAAACCTCAGGGTAGACAAGGATGTATTTGACTCTGCAATATTATATGAATCAGGATAGTTAAATGAAATATTTATAATTTCACTTGCTGGATTGGGATATATATTCATTTTAACCTCATTAATTTGGGGAGATCCATAAACTACTATATCTGAAAAACTGCTCACGGAATTCTGAGAATTACCATGTCCGACAAGCTTAATATATGAGAAATATTGCCCGGTTTCAGGTAAAACAAATACCTGATAATCACCTGAAAAATCACAGGAAATAACATTTGTCATAGCGGTTTCCCAGTTAAGGGTATCATTTGTCACATAAATATCAAAATAATAACTCCCGATCACATCCTCAGGGAATTTAATACCAAGATGATCTATGTTAAAAGGATTTTCAAATTTCATTACCAGTGACGGGCTGGCAGATGAAGAGGACCATTTTGTTGCTCGATTGTTATCAATTACATTTTCAGGATAATCCGAACCGGAATAATCACTTGCACTGACATGTACTATTTTTGCCACTGAGAGTTCCGGCTTATAAGGCAGTACATTTACAGAGGCAGCCGCGGTTGCAATTGCCACTCCATCAGATAAACCCAGAGAAAAATCAACAGATTCTGATTCGCCAACCTGTGGTGCCAGATATCGTAAAACAGGATCATAATCCGATGATATTGGTACATTTCCCGGAGGGCTCCATAGATATATCAGCTGATCATTATTAATATCATAACTACCTGAAGCATCTATACTCCCAATAAATCCGGAGTAACATGATTTTGAATAGCTTAGTACAGGAGTAGGAGGATTATTGATGCTGACCTGGGCAACATTATTAGTAACTGTTACATTACTAAAACTTGAAGCCTGTCCGCCTGAAGTACTCTGAAGAGGATTGGTTGAAGGTTTTGTATAAGACAGGATAACAACATCACCATACAGGACGGGACTTGTAAGAGTTAGCCTGACATTTGTTCCTAAAACTGCGACATTGTTTACTGATCTGGATGTGCCGTTAACACTAACAGCAAATGCAGATGCTGATGGGGTTATATTGGCAAGATTACTACTATAAGTGATCGAAATTACTGAAGGTACTGAATTTGAAACAACCGAGCTGACATATACCGGAATCTCAGAATTCACGCTGTTAGTAACGCTTTTATTACTGAAACCTGAAACCTGACCACCTGCAGTCCCCTGTAAAGGATTAGTTGACGGCTTTGTATATGACAAAGTAACCACATCCCCATAAATAACAGAACTTGATAATCTAAGACGTACAATGGTACCTGAAACTGAGACATTATTCACTGAACGGGTTGTTCCGTTAACCCTTACAGTAAATGCTGTTGCTGAAGGGACAACGTCGGCAAGAGTCAGACTGAAGGTAACTGAAATCACGGAAGGAGAGGAATTGGCAATAATGGAACTGACATATTCCGGTATAACAGCTTCTACATTATTTAAAACACTTTTGTTGCTTATTGATGCTGCTTTTTCGCCCGTTGAAATCTGCAAAGGATTAGTTGACGGTTGTGTATACGAAACGGTCACAACATCTCCTCCTGCGACTGGTGATGTAAGTGTAAGATTTACCTTGGTACCGGAAATGGCAACTGAAGATACAGCTCTTGCAACTGAATTAACCATAACCGTGAAAGCACTGGTTGCAGGTACTACATTTGCCAGAGTTTTATTATAGGTCATTTCAAGCAATGAAGGAGTTGCATTTTGTATCACCGAATTAAGATAAATCGGATTATTGGAGATAACCGGTGTAGCATAACATCCTATATTGGGAGGATTAGTATAAGAATTCCCTTCAAAATCTGTTATCACCCCCGGAACTTGAACGCCTGCACCAATCGCAGGAGATCCTTCCTGTACATGCAGATCTGTTGAAGAAACAAACATGGGATCTGCAAAGCCAGGATCGTGAGCCTGCCATCCAATTGCGGATTTCATTGCTGACCAGTTCGATTCATAATAATTCGTATTACCTATGGCAAGTATATGTATCCTTGGATCTGCCTCATAAAATAAATTATAATCAGCCGTTACTTCAGATACCGGCTGGTCATTTTCAAGAAAAATAGCAGTCTGTATATGTAAAATATCATAGCTGAGAGGATTGTAAAATATATTGTTCTTTATATCTATATTGGTCGATCCGTGTGATATATCGAGCTGATTCCTGTACCCTAAAGAAGACCCATTGGGATTAAAACTGTAAAAAACATTATTATATACAGTCACATTGTCAACATTATAAAGCTCCAAACCATACGCTGTACTATACATCCATATGTTGTTGTATATTTGTACATTAGCTATTGTCGCACCAGATTCACCGGCTGCAATATGTCCTTGAGTAGTAGGATCAAATCCGTCATTTGTAAGATTGCGTGAGGGTGAGTCATATATTATATTGTTCCTTATTATAATGTCCTTGAAAGTATTATTTGACCTGCCATCATCCATTGCAATACCAAAACCACTGCCATGAAACCCCTCATGTAATATATTGCCTTCTATTATTATGTTTGAAAAGGTTATACCTGAATAATCATAAAGATGTATAGAAACTATTCTCCTGCCTGCATCATGAATATCATTGTTCCTTATAAGTAAATCATTCCTTATCACGGCAAGTGCGTAACCACTTGGACTGTCACTAAGAGTGTTTTCCCTTTCTCCTACATAACATATGTTACAATTTTGTATTGTAAATCCACTCCCATCTACAACTTCATCTCCATTTACTCCTCTGTATCTTATGTACCTTATGTCTAAACCATCAATTGTTATATATTGCTTTGTATTAACATTTATGCCTATGTCTTCCTGTGGTATTTCCACTGATGCGTATCTCGTCGAAGGATCTGTGGCAGAATATACATATATATTACCTGAAACACAAACCCAATCATATTCTGATGACAGGGATGATGTCCCAGATTTATGAGCTCCCCACGAAACCGTCCCGTCAGTATGTTCAAAAAAGATGTCAGATGCTGAATATTCAGGAGACCATGGATCGGAAACTACTGTTGATGATTTCCAGACATTACCTCCCTGATCAGACCATGATACCGCTTGAACCGAACCAAAAATATGCGGCTTTGACCCTGTTCCGTAAGCACCAAAATATAAATAATTACCTGATGTCCCAGATGAGGGTATGACCAATGATTCACGCCATGTATCACCCCTTTTTAAAAACACTGAATCACCTGGAGAAAAAGAATGGCTGTTAACTTTTGACAAAGTCTTCCAAGCAGTTGCGATTGATTTGCCATCTCCTGAATCATTACCTGAAGAGCTACTTACGTAGTAATTAGTTGCTGTAACAATTGCACTATTCAGACAAAACAGTATTATGAACACTTTCTTCATGAAGACAGACTTTTTGATAAAACAAACTTTTCCTTTGACTAACTACCTGTATTTAACGATAAAGAAACAAAAATGTTATATCAGGTTTTAAGAAATAATAATATATAATCCTATAAACAAAAATAATCAATAAAAGATCAAAATAATTTTAACTTGCTGATGATATATTTTTTATCCGACTTGACAATTTTGACGAATATTAATCCTCCGATGACCAGTGTAACTATTATTGGGCCGAAGATTGAACTTTAATAGCATTATAGCGTTAAAAGGAATACAAAATCGATATTTACATGATTTGCAAAATTTGCCGTATCAATTAGATTTCATACTTTTGATAAAAACAGAGTATGATTATAAAGGTTCTTATTTAAATATTTTTATATGCAAAATAGAATAACTCCAAAGATCAGGAATTTATTGATAATATTTTTAGTAATTCTGATTAATTCCTGTGTCCCGATAGAAAAGCTTAAGTATTTCAACGACATTGATGAGCTCCAGGAACCAATAGTTAATCCAAAGAAACAGAAGCTAATAATGCCTTATGATTACTTATATATCAAAGTATTCAGTATTGATGACAAGACCAATATGGTGTTTAATTCCGCTTCCAATTTACCACCATCATCTGCATCAACACTTAGTGGATATCTTGTGGATGAATCAGGTGATATAGATTATCCATTTGTTGGGAAAATCAATGTTAGTGGAATTACTCCTGCTGAAGCAAGTAAAAAACTTGAAACAGCATTAAGCGAATATGTTTCAAATGCAGCTATTACTGTTAATTTTCTAGATAATAATGTGACTCTTTTAGGAGAAGTACAGCGACAGGGAATTTACCCTTTTACTCAAGACAAATTAAATATCTATGAAGCGTTAGCTTTAGGAGGAGGTATATCTCAGTATGGTAATAGAAAAAACGTAATCCTTGTCCGACAGGAAGGAGATAAAATAATGCATTACAGGCTGAATCTTTCTGACTCCAAAATAGCGGGAAAGGACTTTTATTATATTCAGGCAAATGATGTTATTGTAGTAGAACCACTTAAGTCCAGTTCATGGTTTACATTTAACAGTTCAACATTCCAGACTCTACTTGTATCTGTTACTTCAATATTTTCAATTCTTATTTTTGCAAAAAATATAAAATTATTTTAATATGAAGGTAAAAAATGATTCTGATCAGTCAATTGCCTTTATCAAAGGATTGCTTGAAAAGGTCTTTGCCTTTAAATATGTATATGTAGTATCAGTAATTCTTTTTCTTGCAATTTCGGTCTTCTACAATAAATATTCACCAAAGGTATATCAGATATATTCCACAATAGGGCCTTTGAAAGACTCCCGGACATCTGCTCTAGCATCAAATGATATGTTCAGGGGTTACAATACGTCGATTAACTCAGGGCGCGACCTTGAGGTTGCAATCAATAACCTCAACTCCTTCACTCTTGTTAGCAAAACCATAAATGATCTTAACCTGGAAGTTGGTTACTTTTCTGAAGACGAAGGTCTTTTTAAAAGGAGAACTGAAGTATATCTCAGCAGCCCGTTTACAGTTGATATAGATAAATCTCATATCCAGACTATAGGTACTGACTTTAATGTGTACATACTGAGTGATTCCACATTCAGGCTTACAGTATCAAAGAAGAAGGCAGTACTTTATAACTACATCGATAACGAGGTAATTGCCAAAGACAAACAGGTAAGTATTGATACAACCTGCAAATTCAATGAGACAATAATCAACCCGGACTTCAAATTTTCAGTATTTGCTAACAGACAGAATGACTCCAATCTGAAAACCAATAACAAACATTACAGTTTCATAATGTATCATCCCGAGGAACTGGTGATGAATTATCTGAAAAGCATTAAAATTGAACCGGTTTCTTACCTTGCTTCAATTATAAAAATTGATTTTGCAAGTAACAATCTCAATAAGTCAATTTATTTCCTGAACAGATATATAAGTTTATTTCTGGATAATAATCTTGCTGAAAAGAGAAAAGTTGCCGTAAGCACAATAAATTTCATCGATTCACAAATTTCTGATATGTCTGATTCACTTTCAAAATCAGAGTCAAAGCTAAGAAATTATAGGTCCAGCAATCAGGTAATGGATTTAAGCTTCCAGGGGCAACAGATATATGAACAGTTACAACAGATCGAAAGTCAGAGAAATACTATAGAACTGCAGATACGATACTATAACTATGTCCTGGATTATCTTAAAGTCAATAAGGATTTTTCGGGTGTATCTCCACCTTCCTCAGCCAATATAACTGATGCTATTACAAACAAACTTATCACAGATCTTATTGCACTGAATGCTGAAAAGTCATCAATTACTGCGACGACCGAAAAGAACATTTTCCTCACCCAGATAGACAATAAGATCAAAACCCAGAAAGAGGCTATCATTGAGAGCTTTACCAATAACCTCAACACCCTTACGATCAATTTAAACGAACTGAACTACAGGGCAGACAAACTTTCTAAAGAAATAACCAATCTCCCAAAACAGGAGATGAACATGGTTAATATCCAACGTAAATTCAATTTGAATAACACAATTTATACCTACCTCCTCCAAAAAAGATCAGAATCGGCTATAGCATTGTCATCTACCTATCCCGATTATGAGGTTCTGGAGCCTGCAAGGGAAATTTCAGCCAAAATTGTAAAACCAAAAAAGTTACTTAACTATGCACTTGCTTTTTTCCTGGGGTTATTCCTCCCAACCTTTTATCTGGTAATTAACAGTTTCATCAGCGACAAAATATCTTCGGTTTATGATCTCGAACATATTCTGGACAAGCCTGTATTCGGCATTATTTATAAGAATCCCAAAAGGTATGAAAATGTGGTAGTAAAAGCACCACGAACTGCGATTTCAGAATCTTTCAGAAACCTTCGGAGTTCGCTGTTCCTGAAAATAAAAGCAGATAAATCAAAGATTGTGCTTTTAACTTCTTCCCAGCCAAAAGATGGCAAGAGCTTCATTTCATTTAATCTTGCCCATTCCATTGCAGCCGTAGGATACAATACGGTTATTATTGACTGTGATTTACGGAGGCCTATACTTAATGACAAGTTTGAAATTGAAAATGACAAAGGGTTGTCCACATATATGTCAAATGAAGCAACTATCGATGAAATAATTAATAAAACACAGTTTGAAAACCTTTCATTCATTCCGGCAGGTCCGGTACTTCCAAATCCATCAGAACTAATAGATTCCGGTATTCTTGATGAATTCTTTCAAAATATTAAATCCAGGTTTGAGTATATTATTCTCGATGCACCACCTGTAGGGCTGGTAGCAGATGCAATACAGCTCACTCAATATGCTTCACAGGTTCTTGTCGTTGCCAGAAACAACAGCACACAAAAAGAAATACTCCTCAATGCAATTGCTTCACTTGAGTCAAGCAATATTACAAATTATGAAGTTGTATTCAATGATCTTGATATTGACAAGAGCCCGTATTCTAACTACAAAGGGTATTATCATAAGGAATAATTTTTAACCTGGTTTTCCTGTAATAAATAACGAAGGGTGTCTCTCTTTTAAAATTAGGAACTTAAGAAACACCCACGGCTCATAACTACTGAGTGTAGTATGCAGAATGTAAAATAGTATTATATTATCCTATTGCATAGGTTAAAATATTTCCAGTCGGGAATAATTCTACAGGTTATCTGTAATCCCTGCCTTCCTCAGGTCGTTGATAAGCTTTGCTGTGAAAAGTTCAGATCCTCTGCTGTTAAGATGTCCGGAATTATAGAAATATTCCTTTTTATACGACATAGTGTCACGGGAATAATTGAAGTATGTAATCCCGTACTTTGCACTGAAGTGGTCATACAGGTCCATAATTTCCTTTCTGTTACTTACAAAATTCTGACCTTCAATATATTCCGGTGTATAAACAAATACTACTTCTATATTCTCCCTTGCACATTCGGCAAGATACCTGTCAAACAATTCTATCATGGTTGTATCGGATACTACCTTAAATGATCCTAATTCTTCCTGAGCTTTCTGAAGGTCATTGTTCCATGTAAAGTCATTGCTGTGGTATCCTCTGGTTCTCAGCGGTTTATTTCCCGAAGGATTTACTATCAAGTCCAATATTTCCAGCAATGCCTCTTTCTTGCCATAATATCTGATCATCGGAATATAATAATCTGCAGTTGGATAACCATTATAGGTATGTAACCTCATATCGGTATTGAACAACATGTATGGCAGGTACTGATCAGGATTATACAAATCAGATTTTTTCTCAAAACTTGTGACATCAAGTGTCTGAATTATAAGTTCAGGCTTTTTGTTGTATTTAAGCAGAAGATAATGCCTGAAATATTCCGAACGGAAAGAATGTCCATTAACTCCAAGATTATATGCAGATTTATGGAGTGAATCTCTTATCATCGCCGGGTCAATATGTTTTAAAGCACGTGAGGATCCGTAGATTACTATGTCGGAGTTTATTTTACCGGCATACAGTGTATTCCAGATAGGAAACTCACCATCAGCATAACTTCCGGATTTTTTAAGTGTTTTCGAAAGAAAAATATCAAGCCCGTAAGAAAACAGCAAAAACGGTAATAGGAAAATGAATAGTCTCTTAATGAATGATTTCATAATCAGAATTGAAAATAAATAAACTTTTGTCCTGAACCCGCAAAAAAGAAAGTAACTAAAATAAGGCAGTAATATACAGCCCAGCGCATCATTGCAGGATATTTTGTTTTTAAACCTGCGATCGCATATTGTTCTTCCCTGCCAAACCATTCAATAATAAGAAACATCATTGTTAGCAAAACTGTGACAAGCAGCATTTTCCTGCTGTAGGTAAATACCGGCATGGAGAACAAAGACTTTGAAAGCATAATGCCAAGGTAGTCTGTTGCAGCGCCAAGGCTGTCAGACCTGAAAAAAACCCAGGCAATAAGAACCACTGTCAGTGTAACGAATGATTCCAGCAGGATAACGATCCTGTTGCTGTTACTTATTCCCAGTTTCCTGAAAAGCTTCTTCCTGGGTTTTACCTGCAACCGGTAAACAATAAGAAAAAGACCATGCATTAAGCCCCATACTAGGAAGGTATAGTTGGCTCCATGCCACATTCCCGTCAGAAACCAGGTCACTGAACTGGCTACGATATAAATGAATATATCCGATTTAATATACATCATCCGGTCACTTTTAAGCTTAAAGGAAACAGAGAATGAAAGGGGCAGAAAGATATAATCGCGAAACCATGATGTTAGAGAAATATGCCATCTTTTCCAGAATTCAACAATATCCCTGGCGAAATAAGGATAGGCAAAATTTCTCATCAATTTAATTCCAAATAATTTTGCTGTTCCAATAGCAATATCAGAATATCCTGAAAAATCAGCATATATCTGAATAGAATACAATACAGCACCAAGAAAAAGCATACTTCCGTTATACACTGAAAAATTCCTGAAAATGTCATCAGCATAAAATGCCAGGTTATCGGCTATGACGATTTTTACAAACAATCCCCATAAGATCTGCCTTAATCCGTCTGTTACCTCTGAGTAATCAAAGTGTCTTTGCACAGTTAATTGTGGCAACAATGTAGCAGGACGCTGAATGGGCCCGGCCAGAACAATTGGGAAAAAACTTAATGTAAGCAGTACATTAAGTATATTTCTGTCAGCTGGAATTTTTTTCTTATATATGTCTATTATATAACTTAATGACAGGAATATATAAAAGCTTATTCCAAGAGGTAAAACGATTCTGACAGAAGATCTGGGCAGATGATAGCCTGTCAGTGATACCAAATCAACGAAGCTGTCTATGAAAAAATTAAAATATTTAAATACACCTAATGTGCCTATGTTAATAATGAGTCCAATTGCAAGCCATAATCGCGATCTTCCGCTAACCTGAGCTTTTTCAATTTTTATTCCCGAAAGGTAATTTGCAACAGAGATAAATAACAGAAGAAACAACAATCTCCAGTCCCACCACCCATAAAAGAAATATGAAGCAACTAACAAAATATTATTTTGTAACTCAGTACTTTTCCTTGCTAAAATCCAATATATGCAAAACACAATTGGCAAAAAAATACCGAATGAAATTGAATTGAACAACATAATTACATAGCATTAATAATTGACGAATATAATTATCAAATAAATTTGATTCAAAAAAAATGATAAAATGGATTAACGTGATCAATACATGTATTTAACGCCTTTATTTATATTAAAAAAAGTATGGTAAAAGTTTTATAATAAGTAATTATAATTATATATTTAAATTTAAGTATACAAGATTCCGACATGATGAAAATCAGCATATTTCATATGTATAATATTTGTACAGGTCACTAAAATCATTCAAGTAAAAGGTTTAATCAAAATAGAACAAAATTAAATTAGCAATTTATATGGAAGATTTAGCTCTCTTCAGAAGGCAGTTTCTGTTAACATCAAACAACAACCTTGAAATGCCATGGAAAAAATTTGACATATTAAATTATCATCTATTTTGTCATCCGGATCTGGAATATGAATATTCAAAAAATGAAAATATTGAAATTCACCTGTTAGGATTTTTGTTTGACTATGATTTTCCAGAGCTTACAAATAAACAAATATTAAACTCATTATCACAAACAAGGAATCTTGATCAATTTATAAATAGACTATCTAGATATTCAGGGCATTATGCAATTATTTACAAATCAAAAAATGAGATTTTTCTAATGAATGATGCCTGTGCCCAGTATGAAATCTACTATGATTCAGAATTTTCTGCCTTTGGATCACAGCCAAAATTACTAACCAAAGTGGTTAACATTATACCACATTCAGAAAAATACGCTGCAGCTTTTTATTCTTCCGAAGTTTTTTTATCATCAAAATTATTTATTGGAGAAACAACTCACAGTGCTAACATAAAACATCTATTACCTAATCACTATATTGATATTATTGGAGCAAAAGTTATTCGCTATTTTCCGAATAAAATGATTGATACCATACCAACAAAGGTAGCGGCTAAAACAGCTATCAAAATGTTGAAAGGATATTTAAAAGCAGCATCTCTCAGATACAACCTTATAATGGGAGTAACTGGTGGATATGATAGCAGAGTTCTTTTCTTAAGCAGTATAAACATCCCATGCAAATATTATGTTACTCAATTGCCTGATATGCCTGAAAATCATGATGATATTTTAATTCCCAAAAAGCTCACAAAATTATTTAACAAGAACTTAAAAATTATTCCATCAAACGTTACATCAAACCCAGATACAGATTATATACAACAATCAAGTATAGATTATCCAAGAATTTTGGATTTATCAGAAAGTGATTTTAAAGAACATGTGTTAATAAATGGTAACATAAGTGAAATAGCAAGAAATCGTTATGGTTACTATAAAAATATTTCATCGGAAGATCTGGTTTTTATTGTTGGATACGGTGACAATAAATTTGTTATCAAGGAATATGCTAAATGGATCAGTAATAATTCAAACAATTTTAGGAAATTCGGCTATAATATTTTAGATATGTTTTATTGGGAAGACAGGATGGCAATATGGGCAGCAAAAACAAAAACAGAAATGAGTGCGCGTGGTTTTATAGTGTATTCTCCATTTTGTTCCAATGAGTTATTAGTTACACTCTTATCAACTCCCCGTAAAAAAAGAGATTTTATTTATAATAAACTCTATTTTGAAATATTTAAGGCATTATCTCCTCAAGCTGCCAAAATACCCGTTAATCCATCATGGCAAAATATGGTTAAAAGAATATTTAATATATTCAAACTATATAATTTATACAGGATGTTAGGATTAAAATACAGATTTATGTCTCCTATTCAGAAACCATAAGCAATTGTGTTTAATATTTCACTACAATTAGTTTTTGCACCGAGCCTGTAGTACCATTAGTATATATTTTAACCAGATATATTCCCGATGTCAAAGAAAATGTAAAGTCTTTTTTTTCAACACCTTCAGGCAAAATATCTTCATAAATAACTTGACCTGAGATGCCAAGAATATTAATTTTCAATGGATCCAAAGATTCACCTTTCCTAAGTACTGTAAGACGATCATGTGTCGGATTAGGATAAATGATGACTACTTGTTGATTATGATTTGTATCTGGTTGCATTTTAGGATTTGCTTCAAATGCACCAATACTTGGAGGATTATTGTAATAATTCCCTTCAAAATCTGTTATCACCCCCGGAACTTGAACGCCTGCACCAATCGCAGGAGATCCTTCCTGTACATGCAGATCTGTTGAAGAAACAAACATGGGATCTGCAAAGCCAGGATCGTGAGCCTGCCATCCAATTGCGGATTTCATTGCTGACCAGTTCGATTCATAATAATTCGTATTACCTATGGCAAGTATATGTATCCTTGGATCTGCCTCATAAAATAAATTATAATCAGCCGTTACTTCAGATACCGGCTGGTCATTTTCAAGAAAAATAGCAGTCTGTATATGTAAAATATCATAGCTGAGAGGATTGTAAAATATATTGTTCTTTATATCTATATTGGTCGATCCGTGTGATATATCGAGCTGATTCCTGTACCCTAAAGAAGACCCATTGGGATTAAAACTGTAAAAAACATTATTATATACAGTCACATTGTCAACATTATAAAGCTCCAAACCATACGCTGTACTATACATCCATATGTTGTTGTATATTTGTACATTAGCTATTGTCGCACCAGATTCACCGGCTGCAATATGTCCTTGAGTAGTAGGATCAAATCCGTCATTTGTAAGATTGCGTGAGGGTGAGTCATATATTATATTGTTCCTTATTATAATGTCCTTGAAAGTATTATTTGACCTGCCATCATCCATTGCAATACCAAAACCACTGCCATGAAACCCCTCATGTAATATATTGCCTTCTATTATTATGTTTGAAAAGGTTATACCTGAATAATCATAAAGATGTATAGAAACTATTCTCCTGCCTGCATCATGAATATCATTGTTCCTTATAAGTAAATCATTCCTTATCACGGCAAGTGCGTAACCACTTGGACTGTCACTAAGAGTGTTTTCCCTTTCTCCTACATAACATATGTTACAATTTTGTATTGTAAATCCACTCCCATCTACAACTTCATCTCCATTTACTCCTCTGTATCTTATGTACCTTATGTCTAAACCATCAATTGTTATATATTGCTTTGTATTAACATTTATGCCTATGTCTTCCTGTGGTATTTCCACTGATGCGTATCTCGTCGAAGGATCTGTGGCAGAATATACATATATATTACCTGAAACACAAACCCAATCATATTCTGATGACAGGGATGATGTCCCAGATTTATGAGCTCCCCACGAAACCGTCCCGTCAGTATGTTCAAAAAAGATGTCAGATGCTGAATATTCAGGAGACCATGGATCGGAAACTACTGTTGATGATTTCCAGACATTACCTCCCTGATCAGACCATGATACCGCTTGAACCGAACCAAAAATATGCGGCTTTGACCCTGTTCCGTAAGCACCAAAATATAAATAATTACCTGATGTCCCAGATGAGGGTATGACCAATGATTCACGCCATGTATCACCCCTTTTTAAAAACACTGAATCACCTGGAGAAAAAGAATGGCTGTTAACTTTTGACAAAGTCTTCCAAGCAGTTGCGATTGATTTGCCATCTCCTGAATCATTACCTGAAGAGCTACTTACGTAGTAATTAGTTCCAGTTACAATAACCGATTGCCATATTAATAATATTGATAAAATCCAGCTAAATTTTATTTTCATAATTATAAGTCAGTTAGATAAATTCTAATAAGTCAATTTGTAATTATAATTATAATATTTTTCAGATTCTTTGCACTTCATGTGAATCTTCAGATTTAGGATTTAAAATATCATTAGCTGATTTGTCAATAAGATACAATGCTATAGCCTGAACTGTAAATATTCCGTTTCTAAAGATCTCTTCGTTTGTGAATGAGACTATAAAAAGGTACAGAAAATAAAAACTCAGATAACTATACTCCCTGGGTACCTTAGTGAAAACTGCTTTCAGTGTGTACCATAACATACCAAGAACAGTTACACCACCAACAACAATATAAAAACCAAGCAGACCAATGTCTACCCATACTATATTATAGTTACCTGCATAAGTTGGATCCATCGCATAAGGATTATACGAATAAAGGTTTTTTGCCCCTGCAGGTTTGCCTCCACCAATTATATAATAAGAAAAATTTCTGGGATATCTTTTGAAGAAGTACTCCATTTGTATCATCCTTACATATTTCTTTCCCTCGCTGATATTGCTCTCAGTCTGGGTAGTCATCTTATTTAATATATATGAGACACCCTTGTACTGAGACAGTCCCGCAAACATTATCATTAGAACAAAAAGGATAAGTACATCACGTCCGTTCAGTTTTACCAGCTTGAGTATCATCAGGAATGTAATAATAATAGCCCCGGCAATAAGGGTACGGAAATCACTCTTCATCTGTACCATAAAAAAGGCAAGTCCCATGAAAATGTATATCATTTTATGAGTCAGAAGATACCGGTTCAACACAAGGAAATAGGCAAGCATAAGAAAACCGTGACCAAGTATCTCATATTGGCTGCTATCCAAAGCTGTCTTTGGATTATCATTAAAAAGTATGAAAGGATATATTTTATACTGTATCGTAAATATTATCGAATAAATAATCGCAAATACTATGATCAGATTCTCAAGGAATTTCCTGTCGATCTCAAAATAATGCAGGGAAAAATAAAGGAAGATAAAATAATAATAACTATATGAAAGCAATGAAAGTACAGGTCCCTGGTTAAGATTGAGAAAGGAAGCCAGAGCATTAAGAACCAGACCTGTCAAAAACACAACAATCGGTACCCTGAATCTCAAATTCTTCTTATAGCTTACCATAATAAAGCAGAAACCAGTAAAAACCCATACCAGAATATTTTCAGGTGTATCTTTCTGGGGGATGCCCCTCAGGTCCCAGAAATGAAGGGAAACCACTACAATAAAAACGAAAACTATTTTGTATATAATATTTGGAGATCCAGTTGCTGTCGCTTTTTTCATTCTTCATTAATTTTCATTACCATCCAGCTACCTTTTTCATATCAGATTTACAATTCATAACCTTTTGTTCAAAATTGTTTAGCTGTTTACTTTTTCAATTCTCTGCCGATCAACTGAAGTAATATATAAACTTTTTGTTTAAAAACTAAAACATTCTGATATTGTTTTGTTCAATCTTTCACCAAAGGAATCCCAGCTGTTGTCAATACAGAAATCGTTTATTTCATCAAGTATTTTTCCAGTATCTCCGCTAAAACTGTTGTATATCCCGGGTATCTCATCAAAAGAAGAATATGTAATAATAAAGCTGTACGATGACAAATCTCTGAAAGCACCAACATCGGGACCAATGATTACCGATCCCATTCTTATTGAATCCATCAGCGAACCAGAACTTAGGATAGATTCCGAACGGTATGTAAAAAGTGTGAACTTTGATCTATTAGCCATATCTGCCAATTCTTCCATTTCTATAAACCCGTCACGATAAGTTATATTGCCTGTGTAAAGATAGCTGTTCAAATCCTTTCGTACCTCATCATTTATACATCTCCCTGCAATGAGGATTTTGTAATTTTCAATTCTGTCCGTTTCAGCCAGAAATTGAAGGAACTCAATCACTCCCTTATATGGCCATATTGTACCCCAGATTAGAAAATCCCATGAAATAATCCTGTCATTTCTTTGTGCAAAAGGCTCTTTCACCGGATGTATGAAGTAAATAGTTTTCTTTACAGCCTCCGGGTAATTATTCCTCATAAACTCAACTCCCTCTTGTGAATGTGTAATGATAAGGTGGGACCTGTGTGTAATGAACCGGTACATAAAATCAACCCATGGATCATCCTTCTTGTCGTGGGCATACTTATTGTGAAGTGTCCATATGTTTATTTTACCCATAAGTTTATTCAGGAACATAAATAACACAAATACAATTATCTGCACTCTGCCAAACCTTTTTGATGGCAGACTCTCTATCCAGTTAAAATAAAAAATATCGGCCTTAACCAGGAATCTGAAAAGATCCAGAACACCGTTAGTGTTGGCATTCCTGTTAACAATCCTAAAATTTGCCGAAAGTGCTGATTCCAGGTCGGATATATATGGATTTTCACTTGGAAAAACTTTTGGATACAGATATATCTTCTTCATTTTAATCATAAGGGATTAACTGGATAAATAAAGTCAGTATTACTTGTAGAACCTGTTCTTTCTTCCCAGGATAAAATGTAATCCTCCTGCAGCATTGACAATCTTGATGAGGCCCTTCAGCTTATTTTTACCGCCTTTGATGTAAAAAGGGATAAATGTAAGCAATCCGTTACCCAGCCTGAGAATAAGTCGTGGAAGATTCTTCAGCAGATACCTATTCCCGTATATCAATGTCCTGGCAAAAAGTCCGGTGTTGGCATTACGATAAGAACGTTGAAGAATATATTTAACAGTCTCGCGGTTTTCCGGGAAGTCTTCAAATGCCTTAGCTTCAGGGTTATACCGTATCACACCACCCATATTGGTGATTATCTGTGTCATATGAATATCTTCTCCTCCGGTGAAGTTAAGTCTTTCATCAAATGGTCCGTTTAACTTATCAAGAAAATGCTTGCGCATTAATAAGCAGCCTGTATAAGCATTTGATACAACAGTGCCGTATGGATTTGTCCTGGGCAAATGAAAATCACTTATGTATGAAGGTAATGGTTTGCTGAAAAGAGGAAATGTTGGACCCGCAACACCATCAGCATCATACTCCTTCTGACACCGAAGAAGTTCAGAAAGCCAGTCAGGTGATACTATCTCATCGTCATCAGTAAAACAGCAGAAGTCACAATTCCCTGCTTCAAGAACTGATCTGTTCCTTGCGTAAACCAGTCCTTGTTTTGTTTCCAGGAAATATTTGATTTTAAATCTTCCGAAAGATGAATATTCTTTTATTACTTCTTCTGACCTGTTAGTCTGATCATTCTCAACAACTATAATAGTGATACCAGTATCCGGAGGAATTTCCATTTTATCAAAGCTTTCAAGGAGACGTCTAATCCCTTCCTGACGGTTTCTGGTGCAGATACAAAGAGCTATGCTGATCATCTGGCCCTACTTTTGAACATTTAATCTCTCTTTAAGCACAAGCCATATGAAAGTGGAGTTGCCGACCAGATACCTCTTCCACATTCGCTTAGGCTCCTGTAAAAACCTGTAAAACCATTCCATGCCCATCTTCTGAAGCCATTCGGGTGCTCTTTTGGTAATACCCGCGATAACATCAAATGTACCTCCCACCCCCATCGTGAAATTCACATTTTTAAGAACATCCTTATATTTATGAAGAAATTTTTCCTTTTTTGGTGATGTAATGGCCACAAAAAGTAACTGAGCTTTGCTTTCGGCTATCTGATGTGCTACATCAGGTTCGTCCTCTTCAGAGAAATAGCCATTCCTGTATCCAGCAATAATCCCGGCGCCATACTTTTCGGTATATATATCAACAACTTTTTTCACAACCTCTTCTTTTGCTCCAAGGAAAAAGCATTTATATCCACTTCTGAAAGCAAGGGCAACCAATTCCTGCATCAGGTCTACACCCGCCACCCTGCACGGGATTTTTTTACCGAGGAACCTTGCCGCCCATACAATACTCTGACCATCGGCATTGATCAGATCACACGAAACAACACTTTTGTGTAACTCCTTGTCGGACATCATTGAAACAACCTTTCCGGCATTGATAACCACATGATTGATCCTGTCACCATTCATGATAGCATCATTGATGGTATTTACTGTTTCATCCATTGTAATAGCATCAACAGGAATTCCCAGGAAATCTATCTTCATATGCGTTTGTTTTGTTTTAATTTATTTGGTTTTTAACAAATACTCACTCAAAGCATAAAACATCCAGGCCTGTGCCCATCTCATATAAGGTATTTTGGAGGAATATCTGCTGTTTACCTGATAATAGAAATAACCTTTATCCGATTGCATTTTATCTATGCACCAATCCAGCACCCTGTCCGATAAATCTCTGTATATATCAAGCCTTTCAAGTCTGCTTAATGTGATAATCAGCTGTGCCGGAGCATGAATATCAACAGGATATATCCTATTATTGTAATATTTTGGTATCCCATCTTCTGTGAAGAATGTATGTATATAATACTCGAATCCTCTTCTGATAGTTTCTTCAAACCCTGAATCTCCCGTGTTTTTGGTATATCCGGCTATGCACTCCAGATTATAACCGGTATGAAAATTATCAATCCACTGATGAAACGGAAGAGTGCCGTACGGCCATGAACCATCGTCCTTTTGATGTTTGCATGAGAAGATCACTGATTTTTTTGCCTCTTCTGCCAGTTCCTTATCGCGCGTATAACTGTAAACCCTGGAAAGAAGTCTGCTACCAAGCAATGAAGCGTTGAATACAACTGTTTTGTCAAGAGGAGAATATGAAAATGAAAAATTCCCGTCAGTATCATAGGTTCGATAAAGGTCTTTCAGTATGAAATCACATGCGCTTCTTGCCGAATTCAAAAGGGATTCGTCCATTGTAATCTCATAGGCATCCAGAAGAGCATTGCCTATGAATGATGTTGCTACCACAGTGGGGGTATTCTTAGGCTGATAGAATGCTTTCGCCTGCCAGTCAAAATTGTATCCCCAGCAATCGCCCGAATAACCTCCGGACCTCAAATCAGCAAGAAGTTCAGTCAGATGATTTATTTTTTCAAGATATTTCTGACTTTCTGATTTTTCGCCCTTTACGGATTTTATACTCATCCTGTAAAGGTTAACATACCCCGAAAGAAATAATCCAATTCCCTTTGCATTATATTCTCTGGGCACAAGCAACAGCTTCCTGAGATTTATGGGACTGCGTTTAAAAAGCTGTATCCATGCCAGCCTTGCCAGCCTCCACCTATTTAGTGGTGTTGCCCGGAAAATCCTGGAATTAAGGCCATCATAAGGATCCCAGCCACGATAGTTTTCAGATTCACAATAACGTTTAAGAGCTAGAAAAGATTCTTCAACCGATTTCTTCATATAAACTGACAAGTGGTCCAATTGTATATTTTCTTCGTCTGTCAAGAGCCGTCCTGAGAAAATCACGGAATATTTTTGCATTGTTCAGATTTTTCGGATGACCGATAAGAACAAAAACCTTTCTGGAGGAAGGCACTTTCTTTTCGAGATAATTAAAATACTTCCTGTGAAGAGACTTGTGAAATGAACACACATCCCATGGCGTCGCTTCTTTCCTGAGCAAATATATAATTTTTTCAGGCAATGATCTGTTTCCCATTTTTTCCTGTGAGCCGGCACTCATCGATTTCCTGCCATGCAAAAGCAGTGACCTTACCTTCGATAATGTAAAAACCCGTTGTACAGGTGATACAGGAAGGGAAAATATCGGCACTTCCAGAATCTCCTTCGAGTTATCTGACGGTTTCCTGATATCACTTGCATCAGCCCACCAGTATGAGGTATCGTTCGTTATACCGGAAAAATCAAATTTCTGAAACTTACTATCTTCCTTCCCTCCGGGATATATTGAACTGTCAATTTTCATACCAAGTGACCGCATGGATCTGAAAATATGGACTGATGGCATAATATTATAGTATCCTGCCCGCAGGGCAAGACATTTATAGCCGGGAACCACCTGTCTTATCAGGTTCTCAGTCACATGTACTGCATCTTTCAAAAGGTTATCCACGGTGTAATCAGGTGAAGCATTAAAATCGCCAAGGCGCCAGTTATCCGGATCAAGCACCCATCCTTCACCTTTATACCTGGCTCTGATCCACTGCGGGTGAACATGCACCTGTACATCATGCCCGTTAAGAACAGCAGCATGAAGCTGATCCTCAATGGCTTTTACCGGGTCAGTCATATAACCCATCGTATTACCCTTATCCCACTCTTCCTTTATCCTGATATATTCAAGAACTTCAAAAAAAATTGTCACCTTCACTCCATATTCATCACATATTTCAAGAATCTTTCCCATAGGTTCAATCATATGCCTGAAAACATCGCCAGACCCATTCCCGAAAAGCTCATAATCAAATGTCAGAATAAGACTCCTCATCGACTAAAAAACTGTAATATAAAAGGTTTAAGATCATGCCAGTCGAAAATATCATGTTCAGAAGTAAAGAACTGCAGTAGGTTCCTGAAGTCCCGGTTCTGAAATCTTGCCCTCACATCCCTTGCCATATTAATCCATGCTACCTGACTGTCTTTCATTTCAGGTATTTGAGGATCATTAACATTCTCATAAAGAATCCCAATGTTTTTGAATTTCCGGGTAAGTACACTGTGTAAACCGCAGGTGCGTGTATTGATTTCAATAAAATACAACTCTCCGGAATCGGGAGAATAGAGAAACTCAAGTTCCGTGAATCCTGAGTAACCTGATCCGTTAAAGAATTTATCTGCCTCATTTCTGATCAGTGTAAGCAAAAAGGGGTCGGTAATCTCCTTAATATATGAAGTGATCCCCGAGTTTAGTCTCCTTTCCTGATCACTAATAAAAGTCAATTTACAATTACCTTTAATATAATAAGCCTGGTATGAAACATTAATAAACGAATTCATGGAAATGAATTCCTGTATAATTACATGCCTCCGTTCTTCTTCCTTAATTCCCGATATAAAAAGTGCTAACTCATTTTCCGAAGTCAGTTTCTTTACCTTAAAAAAAAGAGGAATCTCATAGTTTCTTTTTAGTATCACAGGGAACTGCAAATCACCTGGTTTATATTCCTGAAGTAGCTCATACTTAGCACATTTTAATCCTCTTTCTGAAGCAAAACCATACATGAGATTTTTATGCGCCAGAATCTGCAACAACGATAACGGACCGGACTGTACATCACAGATTTCGTACAATTCAGGGAACTCCGCTATTATCATGGCCAGTAATACACCTGATGTTATAATGCATATTATCTTCTCATTTGATAAACCCGTGATTTCCTTTACCTGCCTTTCCAGATCATTTATGTCTTTGAAAATCCTTTTATCACCGTACTTACTTAAATATCCCACTGTTGCGGAAGAATTCGTAAATGCAACAACACTATAACCTGTCCTGCTAAGAATCCTGAGCATGGACAATCCCTGAGGGTTAAGCCCTATAATAATGAATGTGCGCATGTTTTGCTGAAATTGTACAGGCTTATTAACCTTTTGCTGTTTTTCTTTTCCGCGAATATATACGTTCTTTTCCCGGTTTTTTCGGGTCAACCAGGTATATGGCCGATACGAAACTTGACACCATATGCCCGAGAGTAGCTTTTTCAGATGCTGTTTCCCTGCTCAGATTACCCATATTCTCCAGTCTTTCGCCTGTCAATGAAAAAACTTTTTTGCACACAGTGTATATATCTTCCATGGTAGGTTTATCAGGAAGGTAAAAACCATTTTCGCCTTCAAACAGCAGGTCAGACACTGTACCGTCACCAAGGGTGGAGATAACCGGCAAACCATATGCCATGGCTTCGTTCACTGCAAGGCCTCCTGTCCCCGGGAGAAGGAACACATCAGCATCAACAAAGTAAGATGCCAGTTCCTGACCATACCTGGGGCCCGGAAGAAATATATGTTCTTCCATCCCTTCATCGGCAACAACCTGTTTCAGGCTATCATATATATCACCTTTACCTACAATATTATAGCTCAGCTTATAGTTTTCTTTCACCAGCCTGGCTAGTGCTCTTATGGCAATATCAAGGTTTTTCTGAGGGATAAGCGCCCCCACAAAAACAAAACGTACCATCTCGGAAGGATTATTAAACTTACGTGAAAAATCAAGATCAAGTATCCTTTCAAGGTTAATGGTGTTGTGTGAAACAAATATTTTCTTCTCGTCAAATCCTTTTGCCACCAGCTCATTTTTCCACCTTGACCCATAAGTAATAATATACTTCACCTTTTTAAGGAAGAACATCTTAACCGTTGTGCGAAGCCATATTTTGAAGCCAGAAATTTCAGGCCGCACATATCCGCTTCCCCACTCACCTATCACAATACGATGAATATAACAATAGAAATGTACAAACCATAGGCTTATGTTACCCGGGCCCGGATGAATTATCATCATCTCGGGCCTTATCTTTTTGATTTCTTTAAAAATACCCTGCCACCAGGAGATATCAAATCCAAAGAACTTAAATTGAACCGTTTTTAAAGGGATAGCTTTATACCCGGGATTTTCATCATATTTCATTGCTTTATTAAAAAAGCTTGTGCCATGCATCACTGTCAGGTCGGTACCATGCTCCTTAAGACGGGCATTCAGGCTCTCAAAAAAATCCTTCCGGTATGCCGGCAGTGTAGCAACTAGGATCACTAATTTCATAAATATTCAAATTGATTAAACTTCTTCTTGGAAAAACCTAAAATCAAATTATGTTTCCGATAAAGCTGATATAATTCCTTATTTCAGTTAACTCCCGGGTATCATTCAACATATGCTACTTCCGATTCTATTTCCTGCGGTAAACCTGTATTAAGACTGTCAAGTATTTTAAATGTTGTGATAGTGGTTAGACAAATTGAACGGAAGCTTACAGGACTGTCTTTCCCATCCTTTATAGCTGAAAGGAAAGCTGCAACCTCCTCCTTATGACCTTTACCTGCCGATTTAATTTTTACATTTCTGCCGTTACGAAAAACGGAACCATCACGGAAATCATTAATAACACCTATTTTCCCTCCTCCAAACACTTCAATTCTTTCTTTAGGCATCGATTTGTCTCCATTTGCCAGGTATGTCAGGTTTCCAACTGAACCGTCAGCAAATTTCACCACAATGGCAATGTTGTCGTCATCTGTAATTTTAGAATTACCCGTAGTAATGGATTCAGCAAAGACCTTTAAAGGTTCAGAACCTGTAAAATACTGCATAAGGTCAATAAAATGACATACTTCTCCGACAATTCGCCCCCCTCCTATTTCAGGCTGTTGTGTCCAGTGATCTTTTGGTATATGACCCGCATTAACACGTATATTTACTACAAGCGGTTCTCCTATGTTTTTGAATTCCTTTTTTATTTCTGTTGAAACAGGTGCGAATCGCCTGTTGAAACCAACCATAAGTGGTTCATTATTTGTTTCTTTAGCCTTAATTACCTCATCCAGCTGGGAGTAATTCATTGCAAGGGGCTTTTCTACAAAGACATTCTTGCCTGCAGCGAGTGACCTGACCACTAATTCGGAATGAGAAGAATGCGGAGTTGCAATAAATATTGTGTTGATATTTTCATTTTTCAAAACATCATCCGGTTCTGAGGAACAAAAATTAAATTTGAACTTATCAGCAACATTTTTTGATGTTATACCTCTTGAAGTCACAACGCCATCAAGAGAGGCTCCCCATGATTTAACCCCCGGGATAAGATAGCTCTGCGCAAAGCTTCCTGCTCCAATAAAACCTGTATTTATTTCACCGACAGGTGAATCATTTACTCGAATGGCGGTTTTCTTTTTTTCAGGATCAGGTGAATATTTCAGCAATATACCAATATGAAAACCACCTGTCTTCCCAAGCACTATATCATAAGCTTTCTCAGCATCGGTTATATCAAAGATATCTGTTATCAGAGGTTTGATATCTATCGCTTTCCTGCTTAGCAGGTCGAGGAATGATTCCATATTCCTTTGCTCGGTCCATCTGACGTATGCATATGGATAGTCTATGCTGTTTTCCTCATAACCCACATCATACCTTCCGGGGCCATACGAACACGACATCCTCAGATCCAATTCCTTGCGGTAAAAATGCGGATCGCGTGGCACATCCATTTTTACTGCACCCACCACTATTACTTTCCCTTTCTTCTTAAGTATCTCAGCTGACAGTTCAACAGGATCATTTGTAGGAGCAGCCGCAGTTATGATAACCGAATCAAAGCCATATCCATTGGTGAAATTTTCACAGGCAGTAATAAGGTTGCTGTCACTCCTGACCATAGCCTTATCGGCAGCCGTTTCAGAAGCCAGGTTTACAAGTCCTTCATTTAAGTCAATGCCAAATACGGCACAACCGCTGGCCCTTAGTATCTGGCAGGTAATCTGACCCAGTAAACCCAGCCCAATGACGCACACCTTTTCATCTATGTCCGGATCTGCCTGCCTGACTCCCTGCATTGCTATAGCTCCAAGGGTTGTAAAAGCAGCTTCCTGGTTGCTAACATTGTCCGGAATCTTAACCACCAGGTTCTGTGGTACAGACACTATCTCAGCATGTGATGCATAATCCTGCCCACCACAGGCGACTCTGTCACCAGGCTTAAATTTTCCATCTTTATCCAATGATATCAATACTTTACCTGCCGTACTGTAACCAAGGGCTTTCAAAGAATCAAGCTTTGTTTTAACCTTGGATAATGTGGCAGCCAATCCTTCCTTCTTAATATTCTGCATCACCTGTGCGACCAGATCAGGTCTTTGCCTGGCTTTCCCAATCAGGTTAGCCTGTGCAACTTTTACAGTGCCACGTTCAGTTCCGGCACTAATCAGTGAGAAGTCATTTTCAACCAGCACAAAGCCATTGGAGACAGAAGGTACAGAAACATCATCAATATATAGTTCTCCTGTCTTAAAATTTTGAATTAGCTGTTTCATAAGTATTTAAATAATTTTTCAGGTTACAACTGACCGGCTGCAGGCATCGCTCTGCTCCGTAATCACCACACAGAAAAAATAATCCCCGTAGCCAGTAATGGTTAAGATGTTAAAGGTAATATTCCTTTTGTAAATCAATCTTATATTATTAATGAACAATTCATAGGCCATGAACATGTTTAATATATTCGCCAAGCTCATCTGAGTTCAGTGTAACATAATTCTCAGCAAGGAATTTCAGGTTCCTGAGTGCTTCCGGAGAAGCAGTCTTAGGATGTGACACTGCCACAATCAGTTTCCTCTTTCTCAGATGTACCCGGAGTATAAACCGGAATAAAATGTTCATAGTCTTATCAAGACTGAATTTTTCCACCGAGAAGCTTAACAGATGAGTCAGTGTTCCTCTGAATGTCCGGTCCTTGCTCCCTGCTCCGTCACCAAAAGGACCGTCCTTACTTATTTTAAGAAACACCTTGTTTAATACCCTGTATACCGGATTATTGCGAAATGTGCTCATCGGAAATTCCACAAAGGAACCATCCGGATCAACACTGCCTGTATCATGTTCAAATCGATAAAATAATCCGGAAGGGGATTCTGAGAAATCAATATCATATGATTTGCCTTCCCTGATAACCATACCAGGGACAACAGAGAAATCAAATTTCAGACCGTTATTTACAAAAGCCTCCTTTAATTCGGTAAAAGGTTCTATAGCCCATCCGCCAGCTCTGAAGCAGGTTAGTCTCACGCCTGTAATATTATGTAACAAGTCAGCAGATTTACTGAAAAGATTATTTATTTCATCGCGGGGGAGTGAATGAAGCTTATAATGTTTATAAGTCCTGAACACTATACCTTTTGCCGTTTTTTCTGCATCAATCCATTGAGGATGAAGATGCAGTTCAACAGAAGACCCTGATAAAATAATATTCCTAAGCTGAGTGACAACAATATCAAAATCTTCCGGATAGTATTCCTTAATAAATAATAACCATGTTGTGTCTACAAAGAATATTGCCTTTGCATTATACTTTTTCAATATTTCGAGTATTGCTTCTGTTGGCCGTATTACGCATTTGTTTATTGTTCCGGTCTTTCTTCCCAGAAAAACTTCATAATCAAAAGTTATGACAGCATATTTCTTGTTTCTAACCATTATTAAAATTCAAAAGAAATACTAATTATAGATCCTGTCCTTTATCTCTTTCCATGTGATAAGCCTGATATTATTTTCATCTATTAACGTATGACATGCATCGCTGGTAAAGAAATCAAAGTCAGCCTGTCTCCATTTCGCTCCAAAATTAGGATTATCACGCATTATACTCTTCATTTCCTCATTATCATAGGCAACGTGAACAAGTATACAGTTCAAACCTGGTCTTATTGATTTTATTACCCTTTTATAATATTCCTCTAATCCTGCCTTATAATCTTCATAATCTGCACAGTAAAGCTCATCTACAACTACCATACCACTATAATTCAGAACTCCCAGGGGCAGATCATATGTCAGAAGAACAGGTAGCTTATAATCATTCCCAATGTCAATATATCTTTTTGTTATTTCGGTACCTGAAAAAGCCGAGTACATATGGCTATCGAGATGAGTAGGATGAATTCCTGATTCGAGTGCTTTCTCAACCTGGGCACGGTATTCTTTTTCCACGTCTTCAGGATCAGCATTTTGAAACATTTGCTTCTTGCTGCTAAAGAAGTATCCCTGCTCATCTACTAGACTATTTACCTCGTCGCGGTTTAAAACAGGTTTCCATTTATAAGTATCCCATTCACTTGTAATTGTCAAATGTATGCCAAGATCAGTCTGAGGATTTTTCCTGAGATATTCTGCAACTTCATCCGTCTTTTCACATGGTACCATCACACTTCCTGAGTTTACCATTCCAAAGCTTATGGAATCAAAGCTTGCCCTATTTTCAGAAGATGATAACCCTATATCGTCTGCATGGATTACCAGCAATTTTGTACCGGCAGGAAATCCAAGTTTCTTCTGCATGCTTCCATGGCGCAGCTTATAGAGCATTTTCTTTATAAAAATGGATATATATTTTCTCATAATAAAAACGGTTACAGGTGTTAAAAATCATTAATCAGAAATAATTACAAATCATGTCGATGCAAACCAATGCAGACAGATTCTTTTAACCTGGTAATAATTTCTTTTTCATATTGTTTAAAACAGGATTAACAATCTCGGTTATTTTCTTGTTCTCCTCTTCCGACAGGACAAGATACTTCCCAAGCAATACCAGAGTCGTGCTTGTAGTAATCCCTACAAGGATTGCTCTTACAAATCCTTCATGCAGGACAAATCGTATCATAGTGGCAAGTATAACAGCAATTATACCTGTTGTAATCGATAATAACCAGGTCCTAACAATAAACTCCCTTAAGTCAAGTCCTGCAATTTTATGTGCATACCATGTACGGATGCTGCCTGCCACCAACTCCCAGAATATTGAATTTACGAAAACAATATATGCGGGCAATCCGATCTTTACAAGCAAAAAGGCAAAAGGAAGGTTAAATATCTCCACTGCTCCCACAGCAATCTGGAATGATTTGATGTCGCCTACTGAGGTGACGGATGCCATCGTACCAACTGTTATCTGGTAAAGCATACTAAGTATGAGAATAAGCTGGCAGAAAATAACAGCGTTTTCCGGTACCGTCTTCAACCAGATGGACAGGACAAAATGCATTTCACTCGCTATGGGTATAGCAAAAAAGGCAAGCAGAAAGAATGACATCTTACTGGCAAACATTGAAAGACTCAGCATGCGTTTCCTGTTTCCACTCCCCTCGCTTTTTGTGATCTGTGGCATGACAGCCCTTATCATATTGGTTGAGAAAGCATTAAGATTGGAGTTGACCTGATTCGCAATTCCATAAGCTGCATTTACGATTACCCCGAAAAACACATTAAGCAATATGGCCAGGCCCTGACTCTTAAGCACTGAACAGAATAGCCCAAACACATTCCATCCTGCAAAAGCCAGCATCTCTTTTAGTAAATCTTTCTGAACATATTTACGGAAATTAATTGTGCACTCGGCATACTTACGATGGCAATATATGCTTATTATTATTCTTATTATAATTGTGAGGCCGGCCATTAACACCCCATAGAGTATAAGTTTATCAACCCTGGAATAAATCAGCCATATTGCAATACCCAGCTTTGAAACAGATTCAAAGATACCGAGCAGGGCATCAACAAACATATTTTCATGTGAATTGATCGAAGCATAGTAGGGAACAGCATTTATTGAAAAGAAAGTACTTACGATCATAAGATGGTATATGATCTTTGCCGTAGGGATTCTTTCTGCCGGGATATTTAATGCCCCATTAAACAAAAAAATACCTGCTATTTCCAGTACAATTACAATGATAAGACTTATGATAAGGTGAAGAACAATACTCGAATTAAATACTGATTTAAGCCTAAATTCCTCTTCCGCACCGAGTGATATGGAAAGATAACGCTGAGTAGCTATTATCATGGCACCATTAATAAAGGAAAGCATAGAAATAACGCCGCCTATTAATGTGAAAATGCCATAATCCACCTCACCCAGTGCACTAAGGATAAGACGTGTGGAATATAAAGAAATAAGTATCGTTATGAACATTTTTCCATAAAGGAAACCTGTGTTCTTGATCACTCTTTTAGCAGGTTGCATATATCAACAGTTAGTATATGGAATTAGATCAATATCATTCATTCCCATAAAATTCAGTTTTAAGCCTACTTTGACCGGAATTGCGATACTGAAGCAGTAAGTTTCTGTCATTCCCGAATATAAATATATATCACTGACATCATTAGCCACTCCTGATTTCCTCAATATGTTAATGTCTATATCATTCTCAATTTCTGAAACCTCTATATCGGGGAGATAATCAATTATACCAACACCAATTGCTTTTAAGAGAGCTTCCTTGCGTGTCCAGACAAGAAAAAAACGTTCATTCTGTCCCTCTTTCTCACAAAAGATAAAATCACATTCCCTTTTACTAAAATAGTTGTTGGCTATTGATCTTAGTTGAATATCCTGGCGATAACTTTCAAGGTCCACCCCTACCGGGAAATATTCGGAAATACTGAATATAAATGCATCTCTTGTGTGAGAAAGATTGAAATATACCGGATTTCCCTTAATAAGCGGTTTTTTAAATTGATTTGTCCCAAAACTGAGTGACCCGGGATCAGATTGCAGGTAGTCGGCAATAAAAATACGAAGCAACGAGTGGCATACAATCCATGTCTGCCTGTCTTTTTCAATTAAAAACCTGTCAGCCCTGGCCCGCTCTCCGTCGCTGAGGCAGGAAGAAATTAAGGTGTATTTTGGAATAAAATCATTAGTTGTTCCATAAAAAATATCCAGACAGTATTCATCCGGAGTCAGAATAGAAACAGATCCTTTCCCAAATCTGCAGCTTATATATTCGGGTTCCGTTATTATCATCTTGTCAGTATCCCGGACCTATATCCTTGCTTTCTTCAGATAATCGCCGATTTCTTTCTGAAGCGTTTCAACTTTTTCCTTACCTTTAAAAAGCTCAAGGTGTGCACCTTCAACCTCCACCAGTCTAAGGCTGTCCACAAGTGTTTCCCAGCCGAGGTACTTATAGGAAGATATATTATCTTTCGTCCTGAAGAGCAGGATATCACCGTTAAACTTATCAGGATGATACCTGTGAGTCATTGAAAAATACCTGTCCCACATATAATAACTTCTGCGATCAGGGGGAATTGGTTTTTTTATAAATAAATAGTAATTGCAGATCCAAAGCTTTATTCTTCTTTTTAGTCCTCTGCGTAAAGGTCGGAGAATATTCATTCTGATTGCTGTAAAAATATTCCCTTTCCAGCCAAATGATTCCTTTGCCAGAGGACTGATACTATCAATTATTACAAGGAAAGGGACCCGATTTCCTGCCTTTTGTAATTGAACAGCCATTTCGTAGGCAATAACTCCGCCAAAAGAAAAACCCATAATGTAATAGGGACCTTCGGGAGATACATTCAAAAGCATATCAAGATAAGCTTTAGCCATTTCCGGGACACTCTTGTAGGAGATTCCTTCCCCTTCGGAGCCAGGATGAAAATATCCATACACAGGCTGATCTGATCCAAGATAATCACTAATGATGTAATTTGAATTATCGCCATGTACAATGAATATAGGCTTTTGAGTTCCCTCTGTATTAATTGGCATGAAATTGGTAAACTCCTTTGGCCAGAAATGCTTAATAAGCTTACCTTTGAACTTCTTAAGATTTTCAATCAAATCCGAAGTAATGTTTTCTTCAGGCCCGCTGTATTTTAGCTTTCCTCCTGAAAAACTGATTTCAATATTTTTTTTCTGAAGTTCCTCAATAAATTCTTTTAAAGTCATAATATTACAGGCATTATTTGCTTGTCTGTTATTATAGTCCATAATAACAGGCACATGAAAGATAATATAAAAACCAGGGAGTATTAAATAATATTCAGTTTCCGGAAGAAATAATAAATGCTTTATAAACGGAGTCTGAACAATAGACAACAGGCTCAGAATGCAAAATTATTATTATATTATTTGAACAATTTAAAACGTATAATATCAAATTCCCGGCAGGAAATACTGAACATGGCTGATTTCCTCTTTCAATGTCATGCTCTGCAACCTGAACCGGGAATTTGACAATGATTATTCTATGATTCAATAAAACTGTTAATACTAAAATGATCTAATGGCCCGGAAGGTACCAAGATTTGTCTTTGCACCCTGATATGCCTGGCCTTCTCCGAAATAAAACGAAGTAGCGTTATCCGCAGAAACTTCAGTGCTTGACCAGTAATCATTATATTCCACTAATGTTCCGCCACCTACCTGTAAAGCCTTGTTAACAAAAAACCGACCATTGAAAAGGAGGTTAAGCTCATCTATTGCAGGAATATACCAGCCTGTACCTGTAAGGCCGTCAAGATAAGTTTGCAGAGCCGGATCTTTAGTCATAAGACTTGTATTGGTAGCTCCGTCCCATGTACGAACAGCACCTGTAGTAGTTGCTACCGGGCCCCAGGCTATAGAGCTTGCTGCGGTCTCAGTTAAAGCAACTATAAGTCCACGTTGTGTACCGGTACCATCTGTATACAGATAAAAGATAATGCCTCCCTGGTAGGCTTCTCCAAGATAATGAGAACCTGCACCAGTAAGTCCATCCAGTTTTGTTTTATCTGCTGCACTCATACTACCGGCAGTTGTTGTGGTAGCCGGTGCAATTGATAATGTAACAACATCACTTCCAACAACATAAGGAGTTCCTGTCACGGAGAGAGGAGCACTGACATTCAGCTCCTGCTTGTTGGCAATGGTTGTTGCATTACCTACTGAGGTAACATCACCTGTAAGGTTAGCATTAGTAGCATCATTACCGTTCAGCTTTTGTATTGCCTGAAGGATATTGTCAGTAGCGGTGATTGTTCCGGCTCCACTGGTATAACCTGTCAGCACCTTTCCGATAACTGCTGCATTTGTTACAACAGTTCCATCCATTGGTCCGGTTACTTCACCTGCAAGGTTACCTGTAAATGTAGCAGCAGACCCTGTTGTATTCTGGTTCAGATCGGGGAAATCAGTCAGTAACGCTGCACTACCTGTAGGTGTAAGATAATCAGTACCAGCAACAGCAATTGTTGGAACACCTGTTCCAGTTGTATTTTTCAGAATGCCAGTTGACAGACCAGCCAGGGAGGTACCATTTATACCCGTAACGGTAAGTGCGGTTGAACCGCTTGCATCTCCCGTGTGAGTTGCATTGGAAACCTTGGCAGTGTTAGCAGTAACGGCAGCATTAGCGGTTACACTGGATTCAAAATCTGTAACCTGTGATGAAGTAATGCTAATTCCGGTACTCTTGTCCCATGCCGTATACACAGGGTCTGTTTCTGTATAGCTTTCCGCCGTTTTTGCACTTAATGCATAAGGTACACTAAGTAACTGGCTGACGCCTGTAATTGTATATGTTGTCAGAGGTGCTTCAGTTGCTACTTCTGTTTTAATAAAATAAGGACCCGATGACCAGTCAATTGTGGAAAAATCGCCGGATACAGGAGTGCCTGCACCTATCTCAATCGAAACAAGTCCATTTTCGTTAGTTGAAGGAGTCTGTGTTTCAACGTAAACTGATGATCCGCTTTCGGATCCCTGGAGTATGCTTATCTGCATCCCGATCTGAGTTGAAGTTACCAGAGCATGACTGCTATTCCTTATAACTGCCTGGTAGCTTAAATTCTGAGGTGCCTGAGCAACTACGGCAACAGTGGTTAATACTGCTGCTAATAAAGTGTAGAGTTTTTTCATAGTATTTATTTTTTAATGATTTTAAATATTTTAATTACGTTATTTTTGTCAACAACTTTAAGAAAATAGATAGCAGGTTTGTATTCCTGCATCGAAATATTGGTTTCATTACCCGCTACCTGGTTGCTCTCAATAAGCTGACCTCCTGCATCATAAATTAAATATTTAACATTTGTTACGTCGTAATCCCCTGTTTTAAGGATGACAAAATTGGTAGTCGGATTAGGGTAAACCACAAAATCTAATGAAATATTTCTGGCATCCTCAATAGAAGTTACAATAGATATTTCATAAGGCTGTTGAACGCCTTGAGCTTCCGATGTTCCGGATCCGGAATTAGTCACATAGGCAACCTGTCCGACAGTATAACTTATCGAACCTCCGGTGCCTGAACCATTTCCGCCTGAGGCCGGAATGGCTTCCTGTGCATGCACTGTTGTTAATCCGAACACTAACAACAGTACCACACTTAACTTTAATTTCTTGTGTCGCATGTTTTTACTCTCTAATTAAAAATTTGTAAGGATTTATTTTATTCAAAATAATTTGGTAATTGGTTTCAGATCAGATTTTTAACATTAATATAATTTGCGGATTAAGGATCATATGGAACTACAATGCAGTAAATATTAATATCCTGCCGGTATTTGGAAATCATGGTGGTTTCATAATATAAAAATATTAAATGCTTTTATAAACACCAAATATAAACTCCGTTATTCCGGTTTAAAAAATGAGTCTAAAGCACTGATTAATGAACATGTAAGCAATACTTACATACAACTAAATATCACCTGATATGATTCTTGATCCGTTATCCTTTTTTACCTTACCTGAGATGGGAACATATTTTGTGTCAATGGCAAATTCAACAACTTCTGCCAGTTCACTGATCCTGGGACTGTCAAAAAAAACACGTAACCCCAACTCAACTCCGAATGCTGTTTCAATTTTTGAAAAAACAGATATAGCTGTAAGAGAACTTCCTCCGATCTCAAAAAAGTTATCTTCCGGAGAAATATCCTTTGTACCCAAAGCCTCGGTCCAAATATTGTAAATCGTTTGTTCAACCCTGGAGAATACTTTTGGACTACTGATGAGCTTGTCATTTAACTCTTCCAAATCAATTGCCAGCTTGCTTTTATCAGTTTTTCCATTTATTGTTTTAGGGAACCCGTTAAAAAACCTGAATGCTGAAGGAATCATGTAGGATGGTAACTTTTCCTTTAATTTTTCTTTAAACTCCGCGGTATCAATATTAAAAGATTCAGATACATTCAGAAAAGCTGCAAGCCTTACATCTCCTTTATCTGTTTTTAACGGTTTTATTACTGTTTCAACTACTCCTTCAATTTCTGAAATGACGGATTCCAGTTCCCCGAGTTCTACGCGAAAACCTCTTATTTTCAGTTGATTGTCTTTCCTGCCACGAAATTCCAGGTTACCATCAGGAAGCCATCTTGCATAATCACCGGTATTATAAAATCTTTCATCCGGCCTATAAGGATTTAAAGTAAAACTTGTACTATTAAGATCATTTCTGTTGAGATATCCTTTTGACAATCCGTCTCCGCCTACATAAAGTTCGCCGGCAACACCAACAGGCTGATAGTTCATATGCCTGTCAAATACATATGCAGTTGAATTGCTTATTGGTTTACCAATAGGTATATTGGAATCATATTCCCTGTCAACGGCAAAGGTTGTTGAGAACGTGGTATTTTCTGTTGGACCATAACCATTAATTACTAGAAGTCCGGGATTTTCTTTCCTAACCTTGTTGATATGAGGAGCAGACAGAACATCTCCTCCTGCAAGCAGGTACTTTAACCCACGGAATATATCAGTCCTTATCTCAGCTATTTGTGTGAAGAGAGCTGAAGTGAGCCACATAATAGTTATGTTATATTTTAATAATGCCTCTCCCAGAGCCTTTGGACTCAGTATGACCTCCTTATCGACAATATAAAGTGAAGCACCATTTAAAAGGGCTCCCCATACTTCAAAAGTTGAGACATCAAATACTATAGCAGATGTAAGTAGTATTCTGTCATCCCGTGTAATGTCAATATAATTCGTATTTCGGACGAGTCTTATTATGCCCTTCTGTACTATCATACTTCCCTTTGGAGTTCCTGTTGTACCCGATGTGTACATAATATAAGCCAGTGCAGAGCTATCATTATCAATTTCAATATCAGAGGTATCAGAATCATAGGAAGCTTCTGAGTTAAGATTTATCCTTTCTGCTGCCTCAGTGCAGATATCAGAATACTTTTCCTGTAAAAGAACAAGTTTGCACCCGGAGTCATGTAAAATAAAACTAATCCGCCCAATGGGATAATCAGGATCCACAGGCACATAGGCACTTCCCGATTTAAGAATTGCCAGAATACCTACAATTATTTCAATTGATTTATCCGCAAGGATTGCCACAGGAAGATTATTCCCGGCTCCATTCTTAATTAATGTATGTGCCAGCCTGTTAGCTCTTGTATTAAGTTCATTATAAGTAAGCCGCTTATCCCCGTATACAACTGCTGTCTTATCAGGAAAAAGCTCAGCCTGTTCCCTGAATAGTCCGGCTACTGTCTTATCAGACGGGTATGGTTTACCAGTTAAATTCGACCTGTTTATCACAGCAATATCGTCATCGGTTAACATTTGTACCGTTTCTGAAGGGGAATCAGGACTACCTGACAGGTTCTCCACTAACCTGATAAAATGCTTCTTCAGTCTTTGAATGGTATCTGCCCTGAACAAATCGACACTGTATTCAATTTCACCTTCTATTAAATCTCCGTTCTCCCACATATAAAAAGTGATATCAAACGGGGCTACACCTTTTCTAATTGTCATCCTCGTTCCTGAAATTCCATCCAGGTCCATTGGAATGGTGAGATTATTTATCCATGAAAGAGAGATCTGGAAAAAGGGATTTATTCCTTTTATTCTCTCAGGCCTGACAGCTTCAACAATTTTATTAAATGGAAGTTTTGAGTTGTCCAGAGCGCCTTTAACTACCTCGGAAGTATATCTTATATTTTCCCTGAAACTCTTTCTTTCTCCATCCCTGAGCCTTACAGGTATTGTATCCACAAAAAGACCAAAAACCTGGAATGAAGAGCATATTCGACGGTTATTAACAGGTACTCCTATACAAATATCATCTTCACCTGAATACCTTTGAATAAACAGTGACAGAGATGTCAGTACAGTTTTAAACAACGATGTTCCGGCTTCCCTGCTTAGTTCACGCAGTTTATTTGCAGACTCAACAGGTATTGAAAATGGTTCCCTGAATCCAAGACCGCTTGGTTGATCAGTCCGTGCAAAATCCAAGGGTAACTTATGTTCAGGTGGACAGCCATGAAGATATTCCTTCCAGAAATCAGTTATTCTGTTTTGCTCAGAGATATCAGGTTCATTTTTTTCAAGCTCGGCGAAATCATAACTCTGATAATATACATGGCCGTTTCTATTGTTAACGCCGGTTTTCAGGCTAATGTAATTCCTGCTCAGTTCCTGAACAAAAAGCCTGCGTGAGAAGCCGTCAAAAACAAGATGATGAATGACAGAAAAGGAATAAAAACTCTTCTCATTTTCCTTAATGAGGAAAAGACGGAAAAGTGGTCCGTTTTTAAGATCAAATGGTTTTCTTGACTTGTCTCCCATAAAAGACTCCGCCATTACTGCAGCAGTATCAGGCTCCTTGCCTGAAAAGTCTATAAACTCCACAATAACCGGTACCTTTCTGATAGCAATATAAGGTTTGCCGTTCTCCTCATCAAAAACCGAAAACAGCGTGTAATGTTTTTTAAGAAGCATATTCATACTTCTTGAGTACAAATTATAGTCAATTGCACCATTGTAATGATAACTCAAAGCAAGATTATAAGCAGGATTCTTTGTATCTAATTTTGATAAAACCCAAAGTCTTTTCTGATTTGATGAAAGTGGCAGATTGGTATTTCTCTCCAAATGAACTAATTGCAACATAAAAATTTCAATACAATATTTAACTATAGCTATACTTCAATTCTCTCGACTATACATAATGCGTTATTATTTTCGCCTTTTCAGCCTCCGGGAACCAAGATATGAGACCTCCGGACACTTTTGTTTTAATTAACTAACAATTCAAAACGCAAAATGATTTTTTGGCTAGAATAAAAATTATATCTATCTGATTAAATAATGCCAGTCTGATAAATTGCCTTCCCTGATTCATTCCTGTTTATTTTATCAACAATATCTATTTCAACCGCTTTATGAAATAATCCCGTCTTTTCAATAATATATTTGTGAATATTCTCCTTTAGTCTCCCTGATGTGATGAAAATCCTCATCTTCTCATCATTACCTGTACACAAACAATCTGTTTCAAATGCTTTTTTGATCAGATTCTCTGATTCATCAAGACTTATCCTCAAACCAAAAAGCTTGAGGAATCTGTTCATTCTTCCCATTATATAATAATATCCTTCATCATCACGTCTGGCAATATCACCGGTATACAAAATACCCTTGTTTTCATCCCCCCTCAGCAGGTCATCTGAAGCCTCGGCATAACCAAGGGTGACATTTGGTCCTCTGTAAACCATTTCACCAGTGGTTTCATTATCTGTGAGCACTGACCCATTCTCATCAACAAGTGATAACTCTCCGCCAGGAATTGCCTTTCCAATACTTCCGGTTTTTAAAAGCGCCATTTCAGCTGGAAGATAGGCCATACGGGCTGTACCCTCAGTCTGGCCATAAGTTGCTATAAATCTCTTGCCTGTTAATGCAGCATATTGAGCATATTCCCTGAACAGGTCTTCCCTGAGTTTACCACCCCCCTGGGTAATAAGCCTGAGATTAGGTAAATCCATTCGGAAAAACCGTAACCTGTACAATACTTCAAAACTATATGGCACACCGGTAAAACTTGTTGCATTTTTTTCCTTCAGAAATGACCAGAAACTTTTCTCTGTCAGGCCGTCTTTTGTAAGAAGCAATGTTGAACCTGCAAAAAGATGACTGGTAACAATTGAGAGACCCATTGTATAATTTACCGGCAAACTAACAACAGGCCTGTCGAATGTTGTAAGCTCAAAGAAAGCTGCAATATTCCGTGCATTTGATTCGACATTTTTATAACTATGACGAACAAGCTTGGGACTGCCTGTACTACCGGATGTTGTAAGCAGAAGCGAAAGATTGTCACTCATTGGATTTGACTTCAGACCAGTTTTGAGCAGTACCCAGGAAAATTTCCCGAAAAGAGGTTTATAACTGAATCTGTCTGCCAGTTTATCGGGCAGCCACAGATATTCCGGCTGGTATATGTTCATTAATCTGTACAATAAATCGGCCGGAGTATTTTCGCTGAGTAAAAGAGGTACTATTCCGGTAGATAATGATGCCACATATCCGGCTACTGCTCCCACACTGTTTTCTGAGAGAATTAAAATAAGTGTTCTCCTGTTTATAGCCGAATAAAATTCTTCACAGAAATTAACCAGATCCCCATAGGTTATCTTTTTTCCTGTATTGTCAACAGCTGCCGGAAAAGATTTTTCAATTTTATCAAGATCCAGGAACATATACTTTTCTTTGATTATAAAACGGAACATCCGTCTACTCCCAGAACCTGTCCGGAAATATACTCCGAAAGATCTGAACCCAGGAAGATACATGCATTAGCAACATCCTCAGGCCGGCCAAGCCGTCCCATACCTATGCCTGCCAGCCTGTCTTTAAAATTATTATCAGTTTTTGAATGAATCATATCAGTGTCAATCATACCAGGGGCTATCGAATTAACACGAATATTACCGGGAGCCAGTTCTTTAGCTGCGGATTTTGTGATTGAGATTACAGCTCCTTTCGTAGCTGAATAGGCAAGCTGACCTTTTGCACCCCTTATTCCAACTAAACTTGAAATATTTATTATTGAACCTCTCTTCTTTCTTGCCATGACGCGTGAGACCAACTGAATAAGGTTGACAACAGCCACAACATTAACTTCTATCATACCCCGCAGGTTGTCAAGTCTGATCATTCCCAGCAGTTCGTGAGAAACCACACCGGCATTATTAACAAGAACATCTATTGATCTGTACTCACTGATTATTTTCTGTATTACCTTTTTAACAATTTCATAATCTGTAATGTCGAAATATACTGGTATAACTTCCGTATTGTTTTTTACTGAACAATCGTGTGCCCATTCATCTATTGAACCTTCTTTCCTGGCACCGGCATATACTATTCCTCCTTCTTCAGCAAAACGTTCTGCTATTAATCTTCCAATCCCTCTCCCGGTACCAGTAACAAGACATATCTTTCCGGATAATAATCCTGAGACTTCCATTTTGCGCTCCTGTATATTCAGATTGTCAAAATACTTCTATAAGGTCCATTAATACAACATATAAAGACTCGCCTAAATTTCAATGCTGTATTTTTTCAATATTTCTTTCCCTTTTTTATATGATGAAAACTCAAATATATCTTCAGAATCAATCATTATATCAAATTCTTCTTCCATAGCAGAAATCAATAGCATATGACCAATTGAATCCCAGACTGTTACAGAGTGATATGATAAATTGTTCAACTCATCTATATTAATAAGAAAAGTCCTGGCAAACACATCGTTATATTTATCCTGATTGCTCATTACCCGAAAATTAATAAGTACCTAATTTGGTTATTTAAATTTGGTTTCATTTCCAGACTTGCCTGGATATTTAATATTGGCTGATGATAAACCTTTGACAGCTCGTTAAATCTCTCCTGAAACAAACCCGGAATCCATGTCCATATCTTCAACAGATGATTTTGTGTTGCTGTTTTTATGAAAATAAATATCGATTGCTTCAGCCAGGTCACTGATCCTGGGAGCATCAAAGAAGACCCTCAGTCCAAGTTCCACATTAAATGCAGATTCAATTTTTGAGAATACCGATATAGCAGTCAGTGAACTCCCTCCTATGTCGAAGAAATTGTCTGAAGGATTTATATCTTTTAACTTTAATGATTCACTCCATATCTCATATATTTTCAGTTCTGTAGGGGTAAATTTATCAATATCAAAAGTCTTTGCTTCCTCCAGTTCATTCAGATCAATTACGAGTTTGCTTTTATCAGTCTTACCATTTACGTTTTTGGGGAACCCGTTCATAAATTTGAATGCAGACGGAATCATATAAGGAGGCAGCTTTTCTTTTAATTGCCTGCTGAGCTCATTTTTATCCATAGTGAATGTTTCGGATATATTTAGAAAAGCTGCCAGCCTTATATCTCCAAATTCGTTCTTCAGTGGTTTTACAACTGTTTCAACAACACCTTCAATTTCTGATATAACAGATTCCAGTTCACCCAACTCAACCCTGAATCCCCTTATTTTAAGTTGATTATCCATTCGACCATGAAACTCCAGATTACCATCCGGCAACCATTTTACGTAATCTCCTGTTTTATAAAGTCTCTCGCCAGGATTATGAGGATTGTCAATAAAACTTTTCACATTCAGGTCATCTCTGTTCAGGTAACCTTTGGATAGTCCATCACCTCCTACATATAATTCACCTACTATACCAACCGGCTGGATATTCAAATATTTATCAAAAACGTAAGCAGTTGAATTACTTATTGGTTTTCCAATAGGGATACTTGATTCAAATTCCTTCTGAACTTTGTAGGTAGTGGAAAAGGTTGTGTTCTCTGTTGGACCATAGCCATTTATTACAGTAAGCCCGGGATTATCCTTTCTAACCTTGTTTATATGCGTGACAGAAAGCACATCCCCTCCGGCCAGAAGATATTTAAGCTTGCTGAATATATCTGTTCTGATCTCTGCAATCTGTGTGAACAATGCAGAAGTTAGCCAAATAATGGAAATGTCATTCTTATCCAGAGCTTCACCAAGCTTTTTAGGATCAAGAACCGTTTCCTTGTCAATAACATACAAAGCTCCTCCATTTAATAAAGCACCCCATATTTCAAATGTGGATGCATCAAATACAATTGCCGATGTCATAAGAATCCTGTCTTCCGGGGTAAAATCAATATATGTCGTATTACGTACCAGTCTGACAATTCCTTTGTGAATTATTACACTCCCCTTTGGTGTTCCTGTCGTTCCCGACGTATACATAATATATGCCATATCTGATGAATTGACACATACCCCCGGGTTAACAGTCTCATCAGCCGGATAACCAGCGGGATTCAGTCTGAACTTCACAGCGCCTTCCACCGCGATATTCATATATTTATCCTGTACAAGCAATATCCGGCATCCTGAGTCTTTGAATATAAAATTAATCCTCTGCTCCGGGTAATCAGGATCAATAGGAACGTAAGCACTGCCCGATTTAAGAATCCCCAGAATACCGACAATAATGTCAGCTGATTTATCTGCCATTATTCCCACAGGTATGCCAGGCCCTGCACCGTTTTCAATCAGCATCCCTGCAATAATATTAGCCCTGTTATTGAGCTCACGGTAAGTCAAATGATCATCTTTATAGACAAGTGCAGTCCGGTCAGTATAACGCTGAACCTGCTCTTCAAACAACTGAACGACAGTTTTATCAGAAGGATAACCGGTTGTTGTATTGTTTGACTCAAGAATGAATGCCCTGTCGACTGGTGTCAGCATGGAGGCCTTTTCAAGTCCGAGATCCGGAAATTCTGTCAATTCTCCTGACAACTGCAGGAAATGATCCCTGAATCTTTCAATTGTCTCAGGCAAAAGCAGGTCAACATTGTACTCAAGTTCCCCTTTAATGGATTTGCCATCTTCCCACATGTATAAAGTCAGGTCAAATATCGAGGCTCTCTCGACAGGATTAATTCCTTCGCTTTTAACACCGGTAAGTTCAATTGATTGTTCAAGGTTACTCTGCCAGGCAAATGCAACCTGGAATAATGGATTTACATTTGTGCTGCGATCTGGATTCACAATTTCAACAATTTTATCAAACGAGACCGCCTGGTGAGCTATTGCATCATATATCTCTTTACTTGTCCTTTTAATTCTTTCACAGAAAGTCATTCCCATCTCATTGTTAAATCTCAATACTACCGTATTGACAAACATCCCAATTACTTTTTCCAGCTCTGAATGTGGACGATGAGCAACCGGAATGCCTATATTAATATCTTCTTCACCAGAATACTTTTGAAGCTGAATTCCATAAATACTTAATAGAGTAGCAAACAATGAAACATTTTCTGTTTTACATATCGATCTTAATTTGTCTGACATTTCTTCAGGAATGGTGAATCCAATGACCTGACTTCTTCCGTTCAGATTTTCTTTTCTCTTAAAATCATAAGGGAAATTGATCATGGTGGAAGCACCCTCCAGTTTACTTCTCCAGTATTCCATGGAAGTTGTAAAGCTCTCAGACTCCAATGAAGCCTCCTCCCAGTGTGCATAATCATACTGGCGGTATTTCAGTTCAGGAAGAGTAAACTCTTTCCCGTCAATCAGTGAATTATAGATTCTGCTTAAATCATCTCCGAAAACTGTCCAGGACCATCCGTCAAAAATGATATGATGAAATGTGGCCCTGAAAATATATTCATCGTTAGCTATTTTTATTAAATATAACCTGTATAAAGGTCCCCTGGTCAGGTCGAATATCTTTATTAAATCAGAGTTAAGCAGATTATCAGCTTTAAGATGTCTTTTTTCTTCCGGCAGAGTAGAATAATCAACAAATTCAAGTTTAACTTTTTCCGGATTAATACTCAGAAAGTGTCTTCCGTCATCTTCATGTATTGTGGCAAAAAGATTATGGTGGCGGTTAAAAAGGATATTAATACTCATATTGAACACCTCAATATTCAGCGATCCTGTCAGCTTGAAAGTGAATGGAATTATATATGTCGGAATATCAGGAGTAAGCTTGAACAGAAGCCAAAGTCTTTTTTGATTCAGCGTTAATGGCAGGTGATTTGTATCAGTCAGGTGTACCAATGTCATGTCATTTACTGCCCTGTCAGCACTTTCATCAATAAAATTGCTCAATTTTCCAAGTGTGGAGTTGGTAACGAAGTCTCCAAAGTCCAATGAAAAAGAAAGCTCTTCGTCAATCCTATTTATAACTTTGAGGGCCGTCAACGAATTACCTCCTATATCAAAAAAATCATCCGTCAGAGTTATAAATTTTCTGTTGGTTACATCACTCACAATTCTGTGCAGAGCTTTTTGTGTTTTGTTCATGGACAGGATCTTTGAATCCCTCAAATTCTGTTCATCAGTGTTCCTTTCATCAACAAATGCTTCATAATCACTAAGAAGCTTAACGGTATCCGTTTTACCATTAGAGGTAAGAGGAAACTCCGATCTTTGCATAATATCTTCGGGTATCATATAATCAGGCAGGATAGTTCTAAGATCATTTTTGACCTTTACAGGATCAAGAATGATATTGTCGTATGTGATCAGAAACATTATAAGTCTTACCTCATGCCTGTCAGTCTTATCAGGTACAATAACAGCATCTTTTACAGATTTGTTATGCATAATTGCATTTCTTATCTCCCCGGTTTCAACCCTGTATCCTCTGATTTTAACCTGGTCATCTACTCTCCCCAGAAACTCGATATTCCCGTCAGACATCCATTGCGCTTTATCACCGGTAAAATACAATCTTCCACCCCTGTTAAAAGGATCAGCAATAAATTTTTTAGCTGTAAGATCATGAGAATTATAATACCCCTCCGCCAGGCAACAACCTCCAATATATAGGTCCCCTGGTTGATTTATACAGCAATGATCAAGATTTTCATCAAGTATGTAATATTTTGCATTATTTATGGGTTTACCGTATGGGATGCTTTTCCATTCCGGGTTCAGACTCTCAACAATGTAATAGTTAGACCATATTGTAGCTTCAGTAGCTCCACCCAGGCCAACTACCACTGCTGACCGGAATGTTGACTTAATAGCATCAGGCAATGTAATTGGTATCCAGTCTCCACTCAGAAATACCAGTCTCAGAGAGGTGTATAATTCAGGTTTATCTTCTTTTCCAAACAGGTCTGTAAGTTGCTGCAGTCCCTGAGGTGCTGAATCCCAAAAAGTTATGCCCTCATTTATTAATATTTCATATTGTTTACCGGGATTTTGTCTCTCTTCATCGTCAAGAATCCTTATAGTAGCTCCGGCAGCAAGAATGCCAAAGATATCATATACTGAAAGATCGAAGCAGATACTTGTATTCCATAATATCTTGTCCTCCGGCCCTACATTGAAAGTTGTATTTACCCAGTTAATCAGATTAACAACAGACTTATGCTTAACCTGTACACCTTTTGGTACTCCCGTGGTGCCGGATGTAAAGATAATATACGCATCATCATCAGGTCTTACAACTGCTTTATTATATGATAATTTTTCATTACCCGCTTGCAAAAGCAGCGTATCAATATTCAGCAATATGATATCCCCTTCGAGTTCCATAACACACGAAGGATTAGTAATTAAATATTTGATTTCAGCGGTCTTTATAATACTCCTGATACGACCCTCAGGATCTGAAGTATTCATCGGGACATAAGCTGCTCCTGTTTTTAATATTGCAAGAAGGCAAGTTATCAAATCATGGGAACGATCGATCCAGATTCCAACATAATCACCTCTCCCAATATTATATGTTTGAAGAACCGCAGCCATTCTTTCTGCTTTTTCATTCAAACCTGCATATGTAACAGGAGTATTGTTAAATACTGTGGCGATATTATCAGGGTAAGCTTTTACACTATCCTCAAAAAGGTCTGGAATACATTTATCTTCAGGGTACGGTCTGGAAGTGGAATTGACTTCTTCTATCATCTTCCTTTCTGCTCCAGAAATCATTTTAAGCCTATCAATCGGACTATCAGGATAATCAAGAATATTTTCTGTCAGTTCCACAAACCGGTCGCGGAACCGTAACATTGTATCAGGTTTAAGAACATCGAGTGAATATTCTATCTCACCTTCAATTATACCTTCATTTTCCCACATATAAAGAATAATGTCAAAAATAGAAGCCCTTTCTTCCCCGGCGACAGGCTTACTTTCAATATCATCAAGAATAACAGGGACTCCTAAGTTATTTTGCCAAGCAAACGCAACCTGGAAAACAGGATTGAGCTTGGAATTACGATCAGGCTTCACTATTTCGACTACTTTCTCAAAAGGCACATCCTGATGAGCAATAGCATTCAAAGAAGCTTCATTAGTAATTTCCAGGATTTTTCTGAAGGTAAAATTTCTGTCGGAGTTTATACGAACAACTACTGTATTAACAAACATACCAAAAATATTTTCCAGTTTCGAATGAGGACGATACGCTATTGGTATGCCAATATTTATATCATATTGTGAAGAATATTTCTGCAGTGCAACTCCGAATATACTGAGCAGTGTTGCAAATAATGATGTATTCTGATTTTTACTTTCGTGTCTGAGCCTTTCAGATATTGTTTCCGAAAAACTTACGGGCACAAAGGCTCCTCGTCCTGTAGGTTTATCCTTTCGCTGGAAATCAAACGGGAAATCAATAACTTTGGTTGCTCCTTCAAGATTCTTTTTCCAGAACCCAATGGAATCTGTTAACTTTTCCGGATCCTGATATTCAGATTCCAGATAAGCAAAATCATACTGCTGAAATTCAGGATCCGGAATATTAATATCCTGTTTCCTGTGGATGCCGTTATAAAATTTACTGAGATCTTTTGCCAGCACCGACCATGACCACCCGTCAAAAACTACATGATGAATGCTGATCCTTAAAAAATATTCTCTTGCACCGGTTTTAAGAAGATATATTCTGTACAAAGGTCCGTTTTTAAGGTCAAATGGTTTCCTGGTGTCTTCATTGAATATTTCATTTACTTTCTGCATTCTTTCCTGTTCCGGAACTTCAGACAGGTCGGTTAATGGCAAATCTATGGTCCTCTGAACAATATCACAATAAGGTTCCCCGCCTTTATCTTTAAAAACAGAAAAAACTATATGATGTCTTTTGAAAAGCAACCTGATGCTATCCCTGAGAGCATCAAGATCAAGCATACCGCTTAATTTATATGTTACCGGTATTATATATGAGGCAATATCTGGCTGAAGTCTTGAGATCATCCATAGTCTTTTCTGATTCATGGACAGTGGAAGATTTGTAGTTTCTGTATGATGAATCAGGACAGGTTCTTCCTTTGAGATTTTACTTTTAGATCGCTTATCGATGAATCTTGCTGTCTCAACCACTGATGAATTTGTTATTAAGTCCCTGAACGACAAGCTATACCCGATCTCTTCTTTTATTTTATTAATCACCCTGATGGCCAGGAGGGAATTACCTCCGGCATCAAAGAAGCTAACATTTATTGGCAGTTTACCTGTCTTAAGCACAGACTCCCATATCCTGTAAATCTTCTTTTGTGTATCTGTTAACGATTCAAAGTCTGTCTCAGTTGCCGTTTCAGTCTCTTCAAGCTTAAATACAAGCGCCTTCTTGTTTATCTTACCGTTTGGCAGCCGGGGGAAGCCATCCGATACCTGGTAATACGACGGTATCATATAGCCCGGCAGATCTTTCGACAGTGCTGAACTTATTTCCTCTGAAACTATGTTGAAACTTTGTTCTGCGTTCAGAAACGCTACCAGCCTGTCATCACTGTCCCCAAACTTCTGTACCTTAACTACTGCTTCCCTTATCCCCGGAATTCTTGACAGCAGGTTCTCTATCTCACCCGGTTCTATCCTGAAACCCCTTAACTTGATCTGGTTATCTATCCTGCCGAATAACTCTATATTACCATCGGGCAGATATCGACCAAAGTCACCTGTCTTGTAGATTATCCTGCCGTTCTCCCATGTTATGAACTTCTCAGAAGTAAGTTCAGGCCGGTTATTATAGCCCTTGGTAACTCCCTGACCTCCTATGCAAACCTCGCCTGTAACTCCTACAGGCAACTGGTTATGGTTCCTGTCAAGTATATAAATATCGGTATTGTCTATTGGCTTACCTACAAGTATCGGTGGTGTCGGATCTGTCAGCTCCATGCAGGTCGACCAAACTGTCGTCTCTGTCGGACCATACATGTTCCATAATGAACTTACTTTCGGTAAAAGCTCTTTCACCAGACCGGGTAATATTGCTTCTCCTCCACATAAGGCTTTCAGATCCTTTTTACCACTCCAGTCGCTGCCAAGCAATATGTTCCATGTTGCAGGCGTGGCCTGCATTACTGTTATATCATGCTTATCAAGCAGCCCGCTGAGTACCTGCCCGTCAGATATGTCCCCTGATGTTGCTATTACTACCTCTCCTCCAGTTGTCAATGGTAAAAAGATCTCCAGTACCGATATATCAAATGATAAAGTGGTCACTGCAAGTAAACGGTCGTCCTTGCCAAAGCCAGGCGTATGCTTCATACTGCCCAGAAAGTTTACCACTGAACCATGGTGTACCTTAACCCCTTTTGGCTTGCCTGTTGATCCCGAGGTATAAATCATGTATGCAAGATTATCCGGACTTATCCTTACTCCGGGATTATCCGGGCTGCTTTCCCCTATTGCTGTTGAATCACTATCAACAAGTATTACACTGGTATCGTTGAACCCACTGAACTTCTCTTTTAATGAACTCTGTGATATCAGTACCCCTGCACCCGAATCTTCATACATGTATTTTATCCTTTCATCCGGAAAGGACGGATCCATCGGAAGATAGGCACAACCCGCCTTTAGTATACCGAGTACGCTTATTACCATCTCTTCTGTCCTCTCCAGACATAATCCGACTATATCCCCTGCCTTTGCCCCTGTTCTTATCAGATGGTTGGCAATCCGGTTTGACCGGCGGTCAAGTTCACCATAGCTTATAACCTGCTCTCCCGATACCAGAGCCGCCCTGCCGGGATCCTCACCGGCACGCTGAGTAAATAATTCATGTATACGAAGATCCGGTACCTCTGAACCTGTGTTGTTGAAAGAATTAAGCATTGTCATATCATTGCCCGAAACGAGGTTTAATTCAGACAGATGATTGTCAGGACCTGAAACAGCAGATTTAACAAGCCTGGTAAAATTATCAAGCAATCTTATAATTGTTTCACGTTTAAGAAGATCCGTATTATACTCAACTTCACCCTCAATTTTCCCATCATTTTCCCACAAATTAAAAGTTATATCGAATGGAGATACTCCTTTCTCGGCGTTAACCTTCTCAGCAGTAAAACCTGAGAAGTCCAGAGGTTTTGATGAATAAGTTATCCATTGTACAGCTACCTGGAATAACGGATTCATATTCGGCGTTCTTTCAGGATTTACAACTTCAACGATCCGGTCAAAAGGCATTTCCTGGTGAGCAATAGCATCAAGCAATGAATCCCTCGTTTGACTAAGCAATTTGCTGAAAGTCTGTTCATCATCAATAACAAACCTCACAGGAATAGTATTCACGAACATCCCAAATATTCGTTCCAGGCTCGACCGGGTCCTGTTGGCAACATGAACGCCGATACAAAGATCATTTTGGCCGGAATACCTCTGGAATAAAATACCCATTAATGATAACAGAGCTGCAAAAGGCGTAGCATGTCCCTTTACAGCAATTTCCTTTAGTTTATCAGTATATTCGGCAGGAATACTCAAATATTCCTTTTCACCGTAACCCGTTGAAACATCCTGCCTGGAATAATCAAAAGGGAAATCCAGCCTGGGAGAACAACCCTGAAGATATTCTGCCCAGAATTTTGATGCTGCTGCCTCATCAAATGAAGCTTTACCAACCTGAAGATCCCTTGCATAATCTGCATAGTATTTCTCAACATCATCGAGTTGAATTGGCTCATTGGCACTGAGGTTACGGTAAATATTTTGCAGCTCTAGTATAAAGATACTCCACGACCATCCATCAAATATGAGGTGATGAATGTTGACATGGAAAAAATAACTGTTATCATTCTGCCTGAAAAGGTACAGCCGGTATAGAGGTCCGTTTTCAATATCAAATACTTTCCTGGAATCATCGCTTATTGCATCCAGAATTTTTCGCCTGGATAATTCTTCATCATCACCTGAATAATCGATGTATTCAATTTCAACATCTTTTGGTATGATCTCACTATACGGTTCTCCATCTTTTTCCCTGAATACTGAGAATATTACAAAATGCCTGTTAAACAGCATATTTAAACTTTGTCTCAGTATTTCTATACTGACATGACCTGTAAAATGGTAAGTAGTAGGTATGTTATACGCAGGATTATCAGAGTCAATCTGGGAAACAATCCATAGTCTTTTCTGTATAAATGACAAAGGAAAGTTTTTTGTGCTGACCTGTTCCATCGTTTCTGCCGGAGCCTGGTCATCCGATTCTCCGGTTGAAAGCAATGCAACTAATTTATTTACTGTAGGATTATTAAGAAAATCTTTTAATATTATTTTATATCCCAGTTCTTCCTTAATGCGTGTAATAATCTGCAGTGCAATTAGAGAATGACCACCTATTTCAAAAAAATCTTCATCAAAGCCTATATCATCTCCTCCTATAAGAGATTTCCAGATAGCTGCAATTCGGGCAGCAGTATCAACCACAGCAGTATCGGTTTCCTTTTTTTCAGCCAGATCAACTGTCTCCTCGGTTCTTTCATCATGAATAGCTGTCCGGGATTTTAAATCAGGGGACCACTTGTATTCAAGCCAGTGCCTTTTACTTTCAAAAGGATATGTTGGCAGTTTTATTTTATGAGGAGTATTTACAGCTCTGATAGTGTCAAAATTTATTTCGACTCCGGCATTGAAAAGGTTCCCTGCCACAGAAAAAACCTTATACAGTTCATCCTGATCATCATGTTTTCCTAAAGAAGTTACAATGAGCTTCTTATTAGTTACATCCGAAGACTGCTTAATTAATGAAGTCAGATGAGTATTAGGTCCAACCTCAACGAAGACAATGCCTGCATTTTCAGCTATTGTAGAAATGCCTTCCCTGAAATGAACAGTATTTCGCAATTGTTGTGCCCAGTATGCACCTGAAGCAGACTGTTCTTCTGTGATAAATTTACCTGTCAGACAAGAGATAAAAGGAATTGAAGGTTTCCCGGTTTTAAACTGATTAACAAAGTCCCTGAATTCCGATAGCATCGGATCAAATGCAGATGAGTGGAAAGCATGGGAAGTGTTAAGAGGTATATTTTTAATGTTATGTTTTTCAAGTAATGATACTACATCATCTTTATCCTCGGATTTTACAGAAATTGTGCAGAATTCAGGTGCATTATCAGCAGCTATTTCAAATTTCCCGTTTGAAATAGCCGAAAGATTTTCCCTGCTTGTCATAACTGCCAACATATCTCCCCCCGGCATCGTCTGCATCAACTGCCCCCTTTTAAGGACAATCCTGATTGCGGTTTGCAGGTCAAAAACACCAGACAGACAGGCAGCAACGTATTCCCCAATACTGTGGCCTATAAGATAATCTGCCCTGATATCCAGACTGTTTAAAACCTTTGCAATTCCATATTCGATTATAAAAAGTGCAGGCTGGGTCAGTTCTGTTTGTGATAGAATTTGATCAGATTCCTCCCTGGAAGGTTCGGTATTGAATATTACAGATTTAATATCGTTTCCGGTTTCTTCATTCACTATTTTGAAACATTCGTCAAGAGCTTCCCTGAATACTTTGTTTTTATTGTAAAGCTCGTAGCCCATCCCGGCATATTGTGCTCCCTGCCCCGGGAAACAGAATGCTATCCCGGATGCCATATTATCTTTTTTACCATCGGTAAAGTGGGACTTCTGTTCAGCAATCTCATCAGTGTCCATGGCAACCATGAAGCTCCTGTAATTCATATGATTCCTGCCTGCAGCAAGAGTATGGGCGATATCATGGATATTTAATCCGGGATTGGATTTAATATGTTCGAGAAAATCCTGTTTTCTCCTCGCCAGCGAGTTTTTTGATTTTGCCGAAAGTACCAACAATTCGGGCAAATCCGTTTTAGCCACTTCCTTATGCCTTCTAACAGGCGGTTCCTCAACTATAACATGAGCATTGGTTCCACCTATCCCAAATGAACTTACACCCATAATAAGTGGCTTATCATTTTTCCATTCTTTTAATTCACTCTGAACATAGAAAGGTGAATTTTTAAAATCAATTAGAGGATTTGGCTCTGTGAAATTTATACTTGGCGGGATTTTTCTATAATAAGCTGCCAGACATGTCTTTATAAATGCAGCAACTCCGGCTGCAGAGTCTGTATGTCCGATATTGCTTTTTACAGAGCCGACACCGCAAAACTGTTTTTTATCTGTTTTAGCACTGAATGCTTTTGTCAGGGCTGCTATTTCTATGGGGTCTCCGATATGAGTAGCTGTCCCATGAGCCTCGATATAACTGATCTCGTCAGGAGATACCTCAGCAAAAGACTGTGCCATCATTATTACCTCTGCTTGTCCGTTTACACTAGGAGCTGTGTAACTTACCTTGTTGCTGCCGTCATTATTCAGAGCCCATCCACTAACCAGCGCATAAATTGTATCATTATCTCTTAAAGCATCCTCAAGGCGCTTAAGCACAACAACACCCACTCCATTACTAATTACTGTACCTTTTGAATTAATATCAAAAGGTGAACAGTGACCATCAGCAGAATTAATAGCTCCTTCCTGGTATATATAACCCTTCTCCTGTGGAATTGCGATATTAATCCCTCCTGCCATGCAAATATCTGATTCAAAGCTATACAGACTTTGACATGCCTGAGAAATTGCCACGAGGGATGTGGAACAAGCTGTCTGAACATATATTGCCGGCCCTCTCAGATTAAAATGATATGCTGTTTTTGAAGGAATAAAAGAACTGTCATTTCCAATCATTACCTGCATTCCATCAGTAAATCCCGGGTTCAGATAATTTTCTAGCCTATCACCTCCCCTTAGAATATTATTCAATAAATATGAACTAAGAGATCCTCCTGCGAAAACACCTATTGCACCTTTATAACTGTGAGGATCACATCCTGCATCTTCAAGTGCATTCCAGGCAGTCTCGAACCATATCCTGTGTTGCGGATCCATTCCGGCTGCCTCATTGGGTGTCATTCCAAAAAAGCCTGCATCAAATTTATCTATATCATTCAGTATGCCTCTGGCTTTTATATAATCAGGGTTATCTTTTAGCTCTGCAAAACTGGGATCAGCTTTTTCCAATTCTTCATCGGTAAAGTTCTTGATTGTTTCTTTACCAGATATCAGATTCTTCCAATACTCACTAAGATTGTCAGAACCCGGAAACCTGCAGGCTATACCAATTACAGCAATTTTATTAGTGCTTGTATTCATAACTACAGTATGGTTTATGAAAAGAATTTAATGAACTGTTATCTGACTCTTTTAAAATTGACATTCTTTTTACTTCTTGTCTTTTCATCTATTTCAATATTCTTCTGTGAAACATTTTCGCCGCCGTTTCCAGAAAGATATTCACTCTGAACTTTTATACTTGGATACTCAAATATCATGAGAGCCTTTAAAGTTGTATCAAATTCCCTTGATATCATATTGACGAGGTTTATTGCCAGCAGGGAATTACCTCCGATATCAAAGAAATTATCGTTAATACTTATATTATCTGATTTCAGAAGGGAACTCCAGATATCAAATAATTTCCTTTCATTGATATTCGTTGGTGAAACAACCGTCTTTCGTTCAATAAGACTATCGGGCGAAGGAAGGCTTTTCCTGTTAAGTTTGCCACTGCTTGTTAACGGAATTTCATCTATGAACATAATGTATGCAGGTACCATATAATCAGGCAGTTTGCCGGACAAAAATGATTTAAGAGTATCTGTTTGAATATCTGCACCGGGCTTAGGGCAAACATATGCAACCAGATACTTATATTCCCCTTTTTGTGTAACTATTACAGCGCAATGTGTTACCAGGGGATGTTCAAGTATTTTTGCCTCGATATCGCCAAGTTCAATTCTGAATCCCCTAATCTTGATCTGGTTATCTATTCTGCCTATGTAGTCAATTTGACCAATGGGCGACAGCCTGACCATATCGCCTGAATGATAGGCCTTTACTATTTTCCCGTCAGGTCCTGTGAAATCAAAAAATTTCTCATTTGTCAGTTCCGGCCGGTTAAGATACCCCCTTGCCAGGTTTACACCAGCTATCAACAGTTCGCCCGGTACTCCTAGAGGCTGAAGGATATTTTTCCCATTTACCACATACAGCCTTGTGTTATCAATAGGCTTGCCAATATATACATTTTCAGCGCTTTCTAACGGGCAATTATAGTAAGATACGTCAACTGTAGCTTCTGTAGGTCCATAAAGATTTATCAGCTGGGGCAGCTTATATGCTCCTCTCAACTTATTAAAGTCATTTACCAATTTCAGAGGCAAGGCTTCACCACTCAGAAATATTCTTCTCAGTGTTTCGAGTTTATCACTTAAGTTCCTGGTAACCATTGTCTCAAAGAAAGTAGCAAACATAGAGGGTACGAAATGTATGGCTGTCACTTTGTAACTTTCTATATACTGGATAATAGCTTCAGGATCTTTTTCACCTCCTTTTGAAAGAACGGCCAGCCTGGCTCCGTTAAATGACCACCAGAACAATTCCCAGACTGAAACGTCAAATGTAATTGGTGTTTTTTGCAGCAAAGTGTCATTGTTGTCAAGAGGGTATGCTTTCTGCATCCAGCCAAGCCTGTTCAGCACTGAATGATGCTCAATCATAACCCCTTTTGGAGTTCCGGTTGATCCGGAAGTATAAAGAACATAAGCCAGGTTCTTTGAATCCATCTGTACATCAGGATTTGAAATATCATCTGTAAATGGACTATTTAATACATCATCTATAAACACCCGTTTAACACCTTCAGGCAGATTGGCCGACGAGTCCTTACCGGTAAGTATCATCCTTGGATTTGCATCATTCAGAATACTCTGAAGCCTCTCTGTAGGATTTTCCGGACTAAGGGGAAGATATGCCGCTCCTGATTTCAGTATACCAAAAATAGCAATCATCATTTCCACCGACCTGTCAACACATATTCCAACCTTATCTTCAACACTTACCCCCTGTTCAATCAGATAATGAGCTAACCTGTTGGCATGCTCATTAAACTCAGTATAGCTAAGCGTCTGTCCGGCCGAAATAAGTGCAGGTGCATCCGGATTAAGAGATACCTGCCTTTCGAATTTATGGTGAATGCATATAGAATTTTCATAAGGAGCATCCGTATCGTTAAATTCCATGACAATATTTTTATCTGCTTCTGAGATAATAGAAACTTCCGAGATAAGCCTGTCAGGTTCTTCAGTAACTGTTTCCAGCATATTAATAAAACTATCCCTGAACCTTATCATTGTTTCATGGGTAAGGAGGTCAATATTATATTCCATATTTCCTTCGATATGATCGCCATTTTCCCACATGTAAAAGCTAATATCGAATATTGATGTCCCATCAGAGCTATTCACGCTTTCACTCTTTATACCTTCCAGACTGAATGGTGCATCTATATTATTCTGCCATGTAAATCCAACCTGGAATAAGGGATTGGCTTTGGAACTTCTATCAGGATTAACGAGTTCCACCACCTTCTCAAAAGGAAGATCCTGATGTGCAATAGCATTCAATGCTGCTTCACTGGTATCATGTATTACCGTCCTGAAAGTTGAATCTTCAGAAAGTCTGAATCGTACAACAACAGTATTGACAAACATTCCAAAAATATTTTCAAGCTTCGAATGAGGTCTGTAGGCTACCGGCAACCCAACATTGATATCATTCTCCCCTGAATACTTCTGAAGCTGAATACCAAATGCCCCCAGTACTGTTGCAAAAACTGAGATATCCTCGGTTCTGCTAATGTTCCTGAGTTTTTCAGTCAGCCTGGTTGTAAGTTTCAGCTTCTCATAATTACATCTCCCAGACGACCTGGTTTTACGTTCAAAATCATAAGGAAAATTGAGAACTGATGAAGCTCCTTCAAGATTTTCTTGCCAGAACTTTGCCGATTCCAGTTCATGCTGTGATCCTGAAATGCCCTTTTCCCATTTAGCATAGTCATACTGCTGGAATTCAATATCTTCCAGTTGTATTTCTTCATTATTAACAAGGCTGCTATAAATAATATTCAGTTCTTTTGTAAATACTGACCATGACCATCCGTCAAACACAATATGATGTATGCTCATGCGGAAATAATACTGCTGATCACCGGTTTTAATTAAGTAGATCCTGAACATCGGACCATTTTCCAAATCAAACACCTGCTTCGAATCCTCATTGAATATTGCATTTACCCGACCTGTGATTTCATTATCAGGTATGTCAGTGAGATCAAGGTAATTTAAATTAACTGGTGAAGGCACTATATCACAGTAAGGCTCTCCGTTTGATTCTTTAAAAACAGAAAATACAACATGATGCCTGTAGAACAGGATCTCAATACTCTTCCTGAATAGCTCAACATCTATAGCTCCGGTCAATTTATAATTATACGGAATTATATAGGATGCTACATCTGGCTGTAATTTGGATATAAGCCATAATCTTCTCTGATTAAATGAAAGAGGGAGGTTCTTTGTCTGATTGATATGTATCAGTTGAGGTACATCAGCTTCTTTAGTATACTGGCTGTCGATGAATCCTGCAGCCTGGATTATTGTAGGGAACGCAATGAATGATTTGAACGACATTGTGTAACCGATCTCCTCTTTAATCTTGTTTAGTATCCTTATTGCAAGCAGCGAGTTACCTCCGGCATCAAAGAAGTTAACATTTATTGGCAGTTTACCTGTCTTAAGCACAGACTCCCATATCCTGTAAATCTTCTTTTGTGTATCTGTTAACGATTCAAAGTCTGTCTCAGTTGCCGTTTCAGTCTCTTCAAGCTTAAATACAAGCGCCTTCTTGTTTATCTTACCGTTTGGCAGCCGGGGGAAGCCATCCGATACCTGGTAATACGACGGTATCATATAGCCCGGCAGATCTTTCGACAGTGCTGAACTTATTTCCTCTGAAACTATGTTGAAACTTTGTTCTGCGTTCAGAAACGCTACCAGCCTGTCATCACTGTCCCCAAACTTCTGTACCTTAACTACTGCTTCCCTTATCCCCGGAATTCTTGACAGCAGGTTCTCTATCTCACCCGGTTCTATCCTGAAACCCCTTAACTTGATCTGGTTATCTATCCTGCCGAATAACTCTATATTACCATCGGGCAGATATCGACCAAAGTCACCTGTCTTGTAGATTATCCTGCCGTTCTCCCATGTTATGAACTTCTCAGAAGTAAGTTCAGGCCGGTTATTATAGCCCTTGGTAACTCCCTGACCTCCTATGCAAACCTCGCCTGTAACTCCTACAGGCAACTGGTTATGGTTCCTGTCAAGTATATAAATATCGGTATTGTCTATTGGCTTACCTACAAGTATCGGTGGTGTCGGATCTGTCAGCTCCATGCAGGTCGACCAAACTGTCGTCTCTGTCGGACCATACATGTTCCATAATGAACTTACTTTCGGTAAAAGCTCTTTCACCAGACCGGGTAATATTGCTTCTCCTCCACATAAGGCTTTCAGATCCTTTTTACCACTCCAGTCGCTGCCAAGCAATATGTTCCATGTTGCAGGCGTGGCCTGCATTACTGTTATATCATGCTTATCAAGCAGCCCGCTGAGTACCTGCCCGTCAGATATGTCCCCTGATGTTGCTATTACTACCTCTCCTCCAGTTGTCAATGGTAAAAAGATCTCCAGTACCGATATATCAAATGATAAAGTGGTCACTGCAAGTAAACGGTCGTCCTTGCCAAAGCCAGGCGTATGCTTCATACTGCCCAGAAAGTTTACCACTGAACCATGGTGTACCTTAACCCCTTTTGGCTTGCCTGTTGATCCCGAGGTATAAATCATGTATGCAAGATTATCCGGACTTATCCTTACTCCGGGATTATCCGGGCTGCTTTCCCCTATTGCTGTTGAATCACTATCAACAAGTATTACACTGGTATCGTTGAACCCACTGAACTTCTCTTTTAATGAACTCTGTGATATCAGTACCCCTGCACCCGAATCTTCATACATGTATTTTATCCTTTCATCCGGAAAGGACGGATCCATCGGAAGATAGGCACAACCCGCCTTTAGTATACCGAGTACGCTTATTACCATCTCTTCTGTCCTCTCCAGACATAATCCGACTATATCCCCTGCCTTTGCCCCTGTTCTTATCAGATGGTTGGCAATCCGGTTTGACCGGCGGTCAAGTTCACCATAGCTTATAACCTGCTCTCCCGATACCAGAGCCGCCCTGCCGGGATCCTCACCGGCACGCTGAGTAAATAATTCATGTATACGAAGATCCGGTACCTCTGAACCTGTGTTGTTGAAAGAATCTATCATAGCCAGGCCATGGGCTGAAACATATTTCATTTCTGAAACAGGTTTGTCAGGATTTTCGACAAGCTCATGAACCAGGTACCTGAAATTATCAATCAACCTGTCTATAGTATCATTTTTAAGCAAATCCGTGTCATATTCAACTTCTCCCTCGATATAGTTTCCATTTTCCCACATTGATAATGTAATATCAAAAACAGAGGTCCGCTCTTTACCAGTGACTTTTTCACATTTTATCCCATGAAGCTGTAATGGAACATCCAGGTTATTTTGCCATATGAATCCTACCTGGAACAGAGGATTGGCATTTGATGATCGGTCGGGATTCACTATCTCAACAACTTTTTCAAATGGAAGATCCTGATGTGCTATTGCATTCAAAGATGCTTCATTTGTCATCCTTATTAAATCCCTGAATGTCATATTTTTTTCATACTTCAAACGCACAACAACTGTATTTACAAACATCCCGAAGATATTTTCAAGCTTTGAGTGAGGACGGTATGCTATTGGTAAACCAATGTTTATATCATCTTCTCCTGAATAAATATGCATTTGTATCCCATATATACTAAGAAGAGTCGTGAATAATGATATGTTTTCAAAGTCACTGATGTCCCTGAGTTTTTCCGACATGTCTTTTGTAAGTTGCAGTGTTTCACATAATCCCTTGCCGGAAGACTCATCCGTACGCTGAAAATCAAAAGGAAAATTAAGGACTGTTGATCCCCCAACAAGGTTTTTCTTCCAGAATTCTATTGAATCAGCTTCAGTTTTTGATCCTTCATAGTTCTTTTCCCAGTCAGCAAAGTCATATTGCTGAAATTCAATCACTTCAAGCTCCGGATCTTGACCTTTAAGGAGGCCATTATAAATATTGTTCAGCTCTTTTGCAAAAACAGACCATGACCACCCATCAAATATAATATGATGAATGCTCATCCTGAAGTAATATTCATTTTCGGCTGACCTGATCAGATACAGTCTGTAAAGGGGTCCTTTTTCAAGGTTAAATATTTTCCTGGAATCGGTATTTATGAGAGATTCAATATTTTCTGATTTTTCCTTTTCAGAAAGACCTGAATAATCGAGGACTTTTATCATAACATCTGATGGAACAATATTACAATATGGCTCTCCATTATCCTCCTTGATTATAGAAAAGACGACATGATGCCTGTTGAATAATCTGTTAATACTCTCCCTGAATATCTCAATATTAAGATCACCTGTGAATTTATAGGTTACAGGTATGATATATGAAGGTGTATCAGGCTGCAATTTTGATATAAGCCACAATCTCTTCTGGTTTAGTGACAGAGGGAGATGGCTCGTTTCAGTTAAATGCACCAGACTTACCACCTTCTCAGCACTATCTGACTGATTATCAATGTAATTTGAAAGTTGAAACACTGATGGATTTGCAAGAAATACCTTGAAAGATAAGTTCAGTCCTAATTGCTCCTTGACTTTATTAATGATTCTGATTGAAAGTAAAGAATTACCACCAATATCGAAGAAACTGAGTGCAGGATTAATATTCTTAATTTTAAGAACTTCTTCCCACATTATATATAACTTTCGCTGAGTTGTTGTAAGCTGATCAAGTTCTATCTCTTCGCTGGCCCCGGTGTCCTCTATACTAAATATAAGGGCATTTTTATTGATCTTACCATTTGATAAACGTGGAAAACTCTCAGACACCTGGAAATATGAGGGTATCATATAAGACGGTAGTGACTGTGATAAATGTTCCATTATCAAGTCCCGAGACATATCGAATTGTGGTTCAACATTCAGAAATGCAACCAAACGATCGTCATTTGCCCCGAATTTATTAACCTTTACAACAGATTCCCGTACCCCATCCAGTTTGGTTAACTGATTTTCTATCTCACCTGGTTCAATTCTATAACCACGCAGTTTGATCTGATTATCTTTTCTGCCATAAAATTCAATGTTCCCGTCAGGCAACAATCTGACTGTATCACCTGTCTTATAAAAGATCCCTTCATTCCTGAATTTTATAAACTTCTCTGCATTAAGCTCAGGCCTGTTAATATAACCTTTTGAAACACCAAAGCCACCTATTGCCAACTCCCCAATCACACCAACAGGAAGAATCTTATCATACTTATTCAATATATAGATTTTGGTATTCTCTATAGGTTTACCGATTGTGATCACTTCTTCATTGCCTGTTATTTGTGTACCAGTTGAACACATTGTTGTCTCTGTAGGTCCATAATAATTGTACAATTCTTTTACTCTGGGCAGTAATTTTCTCATCAGGTTCATTGTGAGAGCTTCCCCACCGGTTACAATTTTAAGATTAGATTTGCCGCTCCATCCGCTGTCAATAATCATAGACCACAATGACGGAGTAGCAGTGATCTCGGTTATGTCATATTTCTCAATAATATTTATTATTGCATTACCATCTTTAATCTCATGCAAACCCGGTAATATTAAGGTAGTTCCTGAGCATATTGATATTAGGAATTCTGCAACAGACATATCAAATGATTGTGATGCAACTCCCAGTATATTCTCTGTTTCACTTATTCTCCAGGCTTTGATCTGACTCTGAATCCAGTTAGCAGATGCATGATGATGCAATTTTACTCCTTTAGGTTTGCCTGTGGACCCTGATGTATATATAACATAGGCAATCGATTGACCATCTATTTCGGTATTTGTCTTTTCCTTGCTTATTGCATTTATTTCATTTATCGAATCTTCTAGAATTATTAATTTATCATCGGAGATTGAATTGAACTTGTCCTTCAGAGATAATTTGGTAATAACTACTTCACTATCGGAATCTTCACACATGTATTGAATCCTTTCATCCGGAAGCACCGGGTCAATCGGAAGATAACTGCATCCGGACTTCAATACTCCCAGAAATGAGGCCACCAATTCAACTGACTTGTCAAGACAGACAGCAACAATTGCACCATCCCTGACACCTGTCTTTTTCAGATATCGGGCTATCTGATTTGAAAACTGATCCAGACCACTGTATGTAAGCTTTTTATCACCTGAAATTACAGCTGTTTTGTCAGGGTTCTTGTCAGCCCACTTTCCAAATATGTCTGGGATAAAAATATCAGGTACCGGAACTGATGTATTATTGATCGTTTCAAGTAATTTCCTGTCAGCCTCTGTAATAACTGATATCTCTGAAATGTCTCCATCCGGATTTTCAACCAGATATTCAAGTAAAGCGACAAGATTATCCCTGAATCTTTCAATTGTATCAACTTTTATCAGATCAAGATTAAACTCTATTTCACCTTCAATATTCTGACCATTTTCCCAGAGTGCCAGTGTAAGGTCAAATATAGATGTCTTCTCCCTGGCTGTTACTTTCTCACTTATTGTACCATCAAAATCTATAGGTTCATCCAGATTATTCTGCCAGGCAAAAGCAATCTGGAACAAAGGATTAGCATTTGTATATCTTTCAGGTTTGACAATTTCCACAACTTTTTCAAATGGAACATTCTGGTGTGCAATTGCATTAAGTGCTACTTCATTTGATCTTTGTATTATATCACGGAAAGTCAATCCTTTCTCACCTTTCAAACGCAAGACTACCGTATTAACAAACATTCCGAATATCTTCTCAAGTTCTGAATGTGGCCTGTATGCAACAGGTAACCCAACATTAATATCTTCCTCTCCGGAGTATCTCTGAAGATGAAGTCCGTATGCGGCTAGCATTGTTGCAAACAATGAAACATCCTCTTTTCGACTAATATTTCTCAGCTTTTCTGTGAGTGCTTCGGGAATCAGAACAGGTAGTCCCATACCTGAGCCTGATGATTCTTCCGTACGTTTATAATCATATGGGAAATTAATTGCAGGCGATGATTCGGCAAGATTTTTCTTCCAGTATTTTACGGATTTGGCATCATCGATATGACCTTCAGTCTCTTTTTCCCAAAATGCATAGTCGTACTGTTGATAAACAAGAGTCTCAAGTTCGGGTTCTTCCCCTATGAGAAGACTATTATAAATTATATTGAGGTCTTTAGCCAGAATTGACCAGGACCAGCCATCAAAAATTATATGATGGATGCTAATGCGGAAATAATATTCATCTGCCCGGGTTTTTATAAGATAAATCCGGTACAATGGTCCATTTTCCAGGTCAAATACAGTTTTTGAATCCTTAAAAAATACCTCTTCTGCCCTGTTGGCTTTCTCTATATCAGGCAATGTTGTAAAATCATAAAAGGATATATTTACTTCTGAAGGGACTATATCACAATATGGCTCACCATCAGCTTCTTTTATGACTGAATAAATAATATCATGTCTATTGAAAAGTCTGACAAGACTTCTCCTGAGAACTTCAGTATCAAGGGTACCAGTAAGTTTATAAGTAAATGGAATAATATATGTAGGGATATCAGGCTGGAGTTTTGATATTAACCACAGTCGTTTCTGGTTTACAGTAAGAGGAAGGTTTTTGGTTGAGGAGATATGTTTCAGATCTACTCTCGCTCCGACACGTCCTGTCTTACTATCGATAAAATTGCCTGCTTTAATGATTGTTGGATGAGACATAAAGTCTTTGAAGGACATTACAAATCCCATATCCTCTTTCACCTTGTTAAGTACGCTTATTGTAAGCAACGAATTACCACCGATATTAAAAAAGCTGGAAGAAGGATTTATACTGCCAGTTTTCAGTATATCTTCCCATATAGCAAACAGCTTTTTCTGAGTAGTGGTAAGATTTTCAAATTCAACTACTTCGTTCTTTTTTGTCTTGTCTATCGTAAAGAGAAGGGCATTTTTATTGATCTTTCCGTTAGGAAGCCTCGGAAACCCATCAGAAACCTGATAAAATGATGGTATCATGTAAGAAGGGAGGTGCTGTGAAAGAATGCTGGTCATCTCATCATCAGACAAGCTGAACGAAGATCCTGCATTAAGAAAAGCCACTAGACGTTCATCAGTCTCCTCAAATTTGTGGATTTTAACAACTGCTTCCTTCACACCTTTGATCCTGGAAAGGAGGCTTTCTATCTCGCCAGGTTCAATCCTGAATCCCCTGAGTTTAATCTGATTGTCAATTCTGCCGAAAAGCTCAATATTACCATCAGGAAGAAATCTTCCGAGATCACCGGTTTTATAAACCAACTCCCCATCTTCAAGAAGAATGAATTTTTCTTTTGTAAGTTCAGGCAGATGGCAATATCCCTTTGTCACTCCCAGTCCGCCTATGCACACTTCACCGGTCATCCCCACCGGAAGATGATAGTTTTGGTTATCAAGGATATGAATCCTTGTATTGCCAATAGGCCTGCCAATCATAATAGGTGCTTCAGGGTCAGTCACCTGCATACAGGCGGAATATACTGTTGTTTCAGTAGGACCATAACAGTTCCAGAATTCGGAAACTCTGGGCAAAGCCTGCCGGACCATATTTTTAGTAAGTGCTTCGCCACCGCAAAAGGCCCTTAGATCCTTTTTTCCTTTCCAGCCACTGCCCAGCAAAATATTCCATAACGAAGGAGTTGCCTGCAGCATAGTTATATTATGCTTTTCGATCAGATTAATAAGTGCCTGCCCGTCAGTAGTATCATTCGAGCTTGCAACCACCACTGTGGCACCATTTGAAAGAGGAACATAAAGCTCATAGACCGACATATCAAACGACAGTGTTACCACAGCCAGGAGTATGTCATTCTCCCTTATACCCGGAACCTTCGACATACTCTCAACCAGGTTTACTACCCCGCGGTGGTAGACTTCCACCCCTTTCGGCTTACCTGTGGATCCGGATGTGTAAATCATATAGGCGATTGAGAGCTGATCAGCTGTTATTGTTGGCTTATCTGTACTTTTTATGACTATCTCTGACCAGTTGCCATCGGTAAGAACCAGTGTGGCTTTTTTAAATCCTTTGAACCTGTTAACAAGTGAGCTTTGTGTAATAAAAACAGACGCACCCGAATCATCGAACATATACTTAATCCTCTCATCGGGGAATGAAGGATCCATAGGTATATATGTGCAACCGGCTTTAAGCACACCCAGGATGGAAACTACCATCTCAACCGATCGTTCAAGGCAAATCCCTACGGAATCCCCCTGTTTTGCTCCCTTCTCAATTATATAATTGGCCATTTGTGATGACTGATTGTCTAACTCACGGTAAGTCAGTTGTGAATCACCTGAGATTACAGCCACTTTGCCAGGCGTCAGTTCTGCCTGTTTTTCTATCAATTCATGGATAAGCATGCCGGAAAGCGGGAAAGAAGTATTGTTGAATTCCTTCAGTCTGGTTTTGTCTTCTTCAGTTAAAATACTGACCTTTCCAACCGGCAATCCAGAATTTTCAATTATCTGAACTACCACCTGACGAAATGTCTTTATCCATTTTTTTATTGTATCTCTTTTAAAAAGCTGTTTTGAGTAGGTAACGTACCCGGTAAATGTATCTTTCTCAGGATAAAAAGTCAGCAAAAAATCAAATTCAGTCTGGTGATCGGTCTTTTCTACTTTAAGGATTTGAGTTTCAATGCCATCCAGTTCCAGTTGCATTGGCGGTTTAAATGCATAGCCTGTCTGAAAGTATGGATTTACAGTTGTCGTGTTATCCTCCCTTGTAAAAGCGACAAGGTCCGTAAAAGGAACTTCCTGCCTGTCCAGCATATCCGACAATGCACCCTTTACCGAGTTCACTATTTCGATAAGCTCTTTGTCGTCAGAAAAATCGACGAGCATAGGAAGTGCATTAATGAAACAACCAAAAGTTGTTTTACTAACCGGTCTGGTCCTGTTTGTCAGGGGCAATCCTATATAAATCTGTTCCTGCCTGCTTAACCTGTGAAGAAATACGGCATAGGCCGAAAGGAAGAACCTGTAAGGATTTATATTGTGACTTTCGGAAAATTCCTTTACCCTTGTCGTCAACTTCTCATCAATGCTGAAGAAAACCTCTGAACCATGGCTATCATCCGCTTTTGTTTCAATACTGTCCTCAGGCAGATGAATCCTGCTGCCCGGATTGGGATAATCAGCTGCCATATCTTCAAGTTTCCTGCTGAAAGCGTCGGATTCATACCATGTATTTATTTCGCTTATGTAATCCGAATACTGATAAGGAACGTTTTGCGGCAGATCCTTATTCTTACCTGCCAGGTAATTGTATCGTGCCGACATTTCTTTTGCAAACACTCCTTCAGACCTGACGTCTACAATTATATGATGGAATACTATCGTCAGAACTGATACCCTGTTGGCAAAAGTAAACAGGCTGACCCGGCACAATGGAGCATTTGAAAGATCAAATGGCTTATTGGCTTCAGCGATCACGGCCGGATGAATTTTTTCATCATCAAATGGCTGATCAATGTTAAAGGTACATATTGAAAATTCAGTTTCTGAAGATGTTCTTATAACCTGAAAGAGTTCATCATCAACAAAATCAAAAGATGTTCTCAAAGGCTCATGTCTGTCAATCACATATCTGACAGCTTCTTCCAGATTTTCATGATCCAGTGGTTTCCCAACTTTAAAGACTGAGAACAGATTATAGGCACCACTATCAGGATTCATTCCATTTAGGATCCAGAATTGCTTCTGTATTTTGGATACTTGAAATCTTTTCATCTTGAAATTAAAAATTAAGGTTTTTAAGAAAATTCTTCAGTGAGGTAATTTAGCAGTCAGATTATTCCTTGATAATTTTAATGAAATCAAATGTTCTGCCGTTTTCAATTTTCAGAATATAAATTCCCTTTGAAAAAGACTCTGTATTCACAACTGTTTTATTAACTAGAATTCCCTGCCTGACAATCTGTCCAAGTGAATTGAGAATCTCGTACTTCAGGTCAGTTATATTACCCGGCTTTTCAATTATTAACTCATCCTTTACAGGATTAGGATATATCTTAACCGGAGTTTCAATATAAGCAGGTTCCATTCCGGTAAGTATTATATAAATACTATTAGATTTTTCTGAAGAACAACCACCTGATGATACAATTACATAATAGTCATCCTGCAGGATTGGAGTATAGTCCTGATAAGTTGCACCTGCAATAGCTCCGCTGGTCATATACCACTGATTCCCGGTAAAAGAACTTGAGTGTAGAACATTATCATTCAGGGTTATTATAGGTGTAGGAGGAGTTTCATTTACATTTATAAAGACATCTGACTGGTTTCCGCTGCCACATGAATTTATCCCGTAAACCGATATATTTCCTGATGCTGCCGAACTACCAAAATCGACTGTTATGGAGTTGGAGTTGCTGCTCCCCGTGACACCGGAAGGCAGAGTCCAGTTATATGAATTTGCTCCCGGGATCGATGGTATTGAATAGGTTACTGATGTCTGTCCCTGACAAACTGTTGTCAGTCCTGTAATTGAACCTGCCTGTCCCGGAAGTGCGGTTGAGTAGACTGTAATACTACGAGGTGTACTTGTTCCGCATGTATTATTGGCTGTAACGTATATTTGTCCACCATTAGGGCCAGGAGTAACTGAAATAAATGAGGAGGATGAATTACCGCTCCATCCTGACGGCAAATTCCATGTATAGGATGTAGCACCTGCAACAGGAGAAACGCTGTATAGCTCGTCAGTTTCTTCACACACATAATTTGCACCTGATATATTACCTGGTTGTGCAGGTGCAGTATTGACTGTGATACTAACAGATCGGGAAGAACTCGTGCCACAGGAGTTGCTTGCCTGAACACTTATTATGCCACCTGTTGAACCGGCAACAGCCGTTATTGATTCTGATGTTGAACTTCCGCTCCAGCCATCGGGGAGATTCCAAATATAGGAGTCAGCGCCATCCACAGGAGTAATGCTGTATGTATGGGTGGAGCCCTGACATATTGATGTAAGACCCGAAATAGTACCTGGCCGGACAGGTGGAGCCACAACAGACACGCCAAGAGTACGTGGATCACCTGATCCGCATATATTGCTTGCCAGCACTGATATTGTTCCTCCGGATAATCCGGTTGTTGTAGTAATAGTTTCAGTGGAAGAGCTGCCGCTCCAGCCGGAAGGCAGAGTCCAGGTATAGGAAGTGGCACCGGATACAGGAGAGATACTGTACAATTGTTCCACACCCTGACACGTGGTTGTTGCACCAGCAATAAGCCCCGGCTGATTTACCAATTGACTGACATAAACGGTTAACGACCTTGGACTACCTGATCCACATGAATTATTTGCTGTAACCAGAATATTACCACCTGAAGAGCCCACTGTAACATTGATTGACTCAGATGTTGAGCTGCCGCTCCATCCTGCAGGTAAAGTCCATGTATATGACGTTGCCCCCGATACGGGTGCAACACTATAAACTTGTTGAGTAGCCTGGCAGACAGTAGCATCACCGCTTATTGAGCCAGGACGGGACGGAACTGTTGATACACTGACATTTATACTGCCCGAATTACTGTTTCCACAATCATTGACTGCATAAACTGAAATTGTGCCACCAGTGGAACCTGGTGTAACATTTATTGAACTGGACGTTGAAGTTCCGGACCATCCTGATGGAATAGTCCAGGAATATGATAATGCTCCGGCAATAGGATCGATGGAATAAGTTTCCTGCGTTCCCTGACAAACAGATGTGGGCCCGGTGATAGCTCCCGGATCGGGTAAAGGATCTGTAATCACTACTGCCAGGGATGATGGTTCGCCATCTCCATTATCATTATGACCCTTTACTGTAATATCGCCCGATACTGCGCTTTCCCCAAAATCAACTGATATACTGTTTGTAGAACTACTTCCGGTAACCCCGGAAGGCAGAGTCCAGACATATGATGTTGCCCCGGCAATAGCCGGCACACTGTATTCTACACCTGACTGACCAGGGCACACATTGTCAGGACCTGAAATTGTTCCGGCAGCAGCAGGAAGTTTGAGATGCACTTCAAATGTAAAGCAATTTAACACTCCAAAAGAACGGCCTGGTGCCATGCTTTGGAAAAGATACCAGTGATTCTGATCTGTGTCCCAGGTATCAAGACAGTTGTAATAATCTCCTGTTGCATCTGAACCATAACCAATTACACATACAAAATGATCATATACCCCGTCAGCATCAGAATCAACGAGAAACATCATGGGCCTGTTACGATCTATATTTGCCTTCAAGGAATCAAATGGAAAATCGTCAATATTATAAGCATTGCATGTCCCTTCATAATCAGGTAGTTGTCCAGATATGCAATTTTCCCAGCCAGATTTAACATCGGCGGGGAGAGTCCATGCATAAAGATTACCTCTTATGCTCTGTGATGTACGCAGATAATCCGCTATACTATTATTGGCATGCTCGTCCCCTACTGGTAATTCAGATTTATCAGGAAGTATCCCGGTAGACGCATCGTCTTCTGGAAGAATATAATCACTATAATGCTCATCAGAAGCTATAACCTGATTAATTGCATCAGTCTGGACCGACCCGTCACCCGGTAACATGTCAGGGAAACCATGAGTATCGTAATAACCGAAAATCATTCCTATGGAAGTTGGTCCGCATCCGCGAAACCAGATATACGCCGGAACTCCTGAAATTACGTTTTCAGAGGCGGTACCCTTGGTCGAAAAGGAATGACCCACCAAATCAACTGTTTTAGGCGGTACAGGTCCAATAAAATTACCCGGATTGATTACCTGTGCAAATATTTGCACTGGTACTGACAGAAGAGCTAAGAATAATACTTTTTTCAGATGCATATTTCTATTATTTAAGGTCAAATTTTATTTTGTCGCCACAATTCCTGATTTATTGATATTAAAATCAGGGCCAATTATCGAGATAATCTGTCTAATGTTATATCCTGAGGACATCAGTTATCAGCCTTGAAATCAAGTATTGCTTCAAGGCATCTCTCAGCAGTGTGTCCGTCCCACAGTTCAGGTTTTACCGGTTGACGGGATTTGTTTTTAGCTCTCAGGTATTCGTTTCTTATGTTGTTAATATTATTACCGACGAGAACACTGGCACCTCCATGCTCCATCAATGTGATAGGTCTTTCGGTGTTCCATCGAAGAGTCAGGCATGGTGTCCCAAGGACAGTGCATTCCTCCTGCAATCCGCCACTATCAGTAAGGATCATCCTGGCATTCATATTCAGCTTAAGCATCTCAAGATAACCCAGCGGCTCAAGTAGTAAAAGATTTGGATGTGACATGACTTCACCAAACAAACCGAATATCTCCAGCATCTTCCTTGTTCTGGGATGGATGGTCCAGATCAGAGGCATATCACTGCAGACCTCATCAAGGACAAAACGTACAATAGGTTCCAATACTTCCCTGGTGTCCACATTTGACGGACGGTGAAGTGTCATCACGGCAAATGATTCCTGTGCAAGTTTATTAATCCCTTTCCATGATTCATTAACAGAATTTTCCTTAATTATCTCATTGATATCAAGATTCGCTGCTTTCTGTCTGTTTTTTTCGAGAGTATCTATCATAATATTTCCGGTAAACCTTATTTTCTTATCCGGCACTCCTTCATTTTTCAAATTATCTGTAGACAACCTGTCTGGAGTAAGAAGTAAGTCTGAAATCCGGTCTGCAACCAGACGGTTTATCTCCTCAGGCATACCCATATCGCCAGAACGCAGACCAGCCTCAATATGGCAGCATTTAATATGTTCCTTTTTGGCTGTAACAGAACATGCAAGAATTGCATTCACATCACCCACAATTACAACCCAGTCGGGCTTAATATCTTTTATTACCCTCTCAAATTCCATCATTGTTCTGCCAACCTGTTCGGCATGACTTCCAGAGCCTACTCCAAGGTTAATATCAGCATCTGGAATTTCAAGCTGCTCGAAAAAGGAACGTGACATACGGTCATCATAATGCTGTCCTGTATGCACAAGATGATGCTCAATGTCATTGCCGTTCAATTCATTGTATTTCCTTATTGCCTTGATAAAGGGTGCTATTTTCATAAAATTAGGACGCGCTCCTACAACTGAGACTATTTTCATTGGTTATAATTTTATATTAATATTGATTTTCCTGCTGTAGTTATAAAAAAGTAAAATGAACAGTTCGTTATTAATCTCGTTATTATACAATACTATCAAAGAATAAAATATTTTATATTAGCCCGGTATAATCAAATAATTAACTGATAATATGTTTAAAACAGGTAAAAAGAAAAAGCTTATTATAATAATCCTTTCTGCAGTTCTGACCTGCATGTTGGCTGTTCCGGTATTTTATTCAGTCTCCGATGAACTGTCAGTAACATCTGAAGTAAAGGCAAACATCCTCATTGTGGAGGGATGGCTGCCAAGGTATGCTATCAGGATGGCTGCCAAAGAATTTAAAAATAAGGAATATGATTATATAGTTACCACAGGCTTAAAAACAGGACCTGACTATTATGAGATGGATTCAAATGGTTCACTAGTTTATTATACTGATCATAAACAAATAAAAGACACTGTATATAAAAAGCACATAATTGGTATTAAAGCATTTAGTTCAATTTACAATGACCCTCCACCACATTTTTATCTCCTTGTGAATGACAGTGTTGTTAAAGACTTTCATGCCGGCATATTTAAAAGGAATTATGAAGTCCACTGGTCCGGCTCATTATCAGATATTGACTCTGTTTCCGTAAAGGTTGTCAATCTTCCGGATAGCGATACAGGAGAAAAGAGTCTTTATGTAAATGAAATTACTATCGATCATAAGATAACCATACCTTTTCAGAATAATTCTGTTTTTGATGTGATAAGTATGACGGGAGAAAAGAGATATTCAAATAATTTTGAATCATTTGCCGAATTGGCTAAGGACAGGTTGATTCTGGCAGGGATTGACCGATCAAGGATCATTGCAGTTCCCTGCAGGAAGGTCCGGCTAAACAGGACACTCACCAGCGCTCTTGCTTTTCTTGACTGGGCAGACAAAACAAACATCAATATAAGTGGAATAAACATTGTCAGTCTTGGTTCACACGCCAGAAGAACATGGATGACATACAATAAAATTCTGGACAACAAATATAAAACCGGTATAATTTCTTTACCTGACTTTCGTTCACGTTATTCAGCCAAACACAGGATTTTCAAAACTATTCGCGAAACACTCGGCATAATTTACTACTGGATAATTCTTATCCCTTATCAATAAACCATCAGATTTGCAGGCCGAAGTCAATGCAAAATAACAAAATCGATTCTCCTGTTCTGTGCCCTACCCTCTTCAATACGGTTTGAGGCAATAGGCTTTGAGCCACCATATCCTTTGGCCACCAGTCTGTCGGGATCAATACCTCTGCTTACCATGTAATTTATGAGAATCTGGGCATATTTCTTGGAAAGGATCAGTTTTTCTTCAGAAGATCCTGTATTATCAGTATAAACATCAACGCTTATCCTGATATCCGGATATTGGTTAAGTATTTTAATTACCTGATCAAGTAAGAGGTAAGCACTGGAGGTTAACCTGTTATATGTGTCAAAGTAGGTTTCCGATGATACCCCGAATATTTTTTTAAGGTTATAAAGAGCCTTTTCTGCAGGCTCAGTAAGGACTCTGGTTATAACACGGGTATTTTTCAGTCCGGCTTTCTGCATTTCCGAATAAGGTATATATGTAGCCATGAGACTCATCTCCCTGTCTACTATATAGGAATAAGTCTCAGTATCATTGTTGTATTGCTCAGTAATACTGAAGCCAGACGGTATCTTCTTAAATTCGCTGTTGCTAATATTAATCCTTGACAGAGATGACATTAATTCCACTTCAAATACTGCATCCTCTCTATAGGCTTGTTCTGCAGAATATATGTAGCGAATTCTGGCATTATGATATTTTTTTATGTCAGGGTAAAATAACCATGTTGAAGATTTTTTTGCCAGATATGCCGATATCTCATGAATATCATTCAGCACTATAATCTTTTTTGATGAGCCAATTTTTCTTATCACACCTGTTGAATCATTTTTAAGTACAAGGCCCAGATTTACCATATATTCACCATTATCCTCGAATGCATGTTTCACACTAGGACCCTGCATCCTGCTTCCATCACCAAAATCCCATGAAAAACTTAATATACGGTAACCTGGCAGATATGATTTATAAGCATCCATATCTATCGAATCTCCTTTAACGACAAAATCATGGGAATTTATATAAGGTTGTTCATAATCTTTCAGATCTACCACATAGCGCAACTTATTAAAGAAAAGATTACCACTAACCTTGTCAATAAGATCAAGTCTTATATAATATTTTCCCGGCCCCGGAAAACAGTGATTTACTACTTCACCCTTTGCTGTCTTACCGTCACCGAAATCCCACAAATATCTCAAATTTGTAGTATCTATTTTGATTCTTCCTGTATCTCTGAATCTGAAACAATACTGATTTTCTTTCTGCAATGTAGTATAAAAAATCTGTGGAAAATTAGTTCTGAATTTGAATATATCTATCGATTTATCCCTGTTGGATGAAAAATAACCTGTATTCATGAGAGAATCGGTTATGATTCCAAAGTCATCCCACTTTGAATTAATCGGAGGATCTAAATGTACCGGGGTTAGCCAGACAGAATCGGAGTACCTTGAGAAAAAGATATCTTTCCCGCCCAGGCCGGGATGACCATCTGATGCAAAAAACAGTTCTCCGGCTGGATTAATAAAAGGATAGGATTCATTTTCTTGAGTGTTGATGGACGGACCCATGTTAACCGGATCACTCCATCTATCATCCTTCCATTCGCTGTAATAAAGGTCAGATCCTCCATACCCCCCCGATTTGTCTGATGCAAAATATAATCTCTTACCATCTGGTGATAAACAGGGTGTGGTATTACTATACCATTCACTATTAAAACGAAGATCTCTGATCTTTGTCCACTTTCCGTCGATCAGGACAGCGTAAAAAATGCCAAGCTTATTTCTTGGACCGGATACATCACCAAATTTCTTGGATACCTCAATATTTCTGGAAAAATAGATTGTATCATGCCATTTATTAAAAGTAACAGGGCCATCATTCAGCGGAGAAGTCAGGTTTTTAGAAAATAGCCTGGCATTCTGCCAGTTTGAATAACCTGTTGTATCAATATAATAGATCTTGAATACCCCTTTGCCGTTGTCCGATCTGCTCAACAGGCTCGTATTTCTGTTGGAACAAAATACAATGCCACCGTTATAATATACAGGTGAAAACTCATCATATATATCTGAACTAAAAAAAGCCTTTTTAACAGTATATGTCTCTGTCTGACCATACAATAACGTATGGAACAATGATGCTAGAATGAAAAGTATTGCTAACCTGTAATTCATAGAGTTTTTATAATTCAGTCCTGCTCTGTATATTTTATGACGTAAACTTAACCATTTTTCAGAAGACAAGCGGATTGACAACATCAACTTTGTAGTGGAATTCATACCTGAGCATAATTTCATGGGATCCGCTACTGTATGTCCTAAGTTTGCTTATGTCAAAATCATAGGAGTATGCTATCCTAAGCTGTGTATTAACCTTCAACTGAAACAAAGCCGATATAGAACGATCACTCATGTATGAGATTCCTGTCCAGAACCTGTCATTGTAATTTACATGTGCGCTCAGAGCATAGAGTAGTTTTTCCCCGGGAGATATAGTTAAAAGTACTGAGGGCCGACCTTTAAGCTTTGATGAAAGATTGAAAATACCCCCCCCGGAAAACATATAACCGGTATGTCCGGGACTTATAGAAATGTTATACCTGTTCCTGGCGCTGTTAAACTCATAACCTAATATCCGGGGTATAGAGAAACCCGCAAAATAATCTTTAAAAGTATATACAGCACCAAAACTAAAATCCGGTACAACAAAAACACGTGAATCTGCCAGATAAACCTCGTCCCCGGGATCAATAACAATTAAGTCAGACCATTTTGTATTAGTTGTGGTCAGGCCGGCTCCCAGGCCAAAGGAAATAGTCCCATTTTCCAACTTGACACTATATGCATAATTGGTAACAAACCTCGTTTGTTTGGTAACTCCGTACTTATCATTCTGTATTAACAAGCCGAAACCAACTCTGTCATCAAAAAAAGGAGCATCAGCAGATAAAGTCATTGATTCCGGCGATCCGGATATTCCTACCCACTGCTTCCTGTAATAAGCTGCTATATTAAGTGCCCCTCTGTTTCCAGCATATGCAGGATTTATTAGGATAGGATTCAAAATATACTGTGATGTAACGGGTGCCAGCTGCCCGAATGAATTGCATGACACCATCAGCAACAGTATTATCTTTGTAATTTTCTTCATTTTATCTCCTTATTACAATATATCCGGTGAGTGATTTACTGTTTTTTATCTTAATTATATAATAGTAAGTATCGTCGGGAAGAGGATTGCCATTGTAATCCTTGCCGTCCCAGGAATTATCATATCTGTCATTTCTGTAAACCTGAGTACCCCGCCTGTTAAAAATAATTATCTCAGTTTCGGAAGGTTCAAGTCCACGAAGAACAAAATAATCATTTCTTCCATCCATATTTGGAGTTATGAGTGTTGGAATAACGAGGTCATTAACAACAATATTTACAGTGTCATACGATGCCGGGCAGACTCCATTTGTAACTTTCCATACAAATTTATTTTCATTCAATGCCAGATTAGTTACTGATGATGTAGCAGACAAGGTATCGGCTATCATTCCAGCCCCTGAGAGGAATGACCAAACTCCCCTCTCTCCTTCTTTTGCAGGCAGTGCATTCAAATCAGTATAGAACTGATATTCCAACGTCTGGTCCGGTCCGGCATCAGCCACAGGCAAGTTGTACACCTCCACTGTTACTGAATCTGTATTTATACACCCATACTGATCTGTTAATATTACCTTATATTTTGTTGTGGTATCGGGTGTTGACACAGGATTACTGATACCCGGATCTGACACCAGAGAATCAGGAGACCAAAGGAAAGTACCGGTTCCGGTTGCAGTAAATTGAACCGTTGAACCGATACATACTGCTGTATCCATGTTAACTGTAAGGGCGGGAACATTCCGGAAAATAACATTTATTATATCAGTTGATGTACACGCAGCATTTTCAACTGTCCAGGAGAACTGATATATGCCAACAGTATCAACTTTAACTGTTGCATCCGGCTTATGGACATCAGGCGTGAAAATTGCATTTCCTGGCCCGCTCAATTTTGCCCATGTACCTGTTGTGGATGCAGGTGTGGCATTTAATAAAAAGTCAAGATCACACTCTTCTCCTCCGGAACCAGCATTTGCTGTTTCTTCCTCTATAAAATTGATTATAACCGATGAAGTATCAGAACAACTCCCGTTGACTTCAGTCCAAAGGAATCTATATGAACCAAATTCGGATACTGTTACTTTAGCAGTTGGAGAATTTGCATTTGGTGTATAAGTTGCAGTTCCTGGACCGGATATTAACGACCAGGTCCCTGTTCCTATACTTGGTACCGCTTTAAAATAAAAATCCGAACCACAATTATTGACTCCTTCTCCCGGGTTTGCAACAGGTTTCTGATAAAAATTGACAACTACTGACGAACTGCTGGAACAGATTGAATTTGTTTCTGTCCACGTAAATGCATAAGTCCCGTAGTTTGAAACCGTTACTACTGCATCCGGCGAACTGGATGAAGGGCTGAATGTTGCAGTGCCTGGCCCTGCAGTTTTTGTCCATGTGCCTACGCCAATACTTGGTACTGCATTAAAAACAAAATCAAGGTCACACTCATCGCCTCCCGTCCCTGCATTTGCCACAGGCATATCAATTACTGTGTTTGTTATTGTTGAAGAAGTTGCCAAACATCCACTAAGCGATGAAACTACAACATCAACAACCTGACCGTTGGCAATGGAGTCGGTTACATAATTTGAATTTATACCGTTTTGAGCAGACTGTCCGTCAACTCTGAAATCATAATTAGATCCTCCGCCACCGTAAAAAGTCACGCTGCTCCCAGCACAGAAGGTATTGTCCATATCTGAGCTTATGAGTGTCGGAACCGGAATTGCATTCACAGAATAAATTATAGAGGTTGAAGTTGCAGAACAACCATTGTTATCTGTTACTATTACATCAACATTATCGTTATTAACAAGACTTACTGTAGTAAAAGTACTGGCTGTATCATTCTGGACACTTACACCCTTAACCCTGAAATTATAATTTATTCCTCCCGATGCAGTAAAGGTGACTTCTGTTCCGGCACAAATGACATTATCTGAGTCCGAGCTGACCAGCGTTGCTGTTGGAAGTGGATTTACCGTCATTGTAATAGCAGAAGAAGTATCTGAGCACCCGTAACTATTTGTTACAATAACATCTACTACCTGTCCGTTTGTCAAATCAGTTGTAGAATAAGTATTGGTTGTTCCTTTCTGCATACTGGTCCCGTCGACTCTGAAATTAAACGTTGCTCCCCCACCTGCAGTAAAAATAACATTAGACCCTTTGCAAATAATATTGTCAGCATCAGAACTCGTAAGAATAGGAACAGGCAAAGGATTCATGGTCAGTGTAACAGGAGTTCTTGTGCTGCTTGTACAGCCGGTGACAAGATCTCTTGCCATAGTATAATATATACCTGCAGTATCAGGTGTATAGCTTGTATTTGAGCTTAATAATAACGTTCCGGCAGAAGCAGAATCGTACCAGTCCACAGTTTGTCCTGAAGGAATAGACACTGTTAGTGGCGGTATGGTACTGTAAGCACAATATGATTTATCACCATCACTGACCGGAGAAGCAATTACCGGGCATGCACAATTCGGAGCTGTCAAAACTACTGTATTTTCACATCCTCCTGAGTCAGTTACTTTAACCGTTACATCGGTTCCAGCAGGAATAGCTGAAACAGTCCATGTGTTAAGACCGGAATTTACAACAGTACCGGCTGTACTTGTCACAATACCAGAATTTACCACCACAGTTAACATATATGTAGTAAGATCAGATGAACATGTGGGTCCTGATGAAATAAAAATGAATGGAAGAGGATTCACAAAGTTCATTATACCATCAGCAGTGGCTGAACATCCGGATGTATTGGACACAGTAACATTCACAACCTGGCCATTAATAAGTGATGTCGTTGTATATGTATTATCAGGACCGTTTTGAACACTTACACCTCCGACAAAGAATTCATAATTGGTTCCCCCACCTGCAGTGAATGTTACACTGGCTCCCTGACAAATAATATTATCGGGATCGGAACTGACCAGAGTAGGTATTATGTTTTCATTAAGGTTAACGGTTACCTGTGCAGTACTCGATGTGCATGTTCCGTTGCTTATCGTCCACTGGT
>CAYYIW010000015.1:0-88215 GCA_964472085.1 uncultured Rikenellaceae bacterium | reverse complement strand
ATAACCATTATTTTACAGCGCAGGCAAGGGAGAAATACTCCATTCAGCAGTACAGACTTCTGGCAGGTGCAAATGCAGGTAGCTGTTCATCATGCGAAGGCTACTGTGAGGAAGCATGTCCCTATGGCGTACCCATTAAAACCCTTCTGACGCTCTCACACATGAATCTTTCAGTTGATATATCAAGGCCTTAATCCCGGCTCCAGGTGGTCAATTCTACCGGGTGTCAGGTGATAAAGACATTTGCTTTCCCAACATAACTCAAGGATCAGGATCTCAATTGGAATGGATTTCTAAACAGTCAGTTAAATAATACGTTACAAGCTGATTTTGAACATTTTAAGATTATAATTATTAATCTTTCTCATCCATTTTCTAAGAAAATGAAAAACCAGGTAGTAGTCAAATCTTGTCTGTTAAGGATGAAAAAATCAACATATGTACCGGAGGTGGCGTCTCTTTGCGTATCACTTATTATTATCAAATTCAATTAATTCAACCGGTGCCCCATTATGTTCAATCATGGCAACCCTGACACCGTCTGACGGGGGATTCGGTGCAATGAGTATTTTTAATTTATGTTTTTTCAGTTCTAAATCAATATCTGCAACTTCAAATGCAAGATGAGGAACACTTTGTACCAGTTTGTCAACAGGGCTACCCTTCTCAAACCTCATCCATTCAATTCCGAATGGGCTTGTACTAAATCCTGATACATAAACCTTATATTTCGGTAAATATATCTCATCCGGCATTTCCTTATCTGCAGGAATCCCCAGATGGTGATACTTCCATCCCCAATCCTTTATGCAGAAAGGCAATTCAAAATCATGACGAATATGCTGAATCCCCTTCATTCTACTCAACTCGTTTACACTTTATGAATATTAATTTTAACGGAGGCTCATTCTCCATATGCTTAATTGGTTCATCAATATCAAAAAATTCTATTAATCCATGGTCTCCAAATTCTCTCTGCACGGATCCGGAATCATAAAAGAACACATTCAAACCGTTCATAATCTTGAATCTGTCCCTGCTCAGATGTTTGCCATCTCCATATGTTGATGCATTTTTCGACGCAACAGTAAATATCATGTAACAATTTGGTTTTAGCTTCCTGTAACATTCTCTTATAAACTTTCTCCTTTCATATGAATTCAACAAATGAATCAGCGCATAGCAAAATATCCCGTCATACAGTTCTGTATCAAAAGGCATCTCTGTCACAGAACCATGATGAATCTTAATATCAAGTCCGTTCTTACTCCTGGCCAGATCAATGGCGGTTTTTGAGATCTCAATTCCTGTCACATTTATTCCATTATCGACAAAGATCCTGGCATTTCTTCCGTATCCAATCCCGGGAATCAGGATCTCTGTTGCACCATTTTCAAGAAAAAAGTCCTTAGCTAAAATTGCAGAATCAGAAGGTATAAAACCCCAGGATGTCTGTACGTTTTTGAATCCTGATTCCCAAAATTCTGTCATTGTAACTTTCATTTTCGCAGTACTTGATGATCAACTTAAGCAAGTCAACACAATTTAAATAAAAGAGATGAAACTTAATTTTAATTAAACTGTTTTGTTTAAAATGTCCGGTATTTATTTCACAAAGATAGATTTTAACCCCGGTGCAACAATCTATATAAATGAATGTTATACCTTTGTAACTATATAAGAGATCCCAGGGCCTGATTAACCTAACTATACCGTTATCAAAATGCGGCTTAAATTAAAATTTGAATTCAGGATCACTCTGATCTACCTCCTGATAGGTTTCCTGTGGATCCTCTTTTCAGACAGGTTGCTGGAGCTTGTCACAAGTAATCCGGTTAATTTAACGCATCTTCAGACCTATAAGGGATGGTTCTATGTCCTGATAACAGGGTTGTTATTATATTATTTTATTAAAAGGCACCTTATAAAACTAAGGACTGCCGAGCAGAAAGCCAAAGAGAGTGACCGACTGAAGACCCTCTTTATACAGAATATTTCCCACGAGATCAGGACACCGATGAACGGGATAATAGGATTCTCCGAACTCCTGAAGAACCCGGACATCGATGATGAACAAAGAGCAAAGTATATTAACCTTTTATCAAAAAGTTCGGATCAACTGCTTAGTATTGTTAACGGCCTTCTTGATATTTCACTTATTGAATCAGGCAGCCAGAAAATAAATAGCCGGGAGTTTTCACTTAATGCCATTATGGATGATCTATATGAAACAACCAGGCCGGTCATTAAAAAAGATGTCCTTTTCTCGGTGAAGAAAGGATTGCATGGAGCAGATTCAGTAATCATTGCAGATGACGTACGAATAAAGCAGATACTTGACAATCTACTTAATAATGCCAATAAATATATTGAAAAAGGAGAAATAGCCTTCGGATATAAACTGAAAGGAGCTGATATAGAGTTTTTTGTGAAGGACACCGGAATCGGCATCGACAGGAAAAACCAGGAAAAGGTGTTCGACCGCTTTTATAAAGCCGATCCTGAAGGTAACAGGCTTTTCGAAGGCCTGGGCCTGGGACTCTCAATATGCAAAGCGCTGGCAAGTCTTCTCGGCGGACGGATATGGCTTGAGTCTGAGCCCGGAAAAGGCTCTGTCTTTTATTTTACCATACCCTACGTACCGGTAATTAAAAAATACTCAAGAAAAGCAAGAAGCCGTCAGAAAGAAAATATTCCTGATGATATGACCATTCTTGTGGCCGATGATGACGAACCAAGTCTGAAGTACATTAAAGAGATACTCGATAATAAAGGCATACATGTCATTACCGTATCAAATGGCCTTGATGCAGTTAAGACCTGCCGTAAGAATAAAATAAGCGTTATTCTGCTTGATCTTAAGATGCCCGGATTAAGTGGTTTTGATGCAATAAAACAGATAAGGACCATATGTCCCGATATACCTGCTATCGCACAAACGGCCTATGCCATGTCGATGGACAGGGAAGAAGCCATCAGTGCAGGGTTTGATGATTATCTTGCCAAGCCCTTTACAAAGGAACAGCTTATTGAAACAATTCTGAAGTATAAAAAGAACTGAGACCGGTTATACCATGTTCCCGTTATATTGTTACAATAACCACCGGGGAGTTAAATGGTTATTAAAGGTGACGGTTTTCACAATCAGGCTACCAGGAAACTAAACAGATTTTTTTGTCAGAATTATCATCTGCCTGTCGGTTTTTGCAATGGAATTGATAAATGTCCTGAAATCACTAAACTTCTCTTCGGGAATAACAGATTTCTTTATGTTACTGTACCTTTTATATACAATTCTGTCACCGTTAACTACAACGTTGTATCTGAATTCACCAAATTCATTCCTGAGACTTACATTTTCCGGAATATACTCTGCTTTGTACCCAAGAGGCAGGTTGTATACGATTGAATCAGAGACTGTCATCGATTCTTCAACAATAAGATCGGAGGGATAATCCTGAATATACCCTTCCTTTGTCAGGGAAGGGGAAAAATATAGTCTTTCTCCCGAGCTTACCGCAAAATTATTGACACTAATATCATATACGAGTCTTGAAGATGCTTTGTCTTTATTCTCTTCATTATATGATACACCTGTCACTTTCGAATCAGCAAACCTGAGACTTGCAGAAATGGAACGCTTAATCTCATTTTCAGACTGTTTGGCAAATTCATCACTTGCAAGCTCATAATAATAACCTGAATACCTGTTTGATATCTTACATGATGAAGCACCGAGTATGTTAAGGTATACTGATCCTGTCCGGCTCAGAATATTTCCATTGTCCGAAAAATCCGGTGTTTTGACAAGTACTCCTCCTTTTTGTGAAATTACAAGTGCATATTTACCTGAAGTAAAGATGCCAGGGAAATTGAAAGGATGTGTCTGGTCAGTGCAATCAAGCCAGACAGTATCTTTTTCTATCAGGACACATAAGATAGCATGGTTAAACTCGTTATCTACAAAGTTCTTATTGATATCTTTTTGTTCACCCGCCTTAACAAGCGAGTAATATGATTTTATTCCTGCCACATTCATCAATGCCTGGGTATAATTTACAAGTGCTTTACAATCACCATAACCATTCAACGAGACAGACATTGCATTTGCAGGTTTGAATCCTCCAATACCAATTTGTATCGAAACATATCTTGTTTTAGATTGCATAAATTCATATATCTTTTTCGCTCTTTCCCATTTATCAGATGTGACTGATATGATTTTCATGACACTGTCAATGTCATTCTGAGGCAGCTCATCCTGTCCTTTAATAAGATTATAGACCCAGCCGCCAAAAGAGTTCCAGGATGTCATTGAACCCTTATATCCTCCATATTCAAAATCAACAGGTGCAGTATGAAGTACAGGTAAGTTATATTCAGTTGCCACAAAATACTGTTGAACGGGTATGGCAGGCATATTTTCTTCAAGCCAGGTATAGATTTTTGAATCGCCACTGACGACTGAATCAACATCATTGCTCAGATTTTCACCATAAAACCTGAATCTGAGATTTTTGGGAATAACATACTGTATTCCGGATCTTTCAACAGAGACCCTGGGTGACTCGTGAAAGTACCAGTTATTATAGCTAATAAGACTTGAATAGCTTATTTCATATTCATATTCAATAGTATATGGATACTTATAAGCAGGGAAATATAAAACCTTCATCCGGTCATCGGAATAAAAAGTTCCCCCTGTAACAGCACTCATATCGTAACTATCAAGCATTCCAAATTCCCTGATCATCTTGCCCTTCTCATCATAAACAGCCCCTTTCAGCGAATTGATACGTGAGTATTTATTATAATTTACCATTAAAAGCCTGTAAGGCCGTGAATTGTCATTTAAAAGGGTTATTGCTTTTTTATATTTTACCACAGCATTCCCTGGTTTTATAAGAGTAAACTGGCACTGATCCGTTCTTATAACAGCGTCGGCCCTGCTTTTAAGATTTTCCGGTATGGAACTGAAAGAATATGTCTGAGAAAACATATCTGCAAACAACAAAATAAAGACAGCTGATATTATAAACTTCTTCATACCTGTTTTTTATATAGTATTATTCTTTTTCAGGACTATTAGTTCTGCCTGTTTTTTAAGCATCTGAGAATAAAAAGACCGTATCCTGGCATATTCCGAAACCGGATAATGCGTCCTGTTTACTTTAAACTCGCTGTTCAGGTGTAGTGTCTGTCCATTTACTGAACATTTAAGTTCAAACGACATTTCATCTCCGTTTCCTTCTTTGATCAGTATATCTTCCGGCATTTCTGCAACACTGCAATTTTCCGGTATGGTCAGGTTAAGCTCGTATTCTGTTACAGACGGGCATTCAAAATCGACAGGGAAGAGCCGGGTATCCCTGACAAAAGGATCAGGCTCAGCTAATATCTTCAGGTAAGGATTTAAAAGAATCTCGTCTCCTGCAACCTGGGATCCGCCAGGAATATTTATTTTATAATTTTCTGAAAGAGGAGAATATGGATCATCCAGATTATCCATCCTAAAATCAGATACAGACATATTTTTCAAAAAAGAACTTAATACATCGGTATAACCATCTTCACTGATAAGCAGGATCAGTGCCCTGATAGTAGAAGCGGGGTATGCAGAATAGTGATTTTCAATATTACCTCTAATATTTCCATCTCCATCAATGCTTATATTAACAATTCTCTTGTTTGAATCATTCTCGTTATTTTTGAGATCTATAAACTGAGATTCCGATTCACTTACAAGCCAGCCGGCATCATTAAGACAACGTGAAGGCAGTATATTGAATGGACGACTTGGATCCGTAGCATCAACAAGATAAGTTTTACCATCAACCATTACCCTGGCAATAAGATAATTGAATTGCTGAATCATGGCCAGGTCCTTATTAATACTTCCGTGCGATCTTGTACTCAGTATAACAGGATCAGCCTTTATGTTTATGGAACGAAGCATTGCTATAAGAAGCATATTTATATCGGCAGAGTTACCCTTTTGCTTGTTCAGGATACTGCGGAGTGATGCTGAAGCTGTATAGTCGTTAATACCATTCCATAGAATACTTTTTGAAATATAGGTATGGATTTTCCTGAGTTTCTCAGTATTACCTGTACATCCTGAAATGATCTTTCCTGTCAAAGATTTTAAATCTGTGTCTATAATCTTTCCGAAATCGCTTCTTAGCAGCAACTTCGATGTAAGGGTTGAATACGTAGGGGTGATTTCTTTAAGTCCTGATCCCGGGAAGTTTAAATTTGCAAGCTCAAAGGTAACACCTGTAAGAAGCTCTTTCCTGCTTTTGATATAAGGTTCCTCTTCTACTGCCGGCATATTCTGTGCTATCCATGATGTGGATACAATATTTATCCTTTCACCCAGGAACATTTCTTTAGTCTTTGAAGTTTTTACATCTACCTTTCCGGCTGAACCTGAGATTATCTCTTTATATTCACAGGGTTCCGGGTATGACAAAGAAAATGCACTTACTTTTACCGGTATGTCCGATTGGAACGACCAGGGAATCAAAGTATATAGTATGTCACCCCTGTACTGAATAATATAGGAATATTCCACAACTGATCCCTCGTGTACATCAGGGAAACTGAATTTAAGAGTCTTATCTTCAAAACTTGACTTTTCATAAATAAAATCCTTTTTACCGATTTTCGACTCAACCTTAACACCATTACTCAGGTTAAATGTAGAAGCCCTGCAATTATAAATCCTGTCATTGATTGAATAGGGTATTTCAATATTCGCATAATCATAACCGTTGCTGTTTACTATCTTTATCCTCACATCCCTCTCAAGTTCAACATAAAAACCGTTAACATAGTTAAGTGTGGCAAGTCCGATATCAGAAAGGATCACTGCGTCTGCTCCGGGATCGGGTTTATATGGTTTGTGAGAAAGATCGTCTGTTTTAATATCTCCAAATGGCAATTTATACTGTGCTGTTATCTCAGGAGCCATGATTCCGGTAAAAAGGAGTAAAAGGGAAAGATTTAAATATCGTATCATATAATTTAGTTTCATTCTATTTTGCTAAATAAGAAGGATCAAATTCATAAAGATCTTTCAGAGTGTTTGTATTAAGATTCCCAGGAGTTAAGTAATCATGGAAGCCTAGCCCCATATAAACTTTATTACCAATTGTAAATACTACTGGAGAGTACCTGCCACCTCCAGGAATCCGAGCCGCAAGTTCCCAAGTGTCTGAGCTCGTATCATATGACCAAAGTTCATCTGTGTCAGAATAATCCGGATTTTTACCTAATCCAATATATGCCTTCCCATTAATGCTGAAGCTTATATAACCTTGTATAGGCAGTACAGCAGGACACTCTGCAAGATTAGTCCATATATCAGCATCAGGATCATAGGAGTAAAATGAATGATCGCCTAACAGAACATATCCCTTGTTATTTATTGAATAATAAGACATTACAACAAAATTAGTATTAACAGGAAAATCATTTTTTCTAATCCAACCTTTATATTTATCATATACCCAGAAACGTGTACCCAAGGCTGAATAATAAGCCAATCCATAAAATATTTTACCATTCAGAGAAAATCCCGCACCTCCGCTCCTGCTTTCCGGAGAAAATGCTGCAAAAAGAAAATGTTCTGAAGAATTATCAAACCTGAAATCTACAGGTCCGGTTTGATAATATCCTCCTATGATATGAACCGTATCAAGATTTGTGATTGTAGTGGTTCCAAGGTGATAACGGAATTCTGAAACCAGACCTTTGCCTGAAAAAATGCCTGAAGCCGGATTAAATGAATACAGGTATCCGGAATGATTCATAATATAACCTATCCCGTTCTGAGCGAATGAAACCAGCGGATCGTATGATATAGGAGAGTTTGACCAGTAAAAAGGTTGATTATAATCAATCCTTAGCCATTTTGACTTTATGTCATAATAATCTGTTGAATATCTCTGGTATCCCCCAACAACCACTTTTAACCTGTAATTCCCTCTTGGCAAGGATAAAGGCATTGTAGCAATTATTTCAGTGGATGAACAGCTTTTGACAATAAGAGGATAGACATCCCACAAGACAGAATTACCCGACAGATCAGGATTAAAATTCTGGCCTGTAATAGTAACATCCTGTCCCGGGACCAGAGTACCAGGAGAGACAGAAGTTATAACAGGTGGGATAAGGCTAAACTTATCGGGCCATGTAACCTTACTAGCTCCAGCTGTTAAGGATATTTCACAGGAGATACTGTCTGCTGTAGAAGGCACGGCAACTATGACAGATGTTGAAGAAGATGAGACGATCTGTGCCTGTTTATTTCCGAATAGAACTACCGCAGTACCTGCGTCTGTAACAAGGTTCCTTCCTGAAATTGTCACCTGGTCATAGAAAGTTCCTGTCAGTGGAGAAACTGAGGTAATAACCGGATTTGTTACATTAAATTCTGTTTCAGAGGTTACTGACTGCAGCTTTACTGTAACTGTTATTTTAAAAGCTCCTTCAATACCGGCGGGTACTCTAACGGAAATATGGGAATCTGTCTTTGAAATAACTGAACAGCTGCTTGTATCCAGTTTTACAGTTACTGCTCCTGATCCGAAATACTGCCCATATATATCCAAAACTGACTCACCGGCTCCCGATTGAGGTGAAAAGGATGTAATCACCGGTGGCTCCAGTCTAAATGTATCACTGGATACAATCGTAAACGGATCTGCTTTATATATAATATTCGTTGAGACTTTCTCGAGGTTATCCGGTACTTTAATGCTCATCTGATAAGGGCTGACAGAGAGTATTGTTCCCTGCACATCATCAAAATAGACTGAATTGGCTGAAAGGATAGTATTAAACCTTCCGGAAAGATTAATTGTACTGCCCCATGTTCCCATCACAGGACTAAACGTAAAAGGCATAGGTGATTGCAATTCAAAAGGAGAATTCCCTGTTAATGAAAATCCATTAACAGAAATAATGAGGTCTGAATTGACCACATCCAGTTCATAGGGTACTTTAACTATATAAATACTGTCATTAAGACTGCCAAGGAAACTACATTTAAAACTACCAAGAGTGACAGAATTACCCGGAACATATAAAGGATACTTCAGGTATTTACCTTTAATATATAATGTATCGCCCCATACTGCCTTTCTGGGATAAAAATCGGTAACTACAGGGGGGATCAGTCTGAAGGTATCCTGTGTGAATGTACATATGTTACCAATATTGTCTACAGAAAGAACAGTTTTGGGAGATGACAGCAAATAATTAACTACAGCTCTAAGTAAAGTATCCGATGACTCGATAACTTCACAACGAACATCATTCAGCTTTACAACATTCACACCATTCCTGTAGGAAAAATTATTGCCTCTTATTGTCAGAGTATCCATCCAGCCTGCAGTATGTGGTTCAAAACCGCTTATCGACGGAGCACCGCTGCCGAGGCTTATAAATGATGTTCTTGCACCGTAAATAACGTGATCAGCGGTTACCAGAAAAGGCTTAACATAATACTTCCTGTCCTTAATAAGATTTGTCACAATTTCAGATGTAAATTCACCTGTTTTATCGAATGGTCCAAGGTAAACTTTATCAAAATTATTGATGTCAGGATCAGTATAATTTCCCCAGACAAAACCATGCTCAATTATTGTTTCAGTACCCAGAGAATATACAGAAGCTGTAAATTTTGCACCTCCTTCTGATATATCAGTAACAGTCATTTCCCTTAACCTGGGATATGACCTTGCCTGTTCCTTTTCTTTTTCACAATTGCTTATTAACAGCGTTAACAAAATAAAAAACAGGACTCTTTTACATGATGAGACAGCTCTGCATCTTGGTGTTAATGTTAACATAGTGTGTACGTATTGCTTCTACAGTAAACAGATTGTATTGAACCAAATTTAATAAAAAGTAAGACTATAAAAATTAATTGTGTGTGTTTTTAAAATTATTTTTTAATTTAGGCAAAAATGTCTGTGAGTCGTATATGAAACAATTAAAGCTACTGTCTGTATTGCTGGTTCTGTTACTGGCTGATGCAACCCTTTCAGGTCAGAAGATCTTCAGGGATGGCTATATTGAAAAAAATAACGGAGAATCTTTTACAGGTCTTGTACAATATGCATCAAACCAGGGAATTCCATCTCAATGTGTATTTAAAAGATTTGACATTGCCAGAGAAATTGTATATTCTTCTTTAGACATTAGTGCCTTTGGATATAATAACGGGAACAGGTACGAGAGTAAAACCTATAAAGGTAAGTCTTCCTTTTATGAAATACTGATCTCAGGAACGATCAAACTGTACAGTAAAGGTTCTAAATACTATGTTGAAAAAGGCAACCACGGCTTCACGGAACTGAGGAACGGGCATATATACTATATTGCTGGTAACGAAAGCAAAGAATTCCGTACACTCCAGGATTTTTTATGTTACCTGACAGAAAAACCATCCGGTTCAATACCAGGTAGATTCGATCTTAAAAAAGACATCCTGCCACTTATTGCAAGCTACGACAAAGAATCCGGAGAAAAATATATGGTTTACAACAGAAACCTGTCTGAAAAAGAACTTGCACAAAGAATTCTTGAAACAGGGACCAATAAAAGAACGGTAGAAATTATGGGCGGTCTGTCATATATGAAACTAAACATCAAACCTAATCCTGAATTTACTGATTTTATTCCGGAGCCGGTCACATCGACAGCAGCCATATATGGTCTTGGATACGAGCGACGTTTATTACGGAGAACTGACAGACTTTCTGTAAAGTTAGAATTGCTCTATTCAAAGCTGAGCTTTTATGGTTACAGTGAAAAACAAATGACAGATGGTCTTGCAAGAAATGATGTGTATATTGATTTGACGGGGATGAAAGTTCCTGCATTGATTCAGTATTCAGTTACCGGGAAAAGGATAGTGCCATTCATTAATGCAGGTATGGCTTTGGAAGTACTTACAGCAAAAAACTACCTGCACTCCGAAGAACTTGAAACCCAATCTTCTTCTGTTATAACAAGCAACGATACAGATATGGATCTTAAATCCAGCCTTATAACCGGTGTGGCAGGATTGGGATTCAGAACAAGGATATTCAATAACCTGAATCTTCAGGTCCAGGGCAGGGCAGAATATGGTCCGGGGCTCCTTTTCAGGACTTCAGATAAACTTAACAACGGGAAAAAACCTTTTACACAAAACACATTGCAGGCCTGTATACTGGTTGGAATTACATTCTGAAACATTTATCTTTTCACCCGGCCATCCATTCAGAACAGCCTCCTGTAATATTCATTATACAAAAATCTCATTACATCATCGGGCAATGAGGTTTCACTCATTTTTAACCAACTCCGTGTTAAAGCTCTTGGAATATCATTTATAATAATTATTTTTGATTCAATCGGCATGCTCTGATTCTTAATTTATAAACCATCATCATAATCCACAGAAAAAAATGAATCGATCAGGGATAAAAGAAAGGCTTGTTGCTCCGGGCAATCTTATTCCTTTCATCTTAATAACTTCATTGTTCCTTCTCTGGGGTCTGGCAAACAATATGACAGATACACTTCTGGCAGCTTTCAAAAGAATAATGAGTATGACAGATGCCAGGACCTCACTGATCCAGATTTCATGTTACGGCCTGGGATACTTTATTTTTGCTCTCCCTGCAGCTGTTTTTATAAAGAAGTACTCTTACAAATCGGGTGTTTTGCTTGGATTGGGGCTGTATGTTCTTGGATGCCTGATGTTTTATCCGGCTAAAATTACAGGCAATTATTTTCATTTCCTGGGTGCTTTATGGATACTATTCGGGGGGCTTTCCATACTCGAGACCTCTTCAAATCCTTATATAATTGCCATGGGGTCAGAAAAGACCGCAACAAGACGCCTGAATCTTGCCCAGTCTTTCAATCCTCTGGGTTCTATAATGGGAGTTGTTATAAGCCAGATATTCATTCTGTCAGAACTCAATAAAGCATCAGCTGCCGAAAGAGCAGCAATGTCGGCAGCTGACCTGCACAGAATTCAGGGTGGTGAGTTGAATGCAGTAACAATGACCTATGTCACAATTGGTCTTTTATTACTCATTTTATGGGTTGTTATTTTTGTTTTTAAAATGCCAAAAGCCTCCGATGCAGGTAATAAGGTGGATCTTGGACCAACACTATCGAGACTTATCAGGAATAAGAACTATGTAACAGGGGTTATTGCCCAGTTCTTTTATGTTGGTGCCCAGATTGGTGTGTGGTCATTTACAATACGATATGCGATGTCCTCACTTAACCTTGAACATATTCAGCTCCCGGTAGGAAAGACGCCGGAGCAGATTGCTGCGGGATATTATGTAGCCTCGCTCATCCTGTTCGCTTCGTCGAGATTTATTTTTACTTTCCTTATGAAGTTTTTCCGACCCTCATCCTTACTGATCTTTTCTGCAGTAATGGCCATTATAAGCACATTGGTTGTAATATTTGGGAGTGGTATTACAGGGGTTATTGCACTTGTTATGATTTCAGGATTTATGTCCCTTATGTTTCCAACAATTTTTGGCCAGGCAGTTATAGGTCTGGGTGATGATACTAAAATAGGAGGATCCGGCCTGATTATGGCTATTCTTGGAGGTGCTGTGGTTACATTTCTCCAGGGCAGGGTTTCTGATATGACCGGAAGTATTAATTACTCCTATATAATTCCCCTTATTTGTTTTATGGTAATAGCTTATTATGCTATGGCCAGCAGAAGAGTGGAGAAAAAAATAAGGACATAAACGGATTATAATCAGGCATATTAGGTCTCAACCCGATCATTTCCCGGGCAATTTTACGGTTGAGATTCTTAATGTCTCAGTTTCCAAAGCGCGGATTAACCACATTGTTATAAATAGACCCGAAAGTAAAAGTAATACTGAGGCCTCCCCAGGCACTAAAGTTGGTAGCCTGCTCCTTGAGCCTCAGGAGACGTTCCGCATCTGTAAGGTCACCTTTTATAAGGTTAAGCTGGTCATTTATATATGCTATGCCTCCGTTAACAGAAAGTGATAATCCCTTTATGATGCGTAAACGAACATATCCGCTCATCTGTAGCCTTGCTTTCGACAGATCGTGCAGATAATCAGACCCTGAGAGAGAAATGTTAACTGAACCCCATCTTTCCTGTATCTGGTATGCCATCCGTAATTCCTGTTTGAACAGGTTCTCCTTTGTCTTGTTCAGTATGGTCGTATCGATGTAATCACTGTACTGGTAACCAACAGAATACATTATCCTGAATTGTCTTCGTGTGGCCTCTGCATAGGGATATATATCATACTCTACCGATGGCATAACCTCTGTGTTAAGATTAAAGTTCTCACTTGTCGATGTTTCGGCTCTTGACAGGATGCCTGCCGACCAGTGTGGGTTCAGACTCCTGACAAACAGCACCCTTGCTGATTTGTAACTGGTGTTATAATTTGTTTTGACAGAATCCTCAATGAACTGCTGATGATTATAATTCTGGTTAAGCCTGACCTCCAGCTTCAGATCGGGAGATATCTTCCTGACATGTATCGAATTATTGATAAATATCCTGTTGTATGTGGCTTCAGCATTGAACCTGGGACTTGTCTGCAGTTCAAATACCCAGTTATGCCACCTGTCAGTAACATCATTCTCTTCTTCCTGCAGTGACGAATCTGAACTGATAGCCACCTGTTCATAAAGAGGTGTATGTGCCACATATCTCATCAGCCCCATCTTAATCAGGTTTGTCTCTTTTTCCCTGACTATCGGCCTGGTTTCATCCGGATTGCTCGTGTAGACAAGAGTATCATTCATCCCCTGGAAACGTCCCAGACCCTGGAATGAGAAGGTATACTTCCTCCCTCCGCTACCGGTTCTCTGGCTGGTAACCAGAAGGTAAACCTCAGCCTCCTGCGTATCTCTAACAAAATTCACATAAGGAATCTCCTTCCTGGTATAGTTCATATCACAGGAACGACAATCGAGGTAAAAACTGATTGCCTCATCACGCGGATTATTGTTTTCCGCCACTTTTTGCTGACTATACAGATTAACCGGCAAAAAAAACCCCAGTGCTGTCAGGACCGGGAATGAAGTCAAAATCCGGACTATTTTAAAACTTTTCTGAATTCCCATTTATACAACAACCTCCATAAATATTATCCTTCTCAATTTTATTTTGCAAAAATGCCTGTTTTAAAAGTAAAAGCCAAGCCTGAACGTGATCGTTTACGGGATTTAAAGTTTTTTAACATTTCAGCCTTTGAGGCCTCATGATTTCATGATCGACCTTACCGATCTGGGACTTCTCCATGTTCTCCTGTAAACAGCCGTCACATAGTAATTTATCAGCCGTACAAATATGAGAGTTCGTGAGAATATTTTAGGAATGAAAAAGAAAATGATTCCCGCAGCTGCAACAACTCCTCCTGAAATAATATTATTAATTACAAGGAAAACCTGGATGAAAAACATTTCGGCTCCCTTTTTATGCTTGCAGATATAAAGATGACGCGAGATATGTACTTCTGTTTTTGTAAGGGATGCTGTTCTCAGGTTTATGCGGGAACTGCCACCATGGTTATGCTCAATTACAACATCCTTTGCAACACCGACCTCTCCGCCGTTATCCCGTACTCTTTTGCACAGGTCGACATCCTCAAAATACATCCAGAAATCATCATCAAATCCACCTTCGGACCTGAATTCTTCTCCCTTTATCATTATTACAGAACCCGATACCCAGTCGGGAAATGTTATGTTTCCTGCATCATTCACTATCTGTGTTGTAGTCCCCCTGAAATAAGGGCTTCTGAATACTGCCCGCATGAATCCCGTAAGATTATAAAACTCAGGAAACTGACCGGATACACGACCTTCCCTGCCACCTGAATTAACCTGCCGGCACGACAGAATGGTATATGAAGGATTCTCCCTTGCAGTCTCCAGCAATCTCCCTGTCTCTGTTTCCGTTGCCATAGTATCGGGATTCAGAAAAAGAAAATATTCTCCCCTGGCAAGCCCCGCACCCACGTTGCATCCGTAGCCAAATCCACCATTAATATCGTTAAAAACGAATCTGAAACGAGGAAATTTCTTCTCAATGGCAAACACTCTGTCATCCTGTGAATTATTATCCACAACGATCACCTCGGTACTGAATCTGTCTCCAGAAAATTTATCAAGAGATGCAAGGCAGGCCGTAAGTTTATCCCATCCCCTGTAGCTTACTATTATTATGGAAAGATCTGTCATTCTATAAATTTTGTCATCGGCGACTAAATTAGTCCTGTTTAATTACCTGCCAAAATCACCCAACCTGATCAATTAGCTTCCGGACCGGAATCAGAAAAAATCATCCGTACGGCTTATGCTGTCTTTAGCTTCCCCGGTGTTTTCATCATTGTCGGTCAATTCTCCGCTTTCGCCATCTTCTTCTTCCTGTTCGAGCCATTCATAGACAGGTGCCTGCGGGCCCTGTTTTCTGTAAATTATCGCAAGAAGCACCCCTGAGAAAAATCCAAGCATATGAGATTCCCATGATACATTTTTGTACACACCGGGGAACAGCCCCCAAATCATGGACCCGTACAAAAATACTATAAGCAGCGATAATGCTATCAGACGAAAATGTTTTCTTAAAATGCCGCTGAAAAAAAGAAAAGAAGCCAGTCCGTATACCAGCCCGCTTGCCCCTATATGGTACGCCTCCCGTCCCCCCAACCATACAAGGAACCCGGTAAGGAAAAAAGTCCAGATAAAAACTTTGAGTGCCACTTCCGAGTAAAAATAGAAGAGTGCCACGGACAGGAAAAACAGGGGCAGTGTGTTGCTGAAAAGATGTCCAAAACTTGCATGAATAAAGGGGGAAAATATTATTCCCTGGAGTCCCCTGGCTGTAAGCGGGTAAATACCATATTCCGCAAAATCAAGGCCGAAAAGTACCTCAATAATCTTAACCATCCACATTATGAAGATGAAGATACCCGGGATAATCATACTGAGAAAAAGCTTCTTCCTGTAAAAAGCTCCTCCACTGTCCGGATCCGGATTAATATATTTCATTCAGAAATTAGTTTCGGATTTAGACCCCGACTGTGTATTCCAAACATTCGTATCAGTCGCTGCCGGGAAATATTATCCCGGCGGTTTCCCTGATCCTGTCAAGTGTGTTGATAAGATTACGGCTGAAAGAATGTGGAACAATATCACTTTCAAGTTTTCCTTCGTCAAGGCATTTCATGACTTCTATGGCTTCAAACTGGTAACCCATACCCTCGGGTAAAAGTGAATATTCCTGCTTCTCCCTGCCATTGAGTGCCACGACAAGGCGTTGTGACATATCGCGCTCACGTGAAAAATAGAGATTGCCATTTTCGCACAACAGGTCGCAACCTATCCCGGCCTTTGTATTGAATGAGCTGTATAATGTAGCCATCCTGCCGTCGTTATAGCCAAAGATGACACTTATTGAATCTTCCGAACCGGTTTCTGAAAACAACGCCTTTGCAAGTATATCATCCGGCACTCCCAAAAAATATAGTGCATCGATCACTGGGTAAATCCCTATATCCAGAAGGGATCCCCCTCCCAGTTCAAGGTTGAACTTCCTGTCGTCGGGATCAAAAGGCGCCTGGAATGAGAATCTCGCATCAAGATGGATTATTTTTCCCGGCCCTCCACTCTCCAGGACCTCCCGCGTTTTCTGGTATACAGGCTGAAACTGCGGCCACAGAGCTTCCATCAGGAAAGTCTTTTGTTTTCCCGCTTCTTTTATCATATCATCCACTTCCCTGCTGTTAAGGGCAAAAGCTTTCTCACAGAGAACTGCCTTACCATGCCTCAGGCATAAAAGTGTATGTTCCCGGTGATGTGAATGAGGAGAAGCAATATAAACAACTTCCAGTTCAGGATCGGCTGCCATTTCCTCATAACTGCCAAAATATTTCCTGAACCCATATTCCTCTGCAAACTGCTTTGCCCTCTGGAGATCACGGGAGCCGACAGCAAAAAGTTCAACATTGTCCAGTAACTGAAGTGCCGATGTAAACTTTGCCGACATCTTTCCGGGAGCCAGGATCCCCCATTTATATTTCTTAGTCATGCATAAATATTTTTTTAAATATAGGAAATAGTTGTTTTAAGGCAGTTATGTATCGGGCTTTTTCTTTTTCCCATCCAGGGGGAATATGGATTAAAAAAATATTCATTCCGTATAGTGCTGATTAACTGTGTATTGCAAAATTTTTTACAAATATTTGAATTTTTTTACTACTATGTATTGCATAGTATAATATTTTATATATATCTTTGCATTGTAATGTTGTATTAAAAATATAGTAGCAATTAATAAACAGTACTATGAAAATAACAGTTAGTATCAACATCGGGGGCTATTCCTTTAATATTGATGAGGATGCCTACTCAGAATTAAAGATCTATCTTAAGAGTCTTGAGTTGCATTTCTCCGGTGAAGAGAGTTCATCGGAGATACTGTCCGACATAGAGGCACGGATGGCCGAGCTTTTTCGTGCCAGGCTTACCGCTTACAAGCAGGTAATTACCATAGAAGATGTAAGGCAGGTCACTGCAATCCTGGGAACTCCTGAAGATATTTCAGACAATGAAGGTCCGTCTGCCCGGGATAAATTCTCTTCTCCCGGTTATCACCGTATGTACCGTGATCCTGATCACCGGATCATAGGCGGTGTATGCTCAGGCATGGCTGCATACTGGAACATTGATCCTTTAATTGTAAGGATAATATTCATCGTGCTGGCATTTGCCGGTATTGGAATATTACTTTATCTCATCCTCTACATTGCAATTCCTGAGGCCAAAACAACAGCCCAGAAAATTGAGATGCATGGAGAACCTGTGAATATTCACAATATCAAGGACTCGGTCAAGGAAGAATTCAACCGTGTAAGAAAGAACATGAAGATATGATCTTCATACCTGGAAAATCTTTACTAAAACATTTAAAAATATATATCATGGATATAGAAAATACAAAAGCGCAAATGCGGAAAGGGATCCTGGAATATTGCATCCTTTCGGTGCTTTCCCGGAATTCCTGCTATGCCAGCGACATAATAAAAGAGCTGAAGGAAGCAGAGGTTATAGTTGTGGAAGGAACCCTTTATCCACTACTGACGCGTGAGAAGAATGCGGGTCTTTTAAGTTACCGCTGGGAAGAATCACCGCAGGGTCCTCCACGTAAATATTACGAACTTACAGAACAGGGCCGTTCATATTTATCTGATCTGGATAATTCGTGGATGGAACTTGTTGAATCAGTTAACAGGATAAGAACCAGGTAACCATATATAAACCAATAAAAACTGACAATAATGGATAAGACTATAAATATAAATATTGGAGGTTCCCTGTTCAGCATAGATCAAGATGCCTTTGGTATATTACGTGACTGGCTCCAGGCATTAAACAGTCGTTTTAAAAATGTACAGGGAGGACTTGAGACCATAGAAGATATAGAACTACGGGTTGCCGAGATCTTCCATTCCCAGAAAGGAATGGCCGGTATTATAACCAGGGAAAATGTGGAAAACATGATCTTAATAATTGGCAAACCTGAAGACTTTGACCAGCAGGAACCTGAGGATACCGGTCGGCGCCAGGACAATTACGGCTTTAGAAGAAGACTTTACAGGAATCCACAAGATACTGTGATAAGTGGTGTGTGCGGAGGACTGGGTGCATATCTGAATACGGATCCGGTCCTTTTCAGAATACTTTTTGCTGTTGCCTTTTTCGTATTCGGATCAGGTTTACTGGTATATATTATCCTCTGGATCGCTCTTCCTGCGGCACATAGTGAATCACAGATGCAGGAACTGTTCGGCAGTGATTACCGTGCAGGGTCACACGTCAGGACCCCAGGTACCGGATCTGCAGATAACACTACACGCTACAGGAGCTCTGCGGGTTATTCCGGCTTAGGTAATACTATCAATGAGATATTAAGTGCCATAGCAAGGGTATTATATATAATAGTAAGGATATTACTGATCATTATAGGGTTTGCTTTTATCGTCACAGGATTCCTGGCCCTTATATCCTTTATCCTTATTTTTGTCTTTAAATTCCCGAATATTCTTGCCCTTGAAGGAACCGGACTTAACATGAACTACCTTCCCGATTTCATGAGTTATATGGTCAGCCCGGGTACTGTACCATGGATACTGGGTCTGTCATCCGTAATTATTATACTTCCTCTTCTCGCATTGATCTACTGGGGTAGTAAGATGATAATCTGGTTCCGGGCCCGTGACGGTATCTTCAGCCTGGCAGCCATAGTGGTATGGATAGCTTCCCTGGCAATTCTCTCAATAATACTCTTCAACGAAGGTACGAGTTTTGCCAATACGGCCAGGATATCAACAGAAGCAGCAATACCAAGGAAGACAGATACCCTGTATATCATATCTGACAGAAAATTAAGTGATCTTATGTATAACAAAGAGGTCCGGTTTCCTGATGATGAATATGATATCTTCATTAACGACGGAGCCAGGGAGTTGTATATTAGACCATACCTGTCAGTCAGACCTTCTGACGATAACAACACAATGGTGGAAGTAAGGAAACGTTGTGCTGCCACAACTGAATCGGCAGGGCTGCAAAGACTTAGAGAACTGCAGTTCAACTATAGCATAAAACGCGATACGTTACACCTTGATGAATATTTTAAACTGCCCGAGGGTCGCAAATGGTCAGCTGATTTCGTGGGAATCAGACTGTATATACCTGAAGGAACTGTGATAAAACTGGACAGTAGTTCGGACTTTATTCTGCATTCACGCTACCACTACAGGTTCCATAATCGCTACGGGACTGAAACCTGGGATAATGGGGAACATATCTGGATAATGTCCGATGATGACCTTATACCTGCAGGAAATTATTAACTAAGAAAGTTTTTTCATTCCTGATATCTTTTATGACAGGGCTTTATCAAAATAAAATTTTTGATAAAGCCTTTTTTTATCTGTCAGTCCTGGCTTTAGGCTGCAGAACAAAATGCACTGCAGGTTTGTTTAAACAGAATCACAATAGATCGCATCAACTTTGAAAAAGCATATAAGTTCCTGTCATAAAAGGTGATAAAGATTACTATGTGTTTTCATTTTTCTGGTTTAATCTATACATTAAAAGGACACATAAATAGAAGAGTAACTGTTGCATGGTTAAGAACATGTTACCTTCCTTCAGTAATATAATAACAGACAGGCAATACTGTCTTCAGGAACACATTTAACCGGTGTGAATGAGATTTCAGGTTACAATGTACCCGATTATATAGTAAATTTGAAAATCTTTTGGTAATTGTCACCTGTTTTAATAACAGGGACACCTGTTTATATTAAGGGTAAGTGATTTCCCGGAAAAAGCGATCAGCTATGTCAGGTAAGATTAAACATAACTCATTAATTATTGCAGCTCTGGCGGCAGTCTTTTACATATTCTTCATGTACACCAAGCATAACCCCGCTCTTGCTTCAATAATACCATTTGGGAATGATCCGTATGATGCAATAGGCTCCTACACAGTTATTTTCACACCATTACTGGTTGTTCTTGCACTGCTCAGGACTATGCGTGGATATGGTTCTGAAGAGGCTTCAAATTACAGGAAAATACTGATGATACGTACACAGATATCGGTACCCCTGGCAATAATACTTACTCTTTCCGCCGACCTGATAGCTATGATACGTTACCGCCTGATCTGGATGAATAATCCCACTACCCTCCTGCTAATGTACCTGGTCCTCGGGATGATAATCCTTTCAATATGGGTTCTTTTTCTTGTTCATCGGGCAGGTATAACATTATATGAAACACATTCTGTCAGGATTAGAGGTGTTCTGATAACAAGTATTGTCTATATATTCGTACTTGCCATATACCCGCAGGTAATGACCGAATCGTTTATTTCCGAACTTTTTACTCTTTTCATCTGTATACTTCTTTTCTTTATCCCACTGTCTGTCCTGACAAACAATTTTGTCCCCTATCGAATTTTAATCACAGATCTACAAACACACAACAAACACCATCTAAATCCCTGGTTTGCCTGGCTGATAATTTTATCTATGGGCATCCTGCTGGGACTATTCATACTCACCGGGGAACTCACAGAAAAAGGAGGAGGCAGGGCATCCTTCTCTCATATACTTACTGTCTCACTGGTTTATATCGGGACTACAACGGTAGCTGCCATCATCGGATTTACAGCTATGAGAAAACCTCTTGGACTCTACGGGAATGAGGAATAATACCTGAATGAAATTTACGGATCAGGAGGATTTGGAGGGGTAATATATATTACTACGAGGAATTAAGACAGCAATAAATGAATATTCTTCTCATCCTGAACCATATACTCAAGGCATCCAGCACTTTGTGTTTTTAGCTTATAATATTTTAACCTATAGTATTTTGATGACTCAGGCATGTTTTCTAGCTTTGACCTTGAAAATCCAAGATTATGGTTTGCAGAGTAGAGACCAAGGAAATAGAAGAGATAGAACCTACAAATATTCCAACACAAACAGCATTCTGGGGAAGGTTAAAAAACAATCAGGGATTCATTCCCGGGGGATTTCAGCTTACTGTTTCGGAAGATCTCCTCTATCCCGGGAAAATCGGCAACATAAAAATAGAAGAAGATATACTTATCCTTATCAGGTATATTAACCGCGACCGGTGCTATGCATACGTACCCTACGGACCAAAACTGCAGCCGGGTTTTGAAAACTACGGCATATTTCTTGAGGAACTGTCAGAAGTATTAAGGCCTCATCTGCCTCCCGACTGTATATTCATCAAATATGACCTGCCCTGGGAAAACCAGTGGGCCAGGGAAGAGGATTTTTTCGACCCAGGGGGACGATGGAAGGGACCTCCACCCGTTTATACCCAGGAATTAAGACTTAATATCAATACCAATAACTGGAACCTGCAGAAAAGCCCCAGCGATATTTTGCCAACCAATACAATTTTCCTGAACCTGAAGTTAAGGGAAAAAGAACTGTTAAATGCCATGAAACCAAAAACAAGATATAATATAAGGCTCTCGGAACGTAAGGGTGTGTCAGTTGGCGAATACGGATCTGAGAAGATTGAGGAGTGGTACAGGCTGTACAGTAAAACTGCATTACGTAATAACCTCACATTACACCGCTGCGATTATTTCTCGACTATACTTACCAATCAGCGGTACTTTGATGAAAATGTCAGGGTCAGTCTTCTTATGGCTGATTATGAAGGTGAATATCTTGCAGCCATGTTCCTTATATTATCTGAGAGAAGAGGTACTTATCTTTATGGGGCCTCATCATCAGAAAAAAGATATCTTATGCCGTCCTATGCGGTACAGTGGGAAGCTATCAGGAAGGCCCGTGAATTCGGCTGCACAGAATACGATATGTTCGGATGTGCCCCAAATGCCAGCAGTTCACACCCACTTCACGGACTGTACAGGTACAAACGCGGATTTGGGGGGAAGCTTTATCACCGTATGGGCTGCTGGGACTACCCTTTCATGAAAGATGATTATAAACTTATAAAGGCACAGGAAGTCAATAACCAGAGTTACCAGGTGTGAGTGTGAGTGTGAGTGTGAGAAAAAAGAGTCGGCCCGGAGGGGTTCGAACCCTCGACACCATGATTAAGAGTCACGTGCTCTGCCAGCTGAGCTACGGGCCGGATAAAGGATCAAAGTTACAGTAGTTTTAGGAAATCTGATACTATTGACGGGAAAATATTACATGAAAGGAAATCAGTCAAATGAAAATCCAATGCCCTGATTATTGAATTTTTTATCTTTGTATAATAAAGACCATTTTGACTAAATCCTTAAAAGTCTATATATTATGTCCACCACCTATCCAACAAGCTTTGCACGTTTTTATGATGTGATCTATCACAGCTTAAGGGATACGGTCGACAATGAATATTTCCAGGACCAGATCAGCAGGACTTCCGGGAAAGTATTGGAAGTCGGGACCGGGACCGGAAGATTATTCCTGAATGCTCTCAACAGCGGGGCTGATATATACGGCCTTGATATAAGTGAATCGATGCTTAATGTCCTTTTGGGCAAACTGAAACCGGAGCAGCATTTCCGGTTAAGCCTTCAGAACATCGTTGATTTCTCTTTTGATTTCAAATTTGATCTTGTCCTGGCACCGTTCCGGGTGATCATGCATCTTCTCGATAAGGAGGAGCAGATACGGGCATTGGATAATGTCTTCGATCATCTTAACGGAGGAGGCAGATTCATTTTTGATACATTCGTACCTGATCTTCGCCAGCTCTTAACCGGGTTAAAGGACCAGGTTGATTTCGATGGTGAATATATGCCGGGACAAAAGTTAAGAAGATCAGCGTCAACACGACCCGACCTCATTAACCAGATCATAAACGTAAACTTCAAACTTGACTGGGAAGAAGGGAAAGAAAAGAAACACGATGAGTGGGATGTTCCCCTGAGGTTTTTCTTCAGGTACGAACTGGAACACCTTGTTGAAAGATCAAAATTCGGATCGTACCGGATATATGGTGATTATGAAGGGAGCGAACTTAAAAACGATTCAAAAGAGTTTGTAGTTATATGCCAAAAAGAATAATCACAGTCGTATAAAACAATAAATCTTTATATCATGTCTGAAAAAAAAGCTATCAAAAACAAATCAGGAGGTTTGCAAAAAAGATCAAGGCCGGCTCTCCTGGTTATTGATGTACAGAATAAATATCTGAATTTTGTCCCCCAGAATGACAGGGAACTGGCTTTTTTCTTTATTAATCTCCTGATAGACCTCTTTCGGGAACATGGTTTCCCTGTTATCAGGATCTATCATCATGATAAGGGATCAGAAGAAGAGCCCGGGTCAGGTGCTTTTGAGTATCCACCCGAGATACAGATCAGGGACGATGATACAAAAATTACCAAAAATTATTCCGACAGTTTTAACAAAACCGGGCTTGATAACATACTTCGTGAAAAAGGAGTCAACACTGTCTTCCTGTGTGGCCTGAGTGCGGTTGGTTGTGTTCTCGCAACCCGTACAGGTGCCTATAACCACGATTATAAGGCATTTATAGTAAAGGATGCCATAATGAGTCACAGATCGGAATACACAAGGAATGTGGAAGCAATGTTCGATGCCATAAGTTATGAAGCTGTCAGGCTGATACTTGATAATTCATAATATATGAGTTCCCTGTTTCCAGGGTTTGACTATCCTTGTATGGGTTCAGGATCTCAGTTTGCCGGTCATTCGTTATCGTCAGGGTACGGAAATAGCCAATGGAATTGAAATTATAAGGAAGATCATATCCGAATTTCAAAAAAAGAAAGCAAGTAATAGATTTTTATATTACTGTTTTTATTATATTGTATGTCCCTCTATAAAACAACTAACCATGATCACTCCCTATACAGATAATCGTGAAAATGAAATAGAACGAAGGAAGGTTATATCGTCGGTTAAGGACCGTCTCACCTTATGTCTCTGGTGGCTCAGCATCCCTGTTTATACAATAGCGATACAGTATATGAAAACATGGTTTCTTCCAAAGACTATTTTCAGGTTTAATATTCATGACTTTCTGATAAGAGAGAGATCTGCCGCTTTTTTCATGTTCGTGATACTGCCTGTCTTATTAATCTTAATAAATGCATTTTCAATCAGAGATCTTTTTAAGCTGGAAAACGCTTATCCAAAATCAAAACCTCTTGTTCTTATTATGGTTATTGTGCTTGAAATTATCATATCTGCTGCCGTAATTTGTATTTTCTTTATCTAAACTCAGAGACATGAAATTAAACTGGTTCAGACGCATTGGAATTATTTATATACCTGTGAATATCGCAGGCTGGATAATCCTGCTGGTTGCTGTGGCATATGCTGTTTATATTTTCCTCGATATTGACAGCAGATCACATTCTGTAAGTGATACTATGATTAATTTCACTCTCAATTTCTTCATTATTGGAGCTGTTTATACACTGGTTGCCTTTGTAACGGGAACCGGTGGCACTGAAAAAGAGTCTGAAGACAAAAAATCGTGAAAAAAGGCCTGTTTCTTCATTTTCTTGCTTTTCTTTCATTAAATGCCCTGTCACAATCTGTCACAAGGCCCCTGATAATCAGTGCAAAAATCCATTCCGGTCTTATGCTGCCTCTCTATGAAGCACTTGATTACCTGGTGAAAGATGATATTTATTCTCTTGATCTTTCATTAAGGTTCCCCGCAACCGGGAAAGATTACTGGGAAGAGCTTTATCACTATCCTGAAACAGGTATTGGTGTTTCTTACTGGAATCTTGGTAATGATGAGGTCCTTGGTAAAGCCTGGTCATTATATGGATTTATAAATGTGCCCCTGTACCGCAGCCCGGGAAAGTTCTCGATAAATTACCAGGTCTCTCTGGGAGGAGCATATCTCACAAAATCATTTGACTGGTACTCCAATCATCTGAACAGAGCAATGAGTTCACCCGTTAATATTTATGTACGACTGGGACTGGACGGTAAAATAGAGCTTTCACCCCGTTCCCAACTTGTGTTTGAAGCAGGAACATCTCATTTTTCAAACGGTAAAACCAAATCACCAAACTACGGTATTAATGCAGGTACTGTATCTGTAGGATTTAATTACCTTATAAACAACGACAAATATGAAATTAACGAACCTGAAATACCAGCAATAAAGAATCAGTATATACAGTCACTTATATACCTTGGAGGAGTTAAAGTATACGATAACCTGTTAAACAGGAAATACTTAACCTCGTCACTGTCGTATAATGCAGAGCGCGTACTAAGCCACCGCCGCAGGATAGGTGTGGGGGCAGATCTGTCGTATGACGGTTCAATAAGCGAAGCATTACAGGAAGCTGAGGGTATTCCTGAAAATGACATATCCAAAATGATCCGTTTTGGATTACATATATCATATTCAGCACAATATAAGCGCCTGGTAGCTGGAATCCAGGTTGGATATTATCTTTATTCAAAATATACAGTACTGACCCGGCTATATAACAAACTGACAGTCCAGTACTTCATAACATCACGAATTGTCGGAAGCATGGCAGTGAAGTCACACTGGGGAAAGGCGGACTGTTTTGAATATGGTTTAGGATATTACTGGTAAAAAGTTAATAACCGGAAAAATGAAAAAGCTGTTATTAATTATTTTTCTCTTTTCATTCGTAATGATCTCCTGCCGGGAATTGCTATTCAATGACGAAACCGGTTCACGCGAGATAATTCTAAATGATTTTCACGCTGTTGATTTTTCAGGCATATTTAACATATTCCTGGTTCAGGATTCTGCAAATAAGTTAGTGATAACGGGTAAAAATGATATCGGTTCAATAGATGCTTATGTGGAAAACGACACTCTTATTATAAAAGATCCTCATATTAAGTCATTTAATCCGTATAAAAACACTCTTGTTTTACATTTTTCAGATATTAAATACCTGGTAACCCGCGATCCGGTTACACTGACAGCCAGTGATACCATTAAGGCCGCTACTCTGAGCTACGATGCAATAGGAGAAATTGCAGAGGTCAGATTAATTGTAGAATGTAACACCCTGATACTGGTTAATTCAGCAAATACCCTTGGTTTCTTCCACCTGGCGGGTAAAGCAGATTACATAAGTTATTTTAACAGGTATGGCTGCAGTATTTTTGCGGATAGCCTGATTTCTAAAAGTGCCTCAGTACGAAACGAATCAATCGGGGAAGTACGTGTAAATGCTTCAGATCTTATTACCGCATATATTGTTGGGCCGGGGAATATTTATTATTATGGCGATCCTGTAATAAATATTGCTGAGAAGAAAGGATCAGGAAATGTCATAAGACTAAAATAAATTCACATTCGGTAAATTCAAAATACCTTTTCCTTAATTATAAAAGTAATGACAGATATAAGGGCAGATAATACTGATCCCCATACCAGGTCAACAATAGTTACTGTCAATGGCCAGTCTTTAAGAGTGGCCAGATTTGTCAGGTCGTAAGTTGCATATGTTATCAGTCCAAACAATGCTCCAAACAGAAGAGCATGCACCCACGAGTGTTTCTCCACTGCAGGTGAAATGACAAATACTACCAGACCGGCTATGAAAAGAATATAGAAAATAATAGCAGCAAACCAGTTAATATCCGGTTTCATCAAAAAACCAATCTGGTTCTGATAAAAATTCTTCGCCACAAGAACTAACCAGATCATGTCTATCACAAAAAAGACAGGCAATGCAATGAAAAATAGTTTAATAAACATATAATCGCATTTTAATCATTCATTTTCATAAATTAACTCATGTTTTATGACTCTTGCTAATTTATATCTGTATTCTTTATTGATAAAGAATTAGATATTGATTTCTGTAAAGCGATTATCATTTCTAAATGGCATAGCCAGTCTTATTATAAGAGAACCTAAATGAAAATTACAATAAAAGCATAACGTCCATAACCTTAAGATATCATTCAGGAATATACGGAGATAAGAGTTGTGATGGCATACAACTCAATGGTGCGGATCTCACAAACATGGGATAAATACATTTATTCACGGATATATAATAAGGATTTGCTCAAAATCTTAAACAAAAATTAAACTATTACCTGACAATTGTTGTTTCACCATAGAATGTAACCTTATACTTAACTTTAACCATTTATGAATAAAAGAATTAAATATCTATCGCCAATTGTGTTTTTTTTATTTGGCGCGAGTACGATCACGCTAAACGGACAGGGAGTAGTTGACCTTGAGACAGGAATTGTTGGCACCGGTTACAATAATGTCAGGATCCCCGGTGACCAGGGAACCCTCTTTTCTCTTAAGAATGATTTAAGTACCGGTTCAGCTTTTTTTTATCGGGTAAGATTGAGTTATACCTTTAATTCACGTCATACATTATCACTGTTGTATGCACCCCTTAAAACCAAATCAACCGGGAGCCCGGCAAATGATATCCTGTTTGAAGGAGTAACATTTCCGGCCAATACCGACCTGACAGGAACGTATAAGTTTAACTCATACCGGTTTACTTACAGGTACGAAATAGTAAGAAAACCCGGGTTCGAATTCGGACTTGGCATAACAGCTAAAATCAGGGATGCAAGTATTGCATTAAAATCATCCGGACTTGAAAGTGAAAAAACAAATGTGGGATTTGTGCCATTAATAAATTTCAGAATGCTGTGGAGGATGAATGAAAAATTTGGTCTTCTTCTGGATGGCGATGCTCTGGCAGCAAAACAGGGAAGAGCTGAAGATATCCTCATTGCAGCAACATATGACATATCCGGCAATATCGGGCTTAAAGCCGGATATCGTATTCTGGAAGGAGGAGCTGATAATGATGAAGTATATAATTTCGCCCTGCTTAATTATTTTTCAGTAGGATGTTTCCTGAGATTTTAACTGCCCTTAAATTATAAATAAAGGTTACCCTGAATTTCTACCGGCTAAATAGTCTAACTTACACAGGAGAACTGATCTCAGGTAAAATTATCTTGGAGAAAAAGCTGCCTAATTAACATTAAAACCATGATGAAATATTTTGACACCGGAACAATACTGGTAATAGTTATTACTTTCATTCTTTTTGGCGTTGCATTATTTTCAAAAGGCTTTACCCATGACCTGCTCCTGGAAGCCGGGGTATTCCTGGTTTCAGTTAAACTGATCTTAATGTCATATAAGAATGGATTAAACCATATTGAGCTGCAGAAAGATTTACAGGAAATAAAAAAGCTGCTGGAAAAAGGTTACGGGAAATAGCCCTGCGGATGTAATAATGATAGATAATATACATTCCCAATTTGGTCCAATTTTTGCTATTTCAGGGTAGTAGCATAACCTTGAAATTTTATTTCCTTTTACCATGAAAAAAATCGGAATCTCCTTATCATTAATTACAGTGATCATCTTGATCATGTTTTCAGCATCCTGTACCAAAGAGCCTGCTCCATTGCAGGATTATCTGATCCAGGTCGACAGTATTCATGTTGCCGATACAGTACCGGCCGGAGTATCATTCGATATTGAATTTTTTGGCATTGTGGGTTTTGATGAATGTCACAGTTTCAAGGTATTTAATCAAACCTATAAAGGGAATGACATAACCATCCAGGCCTGGGGAACCTTTGACAATGCCGCTGAAGTGTGTGCTGATGCTCTTGTTACCCTGGACGGCAGGAAACTGACCATGCAGCTCAACATTCCCGGGAACTATAAACTATTAATAGCAGAGCCGGCAGGTTATTCAATCTATAAAAAGATAATAGTCCAGTGAGCTGAATAACTTTTACCTGGGAAGACTCGAAAATAGAGTATCCCATTAATATCAGTGGTATAGTTTTTGTATTGGATTAAACTACTAACCATTAATGCCATGAAAAAATCAGTACCTGTATGGTTGCTTGTTGCTGTAACAGTTGCGGCAACCCTCATGATTTCCTGCGAAAAATCTTCTCAGCAGGATTTGCCCACAGAACCGGTCACTATTTCCACGGAACCTTACCAGAAAGAAATTATTGATTCCGCCAACACATTTGCCCTTTCGCTTTTCAGATCAACCCTTGATGATGTAAAGGGAGGAGGAAATGTTCTGATCTCACCATTCAGTGTAAGCACTGCCCTGTCGATGACTCTTAACGGTGCCGCGGGACGGACTTTTGATGATATGCGCAGTACACTTGGATTTGGTGAAAAAACTCTTGAACAGATTAATGATACCTACCTGAAGCTGATTGCTGAAATGGTACCCGTAGACAGCCGCGTGGTACTGGAAATTGCTAATTCGGTGTGGGTGGAAAAACAATTCCAGCCAAAAGAAACGTTTATAAATACCATTAAAGAATATTATGAAGCCGAAGCCAGAACGATAGATAAAACAGATCCTTCTTCTGTAAAAATGGTGAACGACTGGATTGCACAGAAGACTCATGATAAAATAAAGGATATGCTTGATGAGCTGCATCCTGACATTGAAATGCTTCTGATCAATGCAATATATTTTAATGGAAAATGGAAATACACTTTCGAAAAATCCGACACAAAGGATGAGACTTTTTATGTAAACGGAAGTAACCCTGAACAGGTGCCGATGATGCACATCAACACCGATCTGAATGCTGCCAGGATCGACAATGCAACCATTGCCGAGATTCCCTACGGTCAGGGTAATTTTTCAATGGTCGTTGTTCTTCCGGAAGAAGGTACCGGTACGGCAGACATAGCCGGTACATTAACACAGTCAGTATGGCAGAACTGGGTGACAATCCTTGAAAATAATAAGCATAAGATCAGCCTGTCAATGCCAAGGTTCAAATATGAATACAAAAGGACCCTTAATGATGATTTGAAAAATATGGGAATGGGAATTGCATTTACAGATCTTGCCGATTTCAGCAATATCAGCGATCTTCCCCTCATAATAAACAGGGTCCTGCACCAGTCATTTATAGAAAACAATGAAGAGGGGACAGAAGCCGCTGCCGCAACTGTTGTTGAATTAATAAGCGGAATGGCCGATCCCGGATCTACAGTTTATAGCGTAAAACTGGACAGACCGTTCCTGTATTTTATAAGAGAATGCTCTACCGGTACCATACTATTTGCAGGACAGGTTAATGACCCTCTGTCTGAATAAAGAGACGATTCCCTTTTTATCGGGGAATTTTGTTTTTTTAACCTAAGGAATTATTTGCAGCAACCAGGTCACTGAAGTAGTCGTCAATTTATATTCGGTGACTCCAAAAAACACGTCATCCTGATGCGAAACGCAGTGAAGCGAGGGATCCCCTAATCACTTATCATATGTAAATCAAAATAATATTCTTTTCAATATGCATAATGGAACCACTCCGTGGTTCATCATTCTATTACCTGCAACAGGCTAGCAATGATGAAATCGCTCCGCGATTTTTACGGAAATTACTTTGTCCATAAGAAGCACCCGACAGTTTCGTCAGGGGCTGCCGTGATAAGAATGGAAGAATCGCTTAATAAACTATTTCTTGTTTAATCTGAGCTCCCTTTTACTCCATACGGCTCTGAAAGAGCCAAAGATGAATAACCCCTGGTGAAACCAGGGGGAAACTGTCACTCAGGTATCCTGCAGCTCTGCAGGAGCTGAATATATTAGTTATCCCTAACATATCCTATCAGACATCCTCATCATGCATCCTGAGTGAAAAGAAAATTGCTTATTTTTGGTTTTATGAATACCACGGTAAGCATAAATGCCTTATCCCTCTTCATCTTCTTTGGAGTGATCCAGGGTATTATCCTTTCCTTTTTTTACCTTCTGAAACCTTCTCCTTACGGCAGTTCCAATACATTCCAGGGTCTGCTCTTACTTTCCATATCCCTTTGTATCCTGGAGGAATTCCTTAATATTACCGGCCTTATAGTAAGAGTTCTGCCTGTCACAAATACCACCGAACCTCTGAACCTGGTTATAGGACCACTGCTTTACCTCTATGTTAAACGTAGTATTGGAGATAAAGGCTCAAAAAAGGAATGGGGCCATTTTCTTCTTGCTATCCTGTACCTCTGCTACATGTTCTTTGAATTCAGGCAGTCAAATGAATTCAAATACAACTCGTATGTCTATTCCATGCATCCCGGCTGGCCAACCATCAGTACAAATATCAAAGGTTATTTTGATCCTCTCAATATTAAGAGATATCTTAATCTGGTTACAGCACTTCAGGCAATGATGTACATTGCTCTCAGCCTAAGGATACTTGTAAAAAAGGCACTTTTATCCGGCCGGTCGCTTTTCAGAACTGATGACGGGCTGTTACGGTCACTCAGGAACATGACATTACATTTCCTTATAATTTTTTCCATCTTCATTATTGTCAAACTGAACTTCAAAGGAGATACAGGAGATTATTTTATTGGATTGTATGTGGCTTTCCTTGCAACATTCACATCATTGAAAGCAATGAATGATTCATCATACTTTTCCAGATCAGGTTCATTCATGGATCTGTCGATGGAAAAATACCGCAAGTCGTCACTTACTGAAGACAAAAAGTATGAAATACTTGATAGCATACTACACGAATTCAAAGACAACCGCTATTTCTCAGATAATCTTGCATCCCTTTCCGAACTTGCAAAAAGGATTGGAGAAAGTTCACATCATGTCTCACAGGTAATAAATGAAAACCTTGGTAAAAGTTTCTTTGAACTGCTTGCCGAATACCGTGTGGAAGAAGCAAAAAACATTCTTGCCGATAAAAAAAGAGACAGACTGACAATCGAAGAGATATCCGAACTTGTGGGTTATAATTCCAAAACAGCTTTTAACAATGCTTTCAGGAAGCTGACCGGCAAAACTCCCTCTGAATTTAGAAAGAGCATAATGCCCTGATTTTATGCTATTTATATCATCCCTGACATGCATGCCGATAGGGATGTACTTCATCCTTATAGGGACGTTCGTCTTATAGCTTTAATCCGTTTTAATTTTGATCATGACAAATTAAAACCGGTACTATGAAACCAAAAGATTCAATATCCAAAGTTCCTTACCATAATCCAAACCAGGATCTTATAGAAGGTTGTAAAAGAAGAGATCAGCAATCTCAGTTCATGGTCTACAAGCTTTATTATAAAGCGATGTACAGGGTCAGTCTCAGAATAGTACGTGATGAAATGGAAGCAGAGGATATCATGCAGGAGTCTTTCCTGTCAGCCTTTGACAGGATAGATGCTTATTCAGGAGTTGCCAGTTTTGGCGCCTGGCTGAGAAAAATAGTTGAAAACAGGTCATACGACTTCCTGAGAAAAAGCAAAGGAATGTCATGTGAGAGTATTGAAACATCTGCTTTTAATAGTCAGCTGGCTGACAGTAACCCGGAAGACGGGGATATAAAAGACAGCCTGGTAAAAAAGGTAAAGGAAATAATAAATCATCTTCCTGCCGGATGCAGGGAAGTATTTTCCCTGTATCATTTTGAAGGCTATGATCATGAGGAGATAGGGGAGATACTCTCAATATCACCTGTTACATCACGATCCCAGTATAACAGGTCAAGAAAAAGGATATTGGATGAATTCCGGAATTCAAATATTTTGAATACACTCAGTAGGCACCTTTTTTAACTGCCCGGCAGTCACAAAAATCCAGGCTGTTATGGAAGTATGTCTTGATGACCGTCAGTCCCTTTTATAGATTCAACTTAGATTGAATATGAGAAAAATCTTATACCTTTATAGATCAATAAAATAGTCATTCTTTCACTAATTTTATATTATGTATAAAATCTTCAGACCTGTATACCTTTTGGCAGTCATTCTTCTGCTTGCATCATCCTGTAAAACTGAACAAACCTACAATGAGAAGAACAGGCTCCAGTATCATTTCTCTCCGGAGAAGCACTGGATGAATGATCCCAATGGTCTTGTCTGGTTCGAGGGTGAATACCATCTCTTCTACCAGTATTACCCCGACAGTACTGTGTGGGGTCCGATGCACTGGGGGCATGCCGTAAGTAACGACCTTGTCCACTGGAAGAACCTGCCCATAGCCTTATATCCCGATTCCCTGGGATACATTTTCTCAGGAAGTGCTGTTATTGACCGGAACAACAGGTCGGGTCTTCAGTCAGGTGATTATCCTCCAATGATTGCTGTCTTTACACAGCATTCCGAAAAAAGACTTAAGGAAGGACGCACGGATTATCAGAACCAGAGTATTGCCTACAGTAATGATAAAGGACGGACATTCAAAAAATATGAGCACAATCCGGTAATAGCAAATCCCGGAGAAAAAGACTTCAGGGATCCGAAAGTCATATATATTGATGACCTGGATAAATGGGTCATGGTACTGGCTGCAGGACAGAAAGTTGAATTCTACAGTTCGGTCAATCTCCTGAAGTGGGAACATATGAGCGATTTCGGTACCGGTATGGGAGCTCATGGAGGGGTATGGGAATGTCCCGACCTGTTTCCTCTTTCATATGGTGATACAATAAAATGGGTCCTTCTTGTAAGCATAAACCCGGGCGGCCCCAACGGGGGCTCAGCAACCCAGTATTTTACAGGAGATTTTGACGGGACAAAGTTCATTCCGGACAATAACGGCGACACAATATCCTGGCTCGATTATGGGCCCGATGACTATGCCGGGGTAACATATTCAGGTATCCCCCCCGAAGATGGCAGAAGAATTTTGATCGGCTGGATGAATAACTGGGCATATGCCCAGCTTGTTCCCACATCCGGCTGGCGAAGCTCCATGACATTACCACGAAGACTTTTCCTAAGGGAAATAAACGGAACTCCCAGGGTATGTTCTTCTCCTGTCAGGGAAATCAATTCTCTCAGGACAGCCGTACATGACACCAGGCTGGTGCCTGACTCTTCATTTGCTATATCGGGACTAAATGAGTTTATGTTAAACTTCGATCTGGCAGGTTCAGGATCAGAGGAATTCGGACTTGTGTTTTCAAACAGTATGAATGAAAAACTGGTTATTGGCTTTAATAAAAAAGATAACCGTTTCTATATGGACAGAAGTAAATGTGGGATGACAGGCTTTTCTCCAGTCTTCGCGGATAGGACCTATGCTCCAAGGTTTGCTGATGGTGATACGCTTAAAATGCATCTTTTCCTCGATCACGGATCATTGGAAATGTTCGCCGACGATGGAGTGGAAGTGATGACAGAGACATTTTTCCCGGACCAGGATCTTAACAGAATAACCATCTTTACAAACGGGGGAGATATAAAAACGTACAGGTGTACTATATGGGACCTTAAATCAATATGGCATTGAGATGATCTTTATACAATCACGTGAAAAAACCAGCTTCAGTTGATGAATATATAGCGGGATTCCCTCCTGATATCAGGCAATATCTTGAAGAGATCCGACAGACAATACAGATTGCAGCCCCCTTAGCACAGGAAACGATCAGTTATGCCATGCCTTGCTACAGGCTAAACGGATACCTTGTTTACTTCGCAGCTTTCAGTCATCATATCGGTTTCTATCCGATGCCTTCGGCAATAAAGGAGTTCAGAGAGGAACTCTCAGGATACAAAAGTGCAAAAGGATCAGTACAGTTCCCTGTCGGACAATCCCTTCCCAAAGATCTGATCACCAGGATTGTAAAGTTCAGGCTCGCGGAAAATATGAATAGAAAAACCACCGGGAAAAAGTCCTGAATAATACCAGGTTCATCTCTTTAATTTCCTTAGAAGCAAAGAATATGGCAGTAACATGCATGTGTCATGTATTCTTAATAAACATTAACACAGCGCTATATTGCCATCAAAATACATTGTCATACACACACATACAAAGCTTAAAACCTGATTTTTGTATGGTGACATACTGTCAAACTCATCAAATGGTATCTTTTTTGCGGCTTGTTTGCTGGAAATTTTTTGGACAATTAAAAAGAAAAGCTATGAAACGTATGGTTATAATTGCCATTGCAGCCTTTCTGGCTTTAAGCAGTTGTAATGGACAGACAGGGAAAAAAGAGATCAATGATCAGGCTAAAGCTGACAAGCCCAAGACAAACGTTCAGGTCAAAAAAGTATATGATGACCATGGGAACCTAATAAAATATGATTCAACATATACTTATGTCTACACGAATCCTGATATAAAAGGGAGTGTACGCGACAGTGTAACAGCTGAGTTCAGCAAGCACTTCGGGCAGAATGATTTCCTTGGCAACGAGTCTTTATTCAAAGACATGTTATCAAGAGATTCCCTTTTAATGAACAACGATGCATTCACAAAGGAATTCTTTAACAAGGATTTCTTCTCAAATGATTTCGGGTTAAGTTCACAAAATATGGAAAAGTTCTTCCAGCAGATGGATTCTGTCAGAAACAAATTCTTCGGGCATACACTTAAGCCTGAAATAAACCGTAAACAGTAATTTCAGATATTACTGGTTCGTCATATTAATGTACCTGACTTTGCCAGGACATGATCTGACTCAAAGCCCCGCTTTATTGATCTCATCCGGGGCTTTTTTACATATGTAAGTCAGAAATATAAATTCCCAGGTAAGCAGGCAGGATTGCAAAAGAATATCTGCCAGTATTGACTTGATAAAGGAAATTTTATACCTTTCATTTCTTTTTAACCTGATAAATAATATGCTTAAAAAATTCCCTGTCTAACTTTCAAATCTATGAAAACCAAGAATCTAAAATTTTTTCTGGCATTGACCATCCTTGTTATTTTCACAGTAACAGTAAAAGCACAGGTAACAGGAACCTACCTGGGTAAATGGAGTTTTAATGCACCTTCCGCTCCGGAAGGATATATGAACGGCATCATTGATCTTAAGGCTGATACTGCAATTATTTCCTTTAGCGATATTCCGTACTCGTCTGTGTCCAACTGGATCAAAGCACGCAACGATTCCCTCATTTTTGAAACATATATTAATACTAATGCTGTACTTTTTTCTCTGAAACTGGAAGATAATAAGATTGAAGGTGAAGCCGTATGGGGCGAGGGAGAAACAAAAATATTCCTTGTAAGGGAGTCAAAAAAGGAATGAAGATAGCCTTTTATGAAAACATCCTTATATCTGAAAAAGATATGGTGATCCTTTTAAGGAAACAGGTATATCTCAAATGCTATGTGAACCGCTGCAATTAATTTTAAAATGATACCTTTGGGCCTTCATATAGTCAAATTGATATAACCTGAATCAAGATGAATAAACTTAGAATATTCCCCCCTGTTTTACTGCTTTTACTGTTATTTGTATCAACCTCTTGTAAAAGGGAAATACGTGACCTGGACGGGAACCTTTACTCTACGGTAAAAATAGGAAACCAGGTCTGGATGAAAGAAAACCTGAATGTAAGTCATTTCAGTAACGGGGATCCGATTGCCGAAGCAAAATCAGCAGGTGAATGGATTATGCTTGGGATGCAGAAGAAGCCAGCCTGGTGCGCACAGGGAAATAATCCGGATAATGAAAGGACCTACGGAAAGCTGTATAACTGGTATGCTGTCAATGATCCCAGGGGACTTGCCCCCGAAGGATTTCACGTACCTACAGATGACGAATGGACACAGTTGATAAATTACTTCGGAGGTAGTGTAATGGCTGCTTTGAAAATGAGAGCGAATACAGGTGCAGGAACCAATCAGGCAGAAAAGGGAACCGGTTTTGACGCACTGTCTGCCGGTTATCGCACAGTTCCTGGAAAATTTGAAGGCGTGGGTAGTTATGCATACTGGTGGTCCACAACTGAAATTACCAAAGATGCTGCCTGGGTAAGGTTTCTGGATTATCTTTACTGTAATATTTATTTCAGTGCAAACAATAAAGCCAGCGGATTCTCTGTCAGGTGTATCAGGAACTGAATATTTATAAAAGGGTCAAATTTTAGGAAATATTTAACACTATCATTTTACAACTTTTTGCCCGTTTCTTTATTTTTGCCTTCCGTAGATAAAATCAACCTAAAATATGGAGGAACTCAGGATGTCAGCACATTCAAAATTGTCAAGCTTTCTTTTATCATTTGCTTTCAGCATAATCGGATTTGGCGGTAATGCTGCCACCCAGACTGACAGTGTGACCCTTTACACTCCCTTTACACAGGTAACTGTTACTCCCGGAGAAACAATTAATTATACTGTTGATGTATTAAATAATACTTCGGATATTAAAACCGTCGATCTCTCGATGACAGGAGTTTCCAGGGGCTGGGTTTGTACACTGAAGGCAGAGGGACTTAGCATCGGACAAATATCTGTTCTTCCCCATGATAAGAAAAGCTTCACTCTTACAATTGAGGTGCCACTTAAAGTAAACAAGGGACTCTATAAGTTCCGGCTGAATGCAGGAAATGTCTCATCACTCCCCCTATCGGTCATCATCTCTGAACAGGGAACCTTTAAAACAGAATTTAAGACTCAGCAGGGTAATATGCAGGGCCATTCAAATTCGACATTTACTTATACTACCACTTTAAGTAACATGACAGCAGACCGGCAGAATTATGCACTTATGGCTAACGCGCCCCGGGGATGGACAGTAACTTTCAAAAATAAATACCAGCCTGTTACCTCTGTAAGTATTGATCCAAACAACTCCGAAAATGTGATTATCGAGATTAAACCACCTGCTGAAGTTGAAACAGGAACCTATAATATACCAATAAGGGCTGTTACCAATTCCACATCAGCAGAACTTGATCTTGAAGCAGTTATCCTGGGAACTTACGATGTGGTTATAAGTACTCCTGTAGGTCTTCTCAGTACCAAGATCATAGCCGGTGAAGCAAAAAAAGTTAATTTTATTGTTAATAATACAGGGACATCCGTTCTTTCAGACATCAGGCTCTTACCTGCTGCCCCTCCTAACTGGGATGTAACATTTGAGCCAAGAACAGTGGTAAGCCTGCTGCCCGGTAAAACGACACAGGTAACAGCTACAATAAAAGCCAGCAAGAAAGCAATACCGGGCGACTACGTTATCAACGTTGAAGCCAGGACCCCGGAGGTTTCATCAAAGGTAAACCTTCGTGCGACAGTTGAAACCCCTATGTTATGGGGCTGGATAGGAGTTCTGATAATTTTTGCCTCACTGGCTGTTGTATATTTTCTGTTCCGCAAGTACGGAAGGAGGTAGCTCGTGGCCGGAAAAATCATAGAACTGGTTGACCTCACAAAAAAATACGGATCGTTCACAGCAGTAGACCATCTGAACCTCTCGATCCGCAGCGGGGAGATTTTTGGACTTCTCGGTCCGAACGGGGCCGGCAAGTCAACAACCATCCTCATGATGCTCGGCCTGACAGAACCAACTTCCGGATCAGCAAAGGTTTGTGAAATAGATCCCACAGTGAACCCGATAGCTGTTAAAAGAAAAGTCGGTTATCTGCCTGAGGATGTCGGGTTCTATCCAAACAGGAACGGGGTGGAAAACCTGATGCTCACGGCAATGCTAAATAATCTCTCCCCGGCAGAAGCCCTGAAGAAAGTAATATATACACTTGAAAGAGTCGGGTTGTCTGAAGCAGGAACAAAAAAGACGGGTAAGTATTCAAGGGGGATGCTGCAGCGTCTTGGCCTGGCCGATGTACTTATCAAGAATCCCGAAGTGATAATACTTGATGAACCAACCCTGGGTCTCGATCCTAACGGGATGCGGGAGTTTCTAGATCTGATAGTCCGGTTGAGCCGTGAAGAGGGCCTGACAGTGCTGTTTTCCTCTCACGACCTTCACCAGGTCCAAAAAGTATGCGACAGGGTCGGACTGTTTGTAAAGGGCCGCCTTATTGCTGAAGGAGATATTCATTCACTGTCAGCCAAACTCTTTAGAAAAAGTCCGTATATTATTAAAGCCATCGTGACTTTCAACACTACAATAAAAAAAGACAATGAAGTGAACGGATCACCCGAAGAGCACCTGATAAATACTTTGAAAAAATTGGATGGTATAACAGGAGTTGATAAAGAGAATGAAGATCTTATCATTTACAGCGCATCTGACCTGACATCTGAAGTATCAAGGGTGATAATAGAATCCGGAGGTTTATTGACCTATCTTAATAAGAAGGAATACGGACTTGATGATATTTACTACCGTTATTTTGAAGGAGGTGAAGATCATGAATAATACCGGATCAACAAACAGCAGCCTTTCGGATCCTACCACTGACAAAAGGGAACACGGTATATTGTACAGGCTCCCCAGAAAGAAATACAGGGTACTTCCTCCTTTCAGAGTCATTCTCAATAAGGAGATCTCTGATCATGTCAGAAGCTGGCGCTTTCTGATCCTGCTTATCATCATCTCACTCACTTGTTTCGGATCGGTATATACGGCTGTCGAATCAATGAGCAAAGCCGCCAGACCCGATGATCCGGGTAATGCCTTCTTCTTTTTAAGGATATTCACACAGACCGACGGAACTCTTCCTGCTTTTGTAGTGTTTATCGGTTTCCTGGGTCCACTGCTCGGCATAAGTCTTGGTTTCGATGCTGTTAATTCAGAGCATAACAGCGGCACCCTGAGCCGGATACTTGCACATCCTGTACACCGCGATTATATACTGAACGCTAAATTCCTCGGTGCCCTGTCAGTAATCAGTATTATGTTCTTCGCCCTCGGATTCCTTGTAATAGGCTTCGGACTGATAACCCTGGGAATCCCCCCTACTGCTGAAGAATTTATGCGTATTCTGATCTTTTTGCTGATAAGTATTATTTATGTTTCATTCTGGCTCAACCTCTCGATAATGTTTTCCGTTAGGTTCAGACAACCAGCAACTTCGGCTCTGGCAGCAATAGCTGTCTGGCTTTTCTTCTCTATCTTCTACGCTCTGATAATTAATCTTATAACCAAGCCAATGACACCCGGCGCCCTGGCTACACAACAACAGCTGCTGGCTTTTCAGCATTTCAAAATGAATCTCCTGAGGCTTATGCCAAACCAGCTATTCAGTGAAGCTACAACAACGCTTCTCATGCCATCAGTAAGAAGCCTTGGCCCGCTGACAGTGGAACAGATGTACGGTTCTCTTCCGGGACCACTGCCACTTGGTCAGAGTGTTTTACTTGTGTGGCCCCAGGTAACAGGGCTGATTGCCGGTACAGTTATGTGTTTCTTGTTGGCTTATGTCCCCTTTATGAGAAGAGAGATCCGCTCGAGGTAAAAACTTCTGAGCCAGCACCTTTTTATGATAAAAAGCATTTTGTTATACACAACATTATGACCGGCATAGTGTTTTATACTTTACATGTGATGTCGTTATTAATTTAGTTGCTTATGAGATCAGTAAAGTATTTTTACCTGACGATGGCTGTTGTGATGATGTTAATATTGGATTCCGGTTGTACCAAAAATTCAACTGATACAAGTGGACTTTATATACCCACCAGCTCTGATGCCACAGCTAACGCAACACTGCAGGAACTTGAACAGGGCCGTGCTCTATATATCGACAACTGCGGAGCATGCCACTCCCTGTTCTCCCCCGATGCATATACCCCTGCCCGGTGGAGGAGCATATTGAACAGCATGGCACCTAAAACGACTATGTCGGCTTCTGAGATATTACTGGTGACAAAATATGTTACCAGGGGTAATTAAGCATTCCTGAACAGCGCGGGCTTCTCCTTTATATATACTATTATAATAAAGATCCCCAGAAGTGCAGTATGGAAAACCACCCGCATTAAGGCTGTGGACGGGCTGTAGACTGTGGCTGTAAAATAGATCAGCACAGCGATCCCAAGGTAGGCTGCCGCTTTTAGAAGGTTATATTTAACCGGGAAGAATCTTTGTCCTATGATATAGGAGAGTATCATCATCGTACCATAACATATGAATGTAGCCCATGCTGAGCCGTAATACCCATGAATAAGGTGATCGGCTGATAACGGTATCCACCAGAAATTCAACGTTAGTGTTATTACGGCCCCCGTGATGGACATCCATGCCCCCCAGTGTGTCTTCCCTGTCAGCTTGTACCAGATTGACAGATTATAATATACTCCAAGGAATAGATTTGCCATCATAAGCACCGGTATAACACCTTTCCCTTCCCAGTAATTCCTTCCTACAAGTATCGGAAGTATGAAATCATCAAGGTAAAGCATTGTCACAAGGAAGATAAGCGAAACCGCTATGATGAAATAATCCATTATCCTGGCATATGTCTGACGGGCATCCTTTTCCCTGGCCTGGGCAAAGAAGAACGGCTCCGCTGCATATTTGTATGCCTGAATGAAAATGGTCATCAGTATTGAAATCTTATAACATGCAGCATAAATTCCAACCTGGTAGGTAGCCATTTCGGCTGACCCCGGCAAAAGATACCTGAGCATCAGTCGGTCGAATGTCTCATTGATGATACCTGCCATACCGGCAAAAAGAAGCGGGAAAGCATATATGAACATTTTTCGCCATAACTGCGGGCTTATTCTCCACTTCACCACAACCATGCCGGGCGACAATAATAACAATGTAACCGAACTTGCCACCAGGTTGGAGATGAATATATACTCTATACCCCAGTCGGGTCTGTATATCAGTAATATTGCCCTGGAAATACCGGTTCCGGGATACGTGCTCAGTAAAAATGGGCAAAGGAGTATAAAGAAAAGATTAAGGCCAATATTTGTTATAATGTTGACCATGTTTATAGTGGCAAATCTCTTTGCCCTGTTCTGGGATCTCAGTCTTGCAAGAGGGATTGATGATACGGCATCAAGTGCAAGTATCCACCCAAACCACAAAACATAATTCTTTGAAGAAGGATATTCTATCCAGCCGGCTATCGAACCTGAAAAAAAGGATACAAACAGAAGAAAAACCACAGATGAGATGAGTAGTGATATCATACCTGTACTATACACCCTGTCTTTATCCTTTTCCTGTTCTGAAAACCTGAAAAAGGCTGTTTCCATTCCGTAGGTTAGAATTACCTTGAGGAATGATGCATACGAATAGAACACATTAACAGTACCATACTGATCTGGAAGGAAAACACGGGTATACAGCGGTACCAGGAGATATCCCAGTACTCTGCCCAATATGGTCGGAATACCATATATTGCAGTCTGTCCGGCCAGTCGTTTAATTGCTGTCACACAGTAAAGATAATTTTAATTGTAATTTCCTGTCAAATTTTCCTTAGGGAATAATTTATTATCTTACATGAGTAATTTGAATTCTAAATTTGAATTCACAGGTAATTATGAGTGTTGGGAATGATTAAGCATTTGGTCTTCTCCATGGGGGGAAGGGGCATTAGACCACTGATCATTTATTGTCCTGTGTCAGAACCAAACTGTCTTAAGGGTGTTAATGTATTAACAGAGGAGAAAATGATATTAAATCTTTGCCTGCTTTGTACTATTCTGAGATATTTATATTAATAACATTATCACAATGACTCTGAAAATTATTTTACTGGGGATCATATTCGGAATTATCCTGCAATATGCGAAGCTTAACAAGTATAATGTGATCAGCGGCCTGGCCATTCTTGAGAATCTTACGGTTGCCAAGGCCCTGGCGATTGCCGTTGGAGCCGGTGCAATCCTTATGAGTATTGAAACCGGACTGGGATTTGCAACGTACCATATTAAGCCCTTCCTGCTTGTTGGAATAATTGCGGGAGGCTTTATTTTCGGTATGGGTATGGCTATTCTGGGTTATTGTCCCGGAACAATGGCTGTTTCCCTGGGTGAAGGATCCCTCGATGCTCTCATCGGTATTTTAGGGGGACTCACCGGAGGCTTAGTCTTCACACTTATCTTACCGGCAATAAACGGGATACTTGGCCCTGATCTGGGTACAATTTCACTCATGTCATTCACCGGAAATAATGCACTCTTCTATATCATATCAGTTTTGTTGGGAGGGGGCTTTATCTGGCTGGCATTTTTCCTTCACCGGAAAGAAAAAGCATCGGACTATAAATGGCTTTACACCGGACTGGCCCTTGCTGTTCTTGACGGGATTATATTTCTTACCTCTGCATTTAACAGGCCTATAGGTGCTTCTACCTCGTACCCGTACATGGCTGACCTGCTTACAGGAACAACATCAAATGATTATTTTACGGCGATACAAAAACCCGGACACTGGGAGATGTTATTTCTTATTGGTGCGGTACTGGCCGGTCTGCTTAATTCCATTAACAGGAAAGAGTTTAAACTAACGTTGATCCACACCAACTGGGAACGCTTTAAAGGGAAATCTCCTGCAAAACGTATATTCTGGGCCTTTACCGGAGGCTTCATCCTGCTCTTTGGTGCCAGGATGGCAGGAGGATGCACCAGCGGACATATTCTGTCCGGAGGGATGCAGCTGGCTGTCAGCAGCCTCGTTTTCGCAGTTTTTGTCTTTGCAGGACTTCTGATCACCGGAAAATTGTTTTATAAAAGGACATGACACAGGAAAATGTAATGCATAAAGAGGAACATCTCGGCAGTTCTGCATTTATAACTGATGTGGTGATCGGGATGTCTGACGGCCTTACAGTGCCTTTTGCACTGGCTGCAGGACTTAGTGGTGCGGTGCATAGCAATGCGGTGGTAATAACCGCCGGTATCGCAGAGATAGTTGCAGGTAGTATTGCCATGGGTTTGGGCGGTTACCTTGCCGGTAAAACAGAGCAGGAACATTACCAGGCTGAACTTAAAAGAGAATATGATGAGGTCGAAAGTATACCTGAGGAGGAAAAGAAAGAAGTAAAACTGGTATTTGCCGAATACGGTATCAATGAAAAGACCCAGAGCCTTATTGCTGATGAGATGTCCAAAGACAGGGATAAATGGGTCGATTTCATGATGAAATATGAGCTGGGTCTTGAAAAACCCGATGTGAACCGTGCGAGAAACAGTGCAGCAACAATAGGTCTGTCATATGTTGTTGGCGGACTGATACCTCTTTCGGGATATTTCTTCACGCATACTCCCTACCAGGGTTTGGCCGTGTCCGCAATACTGACAGTTATTTGTCTTTTCCTCTTCGGATATTTTAAAAGCAAGGTAACAGGACAGCCTCCGGTCAGGGGAGCATTTAAAGTAACTTTGATAGGCATTGCTGCAGCTTCAGCTGCATTCCTTGTGGCAAAAGCTTTCAATACTTACTTCTGATAAATCTGTTATGTTAATATAAATTTATTCCACGTATGAAAAGCTGCATATCAAATAAGGAAATAAACAAAGGTGAAGATGTAAAGGCAGCCTACCTCCGCGAGCCAATTTTTGACCTGATTAAATCAGAACACCCCGATTTCAATAAAGATTGTTATATAACACTGGCCGAGCTTAATCATTACAGGAGACTTTACATGGCCTATCTTATATCTCAGGAAAAAGGAGAACTTGAAAATCTTGACAATGAGGTAATGGATGCAATAAAGAACAACTCCCTTTTGTCTGAGAATATCGAAACGCAAATTGAAGGATCTTTAACTTTCGGACAACAACTGGCAGACAAAATTGCTGACTTTGGAGGAAGCTGGACATTCATCGGCATCTTTTTTGCCTTCATTTTATTGTGGATGTCAGTAAATATCTACATACTTGCCACAAAACCTTTCGATCCCTATCCGTTCATACTTCTTAACCTTATACTATCCTGTATTGCCGCCATCCAGGCCCCTATTATCATGATGAGCCAGAACAGGCAGGAACAAAAAGACAGGCAGCGTGGCGAGCAGGACTATAAAGTAAACCTGAAAGCAGAGCTTGAGATCAAGCTTCTGAGTGAGAAAATTGATCACCTGATTGTACATCAGAATAAAAAGCTTCTTGAAATGCAGGAAATACAGACAGATTATCTTGATGACCTGATGAATGAACTTAAGAATAAAAAATGACTACCCGTATTAAGATCTGTTGCATCAGCAGTATTGAAGAAGCCGGTCTTGCAGTATCTTTCGGAGCTTCTGCGGTTGGTCTCGTTGGGCATATGCCAAGTGGGCCCGGGCCAATTCCAGATGATCTTATTCAAAAAATTGCAACGACAGTTCCACCGCCTGTCGCCACATTCCTTCTTACATCTGAAACATCCGTTAATAAAATAATAGAACACCATCAAAGAACAAACACCAATACAATTCAGATAGTAGACTCATTATCAGACGGAAACTATGCTCAGCTTAAAGAATCACTTAAGAATGTGAAAATAGTTCAGGTTATACATGTTCTTAATGAAATGTCGGTAGATGAAGCTGTAAGAATATCAGGAATGGTTGATGCCCTTCTTCTCGACAGCGGAAATCCGAACCTGAAGATCAAGGAACTGGGAGGAACAGGCAGGGTACACGACTGGAGGCTCAGCAGGATGATAAGAGAAAAATCAAAGTGCCCTGTTTTTCTTGCAGGAGGGCTGAATCCCGGTAATGTACAGAGAGCTATTGAGGAAGTTGAGCCTTTCGGTGTTGATGTTTGCAGCGGAGTAAGAACCGGAGGAAAGCTCGACATACAGAAGCTCCGAAGCTTTATTAAAAATGTTATGCAAACCGGTTGAAACAATCCTACGTTATTTATAGTACTAATACTAACATATAAACTATTGAATATGAATGCTTATAAACGATTTTTGCTTGCATTACTGATGCTGATTTCAATTCAGCTCATTTCTGCACAGACGGTTGTCAGTGTTGAAATGGAGAAACAGATACCCCTGAAAGATTTCAAAATCGCAGATATCGGAGATCCTGCTCTGACGGGAACAGTTAAGCCTGACGGGAACGGTTTTGACATTACAGCCGGAGGTGCTGATATATGGGGAGTAAAAGATGAATTTACCTTTGTCTACCTGGAACATACAGGCGACTTTGATATTGCAACCCGCATAGAAGGCCTGACTGCAGCTAACCTGTACACCAAGGCAGGTTTGATGGCACGTGATGAGCTTACTCCGGGAAGCCGCCATATTTTCTTCCAGGTATTCCCGGATAACAGGTCAAGAAATCATAATAACGGAGGTTATGAATTTCAGTACAGGCAGCAGAAAGACGGTGAAATGAAAGCCATATACCCCGAAAGTTATGAGGGAACTCCGGAATTTCCTGTATCCTATCCAAATACCTGGATAAGACTTCAACGTACGGGTAATACATTCACAGGATATTACAGTACAGATGGCAAAACCTGGAAAGTCTATACGGCTTATAAGCTTGACCTTCCCTCCAGGGTGTGGCTTGGCCTTGCAGTTACATCACATAACACAACCGAAACTGCCAGTGCTGAATTCAGGGATATATTCATGATCAGGCACTGAACCAGCTATTTAGAAAACTATGAAGATCGATCATATCGCTATCTGGACAAAAAACCTGGAAATGCTTAAGGATTACTATGTAAAATACTTTGACGGAAAGCCAAATACCAGGTATGTCAACCCGGATAAACAATTTGAAAGCTATTTTCTTTCATTCAGCTCAGGTTCACGGCTTGAACTGATGACGATGCCGGGAATCCCCGATAATTTGAATGACACAATAGATAAACAATATACAGGTCTTATCCACATATCATTCGGTGTCGATAATATGAATACGGTCAGAAAAAAGGCTGAAGAGTTATCAAATGACGGATACCGGATATTGAATGGACCAAGGAAAACAGGCGACGGATATTTCGAATTCGAGACGCTTGACCCGGATAATAACAGGATTGAAGTATCTTCCCTGTTTATAGAATAATTATATTGATCCCTGAGATATGATATGAAAGAAATTGCAGCTATTATACTTGAAAATGAAAACGGTGAGTTCCTTCTTGCCCTTCGTGATGACAAGCCCTCCATCCCATTCCCCAACCACTGGGATCTTATAGGCGGCCATGTGGAAGAAGGGGAGACTCCCGAAAAAGCTCTTGTAAGGGAAGCAAAGGAGGAGCTGGATATAGATCTAAAGGACTATTCTTTTTTCAGGAAATATGAATGTTACGAGGAAGATGCTTATGACAATGTTAAATATATTTATTCCGGGAAAATAAATATTCCGATAGAAAAGATCACGCTGCTTGAAGGTCAGAAGGCGCTTTATTTCAAACCTGAAGAGATCCCGGACATTAAGTTCGCCAATATTATCAGGTCAATCATGCTCGATTATATAAATAACAAATAATATGAAAATATTAAAAACTATACTGGTATTGTCTGTTTCCCTTTTAGCAACTACTGTAAATTCTCAGACTTTATCTGTTCAATCACCAGATAGTATTATCGCTGTAACTTTTAGAAATTCCAATAACCTGAGTTACTCTGTTACTTTTCATGGCAGGACAATTATCAATCCTTCTATGCTCGGATTTGAGTTTAAGGATGAACCGCCTATGGCAACCAAATTTGATATTATTGATCAGTCGGTGAAGAATTTCAATGAAACCTGGAATCCGGTTATTAAATCAAAGCATTCTGAAATAAAAAATATCTATAATGAACTGCACCTCACACTCAGAGAAAAAACAGGATTGATGAGAAAGATGGAATTTTATGTAAGAGTATTCAATGACGGTGCTGCATTCCGGTATAAACTTCTAAGAGGTTCCAAAATTGGAGACAGGCAGATAACTAAAGAACTTACAACATTTAATATTCCGGGTGATCCCAAAGCATGGGTGGTGGAATATGGTGGTTATTCCACATCGAATGAATCGGAATTTATCGAACATCCTTTGTCTTATCTGAGTGAAAAAACAATAGCAGGTATGCCTTTCCTGATGGATTATGGCAATAATTGCTGGGTTGCAATAACTGAAGCAAATATTAACAACTATGCTGCTTTTTATATCGGTACAAACGGAACTCCAAATCAGCTGGCAACAAAACTTGTTCCTCTCCCTGGAGAACCTGAATCCGGGGTCAAGGTTCGGTTTGCCGATGAGGTTTATACTCCATGGAGGGTTTTAATGATTGGAGATACACCGGGTACTCTTATCCAGTCTGAGTTAATTCAAAACCTTAATGATCCATGTGCAATTAAGGATCCGTCGTGGATTAAACCTGGAATCAGTGCGTGGGATCACTGGTGGAGTGGAGACGTTAAAATGGAGATGCCGGTCATTAAACAGTACATCGATTTTGCCTCTGAAATGGGTTGGCCATATATGCTGGTTGACTGGCAGTGGTACGGGAAATTTAATGTCCCCGAAGCCGATATAACAAAATGGGCCCCGCAGATTGACATGCCTGAAATAATCAGGTATGCAGGATCCAAAAAGGTTAAAATAATTGTCTGGCTTTACTCGAGTGATGTGAACAAGAATTCGGCGTACAAGAAAGCTTTTCCACTATATAAAGATTGGGGCATTGCCGGGATAAAAATTGACTTTATGGACCGTGACGATCAGCAGATGGTGAACTGGTATCATGATATTATAAAATGTGCTGCTGATAATCATCTGATGGTTGATTTTCACGGTGCATATAAACCGGACGGTATAATCCGCACCTGGCCTAATATGATTACCCGTGAGGGAGTTATGGGTAATGAATATTACAAGTTCTCTGATAAAATGAGTCCTGAACATAATGTAAAACTTGCCTTCACCCGTATGCTTGCAGGCCAGATGGATTACACTCCCGGAGCCTTTCTCAATGTTACCAGGCAACAATTTAAGAACCAGACGCCTACGGTTGTGTGGAACACCCGTGCTGCTGAACTGTCTAAATTTGTTATCTATGAAAGCCCTCTTACCGTAGTCTGCGACCACCCTCTGAATATCCTTAATCAGCCTGGCGCTGACTTTCTTAAAGTTGTACCCACAGTGTGGGACGATATAAAATTTATTGGCGGCTACCCGGGAGATTATGTAGCTATTGCAAAACGGAGCGGAGATGAATGGTTTCTTGGAATAATGAATAACAGACAGGGTAAGAGTGTTGACATTAAACTCGACTTTCTTCCCCAGGGAGATTATATAGCTGAAACCTGGGCAGATACCAGGAAATCCGACAATGATCCCACGGACATTAAGGTTTCAAAACGGTCACTTAAGGCCGGAGGATCGTTGAAGCTGACCATGGCCGATAATGGTGGATTTGTTGCGGTGTTTAGAAAGCAATGATCAGGAGAATTTTAAAATGGAGAAATTCGTCCAGGCAAGAAAGCCCATAGGCTTTTCAAACTTTTGATTTAACTGTCCTGTTGGCAATTACTGTTGAATTTTGTAAATTGGTAAAAAGACTATCTATATGCTTGAATTTCACAATACAGGAGATGTTATCATCGCTGAGCTGATAGATGACAGTTTAATTATCTCAGAACCACAGGATATTCTTGACCTGATGGGCGATATGTCGGTAAAAGAGAGCACAAGGCTGATAATAAGGGAAGAAAACCTGCACCCTGATTTTTTCCGGCTTTATACCGGACTGGCGGGAGAGATACTCCAGAAATTCTCAAATTACAGATTCAAGCTCGCTGTTATCGGCGATTTCTCTAAATACAACAGTAAGAACCTGCAGGATTTTATCAGGGAATGTAACAAGGGATCAAGTATCTTCTTTGTTGACAATCTCAATACTGCTCTTAGTGTTTTATCGGCATAATTGTACAGACCGGTTGCAGGGAGTGAAACATATATTACTTTTTAAGTGCTTTCAGACTTGATGCAAGTTCATTGATGTTTTCTTCCTTTTCCCATTTCCTGATCAGTTTTCCGTCTTTATTTAATAGCGCTACAAAGGGGAATCTTCTGACATTGTAATAGTATCGCACTATAAACGCATTACCTTCGGTCCCGACATAAATATTCGGATAAATATTCAGTTTATATTTTTTTTCATACTGAGCCACGCTCTGAACAGAAAGATATGTTACCATCACTATGGAAGCGTCCCAGAAATCATCAATTTTAGAAACTAAATCTTCAGTAAATTTCTGGCATTCCTCGCATTCCGGTGAAAAATATATTATAATCACCGGTTTCCCCATGGGAAGATCCCGGGCCCGGAACAGGCTTCCGTCTGCTCTTACGATCTTAAAGGGCGGTATCTTTAATCCCTGTGAGAATATACAGGGTGATACAAGGAATAAAAAAAAGACAAGTAAAAATGCTTTTCTCCTCATCATTTTCCTTTTTAGTTATTTCATAACCTTCCTGAGTATTCCGAATACTCCCCGTATGAAGGTGGCACTGGTAAGTACCTTTACAACCTGGTCCTGTGGTGTTTTGGTTCTCCTGCGGTATGTTGTCCTGTATGACGGTGCAGGACGTGATCCTGCTGCCTCCCGTTGTCTTTGTTTTTCCCTCTCTTTCCTTTCCGCATCAAGTTCTGCCTCCTTTTCCATCAGAGAGACTTTCCCCGCCAGTATTTCATACGCACTTTCACGATCGATGTTCTGGCTGTATTTCTGTACCAGGACTGAAGTATTGTTAATAAGAGATATCTCTGAAGGGGTCAGAATATCCATCCTGCTTGCAGGTGCTCTCAGCATCGTTGCTGCCAGGGGGGTTGGAATTCCCTTTTCACTCAAAGCGGTAACCAACGCTTCACCTATTCCCAGGTTTGTAATAATTTCATCGGTCTTATAATATTCCGAAAGAGGATAATTCTCTGCTGTGAGCTTAATTGCTTTACGGTCAGCGGCAGTAAAGGCTCTCAATGCATGTTGTACTTTAAGTCCCAGCTGTGAAAGCACGCCTTCGGGCACATCTGCAGGGTTCTGGGTAACAAAGAAGACACCTATCCCTTTGGATCTGATAAGTTTCACAATAGTCTCGATCTGATTGAGCAATGCCTTTCCTGCCTGGTCGAAGATCAGATGTGCCTCATCAACGAAGATCACCAGCTCAGGTTTTTCCATATCACCTTTTTCAGGCATCTGACTGTAAACTTCGGCAAGGAGGGAAAGCATAAAGGTTGAAAAGAGCTTGGGACGATCCTGTATATCAGTAAGCCTCATTATGTTAACATATCCGTTACCGTATTTATCTTTCCGCAGGAGATCGTGTATATCAAAAGACAGTTCCCCGAAGAAAAGATCTGCACCCTGCTGTTCCAGTTCAAGGATCTTACGCATGATAATGCCCGTGGTAGCCGTTGATATCTTACCATATTCCTTCTCTATCTCGTCCTTTCCTTCGGCTGTAACATACTGAACCACCTTCTTAAGGTCCTTCAGATCGAGAAGTGCCAGCTGGTTGTCATCGCAGTATTTGAATATAACAGAAACAACTCCTTCCTGGGTGTCATTCAGACCAAGTATCCTTGAAAGGAGCACCGGCCCGAACTCTGATACCGTTGCCCTCAGCCTGACGCCGTCCTGTTGTGATATCGACATCAGCTCGACAGGATAGCCCTTCACTGCATACGGCAGGTTGATCCTTGCATGCCTTTCGCTGATAAAGGGCTTCTCTTCACCAGGCATAGCGATGCCGCTGAGGTCTCCCTTCACATCCATCAGGAGTACGGGCACACCCTTGTCGGAAAGCTGCTCTGAAATGATCTGCAGTGTCTTGGTCTTTCCTGTACCCGTTGCACCGGCTATCAGCCCGTGACGGTTCATGGTCTTCAGCGGGATTCTGACATGGGCATCCCCGATAGTTTCCCCGTCAAGCATGGCGCTACCTACGACAATACTATCGCCTTTAGATGAATACCCTTCATTTATTGCAGCTGCAAATGATTTTAACCTGTCCATTTTATTCTTTGTATGATAGGTTTGAACAATGGTGCAATTTAATCGTTTATTGGATAATCAGCAATACGGTCGCTCAGTGAAATATACTATGCGGCAGATTCATTAATACAATATCATAAACAGTCAAAAATCCAGACATTTAAAATTAATTATATAAATTATAAAGTGAATTAACGGAACATTTTATCCTTATCCTGACCTAAACCACTAACAAATGAAAAAGGAATCCCTTTTTTTAGTTTTTGTGTACATAACTACAGGTCTATTATTTAATAGCCTGGCGCAGGTTACTGATGCAGAAAAGACGCTCCGGACACAGGAAGCAGACACTTTACAGGGCTGGCAAACCGGAGGAGTGGCAGCAGTCAACCTTTCACAGACATCTCTTACCAACTGGGCAGCCGGCGGACAAAATTCCGTGGCAGCCAATGGACTATTCAGTCTTTCTGCAACTTACACCCACAATAAATCAGTCTGGGTCAATAATCTCGACCTGGGATATGGTATCCTTAAGCAGGGACAGGAAGATAAAGCCAGGAAGACAGACGATAAATTCGAGTTTTTATCCAAATTCGGGCAAAAGGCTTTCGGTAATTTCTACTATGCTGCCCTGTTCAATTTCAGAACCCAGATGGCTCCGGGATATAACTATCCGGATGTCTCAAACAAGATATCTGATTTCATGGCCCCGGGTTACCTGGTTGTTGCCCTTGGCCTGGATTATAAACCAAATCCATACTTCAGCACTTTTATAGCTCCCGTAACATCGAGAATCACATTTGTCAACAGTAAAATTCTGTCTGATGCAGGAGCCTTCGGTGTGACCCCCGGAAAGAAGTCCTTAAGTGAGTTCGGCGGATATATAAGAGCAGTCTATTCCAAAAATGACTTTGCAGCCGAAATTTTAAAGAATGTGTCATTTACTACAAAAGTTGACCTGTTTTCCAATTATGCAGATAAACCCCAGAACATTGTTGTCAACTGGGAAACCCTGCTGGCTTTCAAAGTGAATAAATTCATCTCTGCCAGTATCAATACCCAGCTAATTTATGATGATAAAATAAAGATCCTTAAGGATACCAACGGTAATGGCATTCCCGATCCCGGTGAATCATACGGTCCGCGGGTTCAGTTCAAAGAGATACTTGGTGTCGGGTTTTCTTACAACTTCTGATCCCTGATAAATCATTTCCTGATATAACCAATCCAATTCATTATGGAACTTCCATCCCGTAACTATGGAATAATAAATAACTGCTGTTTTTCGAAGTGTAGGTTCCATATGACGTTAACCTTAATTATTTTAACTCATGAAACTAGTTGATGAATTCAAGGCCTTTGCGATGAAAGGTAATGTAACCGATATGGCTGTCGGTATAATCATCGGTGCTGCTTTCGGCAAAATCGTTTCCTCAGTGGTAAACGACATTATCATGCCTCCTGTAGGACTCCTTGTCGGAGGAGTGGACTTTACCGACCTTAAACTTGTTCTGAAGGCTGCCACCGAAGCTACTCCGGCAGTAACCTGGAACTATGGCAATTTCATTCAGGTCATAATAGACTTTCTCATTGTTGCCTTTGCAGTCTTCATGCTGATAAAAGCCATGAACATGGCAAGGAGAAAGGAAGAAGAAGCTCCTGCTCCTGCACCTGCGCCTCCCCCTCCTGCAAAAGAGGAGACACTGCTCACGGAAATCAGGGATATTCTTTCTAAAAAATAAAATGTAAATAACTGCAGAGGACGAAAAGTCCCGATTCCAATTGGGATTACTCTAAGATCGCAAAAGGCTTAATTTTAAAACTTTGGCTTTGTGTCTTTTTTGTATCCCTTTGTGACTCCGCCCGACTGAGCGACCTCAGTCGTTCGGGCGGGCTTTGTGGTTAAAGCTAACGTATGAGACGACCTCTAATTATTTTTGTATTTATAATCTCTTATCCTTTCTGTTTTTGATCCCTCCCTATTACCTTTATCAGATATTAATGTACTAACTATTACCTATCTGATGAAGCATTTAAGCATTCCAACCATCTTTATTCTTTTCATGGCCTTTTATATCTCAGCCGGCATTTCACGTGCGCAGGACAGCTCAGCCATGTTAAAGATATGGTTCACTCATCCGGCTGCTGAGTGGAACGAAGCATTACCTGTGGGCAACGGGAGGCTCGGTGCGATGATATTTGGCAGTGTTGAAAAGGAACGTCTTGAGCTTAATGAACAAACAGTCTGGACAGGGAGACCCCGCTGGGATGCAAACCCCGATGCTCTTAAGACACTTCCTGAAGTCAGGAAACTGCTTTTCGACGGGAAGTACAGGGAAGCCGACGAACTTGCACAAAAAGGTATAATGGGATGGAAACCCGACAATCCGCCTGCCACATATCAGGCCCTGGGAGACCTGTACCTTGATTTCGGCCATGCAGGTGAGATAAGGGATTACCGTCGTGAACTCAACATTGAAGATGCCATTGCGAAAGTTACTTATTCAGCCAATGGAACAAGATATACCAGGGAGGTATTTTCAAGTGCACCCGACCAGGTACTTGTGGTACATATTACCTGTGATAAACCCGGGATGGTCTCTTTCACCTCCTCTCTCTCAAGGCCGGGTGGCAGGGTAACAACTACCACAACAGGCAATGAAACAGATATGTATGAACATGTTGGCAATGGTGTTGGCGTAAAGATGTTTACGAGGCTTAAGATTATTCCCGAGGGTGGTAAAATCATATCAGGGAGCGACAGTATAAGGGTTGAGGGAGCCAATAGTGCAACTCTTTACCTTACTGCAGCCACAGACTACTTTGGAGGAGATCCGTCTGCCATTACATCCGGTCAGATGAATAAAGCAACAGCGAGGGATTATTCAGAAATAAAAAGGCGACACGTAGCCGATTACCAGTCTCTTTTCAAACGAGTCACGCTGGACCTGGGATCATCCGACGGTGGATATTTCCCTACCGATGCACGTGTAACTGCCATGCAAAACGGCTACGTTGATACCGACCTCCTTGAGCTGTACTATCAGTTTGGAAGGTATCTCCTGATAAGCAGTTCACGACCCGGTGGCCTGCCGGCCAACCTCCAGGGGATATGGGCCGACGGTATGAATCCTCCATGGAGTGCCGACTACCATATCAACATAAATATTGAAATGAATTACTGGCCGTCAGAAATAACCAACCTTGGGGAATTGCAGGAACCATTTATTGATTTTATTGATGCCCTTCGCCCTGATGCAGAAAGGACAGCTAAAGAGGTATATGGTATCCACGGTATTGTTGCACACTATACAACCGATCCCTGGCATTTCACGGAACCAACAGGTAATATCGGATATGGTATGTGGCCCATGGGTATTGCCTGGAGTTGTCAGAATATATGGGATCATTATCTCTTTGGAGGGGATAAGGAATACCTGCGGAAAAAGTCATACCCTATAATGAAAGAGGCAGCTGAATTCTGCATCGAATGGCTGGTAAAAGATCCGCATACGGGTTTTCTTGTATCCGGCCCTTCAATTTCGCCCGAGAACAGGTTTTATATCCCCGGCACCCATGAGACAGCGTGCCTTGTGATGGGTCCGACAATGGACCAGATGATAATACGCGATCTGCTACAGAATACAATTAAAGCCAGTATGGTGCTTGATACCGATAAGACCTTCCGGAACAAGATGCAAAAGACCCTCGTCAGGCTTGCTCCAACAAAGATAGGATCAGACGGGCGTATAATGGAATGGCCATTCGAGTTTGGGGAACCGGAACCGGGCCATCGTCATATCTCCCATCTGTACGGGCTGCACCCCGGCAACCAGATAACAGAAAATACTCCTGAACTGTTCCGGGCTGCGCGGAAGACAATTGACTACAGGCTTGCCCACGGAGGAGGACATACAGGATGGAGCCGCGCCTGGATAATAAATTTCTTCGCACGTCTTAAAGATGGCGAGAAGGCTTATGAAAACATACTTGCTCTTCTCAGAAAATCAACCCTCAGCAACCTTTTCGATAATCATCCGCCTTTCCAGATAGACGGTAATTTCGGAGGAACAGCAGGTATGACGGAAATGCTCCTTCAGAGCCATGCGGGCAAGGTTGAACTGCTGCCTTCTCTTCCTTCTGCATGGAAGACGGGATATATTCACGGGATAGTGGCCCGCGGAGGATTTGTGGTTGATATCGATTGGGAAAAAGGCTTGCTTAACAAGGTTAAGATAGTATCCCGTAACGGGAACCCCCTTAGATTATCCTATGGTGCAAAAGAAATATACCTTGAGAAGACGGAAAAAGGGAAAACCTATACTTTCGGCTCCGATCTTAGTATTCAGGAAAAGGAATAGAACATACATGAAACTTACCGGACTCATATTTAGAAAACTGGCTTTCGCCTTGCTGGGATTATTAATTCCTGTATCCCCACTTTTAGCCCAGTACTGTCTTGATATAGAGATCGAGGGACTGAGAAATGACAATGGTAAACTTATGATTCAGCTATTCGACGGTGATCAGAAGGTAGTGAGACAGGATACCGGCATTATTTATGATCAGCATTGTTCAGTGATTTTCTCCGGACTGAAGCCCGGGAGGTATGCCGTAAGATATTATCACGACGAGAATGCCAATATGACCATGGAGATCAATTTTGTCGGGAAACCAATGGAAGGTTACGGATTCTCCAACAATGTAACAGGGAAATTCGGCCCTCCACCTTTTGAAAAATGGCTCTTCACTCTCGACTCAGATAAAAAGATCATACTAAAGCCAACATATTAAAAATTCAAAAATTTAGTCCGGATCCGGGACAAAAAGAATATTTAGGGGTCTTTAGACCGGGAAAAAACCTGAAATACCTGATAACAAATGAACGGAGAAAGATCAGCCATAATTATTGGCGCAGGGATCGGGGGTATTGCTACTGCCGTCTTCCTTGCAAAAAAGGGATACAGTGTCGATATCTATGAAAAGAACTCTGCCCCCGGCGGACGTTGCAGTCAGCTGATCCGTGACGGGCACCGGTTCGACCTCGGCGCCACCATGCTCATGATGCCGGGTATCTATATTGATGTTTTTTCGTCCCTTGGAATACCTCTCTTTGAAAATGGGAATATCAAACCCCTGCAAAACCTTTATAAAATATATTTCGACAATAATGATGTACTGGCATTCACCACCAATAAGGAAAAGATGGAGGAACAGCATGAAAAGCTGGAACCGGGGAGTTATGAAAAATCAAGGAAATATGTGACCGATGGATATAATATCTTCCAGACAGGGATGAATAAGCTAATAGGACGCAATTTTTACAATATATTCCAGTTCGCCAATTTCAGGAATATCGGGATGCTGATAAAGCTGAAGACATATATTTCAAACTACAGGTATGTTAAAAAATTCTTCAGCGATCCACACCTCAGGATGGCCTATACATTCCAGAATATTTATGTGGGACAGAGTCCGTTCACCTCCCCGGCACTATTTTCGATGGTCCCTGCTGCTGAACTGACAGAAGGTTCCTTTTTCCCTGTAGGTGGCATGTATAGTATTGTTGAGAAGCTCATAAATGAGGCATCTGAATGTGGCGTAAGATTTCATTACAACATGCCCGTATACAGGATTGGCGTAAACAACAGGAAAGCGGAATCCATACTTTTTGAAGACGGCACGGAGAAAAAGGCGTCCGTGATCGTTGCCAATGCCGATCTCCCGTATGTGTACCGTGAGTTGCTGCCCGACAGGTTAAGGTCGGCCAGGATTGATAGGATGAATTATTCCTGTTCTGCCATCTGTTATCACTGGGGACTTGACAAGGTTTACCCCCAGCTTGGACATCACAGTGTATTTCTCTCAGATAATTTCAGGGAAGGACTCGACCGCATATTCAAAGACAAATCGGTGAGTAAGACACCTAGCTTTTATGTACATGCTCCGGCCAGAACAGACAGGTCTGCAGCGCCCGAGAACCAGGATACCCTTTCATTCATAGTAGGCGCAGGTCATGTAGACAGGAAAAAGGGACCCGACTGGGAAGAACTTAAGAATAATACAAGAAAAGCCATTATCAGTCGCCTCAGGAAAGCCGGACTGGAAGATATTGAAGATCATATAAAATTCGAGATATGTTATACACCCGAGAGCTGGGAAAAAGCATGTAATATAACAAGAGGATCCGTTTTCGGTAGTCTTGGCCACAATATAATGCAGATGGGATATTTCCGTCCTCATAACAGGCACAGTCGCTATAAGAACCTGTATTTTGTTGGAGGAAGTACACATCCTGGAAACGGAATACCCAATGTTTTAATCTCGGCAAAACTAACATCGGAAAGAATTCTGAATAATTTATAATTTAGACACTGAAATCGTTTAGCTTATGAATGATCAAAAGGATACCTTCCTGGAAATATTCAATACAATAGATTTTCAGAAAATAAAAGACCATCCGAATATCCTTATTGCCGCTAATTTCTGGGAAAAGGAAAGGTTTTGTGCTGCAAAAACCTGCTATAGGTTCATGCGTGCGATTGACGATCTTATCGATAATTTCAAGGCTAAAAATAGGATGATCGATCCTTCTGAAAGGAAAGATTTCGTCGCTGATGTAGAGCAATGGCTCAGGATGATAATAATATCCGAAGAATGTAATCCGCTTCAGAAAGAGCTGCTTGATACAATCGAGAAATTCCATATTCCCCGCTGGCCAATGGAAGCCTTTGCAAAGTCTATGATTTATGATATCAATAATGACGGGTTCCCTACTCTCGACTCATTTTTAGATTATTCCGGGGGAGCCTCTGTAGCCCCGGCATCAATTTTTGTTCACCTGAACGGCCTCAGAAATCACGATGGACAATATAAACCGCCTGTTTTTGATGTGAAATGGGCTGCCACACCATGTGCCATTTTCAGCTATCTTGTCCATATCATACGGGACTTCAGAAAAGACCAGCTTAATAATCTCAGCTATTTTGCAGACGATATGATCAGTAAAACCCACCTTAGCAGGAACAACATGAGGGAGTTCGCTGAAGGAAGACCGGTGAACAGGCATTTCCGGAACCTTGTGGAAGAATATTACAGGCTGGCTGACGAATACCGGATGAAAACATACGATATAATCCGGGAGATAAGCCCCCTCCTTGAGCCAAGATACCAGCTAAGCCTTGAAATAATTTTTGACCTTTACCTTATGGTATTTGAAAGGATAGATATCAAAAACGGCAAATTTACCACTGAAGAGCTCAATCCCACACCTGAAGAGACAAGGGAGAGAGTGTATAAAACAATCAAGAACTTCAGGATTAATTGAAGAAAGAATATTATCTTTCCATAAAGGAAGCCTGAATATCTATTTTTAATCTGCAGGAAGGATGAATATTCTGTTTCTGACATCAGGTCATTATCCTCTGGATGACAGGATTATGAAAATATAATAGCTATTCAATATGTTCTCAAGGAAGGCATATTTTACTATTACTACGAAATTTCTTATCCTGTTTATAAATTTCGCACTGGTAGTCTTTACCACACAGATATGGGGCAGTGAAGGACGGGGCATTATCGCCATGGTTATTGCCGACATTTCAATAATCACAATTTTCAGCAATATCTTCTGTGGAAGTACGATTGCATACCATGCGCCCAGATTGAGCCGAAACCAGTTGTTTACAACTGCAATCACAGGTGCCATACTGATATCAACATCGGGTGCATTTTTGTTCTCTTTTATAACAGGCTTTGAATACTTCGTACCATTGATTTTTATTTCACTGATATTATCGCTGACAGCTGCAATAATATCTTACCTGCTCGGGAAAAGTGAAATCAGCAAGTACAATCTGGTGAGTTTGTTCGGACCTCTGTCTATCGCAATAGCAATTCTGTTGCTTTATTTCGTATTAAATAAAACAACTGTCACAACTTATTTCCTAGCTTACTGCCTTGGATCAGGAACAGTATTGATTGCCGCAACCATCTGGCTGTTTAAAAAAGAGCCATTTAAATGGTCAGGTATGAACTTAATTTCAATAAAAAAAGTTCTTAATTATGGAGTCTCTCATGAAATAAACACGTTATTACAATTCCTTAATTACAGAATATCATATTACTTTGTTATAAAATTACTTGGAATCAAACAATTGGGTGTTTTCTCAATTGCAGTTTCCATTTCTGAAGCTTTTTGGATAATTAGCCGCGGTCTTTCAGCCATTCACTTTTCAAATGTTATAAATTCAGATAATTCAGATGATAACAGGCTGGAAACAGTAAGTTATGTGAAACAAAGTTTCTGGGTAAGTTTACTATTGATAGGTATAGCGGTTCTGATCCCTGACTCCGTATACAAATTCGTTTTTGGCTTTGACTTTGCAGAAACCAGAATTCTGATTATCTATCTCATCCCGGGCATAATTGCAATAGCTGTTTCAAACCTCTATGACCAGTATTTCTCAGGAACAGGTAATCTTAAAATCCTGACTGTTAAGTATTCGATTGGACTTGTCCTGACAATCATTTCCCTGCCTCTCCTTATTAAGCATTTGGATTTAAAGGGGGTATGCATATCCATTGACATATCATATCTTTTATCTTCCATATTCATATGGTATATGTTTAAAAAATCAGGCAGATCACATGATTGAAGAAAAGCTTATAAATCATCTTCATTAATTTTTACAGCCGCCTTCCGAAATTGAAAGTTTCATTACTCCTTTTAGTAAATGCAGTCAGACAGTATACCTGTTGCAATCCTAATCCTTCACTATTACGATTTTCAACCTGGCAGGATAATTATATAAGAAATTAAACATCTTGTCTATCTTCCGCCACATACTGAACGATAAAAATCCCAGAACGATATCAGCCCTTATTTTCAGAAGATATTTATTCATGAATATGTCGTATTTCCATTTTACTCCTTTTTCCGGAATTAACTGAATGATATTACTTTCATTAAAAGAATACAGGTGTGCATTTTTAGGAGTTGGCCTGTTACAATGTACACACAGATAATATTCAATCTTCTCGTTATAAGGAGTAGTAATTATAAGTTTCCCGTTCTTCTTCAGAAGTTTAAGCATCTTGATTATGAAGGTCCTGGGATCCGGAAGGTGTTCCATTACTTCTGAAGCAATTATGCAATCAAGGCTCTTTCCTTTGAGGGGTATATTATAAATGTCTGCAATAAGCCCGGCATGATTCTTATGCTTTAACTCCCGGATAGCTTTTACAGGGTTTCCCGGAGACACATCCATGGAGATAACCTTTTTGCCCGAAGGCACCAATACTTTGGAAACCCAGCCGCCGCCGCATCCTGCATCGAGTATCAATGACATTTCACCGGTGATCTCTCTTATTATGGACTGCTGCAGACGCCTAAGTTCCAGTCCTGTTGCCTTGTTATTAACTTCCTGGAAATAATCAAATATAGCAGCATCCTTTTGATAATGATCAGCATAATGGAATTTAGTCCCATATTTACTATGAATTTCAGTATCTGCCATTAAATTGTCATCAGCCATTATGCAGGGAACTTCCTCAATAAATGAATAGACTTTATTGGATGACGGACCTTTTAATGTACCGGATAAATTATCAAAAATCAAGGGTTCATCTGTTTCCGGATCAACTAAAATCCTGTTCAGAAAACTCACTTCCATCTAATTTAAAATTATTCCATTTGTTAGATAAATTAACGGGGACACAAGGTTGGCCGGAGTCCCGCATCAATAAATAGTTACCATTGATTGTTGCAATTTATGATTTTATCTTATTGTATTTATTGACATGCTGATTATATTTTATTTTTAATTAATAGATAGTCTGAATAGTCCTAAATTATACCTTTATATTATGAAGCTCAATATATTCTGGTTCCGTAGAGACCTCAGGCTTACTGACAATTCAGCCCTTGAGGCGGCGCTCGAAACAGGGCTGCCCGTATTACCGTTATTCATTTTCGACACATCAATAACTGACGAGCTTCCGGGTGATGACCCCCGCATCGGCTTTATATACGATGCACTGATGTCGATTAATGCAGAGCTCGGGAGATATTCTTCCTCCCTGGTGATAAGAAAAGGTGATCCGGTGAAGATCTGGCCCGATATTGCCGGCTTATTTGAAATAGATTCTGTTTTCGTCAGCAGGGATTATGAGCCCTATGGAATAAAACGAGATGAATCAGTCGGAAAAATCCTTGCCTCGGCCGGCATCAGCCTTAAAAGCTTTAAAGACCAGGTTATATTCGAGCAGAAGGAGATAGTAAAACCCGACAATACACCCTATACTGTCTTCACTCCATACAAAAAAAGATGGCTGCTGCAGTTTAAAAGAGAATTTAATTATGCCGGCTCTCCTGCTGAGATCCGCCGGAATTTTTACCGTAAGATCTTTCCTTTTCCCTCATTAAGCAAACTTGGTTTCCGCAAAAGCACAATAGAGGTTAGGCCATTTGATCTTTCGGTGATAAGAGATTATGACAGGTTGCGTGATATCCCTTCGGCTGATGCAACAAGCTACCTGGGACCCCACCTCAGGTTCGGAACAATAAGTATCAGGTCTGTTGTGAAAAAGGCTTCAGAAGAAAACAATATCTTCCTGGGTGAGCTCATATGGAGGGAGTTCTTTATGCAGATACTTTTTAACTTCCCTCATGTGGTTACGGAAAATTTCAGAAAAAAATATGATGGCATCAGATGGAGGAATAACGAAAGGGAATTTCAACGATGGTGTGATGGCGAAACCGGTTATCCTATTGTTGATGCAGGCATGAGACAGCTTAGCGAAACAGGTTATATGCATAACCGGGTACGTATGATCACAGCAGGTTTCCTGTGCAAACACCTGCTGACAGACTGGAGATGGGGAGAAGCATGGTTTGCACAGAAACTCCTCGATTTTGAACTTTCATCCAATAACGGTAACTGGCAATGGTCAGCAGGTACAGGATGTGATGCTGCTCCCTATTTCAGGATATTCAACCCGCTGGTACAGCAACAAAAATTTGATCCATGCTTAGAATATACAATAAAGTGGCTGCCTGATGTGAACAGACCTGGTTACCCTGAAATGGTCGTGGAGCATAGCTACGCAAGGAAAAGGGCCATCGAAACATACAAGGAAAGGATAATGCTTTAACAGGAACAGGCAAAATTTTAATTTTTCTACCGTTACCGGGAAGATTTAATAATAGCATAACAATACTTTATGGGGGATGGCCCCCAATGCAGTATATCGTTCTTTTTCAGAACAATATTGCTTTGCTAATTGTTAAAGCTGGGATAAGAGACTGGTAACTGTAAGGATATTTATTATTAACTTTGCAGGACCATATAAAGCGAGATTATGACACTGATAGCTCAGGTACCACTTAGCGAGATGGATGGAAAGAGGTTATATTACACCTTTGTTGCAGGTGCCAGGAAAGTAATAGAACACCAGATAGAGCTTAACAAGATAAATGTATTCCCGGTAAATGACGGCGATACAGGTACCAACCTGGCATCTACTATCAGGGCGGTGATTGATTCGATGCATCCGCACAGGTCTTACAAGGTAACTGCTGACAGGATAGCAGAGACAACCCTTGTTAATGCCCGTGGAAACTCAGGGATCATATTTGCCCAGTTCCTTTACGGTATGAGTTCAGAAACAGGAGACTTCAGAACAATCACCATCGACCAGTTCGCCGAAAGTATAAAGAATTCCGTGCGTTACATATATGAAGCAGTGGCAAATCCTGTTGAAGGGACAATGCTTACTGTAATAAAGGATTGGGCTAACTACATATATGAAAACCGCTTCATGATAAAAGATTTTAATCATCTTTTCACCAGCTCCATTGAGGTTCTATACAGGTCGCTTACTGCAACAAAAACAAAACTTCAGGTTCTTAAAAAAGCTAATGTAGTTGATGCGGGAGCAAAAGGCTTTGTCCTTTTTGTGGAAGGAATAATCGATTTCATAACTCACCGCAATCTTAAAGAGCTTATACAGGCTAAAGCGGAGACCGGGGTTTTTGAAAAAATCGAAGAGTCAATACCTGAAAAAGTTGATCTGAGATTTTGTACAGAGGCCCTTATCAAGGGAAGCAACATTGATCATGACAGGTTGTTATCCATCCTTGAACGATATGGTAATTCCATAGTAATAGCCGGTTCTGACCGTATGAGAAGACTGCATATTCATACGAACACCCCTGCATTATTGTTTGACGAACTTAGACAGACAGGTACCCTTGCTTTTCAAAAAGCAGACGACATGGTCAGGCAGAGCGATGTGGTATATAACAGGAAATGGAATATTGCCCTTGTAACTGATTCAACATGTGACCTTTCCCAGGAACTTATTGACAAATACCAGGTAAATGTTTTGCCAATTAATATCAGTTTCGGGGAAAACCATTACCTCGATAAGGTAACTATCAAACCCGACCAGTTCTATAAACTTCTTAAGGAAAGCCGGGATTATCCCAAGTCATCGCAGGTAAACGAAAAAGCATTTGTAAACATGTATTCCCACCTTGCATCGCATTACGATTCTATAATTGCCATACACCTGAGCGACAAGCTCAGTGGTACCTTTAACAGCAGCCAAAAAGCTGCAGCTGCCATCAGCAAGGAATTTAACAAGCCCGTTTCGGTTATCAACTCAAGGAACCTGTCCGGGGCACTTGGCTTACTTGTCCTGCGTGCTGCACAGGCCATAGAAGCCGGACATACACACGAAGAGATTGTATCCCTGTCAGAAAAATGGACGAATAATGTCCATATTTTCGTTAGCGTGAAGGATCTTAAATACCTGATCAGGGGAGGTCGTCTTTCCGCGGTCAAGGGGACAATTGCCAGGATACTCAACATTAATCCTATAGTGTCCATTGATCAGACAGGAAAGGCGATAGTCTTCGACAAGGCCTTCAACCAAAGGGCTAATATGGAAAAGGTGATGAAGTATATAACTGATCTCAATAAAAAAAATACCATCTGGAACTATATTGTTCTTCATGCCAACAACGAAGACGGTGCCGGCTGGTTTACCCGGAAGATGGAAAAGCTAAGCGGCAGGAAACCAGCATCAGTCGTTAATATATCCCCGGTGATAGGAGCAAATGCAGGAATTGGTGCAGCAGCAGTTGCAATTCTAACTGAATAATCTTACCATGACATTCTTCCAAATATGGATACAGGCTCTCCTGCTGATAATCATAATGATGTCGGTACTCTGGATAGTGAGTGTAATACTTAAGAATGTCAGCATAGTGGATCTCTTCTGGGGACCCGGGTTTGTTGCCGCTTCTCTCTTTTATTTCCTGAACACAGATGGTTTTTATATACGAAAAGTCATCCTGATGGCCATGGTTGCAATTTGGGGATTCCGTCTGTTTGGTTACCTGTCGTGGCGTAACGCCGGCAAAGGGGAAGATTTCAGGTACAGGGAATTTCGAAACAGGTATGGTCCTAAGAACTACTGGTGGATAAGTTACTTCCAGACTTTCCTCCTGCAGGGAATACTTATGTGGCTGATTTCGGCACCTTTACTCGGTGCTCAGTTTTATGATCATTTCGACAAAATAGGTATATTTGATATAGCAGGCATCTTTTTCTGGCTCCTGGGATTTGTCTTCGAAGCAGGTGGAGATTTCCAGCTGGCAATGTTCAGGGCAGATCCATCAAATAAGGGAAAAGTGCTTGACAGGGGGTTTTGGAGATATACACGTCATCCGAATTACTTCGGCGATGCTTCAGTATGGTGGGGATACGGATTTATAAGCATTGCTGCAGGCAGTTACTGGGCTGCATTGGGATCAGTACTGATGACTTTGCTGATAATAAGGGTCTCCGGGGTTACCCTTCTTGAAAAGAGCCTGGGGGAAACAAAGCTACATTACAGGGAATATGTTGAAAAAACAAGTGCCTTTATTCCCTGGTTCCCGAAGAAGTAATTTTGACTTAAACTTTAGCTTTTACCCGCATTTTTTGTAAATTAGTTGAACATAAGGGGTGATATTAAATTCTTTAGGTAATGTCCAACCTGTTGATGACTATTTTCCCGTTTTTGATTGTCTGTTTCTGGTGTTTTGATTGTCGGGCAGTAACTAACCAACCTTACGATACTTCAACAATAAATACTCAGACGAGGAATGCTTTGATAAATGCCAGGAGAGATCCTGAAAGATCAATTGTCATAGCCCGGAAAGCTCTTGATGAGGCAAGGGAAATAGAATATACAAAAGGCATTGCAGATGCATGTTACGCACTCGGTTCTGCCTGGCTGGCCAGATACAATATCCATGACAGTGCCACTTACTATAACAAGAAAGCACTTGATATCTATACGGAACTCAATGACATGAGGGGTCAGGCACGGGCCTGTTATGGACTTGCCTATGTATACAGCTTCAAAGGGGACCTGGAGGAATCTGAAAAATACGGATCCCTTAGCCTCACTTATTTTGAAAAGGCCGGGGATAAGCCGGGTATGATAAATGCCTTTAGTGTTCTTTCGTACCTGGCAAAACAAAAAAAAGATATGGTAAAGGCCAGGGAACTTATAGAACAGGCAATCGAAACGGCTCGTTCTGTAAACGATACCCTCCCGCTGGCTGATGCAATCAACAGCCTTGGCAATATCTATAAGGACATGGCCCTGTTCGGACAGGCCATAGACTCATATTTTGAGGCGCTTAATCTATGGGAACTGAAGAAGGACTCAAGTGGTATAGCTATAGCTTACGGCAGCATTGCTTTAATGTACTATTTCCAGAAAAACTGGGATAAGGCCCTCGAATTCAACCTGAGAAAGATGCCCTTGTCTGAAGCTGCAGGCAACCTATGGGAAGTAAGTAAAACATGTAATAATATTGCCAGCATCTATAATTCAAAAAAGGAATATGACAGCGCTCTTATATTCCTGAGAAAAAGCCTCCGCATTAATTACAGGATGAAATATGTTTCAGGTATTGCAACATCATACTATAACTTTGCAAATACCTTTCTCCTGTTACATGAAAATGATTCAGCCTTTACCTGTATAAAAAAGGCATTATCCCTGGCAGACAGTATAAGCGATCCTGGTCTCGCGAATTACTATGTAACACTGGGTAAAGTGCAGGAAGCCAGGCGGGACTATTCCGGCGCCCTGAATAACCTGCTGATGGCGTATAACCTGGCGAAAAAATATAATCAGCCGATACTGATGTCCGAATGTGCAGATCAGCTCAGCTATATTTATCACATCCTGGACAGGAATGACCTGGCTTATAATTATCTCCGGGAACATATTTTGTTGCAGGACAGCATCAGCAATAATGATTTTCTAAATAAAGTAACAAGACTGGAAATCCAGCATGAATACGATAAAAAACAAAGAGCTGCTGAATATGCCAGGCTGGAAGAACGTCTTATCAGGGACAATAAGATAAAACAACAGAAGCAATATCTTAATGGGTTACTAATACTGCTTGTACTGGGGGCCCTGGTATCATATTTATACATCAGGCAAAGCCGGCTTAAAGCAAGCTATACCCGTATTGATCTTGAGCAAAGGCTCTTAAGAAACCAGATGAACCCCCATTTCATCTTCAACTCCCTCTGCACTATACAGGAACTTATTATCAATGGCAAACCATCAAAAGCCAATACTTATCTTACCAAAGTCGCCAGGTTAATGCGCAATATTCTTGAGAATACACGTAAAGAGTACATACCGGTTGGTAAAGAAATTGAGACGATAAAATTATATCTCGATATTCAACAATTAAGATTTGAACAGAAATTTGATTATACTATCACCGTTGATCCGGCTATTGATGCCGAGGATTTTTCAGTACCCCCAATGCTTACCCAGCCATGTGTCGAGAACTCTATTGAACATGGCATCCTCCCCGGCAAAAAGAAGGGCCGCATCGATATAAGATATTCACTTTACAAAGACCTGATAAGGTTCGAAATTACTGATAATGGTGTAGGAAGGGCAAATGCTGCCACCCGGGAGAAAACCTTACCTGTAAAAAAGTCAGTATCGACTGACCTCATTTCGCAGAGACTTGGATATTTCAGGAAAATCCTGCACATGAAGAACATTATTTTCGAAATAACCGACCTGTATGAGAATGCGAAGGCATCAGGCACTAAAGTAATAATGATGCTTCCCTGCAAAAAGATATATACTGTTTGAAAAACTGCTTTAACACGATATCCGATGAATGTTTGTATTATAGACGATGAGCCGGGAATAAGGAATACTCTTATTCATCTGATCCGGCAAAACTACCACGATATGCATATTGTCTCCTCTGGAGGCAGTGTAAAGGAAGGCTATGAACTTATAATTAAGCACAGCCCGGACCTCTTGCTTCTTGACATTGAACTCCCGGACGGTAATGGTTTTGAGCTGATAAAGATGATACCACATGTTAGTTTCAGAATTATCTTTATTACAGGGCACCAGGAATACGCCCTGGCCGCATTCAGGGTAAGTGCCATTGATTACATACTGAAACCTTTTGACGAGAAAGAGCTTTGCGATGCACTGGATAAGGCACGGAATCTGATAAACCGGGAAGAACAGCAGCTGAAACTGCAGGCACTGGAGGAGAACCTGGAAGGCAGAAAAAAACTCAAACGTATTATTTTGCCTACTGCAGATAATCTTCACCTGGTAGCCATCTCTGAGATAATAAGAGCAGAAGCCGACAGTAATTATACTGTTTTCAGGCTGACTGAAAACAGGCGTATAATGGTCTCACGCACTATCAAGGAATACGATGCATTGCTGTCGGGAGCAGGAATGATAAGGGTACACCAGTCTCACCTGGTAAATATCTCATTCATTGAAAAATTTGTAAAGAAAGGAGGAGGTCACCTCCTGATGAAAGACGGGTCGACCATCCCTGTTTCTCCCGGTCTTAAGAAGAAAATGCTTAACGCCATAAAAGAACACCTGTACGAATAGCAATTTTTTTGCCCTGTGTAGCCTCCGATTCTAATTGAAAAAGCCCCGATACTAATTCATACTTGAACAATAAACCTCTTTGGTTTAACTTAATAGGAAAACCAAAGGACATGAAGTATTCAGTTATCATTACAGCAGCATTTCTTGCTTTCATTTTATTGTCCCCTTCAGCATCGGGACAGATAAAGCTTAATCTGAGAAGCAAGATCAACAGGGAGGCAAATAAACGCGCCAATAACAAGGCTGACAAGGCTGTTAAGAAGACCTTTGACTCTATGGAAGAAGGCTTTAAGGATGCACTTAAAGATGATAATAAATCCGACACAACTGCCAGGGATCAGAAGAATTCTAATGCCGGACAATCAACGGATAACAGTGGTAAAACAGAATCAGCCGGCGCTGCAGAATCAAAGGACAGATCGCCTGTTCTCACCTGGGCAAAATATGATTTTGTCCCTGGGGATAAAGTAATATTTGAGGATAATCTGGAAGGCGAAGAGAACGGTGAGTTCCCGTCGCGGTGGGACCTGATGCGGGGAGCAGTTGAGGTTGCCAGCCTGGACGGGGAAAATGTGATCATGCTGAGGGAAGGAGAACCAGGTATCGTCCCCTACCTCAAAGATCCACAGAAGGACTATTTACCCGATGTGTTCACAATTGAACTGGATCTTTATTACCCCGGGGGCGGGACCTTCAATATCTTTTTATATGACCGTAAAAACCAGAAATCAGGCAGCCCGACCGGATATACCGATGTGGAAGTCACCTCAGATCAGCTGACCATGGGACAGTCAAGAAGCAGGTATCCCGGGGAGAACCTGAAAAAATCCAGGTGGATGCATATTGCCATTGCCTGTACCAACGGAAAATTGAAAGCTTATATGGATGATACCCGGCTAATTAACATACCTCACCTTGACTTCAATCCAAAAGGATTGACCCTTTATAGTTATCATGCAAGGAATGATAATCGCTATTATGTCAAAAATGTACGTATTGCAGAAGGAGGTGTCAAATACTACGACCGGGTGATGAAGGATGGTAAGATCATTGTCAACGGCATCAGGTTTGATGTTGGCAAATCGACAATAAAACCGGAATCAATGGGTGCTATCAATGAAATATACAACCTGATGAAAGAAAATCCCGGTCTTAAGTTCAGCGTCGAAGGGCATACAGACAGCCAGGGAAATGATGATTTCAATATGAAACTGTCACAGGAGAGAGCTGAGGCCGTTATGAATACACTTATAAAGATGGGTATATCGGCCGATCGCCTGAAAGCTAAAGGATGGGGAGAATCCAGGCCGTTAACAAATAATGCTTCACCGGAAGATATGGCCAATAACCGCAGGGTTGAATTTGTTAAGATGTGATGCGGGAACCATAATAATTCAGTAACTAATTAATGAAAAAGAAACTCTTAACAACTTATTCCGGGATTACCATAACCTGTATATTTATCCTGGCTATTTTTCCATGCGTGTATGCACAGGACCGAGACTGTTGTAAGCGGGAGGCAGTATTTTTTTGTGATTATTTTAATCCTGCTACAAACGGTTCTGTAAGAGAGGAGGAAAATAAAAAATTCTGTGCAGCAGTTCAGGCTAAGTTGAACCAACTCCTTACCAGGGATTGCTTTAAGATCATTCCCAATAGTCCGGCTGATGCTGCCAATATGGCTGAAAATGAATATCAGCTTGAAGTAAAATACAAGGCAGCAGCAAATTATATGAACGGACCACCGAATCCACAATTAACACTTAACCTGTACTTTATTGCTGAAAGTTATCGCGACCTTGTATACTACTGGGAAGTTGACAATCCGGGTAGTGATCCTGAACATGATGACCAGACATGGCCACTGCTGTTAACAAAGCTAGCTAACAGTATTAGCAGCGGGCCCGATATAACAGAACTGATTGAAAGATATGAAAAAAGACCTGTTAAGGTTGAAATGGGAATGGATAAGGAAATTCTTGAACCGGGTGAAGTAACAGAGATATTTCTAACAGGCTTTACTGATAAATTCGGTGAAACATCGCGCGAATTTAACCGCGTTATTGTACACACTGAAGCAGGGGAGATAACCAATGGCGCAGTAACAGATATCGGACCTGATTATATAGCTTATAAAGTCAATAATAATTTCATAAAAATCAAATACAAAGCACCGGAAGATTGTAAAAACCCACGTGCAAAAATATCAGTTTATAACTCTTGCGATGTGCTGCCTGAAAGTATTGTTTTCATGAACAGGACCCAAATGAAGGATAAAGTGGCTGAAAAAGAGCTTGGTATTAATTGTAATGATGCCACCATCACCCTCAGGAAACAATATGAAAAAACATTGACAACTTCCCATCAGTGGTCCGATAACGATGCATCATGCCCTACTCAATGGAATGAAAATCAAAATCTCGACGAATCGATCAATGCATCGATAAGCCTGTCCCTTAAACTTGACCAGGTTGTGGATATGCCCATTATGAAACAGACCTGGGAATACTATATACCTGTAAATGTAAGCCTTGGAGGATTCAGTTATAATTATTCTGATAAAAAATCTGATAACTCCAAAGTATCCGGTATGGGTTGTGCAAACGGAGGGCATGAAACCACTGTCGATCGCATTCGTAATCTTGGAACTTATGAAATTGAAAATAAACAATATATATCTCAGTCACGCTGGATACTGGTACTTGACAATGTGACAGGGGAGGCCCTTAAGATCATTCCTGCAGGCTTTAGTATAGAATATAAGATCAACGAAGAGGAAAGGATCAATGCTGTCGTATATTCTGATGATAAACCGGAGAAGCGCTCAAGTACGACCAATAAAGAAATATCCCGCACATTCAAACTGGGACCTGTAGGCGAAGAAATTGCAGATCCGACAATTAAAAAGTCAGAGACATGGATTAAGGATTACCTGAAAGATCAGGGTGTGGAACTGCCTCCCGGTGTAAGTATTCCGACACCTTCGAATGAGGAGACTATTAAGAAAATTCCACCGGATATAATAGTAAGTACAGGTGACGGAAAAACCAGTTTCGGAGGTGAAGGGAATTTCTCTGACCCAAAACAACTGGAACATGGAACCGAGAATACAGAAATGCATTATACCTGGCATATGACAAGGAGAAAAATCAAATAATTTAAATCTGTTCCTGAAGAACAGCACATGCATTCAACACAACCTGTTGTTCAGTTCCGGAGTTTAAGTTATTTATCAGTAAAAATCCCTCAAAGCCGAAGGAATCACACAAGGCATTATAGTGTGCTCCAGTTAAGGTGACAAAGCAGAACAAAATAACAAACTGATAAAACAATAATAATCTGCCAGGCCTTTAAACTGATTCTGCTTAAAAGAGGCGTTAAAAGTAACTCATGAAAATATATGAGTAACCAGTAATAAACCAAATTAAAACAAGGAGATAATAAAAATGGAAAAAAAACTTAAAATTTCAGCTTTCATCTTTCTGTTGTCATTTTTTATACTGGAATCCAACTCTGTTCTTGCTCAGAATATGACAGTACCTGATTATTCTTATGGATCAGTAACCGCGGCTTATGGATCAACCTTAGATGGCGCGGCAGATCCTGGCCCCTATGGCAATTATACCCAGGTTGAAGAGGAAAGATCGTATGGAGTATCTTTTGCGCATGGCTACAGGTGGTGGGGATATCCCTCTTTTCCGTTGCTTATCTGTGGTGATTTCCCTCTTTTCAATATCCCGGGGTTTCATGGTGTCTGGGATAACAGCGGATTGGGATGTTCAAATCCTTCAGATAGTTACATGGCTTCCATTGGAAGTGTGGTAGCAGAACCTGCCAGCAATCAGATATGGTGTCTCACCGGTGCCATGTCCCGAAATGGTCCCACAGCTCAATATTGTATTCCTAATCCTTTTGGTTCAGGTGAGATATGCTATCCGTCTCCTTCAACATGGGGCGAAGGTATCTCTTATGGCTATTTACGCAAGGTCGTCGTTGTTCAATCAACCGGAGCACTTCAAACGGGTGACCCGGTTGACATTAATGCAAGCCTTACAGTACAGGGCACTTATGAAGGAGACGATTGGGACGCTCTTAGTACAGGAGTCCTTTTTCTAAACAAAACAAACTCAGCTTACTGGTTATTAGGTGGCATAAATCGGGAATACTTAAGATGGGGCGACGTGGAAGATATTCTTGGTACACCAAATATCCTAAGCAGCATGCTTGGCTATAAGGTACTTAACCCGAACAATAATGATGATATAACTGCCACCGTTGCCATAGGTGATATCATTATAGTTGAAGTTGCTTTCAATAACACAATTAAACATTCCAATCCCGGGGGTATCACAGCGGAGGATGGATGGAACGGGCAAAGACCGGACTTACTGTTCAGTAACATTGATAATACAAGAACCGATGCTTTTAAAAATCTGATAAAAAATAACGGCAACAGCCTTTCATATAATCTTACTTCCCTTACAACAGGTGCTATCCTTGTACCTGTTACTCCAGACGGTAACAATCTTGATTCAGATGAAGACGGTATCATAGATGAGATGGAAAAAGGAGCGGATGGAGCTACCAGCACCTACGATGGTAATGCAGACGGCATCCCTGACTATGAACAATCAAATGTATCTTCTTTTCTTACTTATGACGGGCAAAATTATGTTACTCTTGTTGTGCCTTCAGGAAAAGAAATTTCGCAACTTAAAGTAACTGATAACCCATCCCCTTCTGATACACCGGAAAATGCTGAATTCCCGTTCGGTTTTTTTGATTTTTCAATTGATGGTCTCACTCCGGGAGAAGCAGTAAGTGTTACCCTCATTTTGCACGATGCACCTACCATTAGCAAATATTACAAATATGGTATGACTCCTGATATTCTTTCACCACACTGGTATGAATTTACTTATGACAGTCAAACCGGAGCAGAGATAAATGGGAATGTAATAACCCTTCATTTTGTTGATGGCCTCCGGGGCGATGAAGACATAACTGTTAACGGATCAATCAAAGAGCCAGGAGGACCTGTTTTATCTGTCACTACCGGGGTCAAACCTTTAAATGAGACCGGAGGAATAATTGTATACCCTAATCCGGCATCTGACTTTATCACACTGCAATTAAGCAATGTTATGCCCGGAAATGATTACGCTATAACGATTACTTCAATTACCGGTAATAAAGTACAGGAAAAAACGGTCACTGTAACTGACGGGAATCAGAAGTTTGTCATTCAAACAGATTATTTGCCAGCCGGCACATATTTGATCACAATATCCGGAAATAATTATCATTATATATCAAAATTTATAAAGCTGCATTAACCATTTTGCCACAAAATACTTTTAGTGCCTGCAGATATTAGTGGGCAATAGATGCGAATACCTGCCTGCTGGACATAATTTTATATATCCTTCGCAGTAAAAAATAGAAATTATTTTTGTATCATTAAATCCGGTAAATAATATACCGAGATATTACCAGATATTATGATACAGAAGTTTTTCAATAATTTGCGAATAAAATGAAAGTTATCTTCCGGATTTTACTACTCGCTCTTATAATTTCCCCTGGCTGTAATACAAAAACCGGCTCAAATACTTACAAAGCCGATATAATAGTGTATGGTGGCACTTCAGCAGCAGTTACAGCAGCTGTTCAGGTAATACACATGGGAAAATCTGTCATTATTGTGTCGCCCGACAAACATTTAGGAGGAATGTCATCCTCGGGTTTAGGTTTTACTGATACAGGTAACAAAGAGGTAATAGGCGGCATCGCCAGGGAATTTTACCAGCTTATCTACCAGCATTACCAGGATTCATCAGCCTGGAAATGGCAGAAAAGATCTGAATACGGCAACAAGGGACAGGGGAATCCAGCCATTGACGGGGAAAAGCGAACACAGTGGATTTTTGAACCGCATGCTGCGGAGGAGGCTTTTGATATAATGGTAAAGGAAAATAATATCACTGTGTTCAGGGAGGAATTGCTCGACCGTAAGAATGGAGTTAATATGGATAGTAACAGGATCATCTCGATAAAAGCACTGAGCGGAAAGACCTTTAAAGGCAGGGAATTCATTGATGCAACCTATGAAGGAGACCTGATGGCCGCTTCAGGCGTTCATTATACGGTAGGACGCGAAGCCAACAGCGTATATAACGAGACCTGGGATGGCGTGGAAAAGGGTGTCTTTCAGCACGGGCACTATTTCAAATCGGATGTTGATCCCTATAAAGTACCGGGAGATCCTTCAAGCGGGCTGCTACCGCGCATTAATAAAGGTCAGCCGGGAGATAACGGAACAGGAGATAATAAGATACAGGCTTATTGTTACAGGCTCTGTCTTACCAGAGTTCCCGAAAACATGATACCCATAACACGACCGGAAGGTTATGACAGCACACAGTATGAATTGCTGGCCAGGGTGGCTGCAACAGGATGGAATGAATACTTCAACAAATACGATCCTATTCCCAACCTTAAAACTGATGTAAACAATCACGGACCGGTTGGTTTTGACAACATTGGTATGAACTGGGATTACCCCGATGCATCGTATGAGAGAAGGAAGGAGATCATAAACGATCATATCAACTACCAGAAGGGCTTCCTCTATTTTATGGCAACCGACAAAAGAATACCTGAAGAAGTGAGGAAAGCAATGAATGAATGGGGATATGCAAAGGATGAGTTCACTGACAACGATGGATGGCCCTATAATATCTATGTAAGGGAATCGCGTCGTATGCTGGGCAGATATGTAATGACAGAAAATGATATTATGGATAAAAGGGAAGTTCCTGAACCCGTTGGTATGGGTTCATATACAATGGATTCCCATAATGTACAACGTTATGTCACACCTGAGGGGTATGTTCAGAATGAAGGTGATATTGGTGTTGCAACACCTAAACCGTACAGCATAGCCCTGGGCTCAATTATGCCAAAACCGGATGAGTGTGAAAATCTCCTGGTGCCCGTTTGTGTTTCAGCCTCTCATATTGCCTATGGATCAATAAGGATGGAGCCTGTCTTCATGATACTCGGGCAGAGTGCTGCTACTGTGGCAACCCTGGCGGTTGAACAGAATAAGCCAGCGTGGCAGATCCCATACGCTGAAATACAAAAGCAACTTGAGAAGGACGGACAGGTGCTGAATTACTAAATTCCATAGCCTCCCGGAAAGTAAATATATTTGGTTCATTTTACCTGTTTTCATACTTTTATGAAGAGATAATATACCATCATGAAAAGATTTCTAAAATGGTTCCTGGCAATAATAGTCCTGTTAATTATAGTATATATTGCAGGACCAAAGCCCCCGAAGCCAGTCTTTACATCAACATTCCCCGTTTTGCCTGATTCCCTGCCCCTGCTTGAAAAACAGATAAATGAAACGGAAAAAGCAGTAAGAGGCATTAAGCCTGATAATCAGGCCAGGATTGTCTGGGCTGATTCTCTTAAGCCTGAAAAAACAAAGGTTGTCCTACTATATCTTCACGGCTTTTCGGCCAGCCAGGCAGAAGGAGATCCGGTTCACAGGGACCTTGCCAAAAAATTCCATGCCAATCTTTATCTTGCGCGTTTGTCAGAACAGGGGATCGACAGGGGAGACAGTACCATGATCAATCTTAAGGCAGGCAGGTATGAAGAATCGGCCGAAGTCGCACTTGCCATAGCTGAAGAACTTGGCGACGAGGTAATAGTGATGGGGACATCCACAGGAGGGACACTTGCTTTGTTCCTGGCCTCGAGGCACCCCGAGATTAAAGCGCTCGTACTCTATTCACCATGCGTAAAGCTGTACGATAAAACTGCAGCTATACTTGATAAACCCTGGGGACTACAGATTGCCAGGCTGGTAACAGGCGGCCCGGTGAAAACATTTGAGGCAGAGAGCAAGGCACATGCGCAATACTGGCAGCTTCATTACAGGCTTGAGGCTCTTGTTGCACTCGAAAACCTGATCGATAATACCATGAAACCGGAGGTGTTCAGAAAAATCAAATGCCCGGTTTTCCTCGGTTATTACTATAAAAATGAGGAAGAACAGGATAAAACAGTATCAGTACCTGCAATGCTGAAAATGTATGATGAATTGGGAACACCACCGGAACTTAAGGAAAAGGTGGCATTCCCTGATGCCGGGGCTCATGTTATAGCATCATATATCAGGTCAGGCGACTGGCAGGATGTGGAGAAAGAAACCGGCAATTTCATTAAGAATATTGTGAAACCCTGAGGTTGGCCCCGGGGATCCCGGTTAACTATTATTGAAGAAATTAACAAAGATGATAAGAACCCTAGAAACGGCCTCATTTCTTGCCATTATTACAGTTGTTACCATTGTTACAGGATGTAGTAAAACGGATAAAGGTCCGGCCGATATTACGGATTTTGAAGGGAATACATATAAGACCGTCAGGATCGGGGAACAGATATGGATGGCAGAAAATCTTCGTTCAACGGTCCTTAACGACGGAACGGCGATAACATTAGCTGCCGATTCAACAACATGGAAGAATCTCAGTGGCCCGGGCTACTGCTGGTATAATAATAATGCGTCCTATAAGGATGCCTATGGTGCCCTCTATAACGGTTATACAACAGACAGCAGCAGGATATGCCCCACAGGCTGGCATGTCCCTGCAAAAGAAGAATGGCAGCTGCTCATCACTTACCTGGGTGATTCGCTGGATGCCGGAGGTATGCTGAAATTAAGCGGCAACCTCTTCTGGCATGAACCGAACACCGGGGCAGACAATAAAAGCGGGTTCAGCGCACAGGGTGCAGGGATACGCTATTTTGAAGGAACTTTTGCCTCGTTAATGGACTATTCGGCCATATGGTCTGCCACAACATCTGGAGACAACGACCAGTGGTTCATGGGTCTTTATTACGGGAGTTCTTCAGCATCATTAGGACACAGGAAGAAGACTTATGGTCTCAGCATCAGGTGTGTCAAAGACTGATTGTCAGGTCTCCGGGTAAATATTGTCACCATGTGATAGTTAATGAATACCAGTAATCACCGAACCGATATTGCTTTGCAGGTCATCATAATCATTGTTGATAAACGGCGTATGCAGACATTCATCGGGGTCCTCAACTACCCCGATAATCCTTAATAATGATTATCAATAAGTTAACGTAATGTTAAAGAAGCCATAAACTATCTGAAAAATAATTATACAGGGACATGCTGGCATGTATTTTGCGGAACTTATTATGATTAAAAATTTAAGGCAATGAAAAGATTAAGGTTTTACACGGTAATATTGTTCCTGAGTATGATGTGTTTCTGGGCTCCGGCAAAAGTCAATGCCCAGGATGCACAATTAACAAGAAAGGAACAGAAAGAAGCAAGGAAAGCACAGCTGAAAGCCAACTTCCAGGCAATTGACACCTTGCTCCAGAGGAAAAGTATAGTACTACAAGCTGATTATCTTAGTAATCAGTATGGCGACAGGATACCTGTCACTTCATCACTAAACTTTATCAAGATTGAACCCGATCAGGTAATATTACAGACAGGTAATAACATGGGAAATCTTGGTTATAACGGATTAGGTGGTGTTACAGCTGAAGGAACCCTCAATTCGTGGAAAATAACGAAGGATGCTAAACATCTGAATTACACAGTAAGGTTCACAGTTACAACAAATATCGGAACATATGATGTATTAATGCTGATCGGTGCCAACAATAACGCCTCTGCAACGATCACAGGTTTAACGAGAGGTCAATTGATTTATACTGGCAGGGTAAAGGCCGTATATAATGCATCGGTCTATAAAGGACAGAGGTCTTATTGACAGTAATACATCGTATGGTAACAATATGATCCGGTATTACCACATATACCCAGGGGTGTCTCAAAAGGACACCTCTTTTTTATGTTCCTTTGGCTCAGTCGAGCATAGGGTACAGTATATTGAATCCCCTCCTGGGAGTGGTGCAGGGGTGTATATGAAAGACACTTAACTCAGAATCCTGTGCGTTTGACGATGAACTATTTAAAACCACGGAGTAACACGGAGTAAAACACGGTGTACTTTTTGCTGCAGGCGATACAATATTGTAGAAAAGGTCATACAAAAAAGATTTTATACCACCTGGTGGCATAAGAAGAATACATTTTTATCAACATATTCCGCTAATACAGTATGTTAACAATGATTCTGAAGCAGCATGTTCAGGTATCTGTCGTCTTTTTAACTGTAAAGCAAGTTTTTGATATTTAGAACTAAAACCAATGTTGTTTAACCACCTTAAAATCGCCCTGCGTAACATTAAAAGACAGAAGTTCTATGCTTTTATCAACATAACAGGACTGACTATAGGATTGGTTACCAGTCTTTTAATCGTTCTTTATATTATTGATGAATTCAGCTATGACAAGTTCCATAAAGATGCTGACAGGATCTACAGGGTTAACCTGATGGGACGGATGTCAGGACAACAATTCAACTCTGCCTATACTTCTTCGCCTGTTGCTTCAGGTTTCCTGAACGAGATACCAGGTGTTCAGCAGGCATGCCGGATTGCATTATGGAAAGATATCCCTATTGAACACGATGAAGATCTTTTTACTGAAAAAAAAGTTCTCCTTGCAGATACAAATTTCTTTAATTTCTTCAGTTTCCGGCTTTTGTCAGGAGATCCAAAAGAGATATTGGCCAGACCTAACAGTATAGTGCTGACCGAGACGGTTGCAAAAAAAATCTTTGGATATGCAGGTCCGGGAGATAACCGTTGTATAGGTCAGAATCTTGAATTCGGGAAAGATAAAATGCTCTGCACTATTACAGGTATCTGTAAAGATCCTCCATCAAATTCACATTTTCACTTCAGTTTGATCCTTTCCATGGAATCGTGGAATGGCAGCCATAGTCCTGTATGGGTAAACAATAACCTTCTGACCTATATAAAACTGCAGGATGATGCAATTAGAGAAAATATTGAATCCCAGATACCCGGTTTAGTGAAGAAACATATTGGTCCGCAGGCTCAGCAATATCTGGGAATATCATTTGAAGAATTCCTGGAAAAGGGGGGAGCGTACGGTTATTATCTTCAACCACTGACAGATATACATTTTGAACAGGATACTGATCTTCATCTGGAGCAAGGGGGAAACATGAAAACCATCTACCTGTTGATTGGGATAGTAATCTTTATTGTCGTTATCGCTTGTATTAATTTCATGAACCTATCAACAGCAAGATATTCAGGAAGGGCAAAAGAGGTTGGCATAAGAAAATCAATGGGCAGTACTTCCGGAAGGCTTCGGACACAGTTCCTGACGGAGTCGGTATTATATACATTGATATCCTTACTTCTGGCACAGTTTATACTGCTGATCATCCTGCCACATTTTAACGTGCTGGCCGGCAAATTATTAAATATAAAGGCATTAAATAATTTTTATTATATCACTGCCATTATTTGTCTTGTAGTGTTAACCGGTATTGTTGCCGGCAGCTATCCTGCATTTTACCTTACATCGTTCAAGCCTGCTGAAGTACTTAGAGGAAAAATTAAAGCAGGAATTAAAAGCAAAGGAATAAGACAGATACTGGTAATTTCACAGTTTACCATATCGATAGGATTAATTATTTGTACTCTGCTTATAAATAAGCAACTGAAGTTTATTCAGAATAAAGACCTTGGTTTTAATAAAAATAACCTTATTGTAATCAAGAATGCAGGATCACTTGGTACAGATAAGGAGGCTTTTAAGGCGGAACTGCTTAAGATGCCTGAGGTTGTTTCCGCAAGTTTTAGCAACCTTGTTCCGCCAGATGTCAATTACTCGGATTTATTCAGACCGGTCGGAGAAGACAACCAGGAAAGAGGAAGTAACTATTGCATTGCTGATGAAGATCTGATGTCGACACTTAAGTTTAAAATGGCTGATGGCAGGTACTTCTCAAAGGATTATTCTTCCGACGTTAATGGTGTTGTTATTAATGAGGCAGCAGCACGTCTTTTTGGTTTTGATGATCCGGTTGGGCAAAAGATTCAGACATTCTGGAAAGATAATAATGAGGATAAACGTGAAATTATTGGAGTTGTGAAAGATTATAACTTTCAATCTCTCCAGGAAGAAATAACTTCACTTATTATATTCTACGGAAAAGAGGGAGATAACATAGTTGTCCGTCTAACTCCGGGAAATATTAACAGGAAGATTGAACTTATAGAGACTAAATGGAAATCCCTGGCTGAAAGCAGTGCATTTGACTATTCGTTTATAACAGATGATTTCAGGGCAAAATTCAGCAAGGAACAGCAGCTGGGAAAGATATTCCTCGTTTTCACAATCCTTGCAATTATAATCGCAGCTCTCGGATTGCTGGGGCTTGCTTCCTTTACTTCAGAACAGAGGTCAAAAGAGATAGGTATCCGGAAAGCTATGGGCGCATCCACTGGAAAGGTAGTACAATTACTATCGATGGAATATCTTGGCCTTGTTCTTATTTCATTTATTACAGCCTCTTTGCTTTCTTATTTAATAATTAGCTGGTGGTTGAGAAACTTTTCATATAAGACCGATATCGGTATTCTCAGTTTTCTGACTGGAGGTGTATTGGCCGTTATTATTACAGCCTTATCTGTTGGTTTTCAGTCATTCAAGGCTGCATTGCATAACCCGGTTGACTCTTTGAAGTCTGAGTAGATATATTGGTCCACAAAATTCTTAAAACAAACTACCGCTTGAGTATTTAAGTTGGGTAATGGTTCAGTTATTTATCAGATTCTTTGGATTCATTGGCCTTTGATTAAGCAACCAACCCTCCCATAGCCCCCAGGTTCATTGAATCCAGGGCAGAACTGGGAACAATCACCATTGAACCTTTCTCTTTGAGTCCTTCAAATAACATATTCATACCTCGCAGGTGTAAAGCGACCGGTTTATCACGATATTCCTGGCTGGCCTTGGAAAATTTCTCGGCGATTTCGGTCTCGGCAGTTCCTAAGATGACCCTTGCCCTTCGCTCCCGTTCAGCCTGTGCTTCCTTGCTCATAGCATCGGCCAGAGCCTGCGGAATTACAATATCTTTTATACCAACATTCTGGCAGGTAATTCCCCATGGGTTTGTGTTAATGTCCAGTATTTTCTGCAGATCTTCAGCAATTTTATCCCGCTCCTGCAGAAGGTCTGCCAGTTCATGCTTACCGATGATATCCCTTAAGCCGGTCTGTGCGATAAAGGCAATAGCTTTCTCATATTCCTGAACCTCCAGTGCTGCTTTTTCCACGTCCCAGACAGTCCAGTACACAATGGCATCTACATTTACTGGTACCGTGTCCTTGGTCAGGGTCTGTTCTGCCTTAAAGTCGGTTACCCGCACGCGCTGGTCAATGAAGGTATCTATCCTGTCAACGATTGGTATGATAAAAAAGATACCTGGACCCTTAAGTCCCAGGAAACGTCCCATCCTGAGTATGACTGCCTTTTCCCACTGGTCTGCTATATGGATAGTACATGCAATGAAGATTGAAGCTGCAAACAATACTGCAAGATATGGCATGCTTAAAACATCAAACTGATATAATCCGACAAGAATAACGGTCAATACTATTAGTACAGTAATTGAGATCGGATTAAGGTAGCTTTTGGTAGTAGAGGTTTTCATAGTGCTATTTTTTTAATTGAGAAATAATATCATCTACAGAAAATCCATAACTGTGGGCAACTGTCAGAAACTCATTACAGATGTCCTGGAGCTTTTTTGATTTTTCTTTTTCGGTGATCTGAATATCCATTGTACTTATAAATGTACCCGTGCCCTGCTGAGTCTCAAGGATATTCTGAATTTCCAGCTCTTTATAGGCTTTAGCAATAGTATTCAGATTAACCTTTAATTCAACAGCCAATGCCCTGACGGTAGGTAGCTGTTCTCCGGTCTTTAGCTTACCGGATACGATCCCATATTTTATCTGGTCAATTATCTGCCTGTAGAACGGGATACCTGCTTTCGGGTCTAAAACAAATTTTATCATTGTTATATACTATTATTGTTATATTTTTCTATTGTTATATATATATAGTACATATATACAATGATTATTTTAGTTTCCAAATTTTTTTTGCACTTATCAGGGATAAAATTGATCTTTCCTGCTGCAGGCAGCCCGGTCAGTTCTCAACGTGGTAATCTTTAACACATCTTACTGAATATCCGTTTCTTTTAAGGGCAGTTCCCATCATCAGCTCTTTTGAATCATAGGTCATGAGCCTGGCCCTGGCCCCTGTTTCATCATATTCCGTACTGGCCCACCACCATCCGAAATAAGTCCGGGTACGGAATGAACCTGAAGACAGGCCTGTTCTGTAACCTCCTGGCAAGGCAGTAAAACTGGAATTATTGGTTGCCCCTTCATTCGGTTCCTGCCAATGAGAGACTCCTGATTCTTTCAATTGCCCACTGCAAATCAGTTCGCCTCCCAGAGTCTCTGAGAGAATGAGCCATTCCTTTTCACTTGGGACATGCCATCCTACCGGACAAAGCCTGTCGGTGTTCACTGCATACCAGTTATATAATGCACCATATACCTGCATATTTGTCGATTTGTCATTCTTATACCAGCAATAAGCAGGCCTGTCAAGCTGACTCCAGACAGAGCTACTGGAAACAAGCCCAATATCAGTATTATTATTGAACTTTGTTGTCATGAGGTTTTGTGCCATCCATGTCTGACCGCCTATTGTTATAGTTGCATAGACGTTCCCGTCAACATCGGTAAGAGGTGTAACAAACAAATACTGGTTGCCATAAGCAGTACCCTGACTGTTAGTAGCATAGGAACGAATGTAATATACAGTACCGCCTGATAATCCGGATAATGTACTTTCAAAGTAACCAATACCATCTCCGTCAGTAGTGTAATTATTATTAAGAGTAGGATCCTGATTTTCTCCCCAGCATATGCCCCTGGCTGTAACGTATGAACCACCATCTGAAGAGACTGTGCCTCCTGCTAACACTGAAGTGCTGTTAATCTGTTTCAGGGTCGCTGTTGATACAGATGGCAATTTAAGTAACTCATCCCTTGTACAGCTGACGCCGGTTACTACAAATATCAAAGAAACTAATAAGGAATATGACCAGGTTAAGGATTTCATGATCATAATAATTAGTCACTTCAAAGTTACATTCTGTAAATAGTAAAGTCAAGAATTTGAATGATACTAAATATCATGTTTTACAATTTTTCCGTGATTTCTTAAATATGTTCAATTTAATCATTTTGTCCGATGAAATTGAGTACCCTGGTTTGTTCCCGGAATCATCAGAATGATGTCAAACCTGTCCACAACTGGTAAGATCCAAAAATTATCAGAACAATTACTGAAATATTTTGTGATATCCTGTTTACGCGGGGTCCGAGATTGGAGGCAACACCAAAAAGCACTATCATAATTGCTGAATAAATGACCATTGAACAATAAAATCCTGCTACCAGGACTATGCCATTCCCCGGACCCTCGTTCCAGGCCCTGATCAATTGGGGTCCCATAACCAGGCTCCATCCAAGATAAGGTCCCGGATTTAATAAGTTTATTATTATTGCTTTCAATAAATTGCTTCTGCCTGTAACATTTTGTTTACTGGATTTATCGGGTGTTTTCTTCCTTTTGAGAGCATTAAAAGCCAGATACAGAAGGAATACTCCACCAAGGCACTGAAGTATTTGCAGTACCTCATGAGGTACGTTCGATAATATAAACAAAATCAGAATGATAATCGGAATATCACTCATAAGAGGAGCCAATGCCAGGAGAAGACTTTTTCGCCACCCGTTCGCCAGGCTTTGTGTAATAAGAAAAGCCTGAAGCGGGCCAGGCTGCACAACACATGCAAAGGCATAGGTTATCCCGAAAGCCAGATAATTGATCATTTAGCGCTCTGTTAAATATCTCTTACAATTTGGTTTAAGAATCATTTATCCCTGTTTACATGTACCATCAGAGTTATGCATTTATGTGCCTTCCCCATCAACCGGTTCAACAATTTTAGTTTATTTATTGTTGTAATTTAATTACAGGACTATCTAATTCCTGTTTTACAAAGCCTATGTAAATTTAATTCTTTATAAATTATTTAAGATCAACATATTTAATTATGCTCTGCTGGATAGTAATGATATAAATACACCAGTGTGTCACAAGTCATATTAAAATGAATAATCCAATAACGACGATCCGAAAATCCGTTTCCGTATGGTATGGCAGCTACGCGATCCTGGGAGCTGTCTCTGCCGCACTTGTACCGGTATTACTGCCTCTTATGATTCAGGGTTTGTCGCACCGTCTCGCCGATGTTGCCTGGGTGATGGGGGCATATAATTTAGGATTGCTCACATCCCCACTTTGGGGTAACCTGGCAGACAAGAAACAAATTCACCATTCTGTATTTTTCAGCGGTTTTGTCATTTTGATAGTCAGTCTTGTTGTAATGCCATTTGGTAAATTACTCACAGAATGGCTTGGTATAGCATTCCTCATCGGTGCCGGGACGGCAGCTATCACAACAGTAGCCAGCCTTTTCGTAGTGGAATTCAATCCGAAGAATGAGTGGGCCTCTCGGATAGGCTGGCTGCAAAGCTTTAACGGCTTCGGACAGACAATCGGCCTGTTCCTGGCGGCCGCTTTTTCCGGACGAGAAGGCTTCTCTGCCGGTTTATGGACAGGTGCGGCACTCCTTATTCCGGCAATCATTATCGGACATTTTGGTTTGCCTGCCTCAAAACCCAGCGGTATAAAGGAACATCATCTTCATCATCTCGACTTCCACGAACTGGCAAAGTTCAGACGTGTTGAGTTTCTGGGAGGAGGCATTCTCCGCCATTCTCACCATTTGAATATGGCGGCCTTTCGCAACATAGGAAAACTTCTTCGCTCCGTATTCGGCTATTTTATTATTTCATGGTTCATCATGGCTTTTGGTGTTGCGGCCTTTTTTGCATATTTCCCACTTGCCATGAAATCCGCGTACGGTGTTGCTCCCGGACTCACTTCACTTATTTATGGTGTTGCAGGGGGAGTGGGCATAGCATTGTATCCCCTTAGTACCAGGCTTGCTGATAAATTCGGAGTTGGAATCGTATATCGGGGGGGACTCTTACTGCGACTGCTCGGCTTTGGAATGCTGCTGGCACTGGTTTTCCTCCAATTCTCATCGCGATCAGTCTTCGCTTCTGCTGCTTTTGCCATCATCATACTTGCATGGCCTGTATTAAGTGTTACAGGGACTACCATCACGGCCGAGATAACCCCTGTCAGTGAGGGCGAGGCCATGGGACTGTTCAATGCTTCCGGAGCCATTGGAACTGTTTTGGGGACAGTCCTGAGCGGACCATTGGTGCACTTCCTGGGATACACTACAGTTTCATTGACAGGAGTCTGTGGTGTGGGAATTTCACTCTTCCTGGCAAGCTTCCTGCGGGTGTCAAACAGGGACGGTGGATCTGTACCGCCGGATAAAACATAAGATTTCACAAATTAATGGCTGCTGGGGCATGCAACAAGCATATTATTATGCTACACGTTAGCCATTTAAAAGACTCTTAAGCATCCCGACCTGATCTTTGTTTCCAAGAACAAAGAGCATAAGGCCTTTTTTCAGAACGGTATCCAATGGTGGATTAAGTATGTACTGACCATCTTCATGCTTAATACCAAGGACACTGACACCTGTTCTTTCTCTGATACGAAGTTCTCCAATTGTCTTGTTAGCGTCAGAATTGATTCCGGAGCATGATATTTCAAAAAGTGAAACATCACCAAATCGTTGAAGCATTATTTTTTCGACAAACTCATGGATATCGGGTTGAATAACAAGTTTGGCCATTTTTTGTCCGCCAACCTTATCAGGCATAATAACATTAGTTGCACCCGCCAGCTTTAACTTCTTATCATTGGCTATGGCCGATGCCCGGCTAATTATTATTAGTTTGGGATTTATTTCGCGGGCTGTTATAACTACGAACAGGTTGTCGGCATCGTTTGCCAAAGCACTGATAAGTGCCTTTGCATTCTCAATCCCTGCTTTATGAAGTACACTATCATCGGTGGCATCACCATCGATATATATAATTTTAGGATTTTCCTGAATATACTCAATCACTTTAGGCCTGTTTTCAATTACAACAACCTGAATCTTGTTGGAAAGCAATTCGTCCACAGCCTGCGAACCATTTCGACCGTACCCAACAACAATCACATGGTCCTTCAATTTTGATATTTGTTTTTCCATTTTTGTTTTGACATTATAAATGTTGAGAAATCTATCTGAGAGGTGCTTGGTTATTATTGAAATGGCAAAGGCAAAAAATCCAAGGCTGAAAATTATCAACATTATGGTGAACCACATTCCTTCGTGTGAGAAGGGGCGAATTTCTCCAAAACCAACAGTGCTGATTGTAATTATTGTCATGTAGAGTGCCTCAATTATGGAGTAGCCCTCTATCTGCATATATCCGATAATTCCGATTAGTATTATGGCTAACAGAATTCCTAATGCAAAGAAAATTGTACGATTACCATGTGAATCCATAAAACTGCTTAAGGAAATATACTATAAATATATTGCTTTCCAGTGTTATTGACGTCTGTTTTGCAAAATATAAACTTCCTGACACGCTTCCGCCCGTCAGTCACCAGGAAAGAAATAAAGACACAACGCCGCCCTACCGGTGGAGAAATATAATCAATTGAAACAGGATCATTGTTTGCCACAACACCAATAATGTGTAATTTGTTGCTGGCAAGCTTTATAGATGTGCTTAATTCTTTTAATGTATCTATCGCTTTATGAACTTTTTATGTCATGAAATTCTACCGACTAAAATAATTTTTATAAAAAGTACTCCGGCTGGAAAAATCAGCAAACATGATGACGGCTATTTGACGGGTTTGGGTAATATCAGTCTATTCCTGATTTTCATTTCTGTTATTAAAGTAACACCTATCTTAATGCAAAATCAACTATTCTGGTAAAGGCAGGTTCATTTTGCGGAGCAATGCAA